>CAZFTJ010000008.1:0-167408 GCA_964521865.1 uncultured Spirochaetota bacterium | reverse complement strand
AATCAAGTTATCCACAATCTTAAGACGCTGTCCAGTTTTTGGGGTCCATTACACCGAACTCCACTACGCAACAGATAACTTTACAATACTTTAAGAAGGTCGGTCAGAGTTCGGCTCCCTGGGCAGGTTATTTTAATGAGGTTTATAGTATACTCGATAGACCAAATATCAAAACTATAGATGGTAATATAATTAACACTGGAAAAGATTTGACCTGGCCAAACATCTATTCTGCGGCTATCGATCTTATTCCGTCTGAGAAAGGAACTGTCATAATAACGGTGGCCGATAGTAAAAATAAATGGCCTGGAGAGCGTCTTGAATATCTAAATTATTTAATGAGTGAACTATCTACAATCAAATATTGTACTCGTGATGCACCTGCTCAAGATGATAAAGTTTGTTCATTATGTTGGAGATCAGGTGTTACCATTTTTCCAAATTCATTAAGAGGTGCGGGTATCAATTTGAGTAATGTTGATAGGGCTGGTGCATTTCCTGATATTGATACGGCACAGGCGTGGAAAAAGTATGGACTTTGTAACGCATGTGCTGATCTGCTCTATATCTACAAATTTCACTTACTGAAAAAAGGCCCCCACATGCGGAATCCTTTTATAACATATATTACTGGTGATAGTACTATTGTTATACCTTTCCTAACAATAGATTATAAGGCACGACAAAAAATTCGGAGAAACATAGAAAAAGATTTCACAAAAAATGTACTTTCAGACACAGAAGAGAGTGAAATAACCATACTTGATAAACTGAAAGAGGAAAAAGGTATATTGAATCTCACATTTCTCTGGGCCACCGTGGGCCAAGAAATTGAGAATGTTACTGGCATGATAACCAATGTGCCTCCTACCCGATTAGCAGAGCTTTCAAAAATTAATAATGCATGTAGGAGCTGGAGGCATCCTCTTTTTCCAGAAGTAGTTTATTTCAAGGATAAGAAAATCACTTTTTTCCCTGATTTATCACTTAGAGCATTAAGGGCTATCTTTTATAGGCCTGGTGATAAGAAATCAAAAGATGCAAATACGAGTATGAAGCTACGGCAATTGAGAAGAAATATTGCTACGTCTATTTATCATAAAACAGTTATCCCTGTTACACGATTCTGGGCAGAGATTATGACCACGGCTCGTTGGTATTGGATGGAGGCAATTGAGAAGGGAAAGGGGGTCGAAAATGACCTTCTTTATGAAGGGAGAAATAAGAAAACAGGAGAGTGTTATTTGACATTTGCTGGTTGGATAAGGCATTTGTGCTGGTGGATATATTACTTTAAAAGGCTGGAGGTAATGAAGATGGCATGTAACTTTTATGAACCCCAGGTGGAAAGATTAAAACCCTATTTTGGACCGGAAAGCGGGATTGACACTCCTGAAAAGGCTTATGCCTTTTTGCTCGGAGTGCTTTATGGAAAGGTACTTCAGGTTCAAGGGGCAAGGAATATTAATGTTGCTGCTAATGCCCTCACTTGGCTCAAACGGTTGACATTAAAAGGGTCAGATATTCCAGGTCTATACATAAAGATTAGGGAAAAACTACTGGTTTATGAAATCGAAAGCAGTGCAGATATTAGGGAACTGGTTGTGGAGATTGGAAGGCTTGGCGTACAATTGGGAGACAGTATTGAGTTAGATGAAAAGGCAACTAATTATTATTTACTGTTAGGGCAGTCCTTGACCACAACGATTCTCCCTAAAAGGGCTGATAATAGAACTCAAATAGGAGGAGAGAGATGAATAAGCAATTTTTATCAAGTAGACACGAGTTTCTGCTTCTCTATGATATCAAGATGGGTAATCCAAACGGCGACCCGGATGAGAATAGGCCTCGGGTCCTTCCAGATGGAACCCATTATGTGACCGATGTTCGGCTAAAACGATTTGCCAGGGATTTTATGAAGGCCCAAGGTAGAGATATCTTGGTCGATAACATCGAGGGAAGGACAACAAATTTGACCGGTAGGGTCGTTCATCACCTAAAAAAAGAAAACAAACTAGAAGCAAATAAAGCGGAATTGGTCGACATTCTTCTGGATGCATTTATTGACGCCAGACTCTTTGGCAGCTCTTTTGCTTTCAAGGCTGAAGAGGTGAAAGGAGAAAGTAGAAGGAAAGCAAAATGGGAGCCTGTGCCAAAGACAATGACTGGTGCCGTTCAAATCAATATGGGCGAGGTTTTACACCAGGCAGAAGAGGTAGATATTCATGGCACATCCATCTTTGCCAGCGGGCTGGAGAAAACGCAGGGGACATTCACAACCTATTTCGGACTACGTTATGCCCTGATTGGCTTTTCTGGCGTGGCCAATGAGCACTCCGCAGAGATTTCGAGGATGACAGATGAAGACTATAATTATCTGTTACAAGCAATGTGGCATGGGGTTCGAGTCTCTGGAAATACCCGGACAAAGGTAGGGCAGATTCCGCATTTGTTGATTGACATTGAGTATAATAAAGTAGAAGAATTCCAATTCGGTAGACTACATGACTATGTAAAAATGGTCGCTACTGATATAAAAAAGGAAAAAGAATGGGCCTCACCGAAGGACTACAAGTTGGATCTCACATTGCTAATTGAACGGACAAAGGAGCAGGAGCATAGGATAGCCAAGATACTTTATGCAAAATCTCCTGATATTCTATTTACAGACGCCTTACCAACAGGCTGGAAGACTTTTGATATAGAAAGTTTACCTTAAGAAGGCTAGCGATTCTTTACTAACTCAAATGGAGCAGCAGATGCAATTAACAAGTTTCCGATTAAGAGGACGTTTTGCCCATTTTCTAAGAGCCGAGGCATCGGCTAGTGCGTTGAGTTACCCATTACCACCTAGAACTGTGATTCTGGGTGTTTTAGGTGCTATACTAGGCTTACAAAAAGATGAGCCACAGGTTATGCTTGAGCCAGCAAATATTGCTGTCTCTGGTAAGATACCTCAAACACACTGGCACAGAGTAAAATTGAGGAAAGATCCTCCTGCTCCATTACCATTGGTTATAAAGAGTACCCAAAAGACTGACAAAAAGACTGTTCCCGAAAAGGCAACATTAATACTTCAAGAATGGTTGTTTAATCCAAATTATACAATTTGGTTTTCTGTCCCTGAACCTTATAATCTCCAACTTGAAGAAAGATTGAGGTATAAACGATGGTATTTTCAGCCTTCCCTTGGTCTCTCTGAAATGATGGCAGATATTGAGTATCTCAGTACAGATAAATCTCTGCCGATGCCAAAAGGGGTTTATGAGATCCAGTCTGTTTTTCCACAGGAAGCAGGGATTCTGGATATAGAGCAGATATTTGAGAAGGGGCTGGCAATTCACTCACTCCAGATGCCAAGGTCCGTTATGCCTGATAGAATCTTCTCTCATTCTATATATTTTATGGAACGTGATGCAAAGGGAATTCCAGTAGAAACAGGGTGGGCTTATAAAGTAAATGATACGGTACTGTTGTTTTTATGAACAATATTAAATCACATCCAGATTTAGAACTTTCTCAACATATCAACCAAGTTATGTTAGCAATAAATAGTCTTTTGGATTGGCACTCGAAAACTACAATATCACCTGTAATGAGAAGTCTCATCCGGAAAGTAGTTTTTCTACATGATAGTGGTAAGGGGACAGAACAGTTTCAAGATTATATCAAAAATCCATCTGCCTATAACGGTGATCCGATAGAAAAGGCACATACGCCAATGTCTACGCTCCTTTCTATCTTACTGGCAAAAGATGAAGATTGGAATGTATTGGATACATTGATGGTATCAGCTATTATTTTTGGACATCATAGAGGACTTCCCTCGGTAGAAAGAATGCGAGAGATAGGAACTGGATTACTTCCACGTATTTTAAAGCGTCAGATTGCATTCTTGCAAAGTGAATTATTAGAACGATATTGTGGTTTCAACATCTCAAGACTAAATCTCGCAGATCGTCCATGGGCAAGAGCACAAAAGTATCTTGATGATGTTGTCCTATCCGCCTTTGAAAAATTATCAATTGAAGATGCCATAACATTTAGACTTGAAACCCAATTACTTTTTTCTCTTCTGCTTGAAGCAGATAAGGCTTTTCTTGCTGTGGAAGATCCACAAATATACATACGAAGAGAAACAAAGCACTGGATGCCAGAATGGGTGGGACAAAAAATTGGAACACCTGAGGCTACACAGGTCAATAAGACTCGAAAATCTATAAGAAGAGAGATAGAAAGAAGAATTAATTATATCGATGGGCCAGGTATTTTTAACTTAACCGCTCCCACAGGCAGTGGTAAAACTCTGCTTTCTGCTACATGGCTTTTAGAGATGGATAAAAAAATAGATATAAATTCTGGAACATCTCCCAAAGCTGTCATTGTATTACCATTCCTATCAGTGATCGACCAGACTACAAAAGAATACGAGTCTCTTCTGACAATTGGCAATAAAGAGGTAGACGGATCATGGTTCTTAACTAGTCACTCTCTTTCTGATAGAAAATACAGGCAAGGATTGGAAGAAGAGACGGAACATTTTTTTATTGATACTTGGCGAACAGAACTGGTTATCACAACTTATGATCAATTCTTGATGACACTTATGGATTCAAAATCAAGGTATCAGATGCGGTTTCATAATCTATGCGATGCTTTGATTGTAATGGATGAGGTACAGTCTCTTCCTTGTAAACTTTGGAAACCATTGGAAGAGATTTTAAAGTGCTTGGTAAGAATTGGCAATAGCAGTGTCTTGCTAATGTCAGCTACGCTGCCTTCAATCTTTCCTGATTCAATTCCGCTTCTAGAAAACTATTCTCCTTATTTTGAGTCATTTAATCGGTATCAATTAATATTCAAATTACAGAAAAAACTTAATATAAGTGAATTTTGTGATGAAATTTTAAAGCGACGTGACATATGGCTATCTGAAAATAAGCGTGTTTTGATTACACTGAATACTCGTAAAAGTGCACGGCTTGTCCGTGATAAACTTGCTAAAGATTGGCCTACTAAATTTTCTTATGTCCCATTACTTTTTCTTACTGCAGATGTAACCCCAAGGGATAGATTGGCAGCTATTGACATTATTAAAAATGATCAATCGTGTATTGTTGTATCAACACAGTGTGTGGAAGCAGGTATTGATATTGATATGGATATTGTAATAAGGGATTTTGCTCCTTTTGATAGTATGGTCCAAATTGCAGGCCGTTGTAATCGCAACGGTAGGTTACCTAATCTGGGAACTGTTGAAATTGTTGATCTAGTTAATGAGCAGGACAAACGATATTCTAGTATGATATATGATGATGTTCACATGCATGTTACTCGACAATTAATAGAAAAAATCATGGAGATTGAAGAAAAGAACATTCTGACTCTCGCAAATCGCTATTTTAAGATTTTAAAAGCAAAAAAGGATACGGGGATGATACATCTTGAAAGATTTGCAAGATGGCATGAAGATGATCCTGTCCATGAACTGCTTCGGGGGAAGGAACGCAGAAAACACACCTTTCTCGTTATAGAACAGGATCTTGAATTAAAAGATGAGATGTTAAAAGCAAACGAAAAAGAGGATCGTTGGAGGCGTAGAGAGGCGTGGAAGGCAATTGCAGGGAGGATAGCAAAAATCTCCATTGATGTATATGCAAAACCTGGATTTGATCCACAAGATATTGCAACTGAATATTTGGGACAGTGGATCTTACGAGATGGATTTTATTCTACAGATTGCGGTTTGGTTTTAGATAATGTCTTTGATGAAGGAATACTAATATTTTGAGCGAAAAGAAAAAACATTGTATTCTAAAACTCAAATTTGACTCCCCGCTGGGTATAAAGGTTAAAGCAAAAGACTTGCGAGGAGCGGTGGCCAATTTCTATCCTGAAGAACGATTACTTCATCAACATCATAAAGATGGAACATTTGATTATTTTCACCCACTGGTTCAGTACAAAGTTATCAATAATGAATGTCTGCTTGTTGGATGCAAAGAAGGTGCAGAACTCCTTACTGGCTTAGATCTGGTGTTAAAAAAAATCTTATTAGGAGGGCAAATCTATACCATTCTTACTAAAGAAATAGAATTCTACAATATTTCAATAGGAGTTATTGACAGCTTAAAACAATATCAATTTCTCACCCCCTGGCTTGCTCTAAATGAGAAAAACTATGATAAATACCAGAGGCTTGGAAGTTGGGTAAAGAGAAAAGAGCTTTTGGAAAAGATTCTTGTTGGTAATATACTTTCAATGTCAAAAAGCCTTGGTTATACAGTGCCTTCGCCTATCAAAGTAGATATCAAAAAGCTTAAAGAAGTTCCTACGTCATTAAAGGGCGTGCCAATGCTTGGTTTCCTCGGCACCTTCTCCGTAAACTTCGAAATCCCGGATTACTGGGGCATTGGTAAATCAGTGTCGAGAGGGTTTGGTACTATAAATAGAGTTGGGGATGTTGATAGTAAACGATGATTTGCCGGCTAAAGTAATAGATATCTATAGAATAGAATTTTGACGAATACGGTGTGATAATACACACCTTTTGGTGTAAATAACAACACCATTCTAATTGGCGAGGATTTTAGAAAAGCACTTTGAGGGATATACCGAATTCAAAACCCATGGAGGGAAGAATATTTCCCTCCGGTGCGTTGGGAAGCACCTTCTCCTCAATACCGACAACTGTTTTTGCGTTCATACCGAACAGAACATTTTCGGTCATCTGGTAGTCCGAGGCATGCTCAAGCGTCAACCTGAAAGGAATATTACTGAAGCTTTCGGCTTTTTCCCTGTCGGTAAAGGTGTAGATGTTTTCCAGCTTTACGCTCTCGACGTTCTGCACCGATGCCGTATAATCAAGACTTTTCGCCAAAGAAGCGAAGAACGGTCTGCCGGTAAGCAGGTACTCCCAGAGGTATCGAAAGGTTACAGCGCTCGACACAGAATCACTGTCCGGCCTTTCAGCGACACTGATTTCTCCCGATGGGTCGTCGGGAAAGAGGTACATCTTACTGCTGCCGATTTTCTGCCTCTGCAGGGTGTAGGTAATCTCGTGATCAAGCGTTATGCCGCTATGCTCGCTCTCCAGCCTGGTGTAGGAGGCCCCTATTTCAAAGGTGTGGGCAATAACTTTGGTTGCATAGTTTCTTTCCGTCGAATAGGCGAGTGAAACATCGAGCTCTTTTTTATACAATCCTTCGGGCCGCTTGAAGCGAATGTTGTTGGTCGTGGACGTACTGAAGGACCTTGTCTGCTGGTACGTTTCTCCGTCACGCTGTGTTTCCCCGTCGATTGAAAGACCTACATATACCGGGATGTACCATTTCTCGTACTCGAGAGATGTATCGAGATTATAGGCATTCGACAGCGTATTCGTTGCCGTCCCCGCGATGCTCGTCGTATCACTGAAAAGATCGACCGCCGTGTAATCCTTATTTCTTCCGAGGCCTTTTATCGGGTTGATATAGTAGAAGGGAGGCATGAACAGGTATGAGTAGCTTGAGAGAAGAATATCCCCCTCGGTCAGGCTGGTTGCAGCAATCCGGTAATCACCTGTGAATGCGCGCTCCATCGCCGGTGTAATTTGCACGCGCTGGTCACCGAGGAAGTAAAAGGGAAACTCCAGATGTATGCTGTCTGTAAAAGCCGTATCCCGCGCCGAACCGGCACGCTGAAAGTTCTGTTCCGTAATCTCATTATCAAAGGATGAAGAAAATCCAACGGATTTTTCCAGGGGGATATCCGCTCCGATGCCGTATGTATCGGTCTTCGATGCCAGTCGTCCTCCTTCGAGGTTCTCGTCAGGCGGCCTGAACAGCCTGCTCAGCTTGTAGGAATAGGAATCAAGCCATTCGCCGGTACGGGGTACATACTCTCCGTCATACTCGACATCCCTGCTCATATAGGTCGATACCTGATTGCTCTTCCAACTGTAATTAATATCGAGCGACTCTATCTGATTAAGGGTCGCTTCCTCCGTTTCGGAGGGCTCGAGGCTCAATGCAGGGACAACGATAGAGGTATCGTTGTCGACCCAGTTCCTGCTGAATGTAAATGACTGGGAAAGACCGAATGGAAGATCGTAGCTCTGCTTGAACCAGAGCGTTTCGTTGTACTCTGTGCTGTCCTCGTGCCGGTAGTCGGTTTTTGTCAGTTCGATGTCGTTCGTGTTCGTCACTATGCGATCGAAGGAATGTTCGAGCACCGGTATATAACTTTTTTCAAAATCAAGCTTCACCGAGTGCGACTGCTTCAGAACCGATCCGTCCATATCGAGGTTTTCGGGGAGCTTTTCCTCGTTTCTCTTCGGACGAATATTCTCCCTGCTCAGATATACACTGGTATTCAGATACTGAAAGAAATCCGATTCAAAACTCCCGGAATATGTATCGCTCTGATCATCGATTGCATCGTAGAAATACCCCTCGCGCCGTTCATACCCCAGCGTCACGGCCGGATTGCTTACAAGCGCGAATCCTCCCAACAGCAACGCGTCTCCCCTGTATCCGAGTGTACCCTCCGTATAGAACGCCTTGTCCCAGTAGCCCCTGCTGCCGGCGAGATGCCATTCGTCGAGCCAGATCTCGAACGGACTTGTTTTAGGAATACCGGTTATATCCCCTGTTTCGGCTTTGAGACCGAACGTCACCTTTGAGACACGTTTCAGGATGTTCAAACTGCCGGTCCGTATCATGCTGCCTACGGACTGACCGTTCAGGCTCACGGGATACACCTCAGTCAAATCCACAGTAATCGTATTCCATCCCTGCACCATCCCGCTCCCCGGTATATCGACGGCGAGACCT
This sequence comes from uncultured Spirochaetota bacterium, assembly GCA_964521865.1. Lineage (GTDB taxonomy): Bacteria > Spirochaetota > B62-G9 > B62-G9 > DRHN01 > CAYSRJ01. The sequence continues at coordinate 158,595 of CAZFTJ010000008.1, read as the reverse complement.
TCATTTTCACTGCTTAAAAATTCGAGGGAGAAATTCATCTGCGGAGGTACCGTCTGGTTCGAGGGCAGGTACAGGTACATATTGAATTCCTGGTAAAACGAGAAGTTTTGCGGTGTCGGAAAGGCCTTTGAGACAGTCGCCTCCTCTCCCTGCGAAAGAGGCTGATCGGTGGTGAAATACAAACGCAGCACCTTCTCCACAAGTTCATTCCTGCTCCTGTATGCGGCATTTCCATGAAGGTTTTCATAGAGACCCGGGAAGGCCCGGGAAAAGGCATTCTCTTTTACCACCGGATCTTCATCGACGGACACCTCGCTGATATTGAGATATTCGGGGCTGTTGTTCTGAATATCGGATCCGGAAAACCATATCCGGTTTATGAGCAGCTTACCGGAGGTATTCTGACTGAGGGTGGCATCTCCGGTCGTAACAGTGATTCTCAAAACAGCAGGTGACGAAAAAATGTCGGGCTTGTCTTCAACAAGGTCGAGTATATCGAGAGACACAAAACTCCACCCGCTGCTCCCGATCCCGAGATCTGCAGCATACGGCCTGCTTTCTCCCTGTATGACGACCCCGTCCTCACTCCCGGTATCAAGAACACCGTCGTTATCCAGGTCCTCGGAATCCAGCCGTCCGTTGCTCTTCCCTTCCCGGTCTGTGCCGATTACCGTTTGCTGTCCGCCGAACGGTGTTATAGAAAAACCTCTGTCATTGATCGAGCTCTCCCCGTCCAGGATGCCGTTGGCATTAATATCTTCATCATATGTCTGCAACAACTCGACGTATACGTGTATATCGCTTCCTGCGATGTCCTGGCCGCTCAAAAGAAGGTTCAATCGCTCGAAATTTGAAAAATTCTGTCCCCCGACCGCTTTTGACACAGTGATGTAGGGATTCGTGCTCCCTGCAGAAAAGCTGTACTCGATAACGAGAGAGCTGTCCGCTCCCCCTGTTGGCTTGTCCGCCGTATTGTAGGGGCCTGCCTTCTCGCTGTATGAAAAAACGTTGCCGGAGGGTATGTCCCACGAGAGCTTCTGCAATACGTTCCCCTCGAAAATAGTTTCCTTCCAGTAATTCTTATAGATCACGTTCCCTCTCGTGCCGAGAGCAGCCGGCAGAATCGACGACCTGCTGCCGAGCATCCAGTTCTCATCGGTCATGTCGATATCGGTAAACACATCCCCCTTCTCCATGTCCGCAACCACCGCCTTGCCGTAGACATTCTGATTCGAACGGGAGACCGCCGCTTCACCATTCAATTCGGTATACAGGCCGGTTTCATCCTCTTTAACGGCACCGAGCTTCAGCGACATCCGGGTGCTGTTAACCAGTGCGCTGGACGGCTCTTTTCCGACTTCAGGAGCCTCCCCCCCCTTCACCCCGGTTTCATAGGCCGTAACGTTGCGCGCGAGAAAGGGACCGGCGTCGTAGGTGAGCCCGATCGCCGAAAAAAGGCTCATATCCCCGCTGCCGAGAGTCGTATACCGGTAGTGAATCACGACTGCTGAGGAAGGCTTGATAACGCCTTCCGAGAAAGTCACGAAGCCGAGATCATAGTCCACCGTATAGTACTGAGGATCGAGCACATTGCCGTTTATTGTAACCTCCACGCTGCCCGGCACGAGATTGAAATCCAGAAAGTAGCTCTCGGTGCTATAGCTGTAAGAAACCTCTATGGTATTCACGGAGTTCTTGGAAGGGGGTGCGGTCACGCCGCCGTATACGAGATTTGCCGGGTCATCCGGATTAAACGGATTCACCGTGTTTGAAGGATCGGTATACGGGTACTCTCCCGGAAAGGGCCGTGGGTAGAAGGCTCCCGAAGCATCGTTGAAATTGAAGAAGATTGCGCCGTGATCCATATCGATCTCATACTGGGAAAGAAGGCCGGCGTAATTATCGTTTATCCCCTTGTTGGCGGTGTACAGGAGCTGGATACCTACATCGTAGAGCACGGCACCCTCATACTCCTCGAGAAGATAGCCGTTTTTTAGCTCCCAGTAGCTGTTGAACGCACTCCTCTTCAGATAGAGGTATGTACCGCTGGCATCGAAGTAAGCGGAAAAGTCGGTACTGTTGAAATTCTTGCGAACACCGCCTGTATCGATGATCGCATTAACCCCCAGTGATGAATCACCGACTCCCTTCCCATTTTTCTTGTAATAGACAATAAGCTCCTCACCGTATGCAAGGGAATCGTTCAGGTATATGCGGCCGTTTGAATTGTCGAAATCGTAATCTATGCCCCTGCTCATGAGCCTGAATTTTTTCCCGTCGACTATGATCTCTTCACCACTGCTAGTCGACCGGTACAGCAGAAGCGAGCCGGTGTCGATCTGCGTATCCGGGAGAAAGAAAAATTTCCCGGTCGCGTACTCCACATCGAGCGCATCCATTACAACGCTGTTCTTCGAGCCGGTAAACTCCTTTGTTCCTTCGAACGCGACGTTGTACCGCATAAGTCCCTCGACCGTGAAGTTTCCCCTGCCGGCACGGGCGCGAACACCGAATGAATCCTGATTGCCCTCGTCAATGGGAATATAGCGCGTATCCTCGATGGAAAGCTCCTTGTTCCCGACCGAAACCTCCTTTACGAACTCACCATCCTTCCCGAGATAGGCGACATGGTATATGTTTTTCTCTTCCCCAAGGTTCTCCTTTTTTCTTTCCGAATCGTAATCGAACTCAACGTAGAGCCGATCGCCTATCATGCCCATGAGGAGAATACGCTCGATAAGATCCAGGTTGAGATTTTCATCGATTCCCTGGGCTCCCGCACCGACGACCGTACCCTTCTTCAATGTAAATTTCTTGCCGTAGCCGAGATTGAGATCGATTTCTCCCTCGAGATTGAGTCCCTCACCGGCGTCCGTGCCCACGGTATTCGTCACGTATCGATCTGCATTCGCGGGATCGTCGCTGAAATCGGACATTTCGACGGAACCCAGGGTATGCTGTTGTATCATGAGGGGGTAGAAGTCTCGATAATACTTCCCGTAAAGCAGGCTCTGGTAATCCTCTAAAACGAACTGAGCCGATGCGGTAAACGGAATGGCGCATAAAAAAAGGATGTAAAATACTGATATTCCAGCTTTTTTCCTATTCACTTAACTGGTCATATATCTGGCGGGCAAGACCAATCTGATCGGTTTTCGCCATGAGTTTTGCGTATTCATCGTATAACATATCACTAAAAATATCTTTCGCAAGATTTTTGCCGAAGAAATCATTTTCGTGAATCGTTTCTCTCATGGATTTGAGCATGATGCCTGTGAAAAGAGCTTCCATATCCCGGCATGCCGAAAGAAGTTTCCTATTGACAGGCTTCTTCCCTTTTGAGCCGATTTCAACGCCTTTTTCTACAGGTATCGCCCCACCGGTTTCGGACGGCCTGAGTAACGCGGCAGTCCCTGGAAGATGTCTGATTCTGTTTATATCCTTCGTTTTAAGTACATCTCTGAAAATTTCGATGAATGCGGGCCCCCTTGTTTCGCTGCTCCCGTTAAAGGAAATCGGCAGGTTGGGCTGCACCATTTGTTGAACGTTCTGTATGGTCATGGCTGAATGCTCTCTAAACCTCCATCGCCCCCTGAAAATCTCCGAAAAAACAGGCGAAGAGGAGCAGTGCAGTTATTCTCTACATGAAATACCCGCGGATGTTTTCACCGGTTCAGCGCTTCAGCGCATTTGCCGTCGCGAGCATTGAATCGGATGTCGTGATCGCCTTTGAGTTCAGCTCATATGCACGCTGCGCGACGATCATGTTCACCATTTCTTCGACTATCTGCACGTTCGACATCTCCAGAAACCCCTGCTGCAGTTTTCCCATTCCGGTAAATCCTGGTCTTCCCTCGATGGGCGGCCCGGAAGCAGAGGTGACCTTTACCAGGTTCTGGCCGATATTCTTGAGCCCTGCCGGATTGACAAATCGGTACAAATTGATCTGTCCTACCTCGATCGGTGTATCGTTGCCTGCGACCTTTACTGTTACGAGGCCGTCCTGGCTGATCGATATGTCCGAGTACACAAAACCCCGCGGCATTATTATCTCGGGACTGAGCTTGTAGCCGTTGCTGTTTACGATCTGCCCGTTTGCATCTATTTTGAATGTTCCGTCACGGGTGTAGCCGAAGCTTCCGTCATAGAGCTGGACACGAAAAAAACCCTCCCCCTCGACTGCGAGATCCAGTACATTGCCCGTGTTCTGCAGACTTCCCTGCGTGTACATCTTCTGGGTGGCTGCAGGGCGCACCCCGTGGCCGACCTGAATACCGGTCGGGACAAGCGTATCCCGGGTTGCCGGTGTTCCTGCCGCGCGCAGTGTCTGGTACAAAAGGTCTTCGAAATCCGGACGCCCCTTTTTGTACCCGGTCGTGTTAACATTCGAAAGGTTATGAGCGATTGTATCGATATTGAACTGCTGTCCTATCATCCCGCTTGCCGCAGTCCACAACGATCTCATCATGGTATTTTCTCCTCCTCCGGTAATTCATCAGGCCTTGCCGACCTCGTTGATAACCCTGCCGAGCGCAGCATCGTGGGCCTGAATCATCTTTTGATTTGCCTCGTATGTCCGATGAACCTCGATGAGATTGACCATCTCGATTACCGGATTTACATTTGATGCCTCTAAAAACCCCTGACGCACCTTGGGACGGTTCTGCTGCATGATAAATGCCGGTTCTGAGTAACGGGTCGCTCTGTACAGGCTTTCACCCATCTTTTTTATGTAGCGAATTTTTGGGAACGACACGATTTTTATGCGGTCGAGCCGCACGGTCCGGTTCCACTCATTTTCTTCCATGCTGACAAGGCGCGACGGGTCGCCGGTATACTCGTCGTTCTCGAATACAGTGCCGTCCTCATCAACGATGAAGTTGTTCTTCTTTATCTGTATCGGCCCGTTCTCACCGAGCACCCTGTAGCCGTCTTTTGTCACCAGATATCCGTCCCTGTCTATCAGGAAACTGCCGTTTCTCGTACAGCGCTCGCCTTCCGGTGTCTGAACGGCGATGAACCCCTCTCCCTCGAGCGCGAGATCGAAAGCGTTGTCCGTCTGTTTGAACGCGCCCTGCGTAAAGCGCGTATATACCTCGTTTACTTCGACGCCGGTTCCCAATTTGCCGACAACCGGCATGAGATCATACGACCCGGGAGGTATGACGCGTACACCGTCGTCGTTGATCCGCCTGATGAGCATCTCGGGAAAGGACTTCATGATAGTTGTATCCCGTTTGTAGGACGGGGTATTGACATTCGCCAGATTATTGGACAGCACATTGATTCGGTCCATCTGTGCAATCATTCCGGAAGCACCGGTATACAGTCCCCGCAGCATGTGTCATCCTTTCGAAAAGGTGGTTCACATACTGTATCGACCAAATCTGAAATTCTATAACGCCGAGTTGACCAATCTTTCCGGGTCCCTTTTTACACAACTTCCCAATTTGTATTGCCCATACATTCCATCAATACTATATTTATGCGCGGGCACCGGATAAAATCAATTATAAAAATCCGATTAAAAACTCGACACTGGAGGAGAGATGGCTGAAATTACGCATACCACCGATTCCGATTTTGAAAAAGAAGTATCCGATGCGGATAAACTGGTCGTTGTCGACTTATGGGCGGAATGGTGCGGCCCGTGCAGAATGATGGAGCCTGTACTGGAGGAGATCGCAGAGGAGTATGAGAGTCGGGTAAAAATTACCAAACTGAATATCGACCAAAACCAGGAAACGCCGCTCAGGTTCGGTGTAATGAACATTCCCACCCTTCTCTTCTTCAAGGCAGGACAGGAGGTCGACAGGATCATTGGTGTGTATCCTAAAAAACAGCTCAAGAAGAAAATAGAAGAACACCTCTCTTGAAAACGTCCGCCGAGAGGGTCGTGCCGCCGCCGAGCGGCGTGCCCTCCGCGTCACGCCTTTTTAAGCAGCTCCTTCAGATCGGTCTTTTCATCCCGGAATGCGGCCGGGGAAATACGCGCACCCCGTTTGAGTATTTCTCCGATTACAACAAGCTCTTCCACGTGACCGACACCGGCCGCCGCTTCAAGAGATCGTCCTCTGAAATAACCGGCAATAAAATCACCGTGCGGATCTCCATTCAAAACAACCTGATCGAACCTTTCAGAATGGCCGATATACCGTATCACTTTGCCGTACTGCTCCGTCCAGAAGAACGGCACCTCCTGATATTCCCCCCGAAACCCGAGCATTGACCGCGCCGCATGCTGGCCCTGCCGCTGTGCTTCTGCCCAGTGCTCCGTTCTCCTCTTTTTCCCCGTTATCGGGTCAGGAATAAGGGCGACGTCTCCCGATGCATACACATCGTCATTTTTAGTCTTGAGCCGTCCGTCCACAGGAACAGCGTTATTCTCTGCGAGACCCGTACCCTCGAGAAAATAAACCGCAGGAATAATACCGACACCTGCAACAACCATATCTGCGGGCACCCTGCTTTCATCAGACAGAAGTACCTCACGTATATTGCCCTCCCCGAGAATCTCTTCTGGTGTAACGCCGAGGTGAAAATGCACGCCGTTTTCTTCATGCAGTTTTTTAATCATATTTCCAATTTCCTCACCGAACACCCGTTTAAGTGGGGGATCTTCCGGGTCGACTACATGGATATCGAAGTTTTTCGTCCTCAGTGATGCCGCTGTTTCCAGTCCGATAAACCCCGCGCCGATTATCACTACCCTTTCTGTACTTTTGAGAGCAGAAACTATGGCTGAGGCATCCTTCAAGCTTCGCAAAAGAAAGAAATTCGGCAGTTCAACACCATAAATATTCGGCGTACGGGGAATTCCGCCGGTGGCAATGAGGAGCTTCTCATAGTGCATTGTCTGCGAATTCACAAAGAGCAGCATTTTCCGATCGATATCCACATCCATGACTTTGTAATCGGAAAATATTTCTATTCTCAGATCTCTATACACCTGTTCATTCTTCAGAAAAAGTTCATTCTGATTCATATCGCCCGATAAAAATTCCTTTGAAAGAACCGTTCTGTCATACGGAAGATCCGGATCTTCACTCACAATGACAACCCTTCCGTCGAACCCCTCTTTTCTCAGCGTGAGAGCAGCTGCACTTCCCGCTGCACCGCCTCCGATAATCACAAACGTCCCCTTCTCGGTCTTTACCTCAACCGGTTCCCGCTGCGTTTCAGGCCTCCTGACATACACCGTGCCGTCTTCGATCTTCACGATATACCTGGAAAGATCGTCGAGTGCAGGAGGCAGTATCATACGCCCGTTCGTAACGTTGAATTCCGCCGTGTGCCACGGGCATATAAGGGTATCGTCGATTAAAATTCCTTCGTCGAGAGGCGCACCGTAATGCGGACACCGTGCACCGGAAGCATACACCCTTTCGCCGAACCTGATCAGCATGATACGTCTTTTTCCGAGCGTAAAGGTGCGGGGCACACCGTCCTCAAGCTCCTTCTCTTCAACCACTTTTTCCCAGTCAGACTTTTCCATACTCTTATCTCCCTGATACGAGAATACTGCATGACATCGCTGCGGGAAACATGTATTTTCTCATAGTAGTATGCTCCCTCGATTCAATCACCGACAACAATCGGAACGATCATGGGTGAACGGGCCGTCTCCGATCGAAAAAATCGCTTCAATGCCTGAACGGCATCGGCTTTAACGGCTTCGTAGTCGGTCACTCTGCCCCCTTCGTATCTTTTCAGTACATCGAGCACAATCTTTTTTGCCCTGATTCGAATATCCTCGCGTTCCTGAAGGTCTATAAATCCCCGGGATATGATATCCGGGCCGACATCCTCCCGTCCCGTTCGCCTGAGTGAAAGAATAACAATAACAATTCCGTCCGCTGAAAGTTTGTTTCTGTCCCTGAGCACGGTCTTTTCGATCTCCCCGACAGTCTTCCCTGCAATATAAACGTGCTGTGCGGACACTTTCCCGGTAACGCCGATATCGTCGCCGCTGATAGTGACGACATCCCCGTCCTCGGCCAGTATGATCCTCTTTTTTTCGATACCCATTTCCTGTGCGATATTGGAATGATGGATGAGATGCCTGAACTCTCCGTGTATCGGAATAAAATACCGGGGCTTTGTTATGGCAAGCATGAGCTTCAGCTCTTCCCGCGAGGCATGCCCGGAAACATGCAGGTCCTCGAACCCTTCGTAATATACCTGCGCTCCTCTCTTAAAAAGGGTGTTTACTATCCGCGTCACCGTTTTTTCATTCCCCGGAATAATCGATGCTGAGAGTATAACCGTATCTCCCGGCTCGATATCGATCAACGGGTGCCTGCTGTTGGCGATTCTCGAAAGGGCGGACATCGGTTCGCCCTGGGTACCGGTTGTCAAAACGACGATTCTGTCCTTTCGGCAACTTTTGATTCGGTCTGAAGAAAAGAGCATGTCCGAGGAAAAATCCAGATAACCGAGGTCTCTTGCCATCGATATGTTCTTTTCCATACTCCTCCCGATAACCGCGACTTTTTTTCCCGCCTGTTTGCACACGTTGAAAATTTGCTGAATACGATGCACATTCGACGCAAAAGTCGCCACGAGAACCCTCCCGCCGGCATTGAGAATCGTATCAAGGAGAAGGCTGTTCAGCTTTTTTTCAGAAGGAGTATACCCCTGATTTTCGGCATTCGTTGAATCCGACATGAGCAGGAGCACCCCCTTTTCTCCAAGCTCGGCAAGCTTATAAAAATCGAAATGAGAATTGTCAATCGGCGTGTATTCGAACTTGAAATCACCGGAGTGCACTATACTTCCGTGCGGTGTATGGAAGGCGATGCCGACGCCGTCCGCAACGCTGTGGCATACTCTGAAAAACTCCGCCACGATACCGCCGAAATCGACCTTCTCCCTCGGTCGTATCTCATGAAATTTCGGTTTCTCAGACAGGGAGTATTCCTCAAGACGGTTTTTCGCAAAACCGAGAGTGAGTCTTGTCCCATAGACGGGCACATTGATTTCTCCGAGCAAATAGGGAAGCGCACCGATATGATCCTCATGGCCGTGAGTGAGTATTATAGCACAGACCTTTTTTCTATTCTCGAGCACATATGAGAAATCGGGAATAACATAATCGACACCCGGCATATCGTCTTCGGGGAACATCATCCCCGCATCGATGATGACTATTCTCCCCGCACTCTCAATGAGCATCATATTTTTTCCGATTTCACCGAGGCCGCCGATGGGGATAATACGCACCTCATCGACAGCACCCTGTCCTTCAGATGCCTGTGTGTCCGAAGCCACCGCCGCTCCTCTCTGTCGATTCAAGATTCTGTTCCAGCTCCACTTCCCGCACCTGCGCATGGACGACCGAAGCCACAACCATCTGGGCAATCCTCATGCCTTCTGTAACCATAAAAGGACCACTCCCATGGTTGATGAGAATTACCTTGATTTCTCCTCTGTAATCGGAATCGACTGTGCCGGGCGCATTCAGGACCGTTACACCGTTTTTAAGCGAAAGGCCGCTTCGGGGCCGTATCTGTACCTCATATCCTTTCGGCAGGGATATCTTGATACCTGCAGGTATACATCGGTACTCGCCGGGAGGTATGATAACGGGCTCCTCAATCGAGGCGTGGAGATCGATACCGCTTGCATCTTCCGTCATATACCCGGGAAGAGGGTTTTTCGCGTTTACTTTGAAGATTTTCAAAACCATGTTCTGTACATTTCAACAGAAAAATAAAATTTTTGCAACGTATTTCTACACGTTCAGTTAAAAACTGAATGAAAATCCGTCGAGCCGGACACCGTGGCCCGGAGGCCCGACACTTGCAAAAGTAAACGCATCGCCCTTCAGCACTGAATCAACGGTTTCATACAGGTCATCGAGACTGACGTTTTCAATTTTCTTAAAAGTCTCGTCATAGGGAATGAACCTTCCGTACATCATCTCCTGAACGGCCATTCTGACCATGTTCCATTCGACACTTTCACTGGCAAGTATGTAGCTCCCCTTGAACCGCTCTTTCGCCATGGAAAGCTCCTCTGCTCCGATGTCTCCCCTCTTTATTCGCCGCATCTCCTGGTTCAGCATATCGAGCACCGGAAAAACGTTGTCCACGGCAGCGGAAAAATATATTGTGAATTCACCGCAGTCGGAAAATCCGGTAACAACAGAGGCAATCGAGTAGCATAGTCCCTTCTTTTCCCTGATATTCTGAAAGAGACGCGACGAAAAAGAGCCGCCGACTATTGTATTGAGCAGCATGAGGGGGTACCGCCTTTCATCCTCGTACCCGTATGCATCCCTGCCGCAGACGAAATACACCTGTTCGATATCCCTTTCCGAAACGACTTTTTTTCTTGCAGGTATCGGAGCTGCCCTTTCGGGAGGAAGCGTTCTTGCCGAAGACTGGCAGTCGGTCGAACCTATAACCCGCTCCAGCTCGCCGCGGCAATCCTCAGCGCCGACATGCCCTGCGACGGATACAACCATATCCTGAGGTCTGTAGTTTTGTCTGTAATAATCGAACAATTTTTCCAGTGAGGTATGTGCTATATCTTCCCGCTCTCCTAAAACAGGCAATCCGAACGACGAATTGCCCCAGAGAGCTTTTGAGAACAGGTCTCCGGCGAATTCTTCCGGGTCATCAGTCGACAGGTCTATCTCGTTTAAAATCACGAACTTTTCATTTGAGAAATCCTCTCCTCTGAAAGCGGCGTTGCAGAACATATCCGTCAGAATATCCAGCGCAACAGCATAGTGCCGTGCCGCAACATTTATATAGTAGTCGGTGTTTTCCTTTCCCGTCACTCCGTTGATCTCTCCGCCCAGATGATCAATCTGTACGGCGATTTCGTACGCACTTCGCGTATGAGTTCCTTTGAACAGCATATGTTCAATAAAGTGCGAAAACCCGTGTTCCCCCTTTTTCTCATCTCGTGAACCGATATTTGTCCACACACCGATCGATACCGACGCACTTGACGGTATGGTTTCAACCAGAAGAACCGATCCACCCCCGACAACGATTTTCTCAGGCATGCACATCTCCTTTACCGGTCTTACACACTGCCGATTAACAATGTTTTACCCGGACGCCTCTCATCCGGATAGTGCCGCCGGTGCAAGCACCGGGATTACATTTTTTCATACTGCCTGACTGCGGGATTTTTGAAACATGCGGGGAAAATTGAGCCTGAGGGTCTGCGGGTTTTACAGTATCTTTTCTTTATAGAGCGAATCGAGCATCCGCACTCCTTCATGCACCGCCTCTGCAGAACGGCCAAGGGAGCTCTTCTCCGTTTCTGTAAGCTCGAGCTCGATTATCTCTTCAACACCGCCTTTTCCAAGAATGATGGGCACCCCCAGAAATATATCGTGAAATCCGTACGCCCCTTCCAGGTACACCGAGGCTGGGAGGAGCCGCCTCTCGTTTGCCACAATTGATGTAACCATCTTGGCAACCGATGCGGCTGGAGCGTAATAGGCGCTGCCGGTTTTCAAATAGCGTATCACTTCAGCCCCGCCTTTTCGTGTTCTTTCGACAAGCGCATCTACCGTTTCCGTATCGAGAAGCTCATGAACAGGAAAACCGCCGACAGAAGTGTACCGGGTAAGAGGGACCATGCTGTCTCCGTGTCCTCCGAGCACCATTGCATGAACATCACCCGGCCAAACACCGAGCTTTGCCGCGATAAAGTATCTGAAACGCGTGGAGTCGAGAACTCCGGCCATACCCACGATCGAGCCCTTTTCAAATCCCGTTTCACGCAGCAGAACCATTGCGATCACATCGAGCGGGTTTGTAACCGCGACGACAACTGCTTCAGGTGCATATTGAGAAATGGCCCGTGCCGTCGATTGCGCGATTCTCGCATTGGTCTTGAGAAGGTCCATCCTGTCCATACCCGGTTTACGTGCGATTCCCGCCGTAAACACAACCACATCAGACCCTGCGATCTCTTTCAGGTCGTTTGTCCCGAATATCTGTACGCTGTACTGTCTGAGGCCAGACGAATGAAGGAAATCGAGTCCCTTGCTCTGGGGGATTCCTTCAACGATGTCAACCATTACGATGTCGCCCAGATTCCTCTCTGCAATATAATAAACCGCCGTTGCCCCGACATTTCCCGCCCCGATAACGGATATTTTGCTCATACTCCGCCTCCCCGGAGCATAATTTTCATCTGCTCAGCAGATTTTCGAAGCCGCCGGCGCTCGTCTTCGGTAAGCTCGGGCAGATATATCTTTTTCACTCCTCCCCTTCCGACAACCGCCGGTACGCTCATGGCAACACCGTCAATATCGTATTCACCGCAAAGGAGTATGGAAACCGGCAGCATTCTTCCCGTGTCATGCACAATCGATCTGACAAGCTCTGCAATGCATGACGAGGGAGCGTAGTAGGCAGTTGATTTTTTTGCCATGTCGACGATAAAATCTCCCGCACGCACGATTTCATCTTTCAGAGAGAAAAACTGGTCCCGAGGCATTAGATTGAGAATGGGAATCCCCGATATGCTGGTGTATCTCTCCGGAATCACCATTTCACTGCTGTGGGGTCCGACGACCAGAGCTGAAATATTTTCCGTTGAAATACCGAGGTCTCTTGAAACGGCAAACTTGAGTCTTGCGGCGTCCAACAGGCCGCCGATTCCCAGAACCTGCTCGCGAAGCATCCCGGATACTTCCACAAAAAGAGCCGTCAGAAGATCCACCGGCTCTGTTACCATCACCACTGTGCTGCCGGTAATTTTCCCGATCCGGCCGGCAAGCTCCCTGATAATCGGCGCATTGGCTCCAAAAAGCTCCTCCCGCCGCATACCGGGCTTCCGTACATGCCCCGCAGACAGAACGATCGCCTCCGATTCCCGTATATCTTCAAATGAGGCCGTTTGGTCTATCTTTGTCCGGTAGGTTCTGATCGGCGCCGCCTCCATCAGGTCGAGCGCCTTGCCTGCTGAGATACCTTCACGGATATCGTACAAAAGCACATCGGCGGAGCTGTTCTCGGCGATGAAGAAAGCCGTGTTGGCGCCCACATTTCCGCTTCCAACAATACCCACCTGTGCCATACGTACACCTTCCTTTCATATCATATCAGCAGGATTCTATTGCACCGCCTCCGGTTTTCGGAGATTGGATTCTTGAATCAATCTTCGTCCGTAAACTGCATGTAATTGTGAGCAGTGCGGCAACGGTCGACCGTGCTTATTTAATCTTGATCTCTCTGCTGCTTTCCCACAAACCGTGAATGTTGCAGTAGGAGGCGGCAAGGAGAACGCCCGGTTTGTCAATTTTCAGGGAGGTGACGGCGCAGGGATGGGTGTACACAGGTCCCTTGTTGGCTCCCTCAGTGGATTCACCGTGAGCCGTAAAATCGAATCTCCCCACCTGAAACGGGAACTTCGCCCCCTCGGGCTTGAAGTACAGAGAAATCCAGCGAATGTGATGTTCCGTTGCATTGGGATGCGCAATTTCCTTTCCGACACATACCTGAACATCGAAGTTCTGTCCTGCTGGTACTGCATCCGGGCAATCGATAACAGGAACATGTTTCTCCTTCTTCCAGTCCGCCTTCTGCATTACATCTTTGAATTCCGTCATATACATCCCTCCTGAGAATTAATTTTATGCGCCGTCAAGCGGCATGTTTCAGGCAACATTAAAGCCCGGGTTGTGTCCGCTCGACTTGATTTGTTGTACAGCATGAAACGGTGTGTAACAAATCCAGGTGCCTGCACCGGCGGCACAATCCGGATGCACGGCGTTTGAATAGTAAACACTACGTCAGACGGCGCTGATTGTCAATAGCAGTTTATAAAAATCGAGACTGAGAGCCTTTCGAATTGTACTTCCTGCCCTCTATACACAACCCGTACTGCCGACTCTCCGCCCGTTTTAAATTTTTTTTCGATACGCCCGACGGGATTACATTGACCGAATGACTTTCCGAACAGTACATTGATGCAGGAGAAATGCTGATGAGGCGTCTTTTCAACAAAACAGCGATTAAGCCTGCGCAGAAGTATCAGGGCCTTGAAAGCGCGCGCTTCAAACCGTTTCTGGATTTTCTACAGGGAAAAAGGGTCTACCTCGCGCTTTCCGGCGGGGGTCTTCCTCTCGTATGCCACATTTCGGTTCTTCGTTTTATTGAAACATACAATATTCCCGTGGAAAAGATCTTCGGAGTTTCCGCTGGAGCGGTCGTCGGCGGCTTTTATTCTGCCGGCATGAGCGCATCTCAGCTCAGGGAAGCGGCGTTATCCCTCAGAAATCCGGATGACCTCTTTGGGAGGGGGTCCCGGCATATGATCTTCAGGGCTCTGAAGGCCGAGCTGCAGTCGCTGTTTACGAAGGAGGGGGCCATCAATTTCTCCATTTACGACGGAAAAAGATTTGAAATGTTTGTGGAACAGACCTTTGTCGAATTTTTCGGCAAAGTGCCCCTGTTCAGAGACCTCAAGCACCACTTTGCCGCAGTCGCCTTCAACATCGGAACAGGAAAAGCACTTGATGCCGGAAAGAGCGAGAAAGGAGTTTTCTCACCTGCTCAAACGCCTGATGTTTCCGTCAAAGACGCAATAGTCGCCTCCATGTCGATACCGGGGGTCCTGCCGCCGAAAAAAATCGGCAGCGACTACTATGTCGACGGCGGAATAGCCGAGCATCTTCCGATTATTACCGCCTTCGAAGACTGGCTTGAGGAAAAAAGACGAAACAGGAAAAAACTTGTCATCATTGCGGTGGACCTCGGATATCTCGGCGAAAAACTCAGAAACAGAACTGAAATAAAGATACACGATATGCTTACCTATACATTCAACGTACGAGGAAAATTGATTACGCAGCTCAGTCTGCTCCGGGCACATAAGCCTTCAGAGGGAAGCTTTGTTGTCCTTCTTAAGCCCCGCTGCTACAACATAGGGCTGACCGAGTTTGAAAAGATACCCGGAGCAATGGACGCATCCTACAACAGAATATTGAAGCAGCTCGAGTGGCATAACTTCCTGAAAGAAACCAAGGAGGATTTGGAAAAGGCAAAAAAAACGCTCGGCATCAATGAAAAATTGTAGGAATGTAGTTCCCGAGCCCCTACGGCAAATTTCACGCAGTATTTTCAGTACGATTCGAGTGTCTCTTTATATTCCGGAGGAGACTGTTTTATGATCGTTTCAACAGCTTTCAGAATACGCTGTCGGTCCTCCTCGTCCAGCTCTATCCTCTTCATCAGACGGGTTATGAAGGGCTTGACAAACTGCTCCATCCGCTGCGTCTTTTTCTCATAATCGGTCCGCTGGTCCATCATCATAACGGTTACAGGCAAAAGCCACGTGTAGGAACCCACTTCCTGAAAGCCAAGTTTTTTATACATTGAAATATATTTTTTCTCGTCTGAAAAAACATCAAGAAACACCCGCTCGGAGTTTTCTGATTTTGCAAAGAGATAGGCAAGCGTCATAAGGCCGAGGGGAATTATACTGCCCCGCTCCTCCTTTAATACCGCAAGGCGGTCGATTTCAACGCATCTTTTTCCCCTTTTGAATTTCTGCAGGTCGAAATGCTCTTCGATGGGAAGTTCATGGGCCATTCTATCGGTTATACAGGAAACCGTTCCGACGGGGTGCAGCCCCTTGTAGGCAAGAAGAAGAAAAGCCTTTTCATCCTTCTCCCTGCGAATGGTCTCTTCGAGATACCCCTTTTCACCGATAAGAATCTTCCTCTGCAGGAAGAACACATCTTCCATTTCCCTCTCGTTATCGACGCGGATAAAATAAATACGATTGGTTTCTGCTTTTGAAAGCGGGAGACAGACTGAGAACGTTGTACCTCTGTCCACCTTGCTGTCGACGGTAATCCGGCCGCCCATATTCTGCATTATCTGATATACAATGCTCAATCCCAACCCTGTGCCGCTTCCGGGGTCTTTTGTCGTAAAGAAAGGATTAAAAATATCCTCCACGTACTTTTCTTCAATCCCCTTCCCTGTATCGCTCACCAGGATAAGCGCACTCCCGTTTCCCTGCCGTGCTTCGAGAGAGAGTATACCCTCTCCATTCATTGCCTGTACCGCATTGATAATGAGATTCAAAAAAACCTGCTGGAGCTCGTTCGCATTTGCCTCGATCGACGGTATTTCATCATAATATTTTTTTACTTTTATTTTCTCGAAGTTCATTCCTCTTCTGGCAAGTTTGAGTGATACCTCAATTATGTCGACAATGTTCACGCTGACCGGTTCCAGCTTTTCCTTTCGGGAATAGTTGGTAAGATCCTTGATGATATCCGCCGCATTCTGTGCATAGTTGATAATGTCCTTTGTATACTCCTTGACTGCTGTATTCGATTCCGTTTCTTCGAGCATAATTTCCGCTGTCCCTATAATGCCGTAGAGCGGATTATTGATCTCGTGCGCAATACCGGAGGCGAGCGTTCCGATTCCGGCAAGTTTTTCGGATTGAATCAGCTCCTTCTGCAAACGTTTCTGCTGGGTGATGTCCTGGAAGAATTCAAGAAAAATTCTATCCGAGCCTGCCGGAACACTGATAGGATAGAAATGGATGGAAAAGGTCATTCCCGTGGTTTCGTCGACACGCTCGATACTGAATGGAAGCTGTGCGTGAAGAGAATCCTGAGCCATACAGTTTTCGCACGGCTTGTTTCTTCCAAAGAATACATGATAGCATTTTCTTCCTATTAGTTTGTCGAAGGATTTTTTAAAGTACCGTGTTGAGGCGTAATTGACTGTAATAATGTTATAGTTTATGTCCTGAATGGATATCGGTGTAGTGATTCCGTCAAAAAAGGCCTCCAGCTTGTTCTTGCTTATGATGAGCTCTTTATTCATATTCTGAACTCGTTTCTGCTGTCTCTTCAATTTTTCAAACGATATGGCATTCTCGAGCGCAACGGAACACTGTCCCGCCAGGATTTCGAGTGTTTCTACATCGAATTGATCGTAGTACTCATTGTTCTTCCGGAGTCCAAGGCAGAGAAAGCCGTTCAGTTTATCCTTGAATTTAAGGGGAAGTATGTAGCTCGGCCGTAATTCATGTAATCCCTCCGAGGATTCGAGAACTATACTTTCCTCAAATCCCGGCTTGTGCAGCCCGCCGTTTTTTTTCAGAAGCGCCTTCACGATAAGCGAGTTTCTATGTACGACAAGATTCTTTACGGCAGAGGCGTCGAGCTCGATTCCCGAACATGCAACCAGCCGGTAATTTCTCGATATATAATCAAGGACCATCATGAATGACCATTCCAGATTGAATGTTTCGACTACCTTGCGAACCGTCGAATCGCCGAGCAGTTTGAGCTCAACCACCGTGGTGAGGCTTTCCGAGAAATTTCTCAAGCTCCTGTAGTAGTCTATACGCTTCCCGAAATAGAGTTTTTCAATTATGGAGAGAGTCCCGGTTCTCAACGGCTGGAAAACCACGGCTGCGACCATGCCGAGAAAGAGGGAGAGGAGAAATGAATACTCAAACGGCACGTTTCTCATTACTTTGGACGAAATCCAGAATATACCGTAAAAGATGAGCGCGCTTATGATCACGAGCACGAAGTACAGTATGGCTCTGATGACAAATGCCGAGTAGTGAACGAGCCGATACTTGTAGATCGCGTAAAAAATGACAAAGGCATTTATGGTCGATGTAAACAGGTCGAAGGGGTAGCGTCCGATCGGCTCGTACAGGTTTACCGCAACCCCCAAAAGCATTACACTCGCACCGAACAGAGGAAGTCTCAATTTTCGTTTAACATACTCATTCTTTGTTTTATAAAGCTCCCTCAGCAGCATTCCAATACAGAATATAAGAAAAACATAGCTCAAAATATACGCAAGGGAAGCTCCCCTGCCGAGCTTGTAATTGAACTGGTCTCCTTCAAACCATGCTTGAGAAACGATATAGCCCCTGAAATTCAGATAGAGGAGAAACATATAAATTATATATCCGACGTAGATTATGTAGCTGTAGTTCCTGTTCTTGGATTCGAATAGGTCGAGTACGGAGTGAACTATTGTTATCGGAACCCCAAGCATCCCGATAAGCATTATACGGTTCCATACGAGCGGTTTTGCGAGTATCGTGTTTGCATGCATCATAAAAGAGCCGAAACTCCAGACGGCCATAAGGATCATGTACAGAATAAACGGCCAGTGGATCTTCTCACCGTTTCTGCGGTGGAGCCCAAAGATTGTAAAAAGTACGTAGAGAATAAATGAGATTGCGGGAATAAATGATGAGATATTAAATAACATATGCGTGGACGACTGTTTTATACTTTTAATATATAACTATTATTTCGATTGTCAAAACCTTGCAAAAATCATAATTTGTTATATACTACATTATATGTTACCTCTCATACTTAGTGCAACAGGTTTTATCTCTCTATTTCTGTTTGATCTGGTTCAAATATATAAAAAAAGAACTCTTTCAGCTATTTTATCAATTATCGGATACGGGGGCATCGTATCCACAATTATTTTACTCTTTTTTTCCTATGAAATAACATATTCGATTGAAACCGGGCTCGCCCGTGTTTTTTTGATCGGTAAAATAATAGGGGCAGTATTCTTTTTCTCACTACTTTTGTACTCCAACCTCATTGAAATCGGCCTGAATATTCCCTACTCGAACAGCGGCAGGAGGTCCGCACTGAGCTCGGGAACCTACGGACTGGTACGGCATCCCGGTTTCCTCTGGCTCATGTTCGCATTGATAATGCTGATTCTAATATATAAAGATATCGCATTCACGCTCATTTCAATATGCATAATCGCCATGAACTTTATACTCATTCTGATTGAAGATACCGTTTTATTTCCAAGGATATTCGACAACTACCGGGAATATAAAAAGACGGTACCTTTTATCATTCCCGGAATTCGCAAAGTCATTCGGTCTTGAAGGTCCACCTATGCCCGGTGATGTCAACGGAAAAATACTCATTGTAGATGACGACCCCTCTATCAGAAAAGTTGTGGGCATCAATCTGGAAAAAGCGGGATTCGAAGTTGCCGTATCCCCGTCGGGAACAGATGCCCTCAAACTGTTGGAAAGCGGTCTGGACGTACCGGACTGCATTCTCCTCGACATCAGAATGCCTGAATTATCGGGGATCGATGTTCTTGAAACGGTAAAGAGGAAACATCCCCTCATATCCGTCATCATGCTTACCGCCCAGACAGACCTCGAGGTGGCGGTCGAGACGATGAAAAAGGGGGCGTTTGATTATATCGTTAAACCGGTGCGGCGATTCCAGCTCGTGGAAATTATTAAAAAGGCTCTCCGCTACAGGGAGATGCAGCTTGAAAACGCGAGACTCGCGCGTGAAAACAGGGAGTATCAGCTGTCCCTGGAAAAAAAGGTCGCTGAAAGAACCAGAGAGCTCATACATGCCTACCAAAAACTTAAAAACGCCAACCTGGAAACGGTCAAGATACTTGCAGAAACCATAGAGGCAAAAGACCCGTACACGAGAGGACATTGCAACCGGGTGCGGCTTCTCTCCTCGCAAATTGCGCGGCATACGGGGATGGGTAGAGAAAAGATAGAGGTGCTCGAGTACGGCGCTCTCCTCCATGATATAGGCAAGATCGGCATTACCGAGTCGCTTCTCCATAAAAACGGAGGCCTTACGGAAGAGGAGAGAAGGGCTTTTCAACTGCACACAACCATCGGCGAAAATATTTTAAGAACCGTTGAATTCTTCAAACCCTGCCTCTTCATCGTCCGAAACCACCATGAATGGTACAACGGCAACGGATATCCGGACGGTTTCAAAGGAAATGAAACCGGTCTGTCAGCTCGTATTGTCGCGATTTCCGATGCGTTCGATGCAATGACCTCAACGCGGCCGTACAGAAAGGCCCTCTCATTCGATTATGCTCTTGCAGAACTGGAGAGGGAGAAGGGGAAGCAGTTCGACCCCCGGCTCGTCGATATTTTCATCACGAGAGAGGTGTTCGCCATACTGCCACCTGTCGGTGAATACTCCGGCACTCTAATCTAGCGTACAGAAATCGATTCATGTAATTGCTGTCCATTCTTCCGGCTGCGATCTCTTCACCTACCAAACATGCGGTAGATGGATATTTTAATGGATTACCTTATTTTTTCACGGAGGGCTATTGGCCTTTGTGGGAAACAAGGCGTTTATTACCGGTGACCTGCCGGACTGATCAGCGAGCCCCATAACGGATCTACTCCAGAGAGTAATCTCTTGAGCGCAGCCGGCACCTGCAGAAACAAAATGATAGAGAAATAGCATTCTTAATCGGAATAGTATCTATGAAAATCGAAGCGATTATCTGGGACCTCGACGGTGTGCTCATCGATTCTGAATCCTACCATATTGAAGCCGAGATTGAAACCTTCAAAGAGTTTGGAATTGAGCTGCCGATACCCGTTGCAAAGGAATATTTCGGCGTAAAGCTCGAAGACTACTTCTCGGATATAGTAAAGCGGTATAAGAAAAATATTCCCATTCATGAGATGATCGCCCGGCATTACGATACACTGATCAGGTATTACCGGGAAGTATTTCCGATCACCTCCGGTGCTTTCGAAGCGCTCGGCGATCTTCAGGACCGTTACCGAATGGCCATCGCAACAAGCAGGGAAAAAGAGTTGGCCGTAATCGCTCTTGAACGATTTTCGCTTTTCGGCTTTTTCGAAACAATTGTATACGGTGAGGACGTGCGATCCGGGAAACCCGACCCCGAGCCTTTTTTAACTGCATGCACCCGGCTGAATACAAAACCTTATCTCTGTGTTGCTGTCGAAGATTCGGTCAGCGGGGTTGCGGCCGCGAAAAGGGCCGGTATGCTGAGCATCGTCCGAAAGGCCCGCCACAATGCTGATCTTAATTTTTCAAATGCCGATTACGCGATAAACGGTTTGAGAGAGATTCCCTCACTGCTTCAGAAAATAGAACAAGTCGGGTAAAAAAGCTTTCTCGTGCATTCTTCTACACGCGACGCAGCTTTATGCATGTGCTTTCGCGCTTTGGGAAAACACTGGCATGGCTGCCGAATGCGGTACAGGACGGTAAATCACTTGACAATTGTTGAATGTACGGATACAATGCGTATCCAGGTGATAAAGCAGACCTTCCATTGTTTTTATGAAATATGAAATTTGTTTAAACAGACAGGGCCGGTTCAAACACGGTCGAGTGTCCACAATATCATTCGTGTTTTCAGGTAGATTCGTGCAATGACAATAGAAAAACTGAACAAAAGGGTAGGTATTTTCTTCTTTCTTCCCGCCGGTATTGTAATCATCGGAATAATAATCTATCCCCTCCTTTTCTCACTTGTAACGAGCTTTACCAGCTACGGTTTTTTAAATCCCTTCTTCAATCAATTTCTGTGGTTTGACAACTATAGGACGATCTTTCACGACATATACTTCTGGAACTCTCTCTGGGTAATTTTTAAGTTCGTATTTGTTGTCGTTACTCTCGAATTCCTTCTCGGGTTTTCCGTCGCTCTGCTTCTCAACCGTAAAATAAAGGGAAAGGGTATCTTCTATACCATACTGACCATTCCCATGGTTATGGCTCCGGTAGCGGTTGCTCTTATCTGGCGTGTTTTTCTTCACCCAGAGCTCGGTATCGCAAACTATTTTCTCTCACTTTTTAAAATTCGCCCGGTAAACTGGCTCGGCTCATCAAAGGTGGCGTTCTGGACCGTTGTCATGGTCGATATATGGCAGCAGGTCTCTTTTATGATACTGATACTTCTTGCCGGCCTGGTCTCACTTCCCAGCGACCCCTATGAGGCCGCAGCTATTGACGGTGCCTCTGCAGCGCAGAGGTTCCTGTACATTACACTGCCGTTGATGAAGCCGGTTATCGTCGTCGCGCTTTTGCTCAGAACTATCTTCGGATTCCGAACCTTCGATCTTGTCTATATCCTGACCCGCGGCGGACCGGGCGTCACAACCGATGTAATGAGTTACTATATATACAGACGCACATTCATGGGACTCAGCCTTTCAGAATCCTCGGCTGCCTCATATATACTGCTGCTAGTCAATATGATCGTTGTGGTATTTCTATACCGGGCATTGCGTATGCAGCGTGAAGTGGAATAGAAAAAGGGACATGAAAACCAGATCGGTGAAAAAAACAAGGATTTTTGCAGATGCTGCGACATACATACTGCTCTCCATTTTTTCTCTCATAATACTTTGCCCCGTTCTATGGATAATACGGCTCTCTTTTACAACGAAGTACATTGCATATCAGGTGCCGCCGGTGTGGTTTTTCAGGCCGATTCTGGACAACTACAGATCTCTGTTTATCGATTACGGATTCGAAAGGTTCTTCTTCAATAGTGTTGTGGTCGCAATTTTTGCAACGATCATTGCCATACCCCTTGCCTTTTTTGCCGCCTATGCCTTCAACAGGTTTAATACGGGCGGACGCAGTCTCCAATTCGGCATACTCGGTTTGCAAATGCTTCCGCCGATTGTTCTGAGCATTCCGATATTCGTGCTGATGAAGACCATGAATCTGTTGAATACGAGGGGAGCGTTGATTGCATCGTATCTCTCCTTCAACCTTCCCTTCCTCATATGGATGTTGATGGGATTTCTTGACGGCATCCCAAGGGAGCTCGAGGAGGCTGCAATGATCGACGGGGCATCCAGACTGCAGAGTGTTATTCGTATTGTGTTCCCCCTGGCCACACCGGGTGTAATGGCAGCGGGAATCTTAAGCTTTATTTTATGCTGGAACGAATTCCTCTTCGCACTGATGCTGACCGCGGAAAAAACGAGCACCGTTCCCATAGCACTTGCGGCCATGCAGACGGAGCGCGGTGTAATGCTCGGCACACTTGCGGCTGCTATGTGTTTTGCAATTATCCCCATGCTTGCGCTATCCATAGCAATACAGAAGTATATGATCAGAGGGTTGACCTTCGGCGCTCTAAAATAGGCGCTGAAAATAAAAAACAAGGAGGTGATACCGAAAAAAGTGCACGCTGCGTAAAAAATATTAATTAGATGGAGGTAAAGAATGAAAAAATTGAGAAGCATTCTACTGTTGACGGTGCTTGCCATTGCAGTATCGACCGGCGCCGTTTTTGCGGAGGAAATAAACCTGCTCATGGAGGGCGTGCCGGATACCTTTATCGTCCAGAAGCTTCTTCCCGAATTTCAAAGGGAAACGGGCATAACGGTAAATTTCGAGGTTGTGAACTATGCACAGATGCATGCCAAGCTTCTTCCGCAGCTTATGGGCAGAAAAGGAGCCTATGATGCAATCGTTGTCGACAACTACTGGGCAGGCGAGTTTCCTGCCGGAGGATGGCTTGAGCCGCTGGACGACCTTGCAAAGAGCACTCCTTCGATAGAGCTCGATAAATACGTACCCTCAATGCTCGACATGGTCGGCTACTATAAAGACACCCTGTATATGATTCCTTTTTACAACTACACGATGCTTCTGTTCTACCGGGAAGACATGATAAACGATCCCGACCTGCAAAAGGAGTATCAGGCGAAGTACGGAAGAAAGCTCAAAATCCCGAATAATCTACAGGATTATGTAAACCTCTGTGCTTTTATGTCAAGAAAGAGCGGAAAGTATGCAGGTACGTACGGAACTTCCATGATGGGGTTGAAACCCGATCCGATCTGCATGGAGTGGTCGAACTACCTGTTCAGTATGGGCGGCGACTACTATGATCGAACCACTTGGAAATCAACGATAAACGAACCTGAAGCAGTACGAGCTGCGAGCCTCTACGTAAAAAATATGACGGAAAACGCACCTCCAGGGGCTCCGGGATACGGATTCGACGAGGCCATCCAGCTCTTCAATCAGGGCAAGGCATTCTCGATTGTCACCTTCTGGATGTTCTATGTCGATATGCAGGACCTACAAAAGTCCAGTGTTGCGGGACATGTCGGCCTTTCACGTATGCCAGGCGGAGCCAATCTCAATGGTGGATGGGGGTGGGCGATACCGAAGAGCTCACCGAACAAACAAGCTGCGTGGAAATTTATTTCATGGGTTGAATCCTTCCCGATTGCAAAGAAACGGGCGCTGGCAGGCGGCGCGCCGACGAGAAGAGACGTATTCAACGATCCGGACGTTGTGGCCAAGTATCCGTGGTACCCAAAGGTGGCGGAAATACTCAAGACTGCAAAACCGGTCCCCGAGTTTACCTATTCAACACAGATGATAGAGGTTGTCGGCCGCGAGCTTTCACTCATGATTGAAGGAAAGGATATCATGAAAGGTTTGAATACTGCAGCAAAGGAACTGGACACGCTCGCAAAGAAGGCCAGATTACAGTAGTATTCGAGTTTATAGATGATACCCCGCCTCGAGGCGGGGTATCGGTGTCCGGGCTTTCACACTTTCATTACATGCATCCTATATTCACAGGGGATTTTCAGATGGTACGGTTTAAAGGGAAGACGGTCATTGTTACCGGGGGAGACAAGGGAATCGGAAGAGCAATCGTTCTTTGTTTTGCAAAAGAAGGGGCGCGTCTGATAATCGGGTACTTCCGCGATGCGGAATCGGCGAAGGAGACCGGAAGTTTGGCAAAGGAGCTGGGAGCACAAAATGAGCTGGTGCAGGTCGACGTGCGGATCAAAAAGGATTGCCTGAATCTGGTGAATACTGCGGTAAAACGTTTCGGACGTCTGGATATTGCAGTCAACAATGCCGGCGTCTCCACAATGAACCGGGCGGTTGATGTCTCGGAGGAAGAGTGGAATTTGAACATGGACGTCAATGCCAAGGGTGTATTTCTGTGCTGCCAGGCGCAGGTTCGGCAGTTCATCAGCCAGGGAGAAGGCGGAAAGATTATCAATATTGCATCAATAGCCGCAAAAAGACACGCAGTTCTGTTGTCGCACTATGCCGCATCAAAGTTTGCTGTTCTCGGATTTTCAAAGTCGCTCGCCATGGAGGTAGCTGGCAACGGAATCAATGTAAATTGTGTGTGCCCGGGACTGGTCAAGACATCGATGCAGGAGCGTGAGATTGAATGGGAGGCGAAACTCCTCGGAATCACGAAAGAGGAAGTACTCAGGAATTACCATACGGCCGTTCCCCTCGGGAGGCTTGAACAGCCCGAAGATGTGGCCAAGGTCGTTTTGTTCCTGGCATCGAGCGATGCCGATTACATAACCGGACAGGCACTGAATGTTGCAGGTGGAATGGAGATGGCAGTGTAAATCGATCGGACATACATCTATTCAATGTATTCGAAGATGACGAAACGATACTAAAAATGGACGACTTCTTCCCTACCGACCAAGGGGACCTGTTGAGCGGCATCCGGGGGCTCCCGGTGCTGAAAAATAGTTATCTACCGGATGCCCGTTTTTCGGCGATAACCTCCTTGACCTTCATGATCCTGGTGAGATTCGAACGCTCCATCTCGGTGAGCTTCATGGTGATATATTTGATGGTATCAATGTAGTTTGGAATAAGTATATACTCGAGGGCGTTGACCCTTCTTCTCGTCTTCTCTATCTCCTCTGCAAGAAGTATAGATGCCTTCTCCAGCTCTGCGAGCCTGAGCAGTGTTTCGAGGAATTGACCGTATTTTCGAACACTCATATCAACAAGCACGGAGCTTTGCGCGTCGCCGTAATCGTACGGATCGCCGGATATATCCACTTCAAACTGCGGAATTTTCAGGTTCATAATTGTCTTTGTTCGAGATCTTATGTCGGTTCTGGCCCCGGGTATTGAAAAAAGATTCTCGATATGCGGACCTCCGACCACACCCTCGGCCAGCGAAAAGCTCTGATATACCGACTCGGTTTCCCTGTCCGCCTCTATTCGGAGCTTCTTCGTATCTTCTATTATCTCGAGAAAATTGCGCACGAGCTCGTCCTGCTTGTCCTTCAAGAGCTTATGCCCCTTTTGCGCGAGAACGAGCCTTTTCTTGAGCCGCAAAAGCTCCTGCCTCGTCGGATTTATTTCAAGTATCATCTCATCGATTCTCCAGTGCCGTTGTTATTCGCGCTCCTCGCCGCCGCTGAACACTCATTTTTTATACGACAGATCCTGTGGAGCGGGTATGCCGTCCGCACCCTACACTTCGGCCTCCTCCTCCCTCTGTTCGGCCTTCTTGAATTTTGTCAGGTACTTTTCAATAAACTCGGGTCTGATTCTCTTGAGCTCCATTGTCGGAAGGGTCGAAAGAAGCTCCCACCCCAGATCGAGGGTAGACGCTATATCCCTATCCTCCATCTCCCCCTGGGCTATGTACCTCCTCTCAAAGCTGTCGGCAAATCTGTAAAATATTCTGTCGGTCTCCGACAGGGCCGCCTCACCCAGTATCACTTCGAGCTCCCGCGCCTCCAGACCGCGGGCGTATGCCGCAAAAAGTTGATTGAAGACATCGGCATGGTCCTCCCTTGTCTTCCCCTCTCCGATTCCCTTGTCCTTCAGCCGAGACAGCGACTGCAGTACATCAACAGGAGGATAGATTCCCCGCCGGTGCATGGAACGCGAAAGAACGATCTGTCCTTCTGTGATATATCCGGTCAAATCGGGTATGGGGTGCGTCTTGTCATCCTCCGGCATCGAAAGAATCGGTATCTGCGTAATCGACCCCTCCTTCCCTCTGATGCGCCCGGCCCTTTCATAGACCGATGCCAGGTCGGTATACAGATATCCTGGATAGCCGCGCCTCCCCGGAACCTCCTGCCTCGCTGCGGACACCTCTCTCAGCGCTTCACAGTAATTCGTCATATCGGTGAGAATAACGAGAACGTGCATGTCTCTTTCAAATGCGAGGTATTCCGCCGCTGTAAGCGCGAGCCGTGGTGTTGCTATGCGTTCGATTGCCGGGTCTGACGCAAGGTTGATGAAGAGCACAGTTCTCTCGATAGCGCCGGTTTTCTGAAAATCTTTCCTGAAATACTGCGCCTCCTCAAAGGTTATACCCATAGCGGCAAAGACAACGGCAAACTCCTCTTCAGTCCCCAGCACCCTTGCCTGGCGGGCGATCTGCGCAGCCATCTTTGCATGCGGAAGACCGCTCCCCGAAAATATCGGCAGCTTCTGTCCACGGACGAGGGTGTTCAATCCGTCTATAGTGGAAAATCCCGTCTGTATAAACTCCGAAGGATAGTCACGCGCATAGGGGTTGATGGGAGCTGAGTTGATATCGAGCCGCTGTTCGGGAATAATCTTCGGTCCCCTGTCGATAGGCCTTCCCTGGCCGTCAAAAACCCGCCCGAGTATATCCTCCGAAACGTCGAGCTCCATTCCCTTGCTCTTGAATCGAACCTTCGTCTGAAAGACGTTTACCCCGATGACGCCCTCAAAAAGCTGGATGAGGGCAGTGTCTCTGTCAACCTCGAGCACCCTCCCGTTGCGAAGCTCACCGGTGGGGAGCTCTATCTCCACAAGCTCTTCGTATTTAACTCCCTCAACCTGCTCGACGAGCATCAAAGGACCGGCAACTTCTTTTATCGTATTGTACTCTTTTATCATTTACACCTCCACAACCGCCTTTTCCTTGAGTTTCTCAAAAGCCTCTTTTATCTGATCTCTGAGTTTGTCGATATTCTCTATCTTATCCTCATGAATAAACTTCGCCCTCGCTATCGACTCTCTTATAGGAAGGTTTGCAATACCAAGAACGGATGCATTATTCTGCAGACTGTCTTCCGCGCATTTGTGAAAATAGAGGATAAGCTCAATAATCTTGGCCATCTTTTCAAATGAGCTGTATGTGTCTACTTCGTGGAATGCATTTTGATGGAGAAAATCCTCTCGAATCGACTTTGCGGTCTCCATCACGAGTCTGTTCTCGGGTGAAAGAGCATCGAGCCCCACGAGACGAACAATTTCCTCGAGCTCCGCCTCCTGTTGAAGTATGGCCATAGACTGTTCTATCTGTTCGAGCCAGCGGGCGCCGTACTTTTTTTCGAAATAATCTCGGAGGTTTCCTGTGTATAGTGAATAACTCGTAAGCCAGCTGATTGCAGGAAAGTGACGCCTGTAGGCAAGTTTGTCTTCGAGGCTCCAGAACACCTTCACCACTCTGAGCGTTGCCTGAACAACCGGGTCGGAGAGGTCTCCGCCGGGCGGCGATACAGCCCCAATCGCGCTGAGCGCGCCGACGCGCGACTCCTTACCGAGACATACAACCTTTCCCGCCCTCTCATAAAACTCAGCAATCCGTGTGCCCATGTAAGCCGGATATCCCTCCTCACCGGGCATCTCCTCGAGTCTTCCGGACATCTCCCTCATCGCTTCGGCCCAGCGGGATGTAGAATCGGCCATGAGCGCAACCGAATATCCCATGTCCCTGAAATACTCACCTATGGTTATTCCTGTGTACACCGAGGCTTCGCGCGCCGCAACAGGCATGTTCGAGGTGTTGGCAATAAGAACCGTCCGTTTCATGAGGGGCTCCCCGGAGTGAGGGTCCTTGAGCTCGGGAAACTCCATAAGCACATCGGTCATCTCGTTCCCGCGCTCACCGCATCCCACATAGATAATGATCTGTGCATCGGCCCATTTTGCAAGCTGGTGCTGAACAACTGTTTTTCCGCTTCCAAAGGGGCCGGGAACGCAGGCGGTTCCCCCTTTTCCGATCGGGAAAAAGGCGTCGATCACGCGCTGTCCGGTGGACAGAGGCTCATCCGGATCGAGCTTTTCTACGTAGGGCCGAGGTTTCCTGACCGGCCATTTCTGCATGAGGGTAACGGACACTTCCTCGCCGCTCTCGGTCTTGATAACCGCGATTTCATCCGTTACAACAAACTCCCCCGCTTTTATCGATGCAACGGTTCCGGTAATTCCCGGCGCGACCATTATACTGTGTTTGACGAGGACCGTTTCGTCGACGGTGCCGAGAACATCACCTTCGTGCACACTATCGCCCTCCTTCACAGCCGGTTTGAACTCCCATTTTTTTGTGCGGGAAAGCCCGGGAATATCGATACCCCTCGTTATGAGGTCGCCGGCTTCCTCCCGTATTGCATTGAGCGGCCGCTGGACCCCGTCATATATCGATTCAATCAATCCCGGACCGAGCTCGACTGAAAGCGGCTCACCCGTAAGGTACACCGGCTCGCCGACACCAAGCCCACCGGTTTCTTCATACACCTGAATAGACGCTTCATCGCGACGCATTTCTATGACTTCACCCATAAGCCGCTGTTCGCTCACCCTGACGACGTCATAAATTTTTGCATTCTGCATATTCGAGGCAACGACCAGCGGTCCGGCCACCTTTACAATTTTTCCAACTTCCATTCTAGCTCTCCTTGAAAAGATCTGTCCCGATTGCCTTTATTACAAGGTCCCTGAGACGCTCGAAAGCAGCTCCCTTTGACTCTCCCAGTCCCCGTATGGTAAGCACTACCGGAAAATCCTTTTGCCATAAAGCATCAATCTGTTCCTTCAGCTTTTCGGCGACAACATCAGTTATAAGGATCAGTTTATAGTTTTTACGGGTAACGGTTCTAAACCACTCATTGAGATCTTCATCGTTTTCGAGCGCAAGATACACATCGACGCCGAAGGGCCTGAACCCGAGAATATTCCGTTCTTCACCCACCACCGCTATACTAGCCGCCATATAAACCTCTGATCTGTGTTTTAATCGCGTCTGCCGGGACGCCGCTTATTTTGGCAATGAAAATCGTGCGCAGGTTTTTATTTTCAATCTCTCTCTCCCACAGATAGGCGAGAAGCGGCTCCACGCCGAAAGTGACAAGCACACTCTCTCTCAAATATTTCAACATATGCTCTTCAATGCTTCTCTCAATCAATGCAATCTGTTCATCTGCATCGTCTGTTCTGTCGACCCTGGTAAGAATCGATGAAAGAGAGGAAAACAAAATGCATCCGGCAAAGCCCTCAAGGTTGAGATCGAACCCTTCTTCAAAATACTTCATGTCAATAGATCCATGGGGAATAAGCCTGCCGTCCAGAAACGACCGTTTTTTTTCCTGAACCCTGAGCCTGAGCGTTGTAAGAATATTTTTCGCATCAACGGTCCTTACAAAGTAGCCCCTGATAAAGGGATTTTGAATTTCGTCGAGCAGCATAAAGAGCTCGTTATAGTAGGCAATATCGCAGGCAACGTCTATTTCCCGCCCCGAAGCCTCCTTTAAATCCGACAGCTTATTATACGTATGCAAGAGGACCTCACCTGTTTGGGTAGCCCTTCCCTCTTCAAGAGAGGTTTTTAGATTCTGAAACCCGTAGTTTGAACATTCCTGAAAAGCCATCGGTATGACAACAACAGCATCGCCCCTTCTTTCCTTCAGCACAAGTTTGAGAAGTTCGTAATCGTACTTGAGAGAGATAAGCCTTTTCATCTCCTCTTCAATGAGCAGCGACTTAATCATTTGAAATGTGCCGCTGAACGACTCTTCGAGGTTGCTGAGAAACAGGCCCGTATTACGAGAGTCCGAACCGCTTATGCCGGTTATCTCAGTAAACAGAGATAAAAAACGATCATCCGCTGCAGCGATAAGCGTATTCAGCGACGCCGCATCGATTCTTCTTGTTTCGAGAGCCCTTATGCGTCCGACGGCATATGCATAGTCACTGTTCTCTACGAATCCGTTAGCTTGCATTGAAGAGCTCCCATGCTTTCTGCTCCAGGTCGTTTCTCTTATACCGGAACAGGCTGTCGATGGACATACTTGTTTCGATCTTGCCTCTTCTCAGGATAAAACCCCAGGAAAAGCCACCTCTCTCCTTTGAGAGGGTGAAACTGCTCTTTGCTTCGCTGTTCAGCTCATCGATCAGCTTTTTCAGCTCCTTATCCTCTCCCTTTGCACCGAAGACGACTGTCTCGTCTTTCGTTGCTGTGACTCTGAGAATGAGCTTTTTCATCAGCTCCCTGTAATCGGCAAACGGCTGTTTAACGAGTTTCTTGTACGCGGCTTCAAACGCCGCGTCCATCCATTTCTGCCGCGCTTCGAGGATTTGCTTTCGTTGCTGCAAACGTCTGTTCAGCACAGCATGTTCCTTTTCCTGGTTGTATTTATCCTCAAGCCGCTTCTTCTGTTTCTCAAAGTACTTTTCGGCTTCCTGTTTTCCTTCCTCGACAACGGCAGATGCACGCTGGTCCGCATGTTTTTTAATTTCTTCAGCCTGCATCTGTGCATCGGAAAGAATGCGCTCTATAATACCTTCAACGGACATAACACCGCTCCACGGTTGAGTGAATTTCCCACTGACTCAAAAGGTCAAGAAAAGCCATACAAAAATCGAAACGAGAAGCCCGAGAACAGCGTAGAACTCAACGAGAACTCCCATAACGAGGGCTTTGCCCATTTCACCTTCCTGTTTTGAGATGAGGTTTACACCACCCGCACAGACCTTCCCCTGATGGATTGCCGAGAAAAGACCTGCAATCGCGATAGGCAAATTCATGAAAAACACCTCAAGACCCTGTGTCACGGAAAGCTGCACGATCTGTCCCGTCAACAAACCTATCTTCTGTATCGTCAAAAATCCCATAACAAAACCGTAAATACCCTGCGTCCCCGGAAGCGCGACGAGAAGAATAAATTTTCCAAACTTTTTCGGATCTTCGCTCAGCGCTCCTGATGCCGCAGACCCGACAATACCGATACCCTTTGCTGAACCTGTACCCGAGAGAGCTACTGCAATTGCCGCACCGGCAATGGCGAGATAAAGACCTGGATTCATACCTTCCTCCTGTATTATTAACTGCTTGTTTTCAATTTTGGAAGACCGACGGCATACCTTTACAAACCCACCAATTAAAAGTCACCGCTGAGTATACTGCCGCGTCCTTTTTTGTTAAACAATGAAATAGGCAAGTGAACTTCCAAACTTAAAAGGTTCAAACCGACACTTGCCTAATGGTTTTTACCTATAGAATGCAATAATAAGTAATTGTAACAATGTATAAGGTCATTTTTGAATGAAATTCTGGTACAAAATACCAGACTTTTAATAGATAAAACCATACGTATCGTTACCTCTGCGGTATGACGGACAAACATGCCGAATATCCGATCCATAAGGCTAGTTTTTCTGAAGCTTTATCTGAGTGTACTTCCTTTTCTCGGAAAAAGTTTTGAGCAACTCACCCTCTCCGGTATAAAACTTAGTAAAGAATTCCATGAACTGCAGCCTGATGGAATGCACAAAAGCACTGAGTCCGCTTATAAACAGGTTAAAGAGATGCCCTACTATAAGAACCCCCACGAACCCGACGATTCCCACAATAGGTATTTGTTTTACCATACCAGCCAGTGTATTCATAACACCCGCTATCACTCCTGTCGCAAGCCCCAGGGCAAGAAGCCTGGAGTATGAAAGGATGTCACCGAGAACTCCGGATACGCCGTACAGTGTAAAAAGGCCTTTTCCGAGTCTTTTTATGGGGTTGAGTGAATTCCTCTCGGAAAACAGAACAATGATGCCCGCCCAGAGCGCAAGAAGAACATAAAACAGCATATTGAGCGTACCCTGGGCACCGGGCATGAATTTCTGCAGAACCTTCGGCACCGGTGCGAGAAGCAGGAATATCCATGGCAGATGGTCGCATACCGCCTCGACCCACTCTCCGTCTCTCACGAGCATATAAATTTTAATGATGTATCCCGTAATGAGATGGAGCACTCCCAGCGCCAGAGACATTGAGAAAAAGGTGAGAACGTCCTTGCCCGAATCGAATATCATTATTTTATAGCGAGCCTCCCGCAGCCACGCGAGCTTCTCCGGGAGCAGATCGAAATTGATACCGAACACAGTGCCGATAAGGGCGCCGATAACGAATGTAGAAACGCCGAGAATCAAAAAGAGCCTGAGAAACTTCTTGAATCCGTTATTGGTTTTAATAAGGTGCATACCGATCAGAGAAATTATTGCAATAACCAACCCGTATCCCGCTTCAGTCAGGCATATTCCGAAAAATAACGCATAAAACGGCGCGAGTATAGGTGTGGGGTCGATCTCCCTGTGATTGGGCGGTGAGTATAGGTTGACGATGATCTCAAAAGGTGATACGAGGTTGTTGTTTCTATATGCAACCGGCGGTATTTCATCCCTCTCTTTTTCTATCTGATTTATATGTGCTTCAGTATACCTGTCGATAACCTCTTGAAGTACCGGAATATCTCGTTTCTCCAGCCAGCCGTGAATGACAAATACCTTTTCCGTATAAAAAAAACGTTCCTTCGCGTTTTCTTTTTCGAGCTCTGTTTCAAGATAATCGCTGTACACGTGAAGCGCCTTGATATCCTTTGCCACTTCAACGGCGTGAGCCTGCAGTGTTTTTTTGGTTTCTGTCAGCTCGCGAATCTTTACAAGGTGAGATCGGACAATTTCCCGCGGCGTCCGACCGACGACCGGATACGAAAGCGGCTCAAACCTGTATTTTTTCTCGAGTTGGTTGATCGTTTCTGCGGCATCTCTGTGAAAGACGAGCGAGAAATACACTTCAGCACCCGGTTTTTTTACCGTGGAGAGAAGGCCGTCCTCGTCTTCCACATCGAGCTCCGCCCCCCCTGACGAAGCCTCCTCCCCTCCTGATATCCTCTCAACAAGCAGCAGCGGCGAATCCGCTTCGGTCTCTAATCTTTCAAATGCTTCCGGTTCGAGCTTTGAGATTATCGTTTTTACCGACGTCCCGCTGCCTACAGTGCTTAACGGCACTCTCAAATCCAAAAGCGGCACCATATCCCCAATCCCCGCTTTCAGCTCCCGTATTTTGTTTTCCACATCAGCGAGCGCTTTCTCCACATTCAGGGCTTTTTCTTTAATTGTCTGCACATCCTCCTTTTGAGAAAAAAGCATAAGCTCATCTTTTGTAAACTCATCCGGCTGCATCGAAAGCTTCTGTAATATCGAAACCCTGGGCGTGTAGACATCCAGAAATGACGCCGCCTTTTCAATTTCGGTTTGCTCTCTCCTCATTTCGGTAATACGCTCACCGGTTTCCCGTATGCGCTTTCTGTCACTTTCCCACTGCTCAATTCCATGAGGATCGATTTGAATGACAGATAGTGCCTGAAGCTCATCGAGTAGAGGATCAATAATAGAGTTATGCGCGGTTATTTCAACTTTACATACAGGATCAAGAGCCATACGTTATTCCTTCACTATTTCTTCCGAAATATATGAAACCACCTTTGGAAGATTTTTATCACACGTGGAATTTATCTCTGCAACACGATTCTGCTCTTCACGTTCGATCTCTTTTAAAATTTTTGACGTTTGGGCGGCATACCTTTCTTTGATACGCGCCTCCTCCTCCGTTAAAAGAGCATCCTTTTCATCGATAAGTTTCCTTTTTTTCTTACGTGCATGTTCGAGGGCGGACTGCGCGTCATCTTTCGCACTATCGATAATTTCCCGTGCCTCTGCTTCCTTTTTAATGATCTTCTGTAAGACCTCTCCCGCCATATATCTCTCCCACACTGAGCTATTCGACTGCACCCTTCGTACGAATGGCGTCCTGTATTTCCCAGGCAACGTCGGAAAGTTACTTCCCGATATTCGGCCGTCCGGCAGCTTGCTCCGTTTTTAATTATCCAACATTATTTTTTCGATTTCAAAAATTTATTGTTTTTAATACACAGCCGCTTTTCGTCTGCATTTTTAATGCTGCTTTAAAATTGCAAGCAACTCCAGCGCGCTGTCGACGGAAAAATCAGGTTTATGTCCGTTAAAATCATGAATGTCGGTATATCCGTACCTCACATAAATCGATGAAATCCCCGAAATGTGCGCAGCGAGAATATCGTTTTTTCCATCACCGATCATAACCGCCTTTTTTCGGTTCACACCGCTTTTCTGTAATATATACTCCACTCCGTCCGGATGCGGCTTTTTTCTTTCAAGAGTGTCGCCGCCGATTATCAGAGAAAAAAATTCGGTAAAATCAAGACTGTCCGTGATCGCCTTTGTAAATTGATATGATTTGTTTGTGAGAAGCGCACAGTAAAAGCCATTCAGCCGGGAAAGCACCTCCCTGATTCCCGGATAGGGTGCGGTCGTGTCCAGAAGATGAGCTTTGTATGCTTCATTGAAAAGGAAAACGGCTTTGTCGATATCGATACTGCTGTCCGGAAGACTGCGCTCGACCAGCTTGACGATTCCGTCACCGACATAACCGGTTATCTCCTCCACACCCTTTTCCGGAAGACCGTAATGGGCTCGCACCGCATTGACCGCAGTTGCCAGGTCTCTTCTGGTATCCACAATTGTGCCGTCAAAATCGAATATGCAGAGCTCAAATTTCACCGTACAGCCTCTGAATACACACTCTTCTATGATCGGCACGCGAAAAAATCCCGCGATGAACGCTATTTTAATTATCACAGGTTCAGGACGTACTGCCGAACATAATACAGGGCAACAGTATTCATGTCAATATAGTATGACACTATCAATAAATCAATACCAGGATTGTAAGTTTGTCTTGAAAGAGGGAAAAATTTTCGCCATATTTAACTGAGAGCTTGCAGCACCTCTCTCTCTTTAACGGACATTTTTCCGGTAAAGAACAAACCTCGAACCTCAGGGAATCGCTCAATGGAAAGCGGCACAGACATAGACGATCTCTATACGAGCTGCGTGGAAACGGCCAAAGAGGCCGGAACATACCTGCTCGAACGATTCAAACGAAATGCTATTTCGGTGACCTCTTCATATGCACACGATATAAAGCTCGACGTCGATGTTGTGACAGAAAACCTCATGAAAGATTCAATAAGAAAAAAATATCCCGAACACGGATTCATCTGCGAGGAGAGCGGCAGGGTTGATGAGGCCGTTGACGGCAACTGGGTAATCGACCCGCTCGACGGGAGCGTCAACTACTTTATGGGCATACCGCATTTCTGTACCTCCATCGCGTTCAAAAATAATGGAAAATATGTCGTCGGCGCCGTATATGACCCGGTACGGGACGAGATGTTTTCCGCCGTCGGCAGTCACGGCTCCTATTTGAACAACGAACCCATTAAAAGACGTACTGTAACTCGTCTGGAAGAGGTCGTAATTTCAGGAGGATTTTTCAAGGCGCAGAGTCTCGAGGACGGAGCGCGCATATTTCAGAAAATATCGAAGCGCGTAAAAAAAATCAGATTTTTCGGCTCTGCCGCCCTCGACCTCTGCTATCTCGCGTGTGGAAGGGTAAATGCGTACATTCAGCACTGGGTGAATGAGTGGGATATTGCTGCCGCCGCTCTTATAGCGGAAAGATCCGGAGCAACCCTCGACATCACACGTGTCAACAGCCATTTGGATGTCATTGCAGGCGACAGCAACATTTTCACCGAGCTGAAAAAGTGCATCACTTCTTCCTGAGAAAGGCAGTATGGCTGAAAACCGCACGTAGGGCGGAAATAAGAGTGATTAACGAAGGAAAACTATTTTTAACAGGCGGCGATAATAATGAAGGTTCTGGTATCCAAAATAGAGCTCAGAATTCCTCAGGCTTCATCGCTCAAAGATAAAAGGAGTGTTGTCAGAGGCTTGAAGGACAGGATCTGGTCAAAATTCAGGGCTTCCATTTCGGAAATCGACCAGCAGAACACCGCCAGGGAGGCGGTGCTGGGCCTCGTGTACGTTTCCAACGACAAGCTCCTGCTCGAATCCGTCATGAACAAGATCATCAACCTTGTAGAAACCAGTTATCCGGGTCTTCTGCACACCTATGAGTATACCGTGGAGTACTACGGATAATACTCATATGATTCATCTTCTTGCAGGCTCCCATACTGCAGCGTCAGCGCCGTGTTTTCCCTGACTTGATCACGCTCGTGCGGAAACATCCCGACGACAACGGCATCAATCGGCTTTATATTGCGGAAAGCATACCTGAAGGCTTCTTCGGTATCTTGAGGAGTTCTGCAGTTCCTTCCTGCGGCAAGTATCTTGAAGCAGAGACAGGGCTTTGATACCCTTCGTATCGTTTCACACATTCGGTCGCGGTCTTCATCCTCGAAACAGTCCTCGGTAACAATGCCGGTTATGATAGAGCTTTTTTTCCAGCCGGTAATCCTCTTATACACATTATAGAAACTCGCCATATAGAAATCCACATCCCAGCCCTTTTCCTCTATATACTCGATTACTTCCGGTTTATGACTGCCGATGCCCACTGCAGCGCCGCTGTCGCGGGCCGTTTTCATAATCTCCCTGACCTCTTCGATCCTGCCCGTAATCCAGTAATTGTCCGTCTGCGTTCCGTGGTGATATACGCCTATGGCTCCCTCCCTTACCGCCAGACGTATATTGGCACATATGTCCTCCATCTCACTCGCGGTCTGGCAGATAAACTTGAGAGTGCCTCCCTCCTCCCTGTACTCACGGAGCAGATGAAAAATCCAGCGGTCCGCCCTTCCCTGAAATGCAGTGATCCCGTTTTCTTCACATCGTCTGAAAAGAGCCTTTGCGTTCTCCATGGTAAAGTATCCTTCCATCGCTTTACTGAGCCGGGTGGAAAAATGGCTTACACCGGAGATCGGATTGTTTCCAAGAATAAGCCGGCTTATGCTGTGCCCGGCAAGCTCGATATGGGCAAGTGCACGTCCACTGCCCTCTTTACCGTCATTAGACATACCCATACGTTTCATTTCCGTTATTGAAGCCTATTATCGTGCTTTTCCTCGCCACCTTTTCTTCCTTGAAATACGGGGGATAGGAGCATGCAGCCATTTCCCGCAGCCCTCACGAAAACTGAATGAGGAAAGAAATTCCGGAAAACGTCTTCTTTCAATAACCAACAGAATCAGTAGAAAAAGGGGTTCTCCTGCAGATGTCGCACAAAAATATGTCCGTTCAGCTTGGCCTCGATTCCTTCGACTGCGGCGACTGCGGCCGATGTGGTCGTTGTGTAGGCGATGCCGTGGCGTATCGCCGCCTGACGTATCGTATAATCATCGATCTGAGATTCCTTCCCCAGTGGAGTGTTGATGAAAAGATCGATCCTTGCATTTTCAATATAATCGAGCACGTTCGGATGCCCCTCATGAATCTTCTGGAGCACATCGGACCATATACCGTGCTTCCACAAGTAGGAGGCTGTGCCGCTCGTGGCCGTTATCTTGATTCCGAGCTCACTGAGTTTTTTAGCAACCGGCAGTATGGTATCCTTATCACTGTCGTGCACGCTTATGAAAACGACGCCGTTTATCGGAAGCGGTGTATTCGCCCCGAGCTCGGCCTTGTAGAAGGCTTCACCGAAGGAAGCACCCGTTCCCATCACCTCCCCTGTCGAGCGCATCTCAGGACCGAGCAGCGGGTCGGTTCCGGGAAAACGGTTGAACGGCAAAACCGACTCTTTGACCGATACATAGTGGGCGGCGAGGCCGGTTGTAATGCCGAGCTCTTCGAGCGTCTTTCCCATCATGAGCGCCGTTGCAACCCGTGCAAGCGGAAAGGACGTGGCTTTGGACACGAACGGGACGGTCCGCGATGCCCGCGGGTTGACTTCGAGTACATATACGAGGTCATTCTGAACGGCAAACTGGATATTGATAAGGCCCACAACGCCGAGCGTTTTTGCAATCACCCTCGTCTGACGTTTGATCTCCTCTATCCACTCATCTTTCGATTTAACCGGGGGGATGGCGCATGCAGAATCACCGGAATGCACACCGGCTTCCTCTATATGTTCCATAACACCGCCTATCGCCACCTGTGCGCCGTCCGAGACCGCATCTATATCGTACTCGAACGCGTCCTCGAGAAACCGGTCGATGAGGATGGGGTTTCCCTTCGAAAGCGCCTCAGCATGAGACAGGTACTGCTTCAGACTCTGTTCATCATACAGAATAGCCATCTTGCTGCCGCCGAGTATAAATGAAGGCCGGACGAGCACCGGGTACCCCACGGATTTGGCAATCTTCAGGGCCTCTTCTCTGCTCTTCGCCGTGCCGTTCGGCGGCTGTCTGAGACCGAGCTCCTCGACGAGGTCCGAAAACTCCTCACGCGATTCCGCCCGGTGTATCGAATCGGTTGAAGTGCCGAGTATTCTCACACCGCTTTTTTCGAGCTTTTTCGCCATATTGAGCGGTGTCTGCCCGCCGAACTGAACGATAACACCTATGGGACGTTCTTTTTCGATGATATTCATCACATCCTCGAATGTAACGGGCTCGAAATAGAGGCGGTCTGACGTATCGTAGTCGGTGCTGACCGTTTCCGGGTTGCTGTTTACCATTATTGTTTCATACCCCAGGGCCTTGAGCTCGAAGGACGCCTGCACGCAGCAATAGTCAAACTCTATCCCCTGGCCGATGCGGTTGGGACCGCTGCCCAGTATGAGAACCTTTTCCCTATTCGTGCAAATCGTTTCGTCTTCTCTGTCGTAGCTCGAATAAAAATACGGCGTACATGCCTCGAATTCGGCGGCGCAGGTGTCCACCATTTTATAGGCAGGAAGTATTTTGTGTTTTTTTCTGAAACTGCGGATGCTGTCGCCGTCCGATTTTTGCAAATGGCCGATTAGCTCGTCTGAAAACCCGGCGGTTTTTGCCCGGCGCACGACGTCCGCTTGAAGGGGATTGTTTTGTATACGGTCCATCAGATTGGACGCCCTTTTGAACATGCGGATATACCAGGGGTCTATACGAGTGAGCTCATGTATATCTTTCTCACTCACCTTCCGTCTCAGGGCTTCGATGATGAAGGGAATACGGTCAGGCTTCTGTTTTGATATAAACGAAAGCATCTCTTCGGTACCGGCCTTCCGGGTTGTTCTGTACCATGCATCCGCACTTTCGAGCGCCCTTAAACCCTTGAACACGGCTTCTAAAAAGGTCCTTCCCAGGGCCATTATCTCGCCCACGGATTTCATCTGTATCGAAAGCTCACTGGAGGCGCCCGGGAACTTTTCAAAGTTAAAACGCGGCATTTTGACCCCCACATAATCGATAACCGGCTCAAAGCACGCAGGAGTTTTTTTGGTTATATCGTTTGGTATTTCGTCGAGCGTATATCCTACCGCAAGCTTTGCCGCAATCTTCGCAATCGGAAAGCCGGTTGCTTTCGATGCGAGCGCGGAGCTTCTCGAAACCCTCGGGTTCATTTCGATGGCCACGATCCGCCCTGTGTCCGGATGCATGGCAAACTGCACATTCGACCCGCCCGTTTCTACACCGATTTTCCGCAGTATGGCGATCGATGCGTCGCGCATATATTGGTTTTCCATGTCCGAAATGGTCATGGCGGGTGTTACCGTAACGCTGTCACCCGTGTGTATGCCCATGGGATCGATGTTCTCGATGCAGCAGATAATAACGGCGTTATCTTTTTTATCCCGCATCACCTCGTACTCAAACTCCTTCCAGCCGTGAATCGACTCCTCGATGAGCACCTGGTGGACGGGGCTGTCCTCGACACCCTTGCGAACAGCCTGCTCGAATTCGGTATCGGAAAACGCGAGGCCGCCTCCACGACCCCCGAGCGTGAAACTGGGACGTACTATGGCCGGCAGTCCGACCGTCTTGAGAACAGCACGGGCTTCCTCCATGGAATGAGCCAGACCGCTCCTGGGAACATCGAGGCCGATCTCCTCCATGGCCTTTTTAAAGAGCTCGCGCTGTTCGGCCCTTCGTATAACCTCGATATCCGCGCCGATGCACTCGACCCCGAATTGTCCGAGCACCCCTGCTTCTGAAAGGTCGCGTATAAGGTTGAGGGCGGTCTGGCCGCCGAGCGTTGGAAGCACTGCATCCGGCCGCTCGCGCGCAATGATCTGCGCGACAGGCTCGACCGCAAGCGGCTCGATATAGGTCCGGTCCGCCATCTTCCTGTCCGTCATAACCGTTGCGGGATTGCTGTTCACGAGAATTACCGAATAGCCCTCCTCTTTCAACGCCTTGAGGGCCTGTGTTCCCGAATAATCGAATTCGCACGCCTGGCCGATGACAATCGGTCCCGAACCCACAACGAGAATCTTTTTTATGTCCGTTCTCTTCGGCATACTTTTTGTTCCGTCTCACTCATTACCGAAGTTTATTGGGGGCCTCACGTCCGAGTAAGACCGCTTGGCCATCACATCATATGCTATATCAGCATCCATTCTGCGCGTTCAGCCGCTCCGGTTCGAATTGTTAAGGATAGTAGTACGGACAAACGTAAAAGTCAACGCCAAAGAGGAACCCTACGACCTCATGCGGCAAATCGGGTGCTACTGCTCATTTTTTTCCATATTTATTGAATTCCGGGTAAAGCTTTCTTACACATTCGGGACAAATGCTGTGGCTGA
Organism: uncultured Spirochaetota bacterium; assembly: GCA_964521865.1. Lineage (GTDB taxonomy): Bacteria > Spirochaetota > B62-G9 > B62-G9 > DRHN01 > CAYSRJ01. The sequence continues at coordinate 117,397 of CAZFTJ010000008.1, read as the reverse complement.
ATTTTACTTTATAATAATTTTTAAAATAAACTTCCACATGATGCCAACGGCCTTTCTCATCACGTATCTTCTTGCATTTTGCGCAGATAGGAATTATGCCGCTTTTTATTCCTGATTTAGAATGTAATTCTCGAGATTTTATGTCAATTTCAGTAAAAGCTTCATCCGTTTGTCTGGTCTTCGGAATGATGCGAGAGATGCAGCCAAGTGCCAAGCCTCTGTCTGTTTTGATTGGGAAAATCGATCTCTGAACGATATTGTGTATTCCATCACAGTGTCTATCTTCCTGCTCCAGCACTATGCCTGGCCCGGGCTCTCCGGTTTCATTCAGCAAACGAAGCATATCGGATTTAATTTTTTTGTATTGTTCAGGATTTCTCTGTTTGTCAGGGAGTGACCTGAATAAAACATTCCAAACAAAAGAGCCTGTTGCATCAGCCGCTTTCAGCCCTGTAATGTGTTCCTCTGCCTTATTCCATTCAATAATGATTCCCCGGTCGTCGGTTATAAAAATGCCGTCATTTGACAGCTCAACGAAACTTCGATATTTCAGCTCCCTTTTTCGCAATTGATGGATTAGATCGCTCAAACAGCCTATCATTCCGCCTGTGCCTACAATAACAACAAATGAGATGATAAAAATAAGAATGAGCAACCTCCCCTCTCCAAAAATATACAGTAGGAAAGCAGCACATAGCGATGCTGCCGAACCGGCTATCACTCCATATCTTAAACCCCAAAACCGTTTTGATCTGCTTTCCCCGTACATTCCCGATCCGTTTAGTAAGTATTGTCTGAAACTGTACTGCTGATCATACTACTTTTAATAGTTTCAAGCAAGCGGAAATACAACCAAGGGTTTGTAATTTTAAACCCAATAATCACGATACAAGAAGGGTACGTAAGTATCATTGGAGGATATAATGCTGCCTACATGGGTAGGACAGAGAATAAGAGAGTTCCGTATTCTTCGAGGGTTGAGTCAATCTCAGTTGGCATACAAGATTAATCTGTCCTATCAACAACTTCAAAAGTATGAAAGCGGACGAAGCCAGATTACTCTCAACAGGCTCTATCAAATTTCACAGGCTCTTGACGTTCCTGTGAGTGCTTTTTTACCTGAAGAGAAACAATTTAAGGTTGCACAAGGTGGCGGCGAGTATATAAAAAACGATCGAATTCTTTTAAAAGTTTCAAAGGAAGAAGCAATACTTGTAAGTTCGTACCGCAAAATGGAAAAGAAAGAAATAAGAGAATGTCTCTTATCGCTGATGAAAAGTATTATCGAACTCAGTGAGGATCAGCAATAGTGTAATCAAAACTCATTTTCATGTGTAGAAGTACTATTTCTTCGGCAGTATCCCGTGATGCAAGTGCACCTATTCACCGCAGATCATGTGTAAAAATTCATCAAACAGGAACATGGTGTCGTGCGGTCCCGGGCCGGACTCCGGATGAAACTGTACGGAAAAAAGCGGAAGCTTTTTGTGCCGTAAGCCCTCAAGCGTGTAGTCGTTTAAGTTAATGAATGAAACCTCGATGTCCCGTGCATCAAGAGTTTGAGTGTCTACGGCAAAACCATGGTTCTGCGAGGTGATGTATACTTTACCGGTCCTCTCTTCACGCACCGGATGATTTCCGCCATGATGTCCGAACTTCAGTTTGAATGTCCTGGCACCAAGCGCCTGCCCGATTACCTGATGCCCCAGACAGATGCCGAATATCGGCACTTCGCCTATCAGAGATGAAACGAGAGAAACGATATCCCCGAGAGCCGCTGGGTCGCCGGGTCCGTTGGAAAGAAGTATACCATCCGGGCGGGTATTCAGTAGATCCTGTTTGACGGCAGACGCAGGAAAAACTTCGACGCGACACCCCAGCTGTGCGAGCAGTGAGAGTGAGCTTACCTTGATGCCGCAATCAAGCACGGCAACCCGCGGACCCTCCCCATGGATGAAAAGATAGGAGTTTTTAGTCGTGACTTCCTTTACAAGATCGCGCCCGACAATATCGGGTGAATCCTTCACCATCTGTAAAAACTTCTTTTTATCAAAAGTTCGAGTGGTGATTCCCGCCTTCATCGCCCCGGTCTCGCGGATATATTTTGTAAAAAAGCGAGTGTCCACTCCCTGCACCCCGACTATACCCCGGCTGTTCAGATATCCGGCAAGGCTCGTAAATATCCGGTTGTGAAGATCTTCCGACTTTTTACCCCTGCCTTTTTCGCTGTATGAAAGCGTATTTTCGGGATTCTTTTGATTTCCCGCATCATTCCGGTTGAGCGTTTCTCCACCATACTCCCTGACAACAAGACCCTCCGCATGAATCCCGGACGATTCATCCTCGTTTTCCCTGATTCCATAATTCCCGATCATGCTCGCGGTCATCATCACGATCTGACCTTTGTAAGAAGGATCCGTGATAATCTCCTGATACCCGGTAAGAGATGTATTGAACACCAGCTCCCCGAACACCTCGCCTTCGCCGCTGAAACTTTCACATTCACAGCACAGGCCATCCTCGAGCATGAGCAGTGCCTTCATCCGTCCCTCCGTTTATACCGCCTCCAGTTCGAATTGTTAAGGATAGTAGTACGGCTGTCCGTAAAAGTCAACGCCTAAGAGCGGGATTGCCGGTTTCTCTCTGTCTAAAATTTTACCTTCCATGACGCTCTGAATTCAATTTACCATTTACATAGTGTTGCAAAGGGCGAGGACGGGGATCAGGAAAGGCCGCAGGAATGGATATGAGCCAAAGCGATTTGTTGTGGAGTTGTATACGAGGGAGTAATCGACGGGGGATATTGAGGAAACGGTGAGTATGCCTCACTATGCTGGATGAACACATCTTCCATTTGGAAGTTACGGAATGCAGCGTCGACCTGAGAAGTATTCGACACATTACTCGAGGCAAAAGTGCTTGTGATGCGTTGGCGTGGAGAATATAATCATATACGAATGTATAGCTCATCAGGGCATTGACCTTCTGTCCCAGAGGCCGTTATCTCGATGAGGGCGCAGGTGTTCGGTTTCGCTCCGCTTCACCCTCACCTGCGCACAGGAGTCGGACCCTCGAAGTATTATGAAGTATGCGGCAGTACGGAGAGAAGCGTGAGAGGAGAAGAATATGGAAAAGTTGAAAGTTGCAAGCGGCGTATATTGGGTTGGAATCCCTGAAGAGAATTTGTACGTGCTTTGCGGGTGCCCGGCGGACAGCATAAAGCACATGATAAGAAGAGGGCTTATCGTTCAGAAAGAGAAGAAGGGGGTCATTTTCGAAACAGGCCCGAATGCCATCCTTCTCTCCGATGTGCTGGTGCAGAACGAAAGACTGTCCAATCTGGCCGAGTTCCCGGTGCTGCAGATGTTCTATCGCCAGGGAATGCTCATCCCCAATCACCCCAACAATACGGGACAGAAACCCTTGCTCATAGGGTTGGAAGATCAGGTTAGAGCCCAGAGTGAATATATTTTCTACGGAAATTACGGCCTTCCATCGGAAGAGGAAATCGTGAAAATAGGAATACCCCGGGACCACGCCAGACAGATCATGCGCATCAAGCTGAGGTTTGCCTTCGACCGGATCCAGAAGACCCAAGAGCTGATTGACTTCCGCAGTATCGATAGAGACGCCGTGAAGCTCGGAGACAGAGTATACATTCACCGAAAGGGAGTCAACCTCTATGAATTCTATTGCAGAAATGAATCTGTTACCGTAGACATGAATCTTTCGGAAGAGGATATATACGATCCTCCATACAATCTGGGGTACCACAGGATCAGAAGAGAATATTTTTCAGTCATTCACACCGGCGAAGGCGACGGATGGGATATGAACCGTCCCTGCATGGCGAGCATTCTGGTATTTCAGGGAAAGGTATATCTAATCGATGCAGGCCCCAACATCCTTCATTCCCTCACTGCCCTGGGGATCAGCGTGAACGAAATAGAAGGGATTTTCCACACACACGCCCACGACGACCACTTCGCCGGAATTACCGCCCTGCTCCGTTCAGATCACCTGATCAAGTATTACGCCGCTCCCCTGGTCAGGGCTTCTGTTTTCAAGAAGCTTTCCGCACTGATGTCCGTTAGTGAAAAGGGTCTGAAGAAATATTTCGAGATTTGTGATCTGGAGATCGATAACTGGAACAAAATCGGGGGGCTCGAGGTAAAACCCGTACTTTCACCCCATCCCATAGAGACAACTATAATGTTTTTCCGAACCTTCTGGGAAGGTGGGTACAAGACGTACGCACACCTGGCCGATATCGCATCCTTCAAGGTGCTCAAGGGAATGATCACGGAAGACGAGAAAAAAAGTGGAATACATAGAGAACTATACGACGAGGTGAGGAAGAGCTACCGATCCCCGGTGGATGTGAAGAAGATCGATATCGGCGGCGGACTCATCCACGGCATGGCGGAAGACTTCGTGGGTGACCCCTCCTCCAAGATATATCTGAGCCACACTTCCCTCGAGCTCACGCCGGCTCAGAAAGAAATCGGGTCGAACGCCATCTTCGGCATGCAGGACACATTGATTCAAGCCCAGCAGGATTACACCATGCAGTCAGCCTATTACTACCTTCACTCTTACTTCCCGTCTCTGCCCCAGCACGAGCTCAATCTGCTGATGAACTGTCCTGTGGAATCTTTCAATCCTGGTATCATTATCGAGAAGAAAGGGGCAAAGGTTATATCAATATATGTCATCCTTAACGGCGAGGTGGAATTCGTCGATGCGGAGAGAGGGCTATGCAGCACCCTCCCTGCGGGCTCGCTCATGCATGAGTTTACCGGGCTCCACGGACACACTCTGCGGGGCACCTATCGGTCTGTTGGTTACGTGAAAGTACTTCGGATACCAAGCGACCTGTACATAGAGATTGTGAGGAGAAACAATCTTTACGACGAGATAGAGAAACTTCACCAGATCAGCGGTTTCCTGCAGAGCACCTGGCTCTTCGGTGAGATGATTTCGGGCACCAGGCAAAACAGTATAGCCCGCTCCATGACCTCAAAAGTATATAAGAAAGAGAGCATTCTTCCGACGGGCGCCCCCATTCAACTGTATGTGCTCGTCTCTGGAGAGCTTCGCATATACACTGCGGAAAGGCTTGTCGAAACCCTCACCGATGAGGGCTTTTTTGGTGAGGAGAGGTTCATTCTTGGTTCATCAAGGCTTTTTACCGCCCGCGTGTCGAAGGGCTCCAGAGTGTACACGATTCCTGCAAAAGCGCTCCATGATATTCCCGTGGTACAGTGGAAATTGCTTGAAGTATTCAAAAAAAGGATGAAGGTATTCGGTAAACGTCTGTTATTCGAGTGGAACGATGAGTACAGCGTGTACACAGAACAGCTCGATTCTCAGCACAAAAAATTGTTCGAGATGATTAACAATCTCTACAAGGCCATCCAGGAAGAAGGCAAAAAACCGGCCTTCGAAAACCTGGTAGAGAAGATCGTTCGTGCGTTCAAGGAGCACTTCGGGAATGAAGAGGAATACATGAAGATAATCGAGTATCCCGGCCTTACTTCCCATAGTCGGGAGCATGAGAGATTGCTGGGAACGATTGAGTCCTTTCGAAAAAAGATCAGGAACGATGGAAAAAAGCCAAGAATGGCGTTTTTCGAATTCTTGAAGCATATGCTGTTGAGACATATTCTTACCGAAGACAAGAGTTACGGAGAACGCAAAACCCCGAACAAACCCTAATTACAATCTGCAGAATAGTTTTTTCGACAACACTCACCCCATGGGAATAATACCTTGACGTGGTATACCTTTATCAGGTAAATTAATTATAAATGGCTATCCAATCCTTTTCAGACAAAGAGACTGAAGAGTTCTTTATCGGAGGTAAAATTAAAAAGGGTATCGGATGGGCATCTGTAAGTCAAATAGCAAAACGAAAACTCGATATGCTTCACTATGCAGCTAAATTAAACGATTTAAAAGCTCTACCTGGAAATAGATTAGAAGCACTTAAAGGGGATTTAGAAAGCTATTACAGCATTCGTATTAATGAAAGATGGAGAATAATTTTCAGATGGAAAGAATCAGGACCTTCTGATGTAAGCATTACAGATTATCATTATAAAGAGGAGATGTATTATGTTTACCATAAAAAGAGAGCCGACGACACCGGGTGAAATACTTCAGGAAGAGTTATTAAAACCGCTTGGAATTACACAAAAGCAGCTTTCGGATCACATAGGGTGTGATGTAAAAGTGATTAATCGAATCGTAAATGGCAGGACTTCTATTACCGCTGAGATGGCGGTAAAGCTTGCTTCTGCATTTAATACAACACCGGAGTTTTGGTTGAATGCCCAGCAAGCGTTGGATATTTATAAGGCGTATAAGAAGGTTAAAAATATCCCAGATCCGATTGTGAGAGCAAGTTAGAAGTGTGATTTTCGCAACGCCGGACATTTTCGGCGAAATGGGGATGCCAGAACGCCTCAAATAGAATACTAGTTACCTGGCCATCCTATTATGTTCTGGAGTCACAATGCTGAAAGGAAAATTTCTTGCAATCCTTCGAGTATAGTGCGATACTAGGTTGGTCGATATCACGGTATGACAAGTTTACTGCATGCAGGCGCCAGTATTACTACCAATACTACTACAAATGGGACAATGAGTACCCACAAGCTCTGATTGCCCGGCTTCGGTTGATGGTATCGGTGCCGTTGCAAATTGGCATACTCACCCACAATTGTATCTCAACGATACTAAAGCGCCTGTTGAAAGAGCCTGACCAGCCTATCGATACTCAGCGCCTTGCTGACTATGTCCGGAGAAAGGTTGCTGAACAACACCGGAGAGCTGACTACGAAGAGATATACTCCGGTCGCGAAACCCGAATAGACACAGAAGGTATGACCGGTACGGTGCTCACAGCGGTCACGAATCTGATCGAAAGCGACCGGTTCGGGTGGCTTGCTCAGCAAGCCTCAGCTGCAACTGAGCCTTGGATCATCGAGCCGGAGGGCTTCGGGGAGACCCGAATCGAAGGACTTAAGGCCTACTGCAAGGTTGACTTTCTGATCCCTGCACAGAATCACCTGCACATCCTTGACTGGAAGACCGGCAAAGAGCGCGAGGACAAGTATAATATCCAGATGCGAGGGTACGCTGCTTGGGGTGCTCTGGAAAATAAGGCAATTTTTCATGGGGAGTATTAAGGTTTTCTTCTGAAACCGTATATGACCTGCATACGTTCTCTTAAAGCCTGAGTAACAATGAGAAAAAACGAAAACTCAAATAGTTTCCGGATCAATGAGAAAAATACCCAGGGTATTCAGATATTCAAATAGTAAGGTGAGCGGTTTGATCACATTGGTCGGCGCTCCTGATAACAGGATTACTGTTCTCTACGAACAAGCTCTGACGCCTCGGGGCAATGACCATTCCCGATACTTGAACTCGGTCATAACCGCTCACCTGTTGATGATTTTAACATCATTGAAGGTTATAGTCCATTCTTAATTCTCTTCGATAGAACTGAGAGAACCTGAAAAATACGGGAGGATTCCACAATAAAAAATATGGCATTTCTCAGAAAACCGGAAAACCGCGTTTTGCCGATTTTTCCCATCTTAGAAAACAGCATTTTGTCGAAAATGGATAGACCCCCACACCCCATAGACGACATAATTGACTACTTGTTATCATCTTTTTCTTTACTGCCTGCACTGTCAAGTTCAAAGAAATACTGTCCTCAATTCCATGGTTTATACAAGGCAATAACAATTTAAATGTAATATTTATATTCTTTTTTCTTTTTACAAAATCAGATTCCTTATATTAATTTAGTGATGTTTTATCCCAATATCTCCATTCTATAATATGCTTTATAAGACAATAAAACCATATACAGGCAAGCTGATCAATACAATTATTATTAAGTTTATTATATATTAATTATCATGCTTATTATAATTATTTGGTTATTTAACTTATTTATCAAGTGTATGTGTCTATAAAACAATAATGCATGATACACGACTTTTTTTATATTGTGAAAGATGGTGTCAACAAGAAATTAACGTCATTACAATGCAATGTGGCACAAGGTGCCTTATTTCTTTCCAGCGTAATTGTTGCGATTTCATTTCATTGAATCATAATATAAAACAGCGGCTAAAAATCTGAAAAGGAGGATCATACAATGATTACGCCCCAATTAGTGGCTGAGATACTCGGTTTGGCTGCGATAGCAGTGCCCATTACCCAGGCAATAAAGAAATGGCTGAAAGCAGAAGGCAATACTGCTCTCGTTATCTCTGCAGTAGTAACGATCCTTTTAGCACTCTGGAGGACTCTTTCTGTTCAACCGTATGACTGGTCGAAGTTTGTTATCCTTGTTGTTGGAGTATTTCTGGAATCGAACGGGATTTATCATTTCGGCTCGTATGCGATCGGCAAGATGGTTAAAAGAGAGATTTGAACAGCGAGGCACGGGGCATATCTTGTCCCCCCCTGTCGGCGTGTAATCGTCAATCCAGCCGGGATGGCCGGCGCGTCTCCATAACAATTTTTTAAAAACCTCCTCTTCCTCTCCTGTTTTCTCAAACGTTTTCTACGGAAAAGGAGATGTTGTATCTAACCTGCATATATCAAAGTAACAACAGGTTGCCGATCGCTTCCTTTGAAATACCGATAGAAAATCGGTATTTTATATCGAAGCCGGAGATAGCTTGTATTTTGTATCGGATTTTTATGCTCAATTGATTATATTCTATTCCAATTACCTATATTACATTCTGTAAGCACTTTCGACGATGAGCTTTGCTTCACCAACTCCATCTGCAATTCACCGAATCGAGATTGCCTGTGACGAGCGAAGAAGCGACCCTGACGACGGATACGGGAACCCTGTACGGAACCCTAACACTGCCGGATCGCAATAAACCAGCACCTTTGGTGCTCATTATTTCGGGATCCGGGTCGACGGACAGGGACGGCAACTCACCGTTATTCCCGGATAAGAATAACAGCTTAAAAATGCTCGCCGAAGGACTGGCAGAGCAAGGTATATCCGCTGTACGTTATGATAAACGCGGCATTGCTGCAAGCGCAGAGTCGAGTTCGGATGAAAGCGAGTTTACGTTCGACGTTTTCATAGACGATGCAGCAGCCTGGATCGAAAAAATCAGGAAAGATTCCCGGTTTTCAGGCCTCGGCGTAATCGGCCACAGCGAAGGCTCCCTGATCGGAATGATCGCGGCGCGTCGTACCGGCGCCCGCGCATTCGTGTCGATAGCCGGACCCGGATGTCCGATTTACGAAATTTTGATCGATCAGATGAAGGCTCAAATGCCCGAAGCCGTAGAGGAAGCCGACAGGATCATCAGCGCTCTCAGAAAGGCAAAAGTGGTCGCTCGGGTGAGCCCCGAACTTCAAACCTTGTTCAGGCCGAGCGTGCAGCCGTTTTTGACCGCAATGTTCCGCTATAACCCGGCCGAGGAGATCGCCCGGCTGCACATGCCTGTGTTGATTGTGAACGGCTCACGAGATCTGCAGACAGACGTGAGACAAGCGAAAATACTTGCTGCAGCCAAGCCCGACGGCAATCTGTGCATCATCGAGGGTATGAACCATGTGCTCAAGGATGCCCCGGCTGATCGGCAGGGAAATATCGCAGCATACAGCGACCCAAAGCTCCCCCTGACCGACGGGCTCCTGGATACTGTCGGAAATTTCCTTAAGAACAGCCTGCAGTACGGGAATATTTATATTTGATAAGGTACGCACGTTTCTCTTAAAATAGTAGATAGATAGCTGCTGTTTCGAATGTGTGAAGGAATTTACTGTATTGCCAGTCAATCGTTAATATGATAGTGTGATACGGAGCTATGCGGGATATCCTCTAGATTTAAATATGTGAAGGAAATCATTTAATTTCAGGCGGGGTCGGATTCAGAAGGGGCAGAACGTATGGGATATGTGAATAGAAGGGACAAAGCTTCATCCGATGAATTACAGGTTTTACTGAAACAGAAGGAAGAACTGGAAGAGTGGATTTCCGCACTGGAAAAAAGGCCCGCACAATCTCACACATCACTTACACCGGGCGATGAAACCAGCAGGTTTCTTGCTGAACATGTGACGGATATCATTTTTATTCAGGATATGGACCTGAAAATCACGTATGTCAACCCTTCCGTCGAAGCTCTTTCAGGATACAGTGTTGAAGAAATAATGAAATTGAGCATGCAAGACATCATGACCCCCGATTCCTATCAAAGGGGAGTGGAAAGTTTCAAGAAATACGCCGCCCTCGTAATGCAGGGAACGGAGGTTGAAATACCGCTTCTTGAGTATGAGTATGTGAGAAAAGACGGTACAACTCTATGGGGCGAGCTCAAAGTCGATTTTCTCCGGGATAAAAGGGGAAATCTCGTCGGTATACTGGGCATTCTTCGGGATATAACGCAGAGGAAAAAACTCGAAAATCAGCTTATGCAAGCTCAGAAGATGGAGGCAGTCGGCCGTCTGGCAGGAGGAATTGCGCATGATTTCAACAATCTACTCACGACAATTCTGGGATATTCCGAAGTCATACTGATGACTCCCGATCTTGATCATAGAATCGCCTGTTTTGTGCGTGAAATAAAAAAAGCCGGGGACAGGGCAGCTTCGCTTACGCAGCAGCTGCTTGCATACAGCAGAAAACAGTTTATGAAACAAGAAGTTCTGTACCTCAACAACCTGGTAACCGGTCTCATGAAGACGCTTATCAGTCTCCTGGGAAAAAATATCGAACTGCGTACCGAGCTTGACCCTGAATTGTGGAGTATCTCTAACGATAAAACCCAGGTGGAAAAGGTAATTGTGAATCTTGTCATGAACGCCCGCGACGCAATGCCCGGGGGTGGAGAAATCACGCTGGAGACAGGAAATATAATTTCTGATGAAAAGTTACGATTACGACACCCGGAAATACCACAGGGAGAATTTGTTTTTCTAAAAGTATGTGATACCGGTCATGGGATGAATAAGGTGGAGCAGGATCATATCTTTGATCCCTTTTTCACGACCAAGGGGGTAGGCAAGGGTACGGGGTTGGGACTGTCAACGGTTTATGGAATAGTGAGACAGTCGGGCGGATATATCTTTGTAGACAGCAAGCCCGACCAGGGAACCGTCTTTGAGCTATTTTTTTCGCGCGCACAGGAAAAGGACTGTTAAGAAGATGCTGTACATCAACCAAGAAATTAAAGTAATATTACTGTGACGCAGCATTTTCAAATATGCGAACTTTATTGTATACTAGTCTCCTCTCTCATTGTGTGTACCAGCTTAGTTTTCCCGATTCAATGCTTAATAATAAGCGGCATGTAATTCCCTAAGAACACACAGGTATATACATCAGCGGTTGGCCCATGTCATTGGCCCCGGTGATTCCCTGTTTACGGCCTGCTCAAGCACATGCAGCGCCTTCTTCAATCCCTCACTAAAAGATTTTCTGCTATCCTCGTGTTCGATACTGATAACATGATCGTATCCCCAGAGCTGAAGCTCCGTGATAAATCGAGACCACCAGTTCACATCATGTGCCCCGTTTAATAGGTCCCACCCCTCCCCGATGGTCACGAAACGCCAAACACGCTCAGCCTCCTTTGAATACGGGATGATGCTGTAGTTTCCCTGAATAGCCGTGTTGTAAGGATCGGCATAGGTATCCTTCCCGTGGCAGTGCTTTATCGGATTCGTCTGGAGAGTCCTGTTCAGGAACCTGATGACGTGAACCGGGTCCATGTTCCGCCAGAAAAGATGGCTCGGGTCCATGTTCACCCCTAGCACAGTTCCGTCATCTCCAGCACGGTCAAGTATTTCCAGGTACGTTTCCACATTGTGAACGAGAAAGTTCGGGTGCAGCTCGAAAGCGAGTACAACCCCTGCGTCACGCGCTCCCTTTATAAAGTTTTTCCATACATTCCCAGCGAACTTCATCTGCTCCTGATATGCGTCGAAGTGTTCGTCCGGCCAGGGGCATACATTCCAGCCCGGCACTTTTCCATACTGCGTGACTGTCCCTTCATTCTTAACGCTCAGATGTGCCGCAGGAAGACCTGAAAAGCAGTTCACCACCCGAATAGGAGTACCCTTCTCATCTTTTACCAGACATGACTCCAACTTCGACATCAACGTGACGGCCTCATGTATTCTCTGTATGCTTGTGCCCGCGATTTCATTATTGGGATGAAGGGGATTACCGTGAGCAGATAAAGAGGAGAGCCTAAAACCTGCATTAACGATTGTCTCCTCGAAATGTTCCCGCTTTGAAGGATCTTTGATGAAAAGAAGAGGGTCGCAGTGTGCTACACCATACAGGCTTACACCTATCTCGATGCATTCGAGCGCCGAATAATCCTGCCGAAGCATCTTCAAAACTTCCGCAAGCGGTTTGTCCGCATAGGGAGAAATAAGAAAACCGATTTTCATTTTTCATACCTCCACATCATGGAATTGAATATCAGCACTAAAATTCAATTACCGTACTCACGAATGATTTTTATCTTGAGACTTTTTTAAACAATAGTGTACACTGAGTATTCTGTGTTTTCATAAGACTCCCAAAAACTCCATGATTTTACAATCCTTGTCGATAGTGCTCGGCGTGAAAACCTTGACCAAATCTGTCAGAACGATGTGTCGGATATCTGTCGGGTTTGTTCTCAATTATTTTCGTTTAGATCGTGTCCCCTGCAACAAGGCCGGTTACGCCGACCATTATATCGAGATTATTCGGTTTTCCGAGGTAAAAGGGACTGATACTTTCCACTATCGAAATGCTCGTATTGAAGTCCAATTTCAAATCCATGAGACGCCGATTGACACCCAAAAGATTAAAGCGTAGTCGTGCATTATCTCGTGCAATTGGTCCCTTCATATTCTTTAATGAAAGATTCACTATCGTTTCATGGAAAGTCTGCAAATTTTATAATCAATACAGATGGAAGACACAGTCCACCTCTTTTTACCCCGAGCTAACACAACCAATATTGTCTATTTTCTCATAATTTATTATATCTCAATGCGCTGTTTTAAATTCTCCCCAAGAGAAGCTCCACACGCCTTCAGCTTATCAGGCCTTCCATGTAATTATAGGCCTTTTTTGCAAATACATTGGGGTCGACACCACGGCCTCCCAGTCCTATTTCCATCGCTAGATAGCCGTCATATTCTATTTTTTTCAACGCCTCCACAAAAAAATAAAAATCATTCTGAGTTCCTGGAGGCAACCGATCCATATCCGAAATATGCACATGTACCAGGTCCTTCTTTATTCTCTCAACGTAATCAGTAGGTATCTCTTTTCTGTAAAGCACATGAATGGTATCGAACATCACACCAACGTTCTTCAGTCCCACGCTCTTCATCAATTTGATTGCATCATCGGCTGTTTCTATGAGATTACTGTCCTGCGGTGTCGGCTCGACCGCAACTGTTATTCCAAGATCGGCCGCATATTTCGCGACTTCCGTCAGACACTGTCGAGACCATTCCAGCGCCTGATCCGTCTCAACTCCCCAGACTTGCCAACCGGCAACGTACAGACAAATTTTTGCTCCCAGATCAGCCCCGAGCTTTATACACTCCTTGTAGCTCTGAACTGCCTGCTTCCTCTCTGCTGCAAGCGGGCTCGACACATTGTTACCCATTCCACCACCCGGGCAGGGGAGCACCGACGAGACGGAGATATTGTGTTTCTTTAATAAATCTCGAATTCTCGCCCTTTCACGATCATTCATGTAGGGAGGGTATGCAGTTGGCGCAGCACATCCGATTTCAATACCGTCATACCCAATCGAAGCGAGATGCTCGATCACATAATCGAGAGGGTATGCAGGAAGCCAGGCAGGAAAACTGCAGTACATCCACGTGTTACAAGACAGTTTCATTTTAACCTCCTCATTAGTAATAGCAATAGAAAAATCATACACATTATAATAAGCCGCGTCCACAGGTGAGTATTCACCGGTTATTGCAAACCGACGTATTTTTACGTAAACAACGAAATTTTGAGATACTGTTTTTCAACATTCTTCGAAAGACAGAAGCTGGATCGGTGTGTAGTAGAAAATACCCCGGGCGATTGCTTCCACATCACCGAAGCCGTACTGACCGTAATCGATTTCCGTGGAAAGGTGCTGAGCTGTCGTCGTCACATGTTCGTACTGCAGCACCTTGCAGTAATGTGCAATGGCCCGTTCCACATCATCCACATTCCTGATCTTCTTCGATGTTGCAGGGCGGTTTTCTTTTTTTAGAGTCATAGGTAATGAAAGTCTTGGTTTGTCCACGCTCCAGGCATGTTCGAGCTCGAAAAGAGGGCTGTCATACTGGCCCCACTATGCTCGTGCGAAAAAAGCCCATCCCAGCGCATAGCTGAAAATATCGTCAGCTCTCCCATCGGCACGTCTTACAATCTCGGTGCCGACTCTTTTAATTTGGAGATCGTTGATTATCTTCCGCGCCCGTCTACCGTCGTCTCCGTTTTGTGACTTTATATGTTCATGCAGCGTTTTCCAGTTATGTGGTGTAATGTCCTCCTTCCATCCATAAATGTCACGGAGGATGATTCTCAATACACGATAAAGGCTCTTGTTTCGTATTTTTGTAAGATAAGGAACCGCATATGATAACTGTATTTCTGCCTCCTGTTCGTCCCTGTTATCCGAAACACGCTCACTACAGGGAGAACCTGCAGCGTACAGTTCCGAGTTCACCATGTGATATAGAAGAATATTGTCGAGACCTCTTGCCATGAGTCTGTCAGCGGTGAGATGTGTGTGTATGTCTACTTTAGGACACTCGGATAAAATCGAAAATATTTTTTCGTAGGTACGTATTTTCATATTGTCACTCTCTAAATTGATCAACACGCGTTACCTTCGACGAGTGATCGTGCATACCGATGCTCCTGTCCTATGACGAGGCTTTGCCTTCTGCACCTGTCATACGGATCCATTTTCGCACTACAACGGCCGCTTCTTTCATTGCTTCGACCAGGGCAAATGGAGTGTAGTGGTTTTTACCTTCTCCCCACTGCCGAATTAAAGACCTACGGACCGTATGAATGTATTCACTTGCAACGTTGACTTTCGCAATGCCACAAGATATGGCCTGTTTGAGGTCATCTTCAGACGTGCCCGATCCGCCGTGGAGGACGAGGGGAACACGAACGACCTTCCGTATGCTCTCGAGACGCTTAAAATCCAATCTGGGTAGTGAAACATAGATGCCGTGTGCATTCCCAATAGAAACAGCAAGCATGTCGATACCGGTCTCTTCGACATATGCCGCCGCATCTTCAGGGTTTGTAAGGGAAGACGCGAGTTCACCCTCGATCGTTTCAGTGTTCACCCTTCCGATTGTCCCAAGCTCACCCTCGACGGTAACGCCCAGCGGCTTGGCAAGCCCAACAACGGTCTTCAGACCCTGCACATTCTCCTCGAACGGCTTTGTGGAATAATCGAGCATTACGGAGCTGTATCCCGCTACCAAACCCTCTTTTATCTGTTCGATTGAGTTTCCATGGTCTAGGTGGAGGGCGATCGGATAGTCGTGTTTTTCCACGAGCCCACGCGCTATCATGCCGGTCACTTCGGGATCGAGCAGTAGAAATTCAGCCCATCCGTTCATGATAATGACAGGGGCCTTCATTTCGTCCGCACAGTCTAAAACTGTTTTCATCGATTCAGCATTCCATATACAGAAAGAAGGGATGGCATATCCTTCTGAAGATGCTTCCTTGACCAGTTCAATGGATGGAATAAATTTCAATCGCCGCTCCAAGCACTATTTTTACTTCAAGCTCAACATTTGTCGTCTCCATCTGCTATGATTAGTTGTATTCCCTTACTATGAAGAATCGGTATATTGGTTGCATCTAATTCCCAGTCTGTAATGATTACATCCACCTGATCGAAATCAAGAAAATGGGCGAGCCCGTATCTGTTGAACTTGCTGCTGTCGGCAAGCACAATAACCTGGTTGGAATTCAAAGCCGCCTGTTTCTTGATCGTAATCTCTTCAAGAGTCGATACCGTCAGACCTTCCGAAAGATTAATACCGCTTGTCCCCAGGAAGGCTTTTGAGAATTTGAATTTTTGTATTGCCTCTTCGGTCAGGGGACCGATCAATGATTGTGTAGTACTGTGCAACTTCCCACCGAGAAGAATAACCTCTACATTGAGTTTTTTCTGAAGGAATTGAGCCACAACGATAGAATAGGTGACAACGGTTAAACGAATCAGATCATCGATTGCAGCGGCAAGTAGAGCACCGGTACTTCCCGCGTCGATGAAGATTGAATCACCGGGCAACACCATTGAATAGGCTTTTCGTCCGATCGCCTCTTTCTGTGACTGCCGTACAGTTTTACGTATCTGATAGTCTATTTCAGTAACTTCTCTGTTCGTGTATGCACCACCATGAGTACGAACAATACTACCTTCATTTTCCAGCTTTATGAGATCCCTTCTGATTGTCATCACAGAGACATTCAGCTCCTGTGCAAGATCCTTTACACGAACAAATCCTTTTTTTGTAATGATCGAATCGATCTTCTCGAGTCTGTTTACCACAGCATTCCCGTACTGCTATTTTTATCTGATATTGAGCGCATCAACGTGCGACTTGATTTGCGATGTGCATCATATTCTGGACCAACTCTTCGTAGGTGGTATCATGTTTTACAATCTTGTCGACAATCTTACCTCTGTCCATTATGACAAATCTTTCTGAAACTTCATACGCATGGTAAATATTATGTGTAATGAAGATGCACGAACTTCCTCTCTCCTTTATCTTTTCAATGAAGTTCAGTACCTTCCTTGTCTCTTTCAACGAGAGGGCGGTCGTCGGTTCATCCAGGATGACCAGATTTGCCTTGAAGTACATTGCCCTGGAAATGGAGACACCTTCACGTTCACCACCGGAACAAGTGAGAATTACCGATTCTGGTGAGATTAATGCCGAACTAAATCCCATATCATGCATCAATCTATCGGTTTCCTCTTTTTCCTTTTTTAAGTTAATATAACCGATGAAATTACATATCTCCCTGCCCATAAATATGTTACTGTACAATGACTGCTGATCCGAGAGTGCTTTATCCTGATACACCGTTTCAATCCCTGTTGTGCGCGCAGCGATTGCATCCCATTTTTTCACTTTTTCGCCCTGGACATACATATCTCCAGAATCTCTCTGGAGGATTCCCGATATTATTTTGATCAGTGTGGATTTACCGGCACCATTATCACCTATAAGGCCAATAATCTCATTGTCCATGATTTTCAAATTGATGTCTTCAAGCGCTAATACTTTTCCGAAGGACTTATTGATATTCTCCATTTCTAGGAAGATACCGTTCATTTCTCCTCCAATACTTTATAGGATCAAAAGAAAATCAATCTATGGGGAAATAGGAAACTGAGCCTTAAAGAAAATTCCATCCCCTCTTTTTCAGAACTCCTATTTCCCCCACACTTTCTTAATAGGGATTACCTTCTCAATTTTAACGGATTCCCTGTTCAGCAAGTCCGGCGACTGCTTTGTAATTAGTTTCATCAACAAATCCAACACCGGTGTCCACTGTGATTGGAGTAAGTCCAAACTTAACCGCCATACAAAGACTCACAATGGGCAGGAATCCCTGATAAAAAGGTTGTTGATCAATCGTGAGGCTCACATATCCCTTTTCAAAACCGTCTATGATTGGACCTGAAATGTCGAACCCGATGTTCTTGATTTCACCTGGTTTTTTTCCGATTGACTCCATGTAATAGGTGGAAGCACCGAGGAACTGCCCACCGGAGTAGCTGATCAGTTTCACTTGCGGATTTGCAGCCACCGCTCCTGCAACCTGCGGTTGAAAAAGATCAGTATTCGTCGCGGCTTCCATAGGATGCTTTATTTTCACGATTTTACACCCTATTTCCTCAAAAGCCCTTGCAACCCCAACATCCCTTTTTTCAAGGCCAGGCTCTCCCCAGTTTCCATCAATGATCACTGTATCTCCTCTTTTTATACCGAATTTCTCTATCGCTTTTTTCCCCAGTCGGTATCCAAATTGCTCTATATACGCACCCACATAACCGGTATTATACGCATTCATGACCTTCTGGGTATCAACGTTAACTATAGTGACGATTATGCCTTGATCCTGCGCCTGTTTCACAAGAGGCATGAGAGCGTCGTCACCAGGGTGTCCCATCATTGCGATTGCATCCGGTCGTGCGGCAATCGCTTCTCTTAACTGCTGCGTCATCTTTTCCGCCTGCCAGCCGGAAAAAACATAATCGACCTTGCATCCCATCAGTTTTTCAGCAAGTTTTGCACCGTTATACACAACAGTCGCAAACAAGTCGCCTTCATCACCGCCACAAAAAAACCTTATTTTAACATCTTTGAATGGGCTCTCCCACTCGCCGCCTGCTACCCCCGGTTCTCCACCCTTCTCCTTTTCTGCAAATGCACCACCTGCGGTGCTAAAAAGGATTGCCGCAAAAATCATCAGACATAAAATAATTTTCTTCATGATTTCACTCCCTTTCTTTGTCATTAAAATTCTAAAACAGAGATATATAAATCAAACCCTCGATATATCACCTCCTTTCTTTCGTGCAGTTCGAGGAAACCCAATACACAGATATTTCATCTTAAAAAAGATACTCCGCAATAATCGAACGATCGGCTAGATTTCCCACCACTGTTTTTCAACAGGCGCGTGAATCAGAACCGACTCCAAAAAACCGATGGACTTGTCTATGCCCTCTTCAACAGTCATTAAGGGATCTTCGTGCTCGATGCTGAGCACCCAGTCATAGCCGATTAGCCTTAGCGTACTTACAAAATCGTTCCAGAAGTTTGTACCGTGCCCATACCCCACCGTCCTGAAGTTCCATGCTCTACCGGAAACATTGCCATAGTGCTTCCAGTCGTTCACTCCTCGATACCGCACCACTCTCTCATTTACTTTGCAATCCTTTGCGTGTACATGCACAATCATGTCTCCCAAGTGGGTAATGCTTTCCACGGGGTCGATTCCCTGCCAGAAAAGGTGGCTTGGATCAAAGTTGCATGCTATTTCTTCTTCACCCACCTTGTTTCTGAGCATAATAAGCGCTTCGGGATTGTACACCACATCTCCAGGATGCATTTCGAATCCGATTTTTACTTTCGACTTTTTTGCTTTTTTGACTATCTCCTTCCAGAAAGGAATTACCCGTTTCTCCCACTGCCATTTAACCGACTCACCAAAATAGGGAGGGAACGGGCAAGTAATCCAATTTGGATCCAGAGAGTTTTCACTTGCTCCTGGGCATCCTGCAAAACAGGTAACTGCCTTGATCCCGATTTTACCAGCCAACTCTATTGCTTCTAAAAGATCCGATGTGTGCTCACCAGCATATGATTTCTGAGGATGTAACGGATTCCCATGCACTGCGAGGGCGCTTATCTCTATTTCTCTCTCTTCCGCTGCATCCTTGAACGAACACATCGCCTTTTTGTCTTTGAGCAGTTCCTCTGGATTACAATGTGATTTCCCATTATAGCCCCCGGCCCCAGGTTCGACAGCCGTAATGCCTTTATTCTTCAGAATGTCCAGAGTGGTTTCCCAGCTTTTATCGTTATAACAGTTCGATTTCAGTCCGAGTTTCATGTCCCCTCCTCAAGTTTATCGATCAATTTCGGTACCACCTCGTATAGATCAGCTACCACACCAACGTCAGAAATTTTAAATATAGGCGCCCGGGGATCTGTATTGATCGCGATGATGAACCCCGAGTGCTTCATACCGATTAAATGATGAATGGCTCCCGAGACACCGCAGGCGATATAGAGCCGCGGTCTAACCGTTTTACCTGTCTGTCCGATCTGGTAAGAAAAATCGATCCACCCCTGATCCACAGCAGTTCTAGTCCCGGCCACTGCCCCACCGATCTTTTCAGCGAGATGATCTAAAAGGATAAATCCCTCCTTTGAACCGAGTCCTGATCCACCGCACACAATCACCTCAGCATCGTCTATGCTTTTTTTACGGTTCAAATCACGATATGTCTCAACGATATTCTTAAGCCCTTCAACTGAGCTGATTGCAATCTTACTAAGCGAACATGGTACATCAGCACTAACGTTGTTCCTCTTTTTTCTTTCGAATACATTCGGTCTCACCGAAGCCATTTGAGGCCTGTCATACGGACATATAATCGATGCTAATATCTTGCCCCCGTATGTGGGACGTACCTGGACGAGATTTTTTTCGCCATTAATATAGAGATCCGTACAGTCTGCAGTTAGCCCCGTTTGGATCTTCGCGGCGACACGTGGTGCTAGTTCACGGCCAAAGGTTGACCCGAGGAACAACACAATATTGGGTTTTTTCATCAATATTTCACGGGAGAATATTTCCGCAACATCTTCCGGTTGATATGTATGAATATTTTCACACTGGAGCAGCATTATTCTGTCAACCCCATAGTCCATGAGCTCAGCTTTTATATCTTCCTTGTCGTCAAACCGGTTTCCAATCACTACGGCAGTTAAAGTTTGTGTGAGCGTTTTAGCTAGCTCATACCCTTTACTCAATATCTGGAAGCATCCGGGGTGTATTTGCCAGTTTATATATTCAATCAACACCCACACACCAGAATATTTTGTGACATCGATATCCTTTGTTAATTTTTCAAGCTGTATGGCATTGGATGGACAGACCTTCAGGCATATCATGCAGAGTGTGCATTTCTCTCTATCTATTACTACTTTCCCTGAGACGATCGATATAGCCTTATAACCGCACGCGTTCGCACAGTCTCCACATCTGTTGCATGCGTTTTCGGAAATATAAAGAGATGTGGAAACACTTTTCGTTTTTTTCTGTTCCGAGCGCTTCATTCGGGTCAGCCTCGAGGAGCCTTTAATATCATTTAACAGTTCTGTCTTTACTTTTATAGGAGCCGGACTTAATTGCCTTAGTAATCTTATCAATTGTTTTTTCTGAACTTCCCTTTAGAAGAATTCTGTTTTTTTTCTCTTTCAC
This sequence comes from uncultured Spirochaetota bacterium, assembly GCA_964521865.1. GTDB lineage: Bacteria > Spirochaetota > B62-G9 > B62-G9 > DRHN01 > CAYSRJ01. Next base: position 96,330 of record CAZFTJ010000008.1, on the reverse strand, counting down.
TCCTCCATCCATGATGGTTCTGATTCTCTCAAAAGCATGCAGCTCACTGTCGACAATTAGATAATTTAAAGCATGCTCGTCTATTTGGATATCAACAACCCGAGTTGGCGAACCCTTCAAACCGACTGCATTTTCCTCGAATTCGAGATCATTGAGCCCGATTACCTTTATCTGTCTTTCATCTGCTGAGCTTACTTTCCCGCGTATAGGAGTATTTTTCTTTCCAAAACAAAATACTGCCGGTAACTGCACATCAATTACCTTGGACTCTGTATCGAAATCGACGATCACCCGTGCGGTGATCTTCTCGAAATTAAATATTTCCCTGACATGAGTAATCTGTGGAACATGAAACAATTCCGCAAGACTCGGTCCAATGTGCCCTGTGCTGCTGTCGACCGATTCGAGTCCGCAGAAAATAGCCCGATAGTTGGTCATCGATATGAACTTGTGCAGGATTTTTGCAGTTACGAGAGTATCTGAACCGGCGAGGCGCGTATCCGAAAGTAAAAACGCGTCATCAGCACCCTTTTCCATACCGTAAAGAAGAATATCTTTTGCCTGAGCAGGACCCATGGTTACGACTGTAACTTGCACTCCGTATTTTTCCTTGCAACAAAGGGCGGCATCCAGAGCATATTCATCAAAAGGATTCAATATTGCCGCAACTCCTTCCCTGATCAATGTATGATTCACGGGATCGAGCTTGATGCTCCCAGTTTTCGGCACCTGTTTGACACACACAATGATTCCGTTCATATTCTATTGATTTTCATGTCAGAACGTGTATGTTCGACGGAATTATATGACCCTTGCCAATCTCTCAGCCCCGTGTATGGCAAGTTCTACAATTCTCGGAGCTCTTGCATCTCCGATCCTGTAGACCTCTTCGACTTTTCCCTTCAAGCTCCAGAATAATTCGTCATTCGAATGCGCATCTCCGATAAAAACGAAATTATCATATTTTTTAACCACGTGTTCCTTTCTAGAATATCTGTGAAGGAATACTATCCCCTCCTTTTCTAATCGAACGATTGTGAAAAATGGGTTGAATGCTATTTTTCTTGAAAATAGTCTCCTAAAAATTATGTCCTGATTGAGAAAGTGAATGTCCTCACCTGGGTATCGCGCTGGTGTAAAAAATTGTATTTTTATTTCATCGTAATACTCGGTCAGATATTCTGCCACTCCTACCCCCTCGGCCTTTGCCAATTGATCGTAGACCACAACCTCCCGGTTGATATCCACTTTGTCCTGGAGTACCTCCCAACTTGTTATGGTTTTATTACTTCGAAATTGTTCAGGTATATCGCGTGATGACCCCGTCGCGATTATCACCACATCAGGATGTTCGACAAGAACAATATCGACGTCTGCCTCTATTCCCAGCCTGATATCAACATTTTCAAGGCTCTTGAGCTGGAACTCAAGATATCTGGTCACTTCAGAGAATTCATTTCTGAAAGGAATTTTTTTTACCAGATTAATCTGCCCGCCAAGCACCTTTTCTTTTTCCAATAGAACAACATCGTGTCCCCTTTTAGCGGTAATCTCGGCCGCTTTTAACCCAGCAACACCTCCTCCCACAACGACAACATGCTTTTTCTTTTTTGCTTTCCGCAAACTACCAATTCCGAATAATTTCTCGTGCCCGACACCGATGTGTTGGATACATCGGATAGGCTGGTTCAAAGTTGTCTGCACACCACATCCGTCAAGGCATGCAATGCATTTTCGGATGCCGTCGATATCACCCATTTTTGCCTTGCTCGGCATCTCAGGATCGCACACCAGCTGCCTGGCCATCCCTATGAGATCAGCGCTGTCGTTTTGTAGTATCTGTTCGGCCTGAACAGGATCATTGATTCTTCCGAAAGCAATAACCGGTAACTTAATCTCTTTTTTTAGGGCAGCTGCCATGTATTCCGCATAGCCAAGCGGAATCTTCATTGGTGGAATCTGCATTATGAAGCTGTCCCAGGTGGTTCCCGCATCGGTACTGACATAATCTATCAGACCGGTCCGTTCCAGATATTTTGCAACTGAGACTGCATATTCAAGCTTGTAGCCGTCTTCTTCAAATTCATCCATACACAGCCGTATTCCGAGCACGTGCGTTTCGTTCAGTAAACTTTTAACTTCTCTGAGGACCTCTACGATTATACGAAGCCTATTTTCAAAACTGCCGCCGTATGCATCCGTCCTCTTGTTGTAGTGGGGTGAGATAAAGGATCTGAGTATTCCATCGTGACCGATTTTAAGCTCAATGCCATCGAAATGGCTTTTAATGAGATTTTCAGCGGACTTTCTAAATGACGATACAACAATATTGATTTCTTCCATGCCCATCATCATTGTATGGGTTCCGGAGCTTCCCTCGATGACCTGGGAAGGAGCCCACAGATCAGGCTGGGGTTTCTCCATTTTGGTCGGACCTGCATGGGTCAGTTGGCCGAAAATTTTTACTCCATTCGAATGAACACGCTCAGCCGTCTTTGTAAAATTGGGAATCGCTGCCTTGTTCGACGCATCAATAAAATTGGAATGCATCTGCCCGCTTTCATGCACCGCATAATTTCCTGTAATAATCAGTCCCGCACCTCCCCGTGCCCGTTCGGCATAATAATAAATCTCATTTTCACTGGGCAGGCCGTTACGCATCGCAAGTGCTGTATAATGTGGTAAAAATACTATCCTGTTACGCAGGGTAAGATTCCCAATCCTGAATTCCGAAAAAAGAAGATCGAACCGGATTCTCTCGTTCACAGATTGTGTCCCCATGCGACGCAACTAACAGCCAACTCTTCACATGTCGTAGTAAACATAGACTTCTACCAGACGGTGCATTTCGACTTATTTAAAAATCCTGTTTCACGCTCTCCGTTTTTGTGTACCGTACCCGTGGCCTATTATTGCAAGGATAATTATTAACCCATATACAAGCTTTGTATAAAACCCCGTAAGCCCTGCTGCAATTATTCCTGTTTCAAGAAAACCAATTACAATAGCCCCGAGAAAAGCACCGAAAATAGTACCAACACCACCCCATGTGGGAGTTCCTCCCAAAAATACAGCAGCCAGCACTACAAGCAGATAACCGTCACCGGTCGATGGCCAGAAATTCAGGTTAATCTGTGCTGAGATGAGCGCGCTGAATGCCGCTGAAAATCCTACGAGTGCAAACGAAGTAATAACTGTCCTGTCAACACTGATGCCCATCTCCCGTGCGCTTTCTCGATTGTCCCCAACAAAATGAATATGTGCGCCAAATCGAAACCGATAAAACAGAAACCAGTATGCAATTCCAAACCCGATTGCCCACAACATCTGGATTGGGAACCTGCCGAGTCGTCCTACGAAAATGTTGTAAAAAACAGTCTCCGTGAGAAATACCAGAGGGGTAGCTTTCCCTTGGGTGATCACCATTATCACTCCCCTCAGAAAAAACATCATTCCAAGGGTGGAAACAAGGGATGACAGATTAAGCTTTGTGATTAAAATGCCATTTATCAGTCCACATATGACACCCATCACCACGCAGGCGACCAGTCCGATATAAGGATTATTGGTCCACTTGGTAACATGGGAAAAGGCCAGGCCCGCCATTCCCATTACAGATCCGAAAGAAAGATCGATTTCGCCGCTCGTGATGATAAAAACAAGCGACAGAGTGAGAATGATAATGATGGGAACGGAAGTTAAAACTGCGTAATAAATATCAAGCTGTAAAAAAACTTTTGGACTTGCAATGATGAATATTGCGAAAACAGCGAGAAATACATATATAACCTTAAGCTCTCTTTGGTATCTCCACAATTTGTTGAGCTTGAATTCATGCATTGAATTCTGCATTGTCTCCCTCATGTGTAAATTATTTATCTTAGAAAACCGTCTTGCCCCACCCTCTACTACATATCCATGGTTGAGTTAAATATAAATTTCTTGATCGAATTTGAACTTTATTATTTATATTTCTATCATATTTTGTTTGTATTTAACAACAGACGATACAATTATAGACACATACGAAAATCTGTCAACAAATATTTACTATATAATCGGTTTTTATCTTGCAAAATTTTCATCGTTCAGATTAACGCATGATTTATACCTTCCCTCTATATTTCTTTGATGCCATCGAGTGTCAGGGGTTGGATGATAGAAACGGCAGAAATTAACAGAATGCCGGTGAGCTGCAAATCTCTGCCGATATTCATCGTGATTATGACAAGGATGTTGTGATTTTACATGAGGAAAGCATTGTGGGATTGCACAAGGGTATAAAATCGCCCACCAGCTATTGGGTGAGAAGCTCCTCATAGATGACAGCGGGTATGGGGATGGTCTTGATCTCCCTTTCAGGAAAAATTCTAAACGATAAATTGAAATCAAAGTGGTGGGGAAATACAGAATTCCAAGACAAAGAAAAACCGAACTCTCAGTTGACTGGCAAAAAAGTCCTATAGATTATGGTTAACCAAGCCACAATTTAAAGATCAAAATAAAATGAACCATATGAAATATAGAATACAATGGAAAGAGTGCTTGAAAAAATACCTTGAAACCGGATCCTAAATGGTCATAAATTCGGCAATAATTTCTCTAATGAGAAGGAGACCATTGATCCAAGACTGACATCACTCAGATACACCTTCTTCGCACACATGCGCTACTTCAGTGTTATGAGATCCGTCAGCTTCTCGATGGAAGTCTCCTCCTTACGAAAAACCCCCATCTCTTTTCCATGGCTTAAAACGAAAATGCGGTCGGCAACCGGATAAACATGATAAAGATTGTGCGTGATAAAGATACTCGATATGCCCTGATTCTTCAGCTCTTTGATGAAGTCAAGTATTCGTTTTGATTCCTTTACAGACAGATTATTTGTCGGTTCATCAAGTATGAGCAGCTTTGTTTTAAAATACATTGCTCTGGCTATAGCAACGCCCTGGCGCTGGCCGCCTGACAATTCTCCTACCATGGTCGCCGGCGATCGCAGATGAAGGTCGACCTTGCTCAACGCATTCATCGATTCACTGCCCATTTTCCGTAAATCGAGCCATCTGAAAGGGCCGAAACGATTGGTAATCTCGCGTCCCATAAAGATATTTCGCATAACACTCATTGTATCTACTACTGCAGTTTCCTGATAGATTGTTTCAATTCCTGCATTGATCGCTTCTTCCGGAGAAGCGAACTTCACCTTTTCACCGAGCCACCCGATTTCGCCTTTATCAGGAGGAAAAACACCGGATAAAATCTTGATGAGGGTTGATTTGCCTGCCCCGTTGTCTCCGACCAGTCCGACAATTTCGCTGTAGTCAACGTCCAGTTCAACTCCATCGAGGGCACAGACCCGGCCGAACCACTTATGAATATCGGTAAGCCGGACAAGCGGTTTTTTATCCATTGTCTCCTCCTGTGTCATATCAACTTTCTCATCTTTTTTGCAACGGATACATTGATAATAACAGCGATAATGGTTAACAAACCAATAAATACTCTGAACCAGTACCCGGGGGCACTTGCCATTACAAGTCCGTTGTCGATAACTCGTATGAGGAAAGATCCGATGACTGTCCCGAGAACTGTGCCCACACCGCCCATAAGGTAGGTTCCTCCTATAACTGCTGCTGCGATACAATCGAGTTCCATACCGGTTCCTGCACTGGGAACGAGCGCACCCAGACGGCATCCCTGTATGATACCTGCAAATCCCGCCAGAAGGGAAGCAATGATAAAAGTCATAATCTTCACTCTATGTATATTTATACCGAGAATACGGGCAGCCTGGCGATTGCCGCCGGTAGCGAATATCCAATTGCCAAAACGGGAGCGTTCCAGTAAAATCCAGAGTAGAACGGTAACAAACCCGTACCAGATGAGCGAAGCGTAAATTAAACCAAGCTGACCTACAACTACCTGTTTGAGGGGAATCGCCTTGTCGGGAAAAGCTGGAGGCCATCCCCCTGTAATTAACAGAACAACGCCCCGCCAGACCATCATCATTCCAAGTGTTGTTATAAATGAAGGGATATCGAATCTGAGTGTGATGATTCCATTCATGGCCCCAATACCACTACAAAATATCAGTGTAATGAGTGTAGCTAATAAAAGAGGAACGCCCCCGTCAACCATCATCATGGTAACAATCGGCGCAAGGGCAAACACGGATCCAACGGACAGGTCGAATTCGCCTGATATCATCAGTACGGTTATTCCGGCGGCGGCTATGCCAAGTTCAGGAACGGTTTCCAGTATTACGCCGATATTATCCCAGCTGAGAAAGGTATGAGATATCGTGTAAAAAATCAAAATAACCACAAGGAGCATTACCAGACTGCTTAACTCTCTTATCGATAAAACCCGAAGGAGTATTCTTTTCCTGCCTTCATTTTCAGAAGTCACGTTATCACCCCCTAATGCCACCGGTACGCAAAACAAACCGAAGACCTGTAAGCTGGGGTTTTGTGCACTACACTGAATCCGTTGTGCACTGTTTCGTGCCGCATAACAAATCCCGAGTCTGCACAGGCGGCGTTCCATGCTGTTGGAAGAAACTACGAGGTAAGCGATAATGTACATCTTTGAGGAGCAGTAATTTCACCTACCCGATTTTTATTTTCTCTTTTGAGATAAACGTTTCACATGCTGTTGATTGCTTCGATGTTTTAAAGAAACAGTAAAAGGTAGTCTTTTCCATCTTCATATGCATTTGTAAAATAATATAGAAATAAGAAAAGACCACCCTGTTCTTTTTTAAGCCTGTAAATCACAACGAAAAAAACTACCGTATTCTCTGCTTTGAAAGTTGAACCACCTGGTCGACATTACTCTGGTCGACAATTGCATTTCCGGTGTTAACATCCCAGGCGCTGAACCCGTATTTTTTCATCAGGTACAGCTGCATAATCGGTATATAACCTTGAAGGTAAGGCTGCTGGTCAACAGTCTGCTGCACATATCCCGCCTTGATGGCTGAAAGCAGTGCGGGCAAAAGGTCAAATCCTCCCACCGGTATTTCACCCGGTCTTTTTCCCAGGTCCTTCAACACCTTCGCTGCTGCTGTGGGCCCCAGGCCCCCGACATCGAGAACAACATTGGTCTCGGGATGAGCCTTGAGGTATGCGAGTATTCTCGACTGTTCTACGTCCATTTTCATGGTAATATCAAGTTTTTCATAGGTTGCGCCGTATTCATCCAAAAACCGTATAATACCCTTTGCCCTCTGTTCTGCCCAGACCAATCCCGGCCCTTCCACACCAATCAATACGTGTGTGCGGCCTCTTCCGGGATAGAATTTAGACATGCTCTGTGCAAGGTTATAACCTGCAACTTCCAAATCCTGGCCGATATACGCCAAACGTGCATTTCCTTTTGCACCTTCGGGGTCATCCGTGTTGGAGCAAAGAACGGGTATTCCACTGTCGATTGCCTGCTTAACCACCCCGTCGAACATGGTGGGGTGTGGAATGGTGGTTATGATCCCGTCCGGTTTTTGTACAAGCACTGCTTTGAAATGCGCCATCTGCTGGTTGAGATTTCCCTCGGTTGTGGGACGAAACATAACCGCATCCACATCAAAACGTTTCGCAGCGTCCATCATTCCTTTGTACACTGCAGCCCAGAATACATTTTCTTCTCCTCCGTGACAGATAAAGACAAACTTGTATCTGTCGGCGCCGAGAGCAGTGACTGAGCACATGCCGATGAAGATAGTGATACAGACAAGAATGAGTACAAATTTCTTTCTGAAATTCATGTCTTGCCTCCTTGGATAAAATATAGAATTTTGTACAGGCTTACGCCTGCTGCTATGCGTAAGTTTAACAAATTAAAGGTTTACCATAACCTGCCGTTTATTGTAGAATGAGACGTATAGCATGTCAAGATTTTCTTGCTCCGGTATAAAGAAAGTGGTGCGCTGTTACAGTATCGACAGCAGCTATCCTCTCGAAGTGTGATGCCGCAGGGGTGACAGAGCTCCGAAAGTGCGGCATATTCTCCTGCTGTCCAAATTTCTTGACAAAATATCACTCTGAAGTAATAATGGTTGAGAATGGGAGAAATGCAATCAATGAAGCAGGATTCATGCCGCATAGCGCGCTGTTTGTGTGTCAGTACGGTTACGGATGTAAATCACGAACCATAACTCTTCCCGATCAATAATCAATTACCGATTGATGTCCGCATCGATTTACTCATACGGCACGAGCTTGAAATCACCGGGGCTCTACCTGTGAGAGATTCGGGATGAATACCACATACTATTAAGAAGGGATTGTGCCATGAAACAAATACGAATTGAACCCATACATCCCTCCATGAGGGTCCTGTCGGATGAGCAAATCTTTGCAATCCATAGTGCAACCGTCGAGGTGTTGAGCAACATCGGGATGGTAATAAAGGACGAGGAAGCGCTCAAGCTTTTAAAAGAAACAGGGGCTGCTGTGGAGGGAGAGGCGGTGCGCATCCCCGAAAAAATCCTTCGAACGGCGCTTACGACTTCCCCCTCCAGAATTCAGATGTATGACAGGCTCGGACAAAAGGCGATGAGCCTGGAGCGGGGGAAAACCTATTTTGGAACGGGATCGGACACCATCTATACTATAGATGTGACCGATAAAACAAGAAGAAAAACCGTTGTCGAGGACATAAGAAGGATAGCCCGCCTGACCGATGCGCTCCCAAATCTGGATTTTGTGATGTCCATGGGAAACCCTGGGGATGTGGAGCCGCAGGCATCCTACATTCACGAGTTTGTCCAGATGATTCGGGGAACAACAAAGCCCATCGTGTTCACTGCGAACAATCTGGGTGACGTAGAGGCAATATACAGAATTGCAAGTTCGATCGCGGGCAGCGCCGAAATGCTGCGTCAGAGACCCTTTCTCATTCTTTACGCGGAACCGATATCACCGAGGCTGCTCAATCCCGAATCGGTTCAGAAGCTTTTGTTCTGTGCAGCACACAACATCCCGGTAGCATTCCCGCCGTCACCCAATGCAGGTGCCGGAGGGCCGGTAACGATCGCCGGCGCCCTGACCCTTGGAAACGCAGAATGCTTGACGGGGCTTATTCTCACCCAATTAAAGAATCCCGGTGCTCCCTTCATCTTCGGATCGAATATAGCTGCTCTTGACATGATGTCTGCCGTTATCAGCTACGGAGCGCCGGAGTGGATTCTCGGCTCCGCCGCAAGCGTCGAGATGGCGCGCTTCTACAACCTTCCGGTATGGGGCACCTCGGGGGCAACGGATTCGAAGCTCATCGATGCTCAGGCGGGAATGGAGGCGATGCTCTCGGTATACAACGCCCTGTTGAGCCGAAGCCAGCTGGTGCACGACAACGGCTACATTGAATCGGGCCTGACCTCCTCTATGGAGATGGTTGTACTGATCGATGAAGCGGTATCGATCGCACGGTACATCATGAACGGTATACCTGTCGATGAAGAATCCCTTGCACTCGATGCCATACGCAGAGTTAAGCCGGGAAAGGGCTTCCTCGATGACGATCATACCCTGAACAACTGGAAAAATGTACAGTACCTCACCAAAAGGATGGACAGAAAGGTATTCGACAACTGGACGGCCGACGGGGGCAAGGACATGTACGCACGACTGAATGACGAGGCGAAGCGAATTCTCGAAACCCACAATGTCCCCGCGCTGGACGACTCTGTTGAAAAGACGATAGAAGCAGTTATGAAAGAAATCTCGTGAGGACAACCCGGAGCTCGCATCTCCCCGATTTTACACGTAGTGCGCCACAAGAGCGATCCATGGCTGAATATGGATGAATATCATGCCGAACGGGTACACTGGCAGATTGTTGCGTGTAGATTTGAGCACGGGAAGCCTTGAAGTGGACTCACCCGGTGATGCAGTATACGAAACATACCTGGGCGGAAGCGGTCTCGCTGCCTGGATCATTTCCACGGAATTACCGGTACAAATCCCTCCTCTTTCCCGGGACAATCTCCTGGTATTTACCACCGGTCCGTATACGGGAACAGTAATACCGACCTCCGGACGGCACTCCGTAGCCTCCAAATCACCCCTGACCGGCATCTGGGGTGAAAGCGACGTAGGCGGAACCTGGGGCCATTCCCTGAAAAGAGCCGGATTCGACGGAATCGTGATAACGGGTGCCTCCTCAAGCCCCGTGTATCTCTGGATTCATAATCGAACCGCCGAGATACGTGACGCCGGTCTTCTCTGGGGAAGAGACACCTATGAGGTCGATGTTCTCGTCAGGGGGCAAACCGATGAGGAAGCATCGGTTTCATGTATCGGTCCGTCCGGAGAATCGCTGGTCAAACTTTCCTCCATCATGCACGATGGGCGTAATGCACGAGCTGCGGGGCGATGCGGGCTCGGTGCGGTGATGGGGTACAAGAAACTCAAAGCAATAGCGGTGAAGGGTGACGAAGAGCCGCCAATCGCTTCCAGGAGTGCCCTGATGGGCGCAATACGACGGCTGGTGCCGGATATGGTGAAATATACAGAGGATCTCAGAGGGTTCGGCACAAGCGGATCTGTAGAAGCCCTGGAGGAGATGGGCGATCTGCCCATTAAAAACTGGCTTCAGGCAAGATGGCCGCAGGGAGCGGAAAGGGTCTGTGGGACCGCCATGAAGGAAAGCATATACAGCGGCGATTACTTCTGTAAAACCTGCGTGATTGGATGCGGCAAAGAGGTAAAAATCGCTGCAGGGAGATACGCGGGAGTGGACGGTGCGGCAGCTGAGCACGAGACCGTGGGTACGCTTGGATCGCTCTGCCTGATCGATGATCTCGAGGCGATAACCTTTGCCAACGATCTGTGCAACCGCCTGGGGATGGATACAATCTCTGTCGGCGGGGCGATTGCCTTTGCCATGGAGGCGTTTGAAAAAGGACTTATAGACAGAAATGAAACTAACGGCGTCGATCTCTCATGGGGTAATGCAGAGGCGATGGTTGAGATGGTGCGGCGGATCGGTACTCGAACCGGAGTATTGGGAAACCTCCTCGGTGAAGGTGTGCGAAGCGCGGCTGAAAGTATTGGAGGACGCGCACGGGAGTTTGCGATGCACGTTAAGGGCCTCGAGCTTCCGGCCCACGATCCTCGAGCCTTCGGAAGCCTGGCCCTGGGTTACGCTACCTCCAACAGAGGCGCCTGCCATCTTCAGGCATACTCCCATCCACTGGAAGGATGGATAACCATGCCTGAGCTCGGATACGACGTCTGTGCAGATCCCCACGTGGACGAAGGCAAGGGAACGCTGGTTGCGAAAATGCAGAATCTCATGGCTCTGTTCGATTCCCTGAAAATCTGCAAGTTCAGCATCTACGGCGGAATTCGGGCCCATCATCTGGCTCAGCTCCTCTCATACGTGACCGGCCGGGACGCGGACCTGAACGGCCTCATGATGACCGGCGATCGTATATTCACGCTCAAACGTCTGTTCAACTGCCGGTGCGGTATCGGAAGGAAGGACGATACCCTCCCTCCCCGATTGCTTACCTCCGCGAAAGATGAAGGGGTCTTGCGTGAGTATCTCCCTCATCTCGGGAAGATGCTGAACGAGTACTATCGATACCGGGGCTGGGATGAGGAAGGAATTCCCACTAAGAGGAAACTGAGAGAGGTGGGGTTGGATGAGCTATGAGTTTAGTATGTCAACTTGTGTGGTCTTCGGCCGATATGCAGCTCGAAGGATCTTAGAGGAGATCATGAAATCGGGTATCGAGATGCCGAAAAGCGTTCTTATCGTGACCACCGGGGAGCCGTGGAATGACGGGACAGTGGAGATGATCGACGATGCGCTCCGTGTGAGCGGCAGCGAACTGGTGGAGGTCTTTGACAGCGTTGTTCCCAATCCCGACATTCACTACGTACGGAAATGCGTTTTCATGTGCGGAGAGTTGCACAGTGATGCTGTTGTTGCCCTGGGAGGAGGATCAAGGATAGATGTTGCAAAAACAGCCGTCCAGGAGGCTCGTATCGATTTTCTTGTCGCCATACCGACTACCGCGGGAACGGGAAGGGAGATATCGCCGTGGGCTGTTATTCCGGACAGTGAAAAACGCATAAAAGAGAGTACAATAAGATGAGCTCACCTGATACCTGCACCCTGCACATGAAATAACTCATTCAAATGCGTGCTCTGTATAATCACTGCTGCCACTGCGCAGCTTTGAGCACTTTGAGACCGCGAGGTGTAATCCAGCTCTCGATGCCGCCGATAATCGCATCGAGTATGACTGCCAAGGCAGCCGTGGGAGCAGCACCCTGAAATATGAGCTGGACGACCCGTACGGCAATACCCGTTACGATCAGCTCGCCCAGTCCTCCCGCCCCGATCATTCCGGCTACCGCCGCAGTACCCACGTTCACAACTGTCGAAGTTCTGACTCCAGCTAGAATGACCGGCATGGCCAGCCTCAACTCCACCCTGGTCGTGACCCGCCACTTGGGCATACCCATGCCGCGTGCAGCTTCTTTGACAACGGGGTCTACGGAGCGTACTCCGGCGTAGGTATTTCGAATAATAGGAAGCATCCCGTATACAAACAGAGCGATCACCGCCGCTTTGTAACCCATACCCAGCACGGCCCCTGCAATACCGATAAAAGCAAGGGTTGGTATGGTCTGCCCCACATTTGCTCCTCCTATGAGAACGGGGGATATAAAACGCATGGCCTGTCTGGTGCTGAGAAAGCCGATGGGTATACCGATGGCAATTGCCAGCAGCTCAGCAGCCCCGACAATCTGAAGGTGCCGCACCGTGGCGCTCAGAACTTTCATCGGTGGAGCCATCTTGAAAATACCGACTGAACCCAGGCTGGTCATCCAGATAGTCAAACCCAGCAGCACCGCAAGGAGCATACCCAGGATAATGTACTTTCTCATTGTTGTGTCCTCCCGCCCGATTTTTTCTCGAGGTGCTCCTGACCGAGTATAGCTCGAATTATCTCAAAGGTGAGCACGCCAAGCAGCATTCCCCGTTCATCGAGTACCGCCAGATTCCCGATTGCACTGTTGAGCATCATGGAAAGTGCCTCGTTCAGGGGGGTATCGGGAGACGTCGTTACCGCCGGCGGGACCATGATTTCCCTCAGCGGCTTGCCGCCCTTTATATCTTCATATGTAATCCACCCCAGAAAGCGTTTCTGTCTGTCCACGAGCATAGCCCATTTCAGCATGTGCTGTTTCATACGCTCCTTCACCTTCGCAGGGTTGTCCTCCTCCTTGACCAGGAGAGCGGCGTCCTGCATCACATCCCCGGCGCGGTAGAGGCGCATACCCTTCAGAATCCTGTCGGCACCGACGAAGTTGCGCACGAATTCGTTTGCCGGTTCGTTGAGAAGAGTTGAAGGATCGCTGTATTGCACCAGCTCTCCCTTGCGAAGCAGAGCGATCTTGTCGCCCATCTTAATCGCCTCGTTTATGTCATGGGTCACGAATGCAATGGTCTTCTTGATCTTCGACTGTATTTTCAAAAACTCATCCTGCAGCTTGGCGCGTGTGATTGGATCGATTGCGCCGAAAGGTTCATCCATCAGCAGTATTGGAGGATCCGCACCCAGACATCGGGCCACGCCAACCCGCTGCTGCTGGCCGCCTGACAGCTCACTCGGGTATCGATCGAGGAAAGTCCCCGGATCCATTCCCACCAGCTCGAGCAACTCAGCGGCGCGGTCGTGACATTTAGCCTTCGGCCACTTTTTCAGGAGGGGTACGGTCGCAATGTTCTCTTCGACCGTCAGATGGGGAAAAAGTCCTATATTCTGAATGGCGTATCCGATTCCCTGCCGCAGCTCATTAGGATCGAGCTTCATGACATCGACTTCGTCGACGTAAATGTTACCCGAAGTCATGGGGATGAGGCGATTTATCATCTTCATACTCGTGGTTTTACCGCATCCGGAGGGACCAAGAAAGACACAAAACTCACCATTTTGTATCTCGAGCGTCAGGTTCTTGACGGCCTGCGTCCCGTCGGCAAACACTTTTGAAACGTTTTCCAGTTTAATCATTGATTCTTCCCCTGATTCTGAGACCTTTCGGAGTGGTTAAACGTTCAACCCTGCCCATAATGATATCCACCACAATGGCTAACAGGGAGACGAATATCGCACCTACCAGAATGAGATCGACCCTGTAATTTGCAATCCCCCGGAATATGGGTTGACCCAGTCCTCCGGCTCCGATGTATGAACCGATAGCCGCAATACCGATGTTCATAACGATTGCCTGCCGCAACCCGGCCATTATCACGGGAACGGCAAGCGGAAGCTTTACCTTGAGCAGGATCTTCGCTTCACTCATGCCCATACCCCGACCCGCTTCTATCATTGCGGGATCCACCTCCCTGATCGCCGTATGGGTGTTGCGGATGATGGGAAGCAGACCGTAGAGGACAAGGGCGATAACAACGGGAAGAAAGCCGATGGAGGGAAGGGTCAGAGCACTCAGTATCCCCATGAGAATACCGTAGAGCGCCAGCGAAGGGATGGTCATCATAATGCTTGCAAGATATATGACCGTATCGGCAAGTTGCTCTCTCCCCTTGCCGGCGATATAAATGCCGATCACAATGCCGAGCACTGCTGCGATTGCATTGGCAACGAGAATGATGTACAGGTGCTGGAGAGTCCATTCCAGAACCTTGTCAGAGTGTGACAACAGGTAGTTTAAGGTTTGAGCCCACATACGTCGTTACTCTCCTCTCATGGTTTTCCATCCGTGTAATACACCGGCTGGTCCATTTACGTACATCCTGCATCGAAACTGATCGTGGAATCCGTACAAGCACCATCCGCATCGTTCTTTACCAAATAGGTGCGTACCCGGGTTACTCCCGTCGACCGCGCGGATGCGGTCGAGGGAGTCCCAATGAGAAAGTTCTTAATGTAAAAACGTCCGAGGTGTAAAAAACATCGAAGAACTGGATAACTAGTGGATCAACCCCTTGTTCTCGAGCCATTCCTTTGCCGCGTCTTCCGGCTCCATGAGATCGATATCGACCTTTGCATTGAGCGCAGTCATCTCCTTGCGTGCACCGACCGGATCGTCCGGGAAGGCTGCGACCAGGTCCCCGAGCGCATCTTCGAGACCTGGATTTGCATCGAGAACCTCCTTACGGGTATAAGGAGCCAGATCATAGGGGGGCCAGAAGTTCTTGTCGTCCTGGAGCACCACCCAATTGTACTTGACCACGCTTGCATCTGTTCCGAACACCATTGCTGCAACACTCCTCCCATCGGCCAGGTACTCAAAGGTCAGACCCGGCAGTACGGTTGTCACATAGTCGGGCTTGAAAGCGAAACCATAGTGCACCTGCAGACCAAGAATACCATCGGGTCGAGAGTAGAATTCGAAATCACTCGCAAATGGCACTTCACCCTTTTTATCATTCACGTATTTAGCGAAGTCCGACAGGGTTTTTATGCCGTTCGCTTTGGAAAACTCACTGGTCACGGCAATGGCATAGGTGTTGTTGCACCAGATCGGATCCAACCAAACGAGGCCGCGCTCCGCCTCGCTTTCCTTCGTCTTTTGATACATTTCCTCGGGAGATTCACCCTTGAATTCATGGCCCGTGTAGGTCAGCCAGAGAGTTCCGGTATAATCCATGCAAAGGTCTATGTCTCCGTTTTCCATCGCTTCCCTGAGAACTGTGCTTGACATACCGGTTTTCAGCTCTACATCAAAACCCCGATCCTTAAGGAGAATGGCCATGAGATTTCCGACAACGAACTGTTCGGTAAAGTTCTTGGTTCCGATGTTGATCGGCGGCCTGTAGGGAATCCCCGACCCCTTCGGCCCTTTTTCCGCCGTGGCAGCCTTTTCCTCGGCTTTGGCTGGAGTCGGTTCTGCCGGTTTCTCCTTCTGTCCCCCGGCAAAGATGCACATGACGAGAGACATCATCATGACGACAAGCAGGATCTTTTTCAACATACTAACCTCCTTCATTTAATATTTGAAGAACACCCTCAGATGTACAGATTGTTGATCCAATCAATCGGACAATATTGTGCGCTGGTTTTTATTCGCGAAAAAAATCCGCCGGGCGGAAGTATTTTTCATACGTAATCAGAAGTGTATTTATTAAAAGAGTCTCCCTTTATTCGACCATACACCTTGTGCTGATATTATGTCAAGAGATTTATCTGTGGAGATCTTTTCTCAGGAGGGATCGGGGTGTCAAGACCTGTATCGTTACCTCGGAGAATACTGCCTGAGGTCAGTCACAATGTGAATCACGGTTCTTTTCGTATTGCGGAAACCCCCAATGTTTCATGAAGGAAGTAAAGACCTTACATTTCTTACATAAATCCATTTTTTGACTCCAGTTCATTTGAGGTTTTCCCTGACAAATCGTGCCATTGATAAACCAGCAGAGATCACCGCTTTTAAATTCCCAGGCAGGACAGGCTTCCCTCATTCGAGGATGGCAGCGCCGTATCTCCCAGCATGGAGCGACCTGCCTACGATTTCTCATCTTCATAGCAAGTAAAAATAAAGCCTGGCGCTCCACATAACCAGGAATTTTCCGCCACCCCTGTTCAAAGCTCTGAACTGCCTTGAGCGATATACCCAGAAGACAAGACATATCTTTCTGAGTTTTTTGAAGTCTCTGACGAATAAAGTGGAATTCAGCTGCATTCATTGTTTTTCTTCATAATTCCAAAAGGATAAACGGAATCTCTTAAACGTATTCCTTTCAGTGTCTGAGGGTTTTTCCCTTTTTAATATAAAGCGTCGATCAATGGAAGTCTTCTTTTTTGCCTGTTTAGTCAAGACCCTCATTGAAACAACTCCAATCTACATCGAATGAAAAAATTAAAATTTGGCATTTTTTATTCAACATTTCTATTGAAAAAAATACCACATTGTGGTACTTTTCAAAATTATGAAATTGGCAGGTATTGATGTTCTACTCATTATATGTTCTTGTCTGGAAGAAAGAGCGTGCATAAACTGCCATGAATCACAGCAGGTTACCTTGTTGTGAAGTGTAATTGGAAAGGAGGGATTGTTTATGGGATAGGGATCTTCAGGTAGATGCGACATGGGTTAATTCGTAAACAGGCTATTGCATGTTACCGATGCAATTCCAGAAGCAAGGAAGAGCAAATTCTAAACATTTAGAGAAGAGGGAGGATTTTCAAATGGTTAAAAAATTGGTTCTGGTAGCAGTGTTGAGCGTCGTCCTTATTGGAGGTGTAGCTCTGCTCACCTTTGCGGATTCTTCATGGCTTGCGGGAACGCCGGACAAAAAGTTCGATGCACTCGCCGGCATTCAGCCTGGACTGGGCACGGTGATGATCGAGTATGGTAACCGTATGGGCAACATGTATTATGCGGCAAAGGCTAATAATTGGGGCATGGCCGCCTATCAGCTCAAGGAGGCGGTGGAAATCCAGGAAGTCGGTGAGACGACACGTCCCAAGAGGGCTCGTTTACTCAAGGCTTTTGAGAAAAATAGCTTGAAGCCACTGGCTCGGGACATTGTGAATCAGGATTTCAGAACCTTCCAGAACGATTTTGACGACATGGTCAACAGCTGCAATACCTGCCATAAGGCGACTGGCCACGGTTTCATCGCCTATGAACTGCCAGGCCAGCCGCTCGTTCCGGCAAAGATGGGCACGGACCAAACTTTCACCAGGGGGCAATTGGAAAATATTTTGGGGGACCTGGTTGGTAACGAATAGAAGATTTAAGCTATTTAGACAGGACTGAATTGAATGATCAATTCAGTCCTGAATACTCGGTAATTCCTTTCAAATAGTTTAGAATGTTCAATAAAGAGTTGTTGTTTCTTAAAATATTTGGATATTTCGGGTCAGTCATACGTCCCGATTTTCTCAAAGAGGCTTTTGATAAACTCATGGACGCTGTATTCGGAATAAAACAAGCGGTGCAGATCGTTCAGCATAAAAAACCTGTCTGCCGATACTCCGCCCCCGGACACAACACGATGAAGCTCGGCGAGTGTTCGTTTCCCTTCCAGTATCACGCTGTTCGACGTTTGGCTGTTTAAAAAGCCCTTGCCGATCAACAGCCCGAGGGTCCGGTTGCGGCTCAAATCGTTTAACGCGGTAAGGCCGAAATCACCGAACCCGCAGTACTTGAACATGGTCTCTTCCCGGCCGCCGCAAATGCACAGAACATTCTTCATCTCATTGAATGCCCTGGTCAAGATTAAAAATCTGACGTTTGCGGAGTTGAAGTACGCATCGATTATACCGAGCAGGATGGCATAAATATTCTTCATCGCGCTTGCTATTTCAACGCCGATCAGATCTGTTGAACAATCCAAATAAATATTCGTCCCTTCAAACAGCCGCCGGAATACCTCGAAGTGTCGCTCATCCTCTGAAGCAACTGTAAATGCCGACGGGTTGTTGTGTATAAGATCTGCCGCAAAGGTGGGACCTTTGAGCGCAACAACCGAATTTAGTGTTGCATCGCGTGCACTTTGAACGATTGTCCTGCCGTTTTTCCCGAATCCCTTGGAGAGAATCACCAGAATGGCCTTCCGGGACATGCGGTCCCGATTTTCAACAAGGTACTCGATCACTACGGTTGAAGGAAGCGCCAGAAAGATGCTGTCAGCCGTCCCGAGAACGCTCATGTCCGTCGTTGCGCGGAGTTTCCTGTGCAACCGAACGTTCGGAAAGTAGCGTTCGTTTATATGGAGCGAATTTATTGCATCGGCAGCCTCCCGGCGCCGGGCAAGAATATGCAGCGATAATCCTTCTTTTACTGAAAGTGTATTTCCCAGTGCCGTTCCGAAAGACCCTGCACCGGCGATAACGATATTCATATACGCCATCCTTCGCAGCAGTAATACGGTTTCGGCTTGTTACTTGAACGGATACGTTATTATATTATTCGGACGCAGGTCCGAATAATGCCGCCCATCGGTAATAATACACCGAAAATAGCCGGAAACACAGTTATGAAGGAGATCCATGAAAGCAATTCTGCTTGCAGCGGGTGCGTCGCGCCGACTACATCCGCTCACTAAAGATATACCGAAATGCCTTATTCGAATAGGTGAAAAAACAATAATCGAGCATCAGCTCGACGCAGTAGAGGCGGCAGGTTTAGACGAGGCAGTGATTGTCGTCGGATATCTGAAGGAAAAGATCGTCGATTTCATCGGGCATAGATACGGAGATATACTGCGTGTTTCCTACATAGAAAATCCGGATTTCGCCGTGACGAACACCATCTATTCACTCTACCTCGCGCGCGACTTTTTTTTAGACGACGACTTTATCTACTTCAACGCTGATGTCCTCTTCCACAGGGATATCGTATCCCTCCTTGTGAGCAGCAGTATGAAAAACGTGCTCGCAATGGAGTACAAGAAATGCGGTCCGGAAGAGGTTAAATTCACGACCGATGCACAAAACAGGGTGATAAAGCTCGGCAAGGAGGTGCCGCTCGACGAGTCCGAAGGGGAGTTTATCGGTATAGGGAAGTTCGGCAGGAGCATATCGCGTGCCTTTATCCACACGCTCGAAACCTACGCCCTGCGGGGGGACCGGAATCTGTTCTTTGAAAAAGCCGTTGAGGATATACTCCACGCCGAATTCTTTTATCCGCTTGACGTAACCTGTATACCGAGTATTGAAATCGACTTTCCTGAAGACCTGAAAAGGGCGCAGGAAGAGGTGTATCCTGCCATTATTGCGTATGAAAAATCGGGGCTGTCATTATAGGGTGGCATACTTCATCGATTTCTCGATCCAGGAAATCCCGAGTATTACGCCTATTGCATCGAAGACGGGCGGGATAATCTTCACCGATTCGGAGCTCACCTACGGATGTTTCAAACAGTTCTATCCGGAGATCGAGGTTGCGTATTTTCCAACTGTTGGAGAGATCAGAAAACGTATGGTACAAACGGGTATCGAGGTTATACTCTACCCCGATTACCACATCCGCTACTTCAAGGATATACCGGGAATCAGACACGTGCAGGTATTTCACGGGACGTCAGACAAGTCGTACGATTTTCAAAAAACGGTGCTCGAATACGACCTTTTTTTCATACCCGGAAGCGAGGCGTATGAGCGGTATAAAAAGAGAGGGCTTTTGAAAAAGGGAACTGGAAGCCTGGTTGGATACCCCAAGCTCGATAAGGTATTCAGGGGGGAGCTGGCACGAGATACCGAGCTCGAAAAACTCGGGCTGAGCGTCAAAAACAAAACCGTTTTATACGCGCCGACCTGGGTGGACAGGGCGGGTAATTCTTCGTGGAAGAAGTTTCGAAAGGTATTCTCAAAAAACCGGATTCCCCACAATCTCAACGTTATAATAAAACTCCACCCCAATCTCAAGCGGTACAGAGAGGCCGAGGTGGAAGAGCTGAAATCGGCACTCGAAAATCGGGAGAATTTGGTTGTATTCGACGCCCTGCCCGACATCGTGCCCCTCATGGCGGCATCAGACCTGCTGGTCGGCGATGTATCCGCTGTAACCCGTGAGTTTCTCGCCTTCAGGCGGCCGTTCGTTTTCTTGAGCAACAAACCGTCGTGGCTGCGGAACCGAAACAAGAAGAAATTGTGGGAGTGCGGCGAGGTCGTAACCAATCCGGATATGCTCTGGAAGACGGTTGCCGACATCTTGCAGGAATCGAACCGTTTTCAAGCGGCGATCGAAAAGCATCTGAAAAAAACCTTTTATCTGCCGGACGGAAACGCGGCCCGGCGGGCTGCCGATGCGGTTTTCGACCTGATCGAAAAGAGCTGACGCTGATACTGAAGCACCTTTAAACTGCACAACGGGGAGTATGCAATGATCGAATACGCGGTAATTCTTGCTGCGGGGCTGGGGTCGCGGCTGAAGCACATGACAGATGATATTCCCAAATGCCTGGTTCGCGTGAACACCACCACAATACTGGAGAACATGCTCGATAACCTCGCAGCGTCGCCGATAAAACACTGTACCATTGTTATCGGGTACAGGGCCGAGAGGATAGTTGAACGGATAGGAAGCAGGTACAAAAGCCTCGCCATCCACTATATCGAGAACGAGAATTACATGAACACCAACGATATGTACTCTCTCTGGCTTGCCAGGAAGGTGCTTCGAAAAGGCGCGCTGCTTATCGAAGGGGACATATTCATAAAAAGCGGAGTGGTCAACGATATTATCAACAGCCTCGACGACCGCTCCTACTACATTACCGGACCGTACAGATACGAAGTTCACAATATACTCGTTGCCAATAACGACCAGGACAGAATAACACAGGTATGCGATTCCAATGACGTGGAGAAGTGCATGAAAAACGGGTATGTCATTTCAGCGGGTATGCTTGTAATACAGAAGGACTTCGGAAAACGGTTGATCGAATGGCTGGATTCGTATGTTTCGATCAAAAATTACACGGTGTACTACGATACGGTAATTTCAGAGCATATACGGGAATTTCCGCTGTACAGCTACCAGATCGATACGGACAGCTGGATCGAAATCGATACGCTCGCGGATCTGCGGCGGGCGAGGGTGAAGTTTGTCACCTGAGCACTGGCGCAAATGCCCGTTTACATGATCCTGCCTGGAGAAATTAAAAACGTTCAGACCTGCCCTGCACCTCTCGCCTCACCGGTCTTCAACTTCTTTCGCTGGATGAGAAAAACATTCGATGTACGCAGGAATACGAGCACCGAAACGATGAAAAGCATGATGCCGTTTTTATTCAAAAGAGTAAACAGTACCGGATAGAAGTAGCGCTCTCCGATCCCGATATTCAGATAAAAAAACAGATAGGGCAGAATACCACCCACACCCCTTCCGTTTAACAGTCTTCTGCCGACCAGGGGACGATGTTTTTTTTCACCGCGTTTCTTTTTCGAAGCGGTATATTCCGCATTCGCCGACTTTTCATCTTCTTTTGTTTGTTCTTCCGAGCTTTTCTTCCTTTGTATTAAAAGGCCGTTTTTTTTGATTTCTTCGTAAAAAATCCCGTCTCGAAGGGTAAAGAGGAGTGTGTACATGGTGAATGAAAAACCGATGAAAAATCCAAGGGCAAGATACATAACACTCCCCTTCTCTACCCATACTGCGTATCCTATGGATGCGTAGAGCAGCATCTCCCCGATTCGGTCGAGATATTTGTCGAACCATGCGCCGAACAGGGATGTTTTTTTAAGCACCCGGGCGATCTGGCCGTCCGCGCAGTCGAGGGTGAAGGAGAGCTGTATGAGAAGAGCGGCCGCTACCCTGCCCTCCGGAGTACCGGTCTTCCCGAGAACAAACAGAGCCGCACCGGCAAAAAGTATACAAAAGGAAACCACGGTAACTGCATTGGGGTTTGTCATGCCGAGCGCGATGAGAATAGGAGAGAGGGGCTTCGCAAGAAACCGGGAGGTAAGGTAGTCGTAAAAAGAGTCGGGCCTGCTCTTGCCCTTTACAATCTCATCTTCAGGAATTCGCTTTATCGACATCGGCTATTTCTCTGTCTGTTTTTTTTATTTTTCTCCCGATGAAATGAGATATGCTGAGGCATCTCAAGACGGCAAGAAATGAAGAAATATACAGCATGATGTCCGGCCGCAGCAGCACGATAAAGAAGCTCAAATACAGATAGCGCTCGCCTATACCGAAATTCAAAAAGAAAAATATCTTCGGCGCGACCTCTACGATCTTTCTCTTTTTCCGCTGCCCATCCGCCGCGGCACCACCGGCCTTTTCACTATCCGGTTCTTCGGGATTATGATTCCCACCGGAGCGATCCGTTTCTTCATGATGCTTGATTCTTTCAATTTCCGCGTGCGAACGGCGTATCCGTATCATGCCCTCGATATTGTCGAACCTGATGCTCTCTGCAAGAGACATGGCAAGAGTGAATATCGCAAGGCCGTAGCCGGTCACAACTCCCAGATAGAGAAAGACGACCTGTCCGGTAATTTTCCACGTGGAGTATCCGAAAAAAGAAAAGATGATAAACTCGCCGAGCCGATCCGACAGCCTGTCCAGCCATGCCCCAAGTTTGGAGGTTGTTCCCGTAATACGGGCAAGCTGGCCGTCCGAGCAGTCGAATATGAAGGAAAACTGTATGAGCACTGCAATGACTGCACGGTACCAGACGGCATTGAGCATACCGGTGAATAAAACCATGAAAGCGGCGGCAAGAAGAAGAACGAGCGACATAAGCGTGATGTTGTTGGGGCGTTTTACGCCGCAGGCACTGAGCAAAAAGGTGAATTGGGGTGCTATGTATTTTGAGATCAGAAAGTCATAAAAGGACTCGGTATTCGCCCCCCCTTTGGTAATCTGTGAATCCGATATCTTGGACAAGTATGCGCTCCTCAAGAAAACGAGCTTCCGTTTTGCAAGCATCCTCTCATAGGTAAATATCCTGCACAGCCGGCTGTCTTTTTCAATACCCATATTAAATGCAGACTGGCATAAAAGAGCGCCGTGCACCCTTTTCGGCAAACTGTTGAAGCTCTTTGCCAGGATACCGGCATGTTTCTGAATTATTTTCCGTTTTCAATTTAATTAAACTATACATTTTACTTTATGTCGACAAGATCTCGTTATCATTTCTCTGAAATCTTCCCCTGTTTATTCTCATCCTTATCTTCTCCTGCACTCACTTTCGTCCTTTCCCGGCCAGCAACAACGACCTTATCCAATCCTCTATGTTTCTGCTCAGGTGTTACATACCCTATCTGTCTATGATTTATTTTGGTATTGTACCAGTCAAAATACCGAGCAAAATAAATTGTAGTACCCATTTGGTGCAATTTTAATACAGTTTGATGTTGTGGGTTTTGCGACATTGATTTTTGGAGACATGTCATTAGCGATAAAGTTATCACTTGTATGTGCAATTGTATTTTTTATAGTTCCCTATAACTGGATAATTTATAATAGAATTATATGGCTAATAAGGGGGAAATAACCGACACCCCTCGAATGAAAACTTGCATAATAAAATCTCAAAATATATAATACATTTATGCCAGTAGATATATTAATTCCAGTAAGAAACCAGTATTTGTTATTCAGACAACTATTTGA
The DNA here is from genome assembly GCA_964521865.1 of uncultured Spirochaetota bacterium. Taxonomy (GTDB): domain Bacteria; phylum Spirochaetota; class B62-G9; order B62-G9; family DRHN01; genus CAYSRJ01. The sequence goes on along the minus strand of CAZFTJ010000008.1, from coordinate 72,283 downwards.
ATCCATAAAGTTAGCTATCCCGAAAGATGAGGTTGCAAAGATTATCATAGTTGATGATCATTCCTTTGAAAAAAGGTTAATCGGATATGAAGACTATCTTGTTAAAAAGGGTTTAATTCATCTCATTAAAAATGGAATTTCTCTTCCTTCATACTATTCTCGAATCCCTGTATCTTTTTTGAAAAGTAAAGGTCACGGTGGTTCACTTAACATCGGGCTAAAACATATATCTTCAGAGTATGTGTTTATTTTAGATCCCGATTGTATTATTCTTCGAAGTGATACCTTAAAAAATTCTCTTCCATGTTTTGATCTTGATCCTGATATTATGTCAGTTGGCCAGGTTGTAGGTGGGCTTAAAGGTATAAGAGTTATTAGCAATAAAGAACGTAAAAATCCTGAAATTCAGACTGAATATTATTATAGAAAACCGCACCATTATGGGATGACAAATGCCAGCTGTATGCTGGTACGAATGGATGCATGGAAAAAACATCATTTAGAGCCATTCTGGAATGGGGGGTGGGCTCATATGCAATTTGGTAAATCAATATTTGAGAAGAACTTTAAAACTTGTAATTTTGATTTTTATGTTGACGGGTATGCGGTTCATCTGGGACGGGCAACATTGAAGAATATGAAATTTAAGAATTTCCGATACAGATCGTTTAAAAAAGGAACACCACCCTACGGCATGTCATATGAACAACCAGTTTACGGGAGAAAGGAGCTCGGGGAGCACTACATAGGCTATCTGGAATTAAAAATTCCGTCAATAGAATATGATAAACTCCTCGAAAATAAATATGGAAAGCTTCCATTTGATCAAATTGCTCCTCCTGTTGATCCTTCCATTTTTGGTCCTCCTGAAAAATATAATCAGTAAATCTGAAATCTTCGGCAAGAATGAGCTCCTTTCAGGCCCCGGCAGGTTCAGGTGTAACCGGCCCCTCGGGCCATGACCCGAAATTACTGTTGATGGAACCGATAAAGGTGCAGGTTCTATCAACCGCCTTTCCGTCGTTGAAGTAGAAACAGGCGCCGAGCACCTCATCCATCGCCGCTTTGTACGGATTATCTCGTACGACCGAGGCGATCATTTCTGCGATACTGTCCTTCTCCGGATCGAAAATCGGACCGCATCTCTTCACATCGAACTCCGAAGGCGAATCGATGCACGCCCTGTCGTTATGCTTTACCAGTATCATCGGACGCCGGGTAAAAAGAAAATCGTAATTAACGGCCGAGTTGTCCCCGATAAGACAGTCTGCCGCAAGTATGAGATCTGTAATATCGATCCCGTGGGAATCGCGGAACAGTATATGCTCCTTCGGATTTCGCCGGAGCCATTTCTTGAAATCCCCGGTAATGCTGCGGTCGTTGAAATGGGGCCTCATGATTACGATGTAATCCTCCGGTATCTGCTCGCAGAAAAGCTTGAAACATCGTCTGAAGGTGCCGCCGCCCCACTTCCATGTCGGGGCGTATAAAATGATCTTTCTGCCGTCGTCGGGAATACGAAGCTTCTTTAAAAGCGTTTCTCTTGATGCATGTGAATTGATGATGCGGTCTGCATGAAGCTTTCCGATTTTCACGATTCTTCTATCGAGGTCGGGGCTGTACCCCGTAGCCTTTCTGAGCTGCCACAAGAATTTCTCCCCGTCCACCATATAGTAGTCGTAGGAGTCGACTGAGAGACTTCCATCCTCTGTGCCAAGCAGCTTGTCCGTTGTACCGTGATAGGTAAATATCCTGCACAGACGCCTGTCTTTTTCAATACCCATATTAAATGCAGACTGGCATAAAAGAGCGCCGTGCACCCTTTTCGGCAAACTGTTGAAGCTCTTTGCCAGGATGCAAGAAAAGGGCTTATGAGTAAAATTGAGCTCGAGCCAGGTTGAAATAAAAATCTGCTGTACCACGAATCGACCGCCGAGCCGTTCGTACACGGGCCAGACCTCGGAAAACTGATACATCTTCCTTCCCAGATACCAGATATCTGTATTTAACATGTAAAAACGAAAACCCCCTGTTAAATAAAAACTCCCCAGACAAAATTAACTATCCCACCGTTAATACAGCTGCTTATAAAAAATGGCGCATGGACTATATGGAGCGTCTTGCCCGGGCCGCAGTCATCTGAAATACTGCAGATTGTAGATTCGCTGATACAGCTCGCAGCGTTTTATGAGCTCATCATGATTCCCCGTATCCACAATCCGTCCCCGGTCTATCACGAGTATCCTGGTCGCATGTTTGATGGTTGACAGCCTGTGCGCGATGATAACGGAGGTTCTTCCCTTCATGAGGTTGTTTATCGCAAGCTGGATAAAGTGTTCTGATTCCGAATCGAGAGAGGATGTTGCTTCATCGAGGATAAGGATCTGCGGGTTCATGAGTATGGTCCGGGCGATCGATATTCTCTGCTTTTGCCCGCCGGACAGGCGTATTCCTTTTTCACCAACATTAGTTTCGAATTTTTTAGGAAGCTCCATAATAAAATCATAGGCATACGCCTGGCGTGCCGCTTTGACAATCTCATCTTCAGTGGCATCCCTTTTTGAATATCTGATATTTTCCGTAATGGTGGTGTTGAAGAGAATTACGTTTTGTGAAACAATGCCTATCTGCGACCGAAGCGAAGCCAGGCGATACTCCTTCACGTTTATGCCGTCCACCAGCACTGAACCTGAATCGCAGTCGTAGAACCGCGGTATGAGATTCGCAATTGTCGATTTGCCGGCCCCTGAAGGACCGACAAGGGCAATGATATCTCCTTTTTTCACTTCAAAACGTATGCCGTTCATTACATCGTTTTCCCCGTCGTAACTGAAGAACACATTGTCAAACGCCATACTGCCCTCGATCTTTTTATCAACCGGATTTTCAGTCTCCTGTACCCTTGGTTCGGTCTTCAGTATGTTGAGCACTCTTTCGATCGAGGCGGTGACGATCTTATAGTTTGAAATAAACCTGGGTATCTTGATAACAGGGCCTGAGAGTATGCCGAGCAGCATGAGGTATTCGGTTAGATGCTTTACGTCCCATGTACCGCGTATAATGAATATAGCCCCGATGCCTACAAGCAGTATACCGTACATGTATATGATGACATCGTTGATGGGGCTGAATATCATCTCGAGTCTGACGAGACGAAGGAATGTCTTTTTGTAGTTCGTTGTATTGTCCTTGAAGGATTCGTACTCCTCCTTCTCCTTTGCGAAGGATTTTACAACCTCCATCCCGGTCAGGGTCTCATGCAGGTTGATCGAAACATTGGAGAGGCTTTTTCTGAGTTTGCGGCTGATGATGCGCATCTTGTTGCCGATGATCCGCACGACCAGGTAGAGAACCGGCAGCATAGCGAGGCTGATGAGTGTCAGTGTCCAGTTAAGAAGGAACAGCTTTACAAGAATGATAATCGTCATCATTATGTTGCTGAAAAAGTTGATAATACCCTGATAGAAATCGATCCTGATATTCTCCACATCATTGACGCCGATTGTTATGAGGTTCCCGGTTTTGTTACTCGTAAAAAAATCGATATCGAGGGTAAGCAGTTGCTGGAAAAAGTTGTCCCGGATTTTTTTGGTGACGGTTACTGTAATGATCCGCATCGAGTAACGTTCCAGAAAGTTGAAAAGAGCACGGGCGAAAATGAGACCGACCGCTATGTAGAAGTATTTTAGTAGAAGATGTATTTTTTCCGGGGTTATAAGCTCGAATAGAAAGTTGGTGCTTACCTTCGGGAGCATCGCCATCGAATAGTTCTCACCGAACACGAGGATGAAGATGCCGAACAACCCGAGGAAGTACGGCTTCAAATAGGATACGCTCCACTTGAGCTCATCACTAAAAACGCTTTTTTTCAACGAATTTTCTCCATCACATCATGAGACTTTTCTTCAACGAGTCTTCTTCATTGTCCCTATCAACGCGTTTTTAACACGAAAGGCGGATTTTCCGTCAAAATCGAGAAAAACGAGCTTTCGTGCGGCCCCTCTCTCCTTGTAATACCTATCGGGATTATCGATGTTTTCCCGCACAACCCGCTGCAGGTCTTTCACCTCTGAAACCACATCTCCACAACGCCATATCCACGTATGTTCTTCAGGGATTTCATGTCCCGGTAAGGGATTGAGAAAAACCATCGGCCGGTTAAACGGGAGATATTCATGGGATACCGACGAAATATCCGTGAGAAGTATGTCGGAAACCGCCATGAACGGTAATATACTACTGGTTTTCAGAAAGATAAAACTATTTTCCCCCTTTGCTATGTATGCCCTTACAATGTGCCACGGCCTGTACCGCAGAGTATTTGGATGAAGCTTTATAATCACATTATACCGGGTAAATGACCTCAATACGGAAATCATAAACCGTGCAAGGCTCGAATAGTGATCGGGATCATCCCATGTTGGGGAGTACAGAATCGTTTTTCTCCCCGGATCGAGTCCGATCTCCTTTCTGAAAGCATCCGGGTCGAAATCAGAGTGCAGAAATGCATCGATCTTCGGATATCCGACAACTGCAATACGTTCAACCGGCGCAAGGCCTTTTTTAATAATGTCTTCCTTCATCTTGGGGCCTGGTACTGTAATAAGGTCGTATCTTGCGAGACTTGGATGAAAATTAAACGGTTTATCGCTCGTACCGTGAAAAATCTGGACATGACGTACACCCGGCCGGTTTTTAAAGTACTGTATCGAAAAGCTCGGATGCACCACCACATCTACCGACAGTTCTTCAAAATGTCTCAGAAGGCTCCTGTAATGCAAAAAGTACCGAACCGTAAAATTACTCCTGAGTGCTTTCGGGATATACCGTTCAATGCGCCTGGTGAAGGTGACAAGTGTTCCTCCTGTCTCCCCTATGAGGGGAAGCACGGTCGGTAAATAGTGCGGCGAGTTTGCAATAAAGTATGCAGGTTTCATCTGACTGGTCTCCGACCGGGCGGTTTGACGGTAAAAAAGGGTCGGGTGTCGTGCTGGCTGTACCCCAGAAACCGGTATTCTACGCCGAAACGTCCGAGCACATCCTCATAGTAATCCCGTGTATCGATTTTCCTGTCTGAATGTCCTTCGAAAAAGACCGTTTCACGAGTATTCTCGATGATAAACCTGAACAGACCATCCCTGTCCCTGAGCTCCTTTGTCCGGTATACGGAAAGAAAAAAGGATATATCGGGAATATCGCCGTTGAAAATTTTCCCGGCATCTTCCTCGAACCGGTCGGAATTGAAATCGATAACGTAAAAATCGAGATTGCCGACATCAAGGATGCCCTTAATCGTATTCGCAGCGTCTATGGTATCCTCCTGACAATCCATGCCGATGACGCGCCTGGCCCCCGCCATCGCCGCCTTTACGGAAGTCTGGCCGATATTGCACCCGTAATCGGCCACAATCTTGTCTCTGCACAGCGGAAAATCGAGGTATCGGTAGCGCTCTCCTTGGTTTCTCTTCCCCTTTATACCTATCTCGGAAAACTCCTGATACGAGGGAAACCACTTCAGCCGCCGTATCTTCCGTTTGATTCGCCGTATCTGTTTCTTTTTCTCCCGCTCGTCCATTTTTCATATTACTCCTGCAGGTGATGTACCGGCCGACCCGGCAAGCTGTGAACAAAAAATAAACTCTACATCGCCGGGCGCTCCTAGTGCTCTGAGCTCCGCAGTCAGATTGTCGCAGGATTCACGGATTCCGTTGTGCCGCATGTTCTGCGCGTGCCCGTGATAGTAAATCACGGAGCCGCCATCCGGTCCGGCCGGTCTGCCGTAATCGTAGTGGGCAGTCTGAATGTACCTCTTCTTCACCTTTTGTCCCTCTCTCCACGACACCTGCCGACCTTTGAAATCGCGTACCCTCTTATGGGAGAAAAGCAGGCAATCCATTTCTTCAAGCACGTCAAGGGCAGCCCTGTTGTACAGGTCCCAGGGAAACTTGAATCCCCTGCCGGCGGTAATATCGGCCCTGGTTAAGCTATCAAAGGATTTATGAATGCGTCGCCTTGCCCACGCTCTGGGAAGACCGCCGAATTCACCGTTTATGATTTTGGTATGCGTCAGCCCGTGCGGAAAAACCTCCACGCTTTCGCCTTTTATCATCCTGCGTACGGCGTCCAGTGCATGGGGATAATCGGTAAGAGGAATCTTTTTCATGAGCGGTGTAAAAAAAAGAGTAAACCTGATATCCGGAAACCTGGATAAGAGCTCCTGCAGAATATCGCTGCAATCCCAGCGGGGAAAGCTGTGATAGTCGTCGATATCGATACAGACCTTCATCCTTGTTCTGCTCCTGTCAGCAGGCCGATGTCGCCGCATACGTACACATCTTCCGGCGTCCATCGCAGGGGAATGGGAGGAACGCTATAGAATCTGCCCCTGTATCTTCTGTATCCCCTGTTAGATCGCGCTTTCAGGTTTTTCAGGCGCTGTTCCTCCTTAAGATCGAGGATGATACAAATATCTGCATTCTTCAAATATACTGCGGCCCTGTAGTCGAAGAGCAAAACAACTTTATCGACTGCCTTTTGTATAACAGTTTTCAGTTGTCTCCTGGAGTAATGCTCTTCAGCTGATCCACGAAGATCATCTATAATTAATAATTTTTCTGCAGGTATGTAAAAAAGCCCCTCTTCTTTTACCCGGCGGGCAAGCGTTGACTTGCCGCATCCCGGACCGCCCGCAACAGCAATGATACATCTCCCGCATTTTGAAAGGGCATCTTCGATTCGCCGTTCGAGTACGGGAATAGCTTTTTCACCCATCACCTGCGCTTCCGAAACCACCCTCAGCGCATTTATTTTACGAATGAGAGGTGTCACTGCAAAGCCTCTTGAAATTCCTGATAGTTTCTCTAAGCTTCTTTTTTCCTTCAAGGAGAAGTAGTAGCCTTTCGTTCTCATTATTTTTAGTGAACTTTCGCCTACTGTACGCAATGTGGGTGAGCGCCATAGCAAGGTACACAGCTGAAAACAGGATACCGTAATTCTTCCGGTAAAAATAGTAATCTGTGGCATAGAAGTAGGGCCTGATTGCCCTGTTGGCCTTTTTTCTCCCCTTATTCTGATGATGAATCACCTTTATCCCGGGATTAAAGACGAAACGAATTCCCGCCCTCTTAGCGCGGAGTGAGAAATCAAGATCTTCGTTGTAAAAAAAGTAGAATTCGTCAAACAGACCAAGCCGTTTGAAAATCTCCGTATAGTACAGGCATGCGGTCGTTCCGGCGAAGTTGATGTACCTGGTTCCAGGTTTTATGCGTTTCTGAACACCGATGATATTCAGCTTGACTCTCTGTGCGCTTCCGTCTGGGTAGATAAGGCAGGCTGGAATACCCTTTGCACCGGGGTTGTTATGCAGGGTTCTGATCATCTTCGAAATCGTATCCGGAAACAATTCCACGTCATCATTCAGAAGCAGGGTGTACTCACAGTCGAAGCCCGATTTTATACCGATGTTCAGGGCTTTTGTCAGGCCAAGATTATTTTTGTTGTTGATATGCCGCACCGAGGGGTAACAATTCGCAAGCAGCTCAGCCGTACTGTCCGTCGATGCATTGTCGACAACGGTAATCCTGCCTGCATACGGTGTCTTCTCAAGCGATCCGGCAACAGTCGAGATACAGCGGTCAAGAAGATCCCTGTTGTTATAGGTTACGACAACGGCATTGATTGTGGTTTCCAATAAAGAATATCCTCGATTTTTTCTGGGATGCGCATATTACCGCATACGCCGGCGTTCAAACTCCTCGTTTTTTTTCAGCGTTTTTCTGATTTTCATTCTGTTCCAGAGCCTCATATAGTGATAGGTGATATGCCACTTTCCGTCCTTCCACTTGCCCTGCAGCTTTTCATCGAGCTCATCGTATTTCAGCCTGCCCCTGTTGCCGTAATTGGGATTTGTCGTATTGCCGCCGATATGAACAGCGCATGGCGTTTCAGAAAGCGTACATGCATACTTCTGCCTGAACCTCTTTATATAGTGGGACTCGACATGATGCACATCCTCGGATACGTATTTATACTCTGTACTGTACTGAGGGTATTTCCCAACATCCTCATACGCCCTCCTCGACATGAGTGAAGGGTTATTGGTGTAGTTGCCTATCCCGGCTCCGACCTTATACTTCACCAATCCAAGGGGGAGTGTTTCTGGTTTTTTTCTCACATACTCGCCCCTTTTATCCTTTTCAAAGAGAAGCACTCCTCTCTCCATCCAGTCCGAACGGTAAAAAAAGTACCAGTCGTTCTCCAGGTTGAAGAAATACTCCCCATCCGCCGTCTCTCGAACCTGGTTCATCGCATAGCCCATTCCCATGTTCTCGCTGTTGAACACTATGGTATCGAGGAAATCCAGGGATTTCAAGAAATCGACAACGTCCCGTATCGAACCGTTGTCGACTGCAATGTATTGCAGGTTCGGGTAGCTGCAGCTTTTCCTGAAGGAATCGAGGCACTTCCTCAAATACTCGAGCCTGTTGAAGCTCAACAGACATACACTGATAAGTGGCCATGTATCCACTATGGTAAACGCCTCTCCTTCAATATGTTATCCGGACGCTTTGCGTCCGGATAATACCGCTCATCGACGGCAGGGAGTACACCCAGTCAATTCTGGACTTTTTTTTGAGGGTACACACTATATTTTGTTGAAGAAATCCTGAACAATCAATGCTCTATTTAATATAACCTCTTTACATTGAATCATCAATTGGCGAAAACCTGTTTAAGGATTTTACATTAACGGCTCGATAAAACAGATCGGTTTCAGAACCGACCTTTTAGAAAAACTGAACGGCAACCTGAAGGCTGATAGAATTTTTAAAAGACGTACAGCCGTGATGCGGAGATTAGAAGTCTGGGACTCGATCCAAAAAAAAAACAGTACTCTAAGCACCGACATGGATGGACGGTATGGGAAACTCGTCTTTCAGGAAATTCGGCCTAGAAATGCCTGATTACTTTCCCGGAGAGTACCAGCTTATAATCAAGCTTCACCCGAACCTCTATGCATACAGGCAGGCACTCGTGAACAGGCTAAAGGATAATATAAGGGACAAAAAGAATATACTTATCCTTGAAAACAGCAATATAATCTACGATATTGTGCCGGTTTTGGCTGTGGCCGATCTCCTAATCACTGATGTTTCCGGTGTCTCCTGCGAGCACATCGCATTTCTCCGCCCCGTGATATTTCTTAACAACAAAAGCGGTTTACGATTCCTTTACGGAAGTAAAAGAAAAAAATATGAGCTGCAGGTGATGTGGTGTCGCTGCTTTAAGATTTACCTGATGTTATCAGGAATAACATCGAACATCCGGAAAGATACACGGGGGTTCAGAAAAAGATAGTGGAGGACACATACACCTCTACTGACGGAAAAACAGCCCAACGGATCATCACTGCGCTGAAGCCTCTTTTATAGTGATTGCGTCCCATTCCAAGTAATTTCGAACAAGTTACTTTTTGATACTTGGTCCCGCCAGGGATACATCTTGTAAAGGACGTACGCCACTTCTAAGCCTGCTTACAGCTCCTTTTCTGAAAACACTTCGGCAGAGAACACATAAATTTCTGTGTCGGGTTTTTTCCAGCGGTCACCGTCGAGTCCCGCCTTGTAGCAAGTGTGACGCAAGAATGTGTCCCGGTCCCATCCCTGCTCCGTTGCCACCTGTGGCAGAAGCAGCCCCTGATAGAAACCGCTTTTAATTATTATGCCGTGCGTACCGACCTGGATTTCATCGACATCGGTAATCCGCTGTATTGGAGACATGACGGAAATTTCGACATCGATGTCTTTAAACTCGCTCTCGGAGAGCGGCGGAAACCGCGGGTCCTGAAACGCTGCTGCAAGTGCCATATCCTTCACCGACTGGTAGAGCGGTTTTATTGCCTCAACATATCCGATACAGCCCCTGAGAGCACCTCTCTTGTGTAGCGTAACGAATGCACCAGAGTTTTGTGAAAGCCGCTCGGTTGAGGGACTGAAATTAGGCAGGGGCTTTCCACTTAGCCGGGCCCTGATTGTATCTCTCACTAGCTCTATAAGAGATTTTTTTTCCTCTTTACTCAACATTTTATTCCCCTCCTCAGGTCAGTACAACGGATAAATAGCCGACAACGTTTCTCCTGTCGCCGGAATCCCGGTACTGAAGAATCGTGCATTTATCCGCTCATTTTGCCTGTGATAGCAACCGGATAGGTGCTGGTAGTCATGCTGGTAATTGTCATTGTTGTATCATGCGGCATCATAGACTTTACTTCACCAGCTTTTGCAAGTACCGATTGATAAGCATTATCCAGTTTAATATTCCAATCGAAGTTTATTACAAGTTCTGCTGACCCCCTTCGGATTTCAGATCTGGTATCCGTTACTCCCGCAACAGTCTGCATTGCGTCTTCCAGCGGTTTTAATAATATTCAGCTCCATATCCTTTAAAGGAACGACCCCCCTATTTACTTCAATGAGGATATGCAAAAACCACTCTGGGGAAAACAGCGTGAGGCAGACTAAACAGAGAATAGATTCCTAACACTACAAGAATAAATACAATGAAAATTATTGCCATCCTGTTTTTCAATACATAGGCAATTAATATTTTCATTATTGTACAACCTCTATTTTCATTCCGTCTGAGGGCTCATATTTTCCCAAAACTGCTACCTTTTCCCCAGGAGACACACCCCTTACTATCTCTACCTAAATCAAGCGATAATGAAAAAGTACTTTACAAAAAACCCCCTAAGTGTTTGAATAATAGTGAATTACAACATACCAACAAACACATAGAAGGAATTTAAATTGATATAAAAAAAAATTATACCAAATAGTAGAAAAAAATCAAGCACATTTTACAAATCCACCTGTAGTACTCAAACAAAATAAACAAGCGCCCTTGTTGAGTGATTCTGGGGTAGTTATTGTGAGAAACCTGATCAAGAAATTAGGAATAGTTAAAACCATCGATCAGAATCTTTCTCTATTACAGAGGCATAGACCCTACAGTGAGTCTGATCATGTATTGAATATTGTGTACAATTTTTTAACCGGTGGTGAGAATCTGCTTTATATTGAGAGGCTACAGTAAGAGAAAAGTTTTTTGAAGGTATTGGGAACAGAGAGTGTGCCGGATCCGACAACTGCGGGGGACTTTTTAGTTCGGTTTAGTGATGCTGATATAGATGCATTTCAAGTGCTTCTTGTTAAGGTACAAGGCAATGCGTTGTCTCTGTTAGAAAAAGGGAGGAAGAGACGAGTGACATTGATTCTTCAATATATGAGGTATATGGAGTAAGAAGGAGGGGTGGATTATTCGTACAATAAGAAATTGAGCTATAATGGGCTTTGTTCTGCTTCATCTGACTCTTGCTGAAACGGGGGACATGGTGCCAAAATCGTTCAAACTTACTTGACATTGAAGGACACTCGTCTATATAATTCATCAAGGAAATAAAGAATGCTTATAAAAGACAAAAGAAAAACACTTCTGACACTTGCTCGTGAAACAATACATGCCCGCCTTTTAAATAAAGATCTACCTGTACTCTCTTCTTCAACATACGTATTATCAGTACTACAAGTTGCCTTTGTTACTTTGCACAAACATGGAGCTTTGAGGGGTTGCATCGGTTATGTGGAAGCAATAAAACAGCCTGGGAAGTAGTAAGGGATATGGCAATAGCTGCATCATTCAAGGACCCACGTTTTCCCTCTCTACAGCGAGATGAATTTAAGGATATTGATATTGAAATATAAGTTTTGTCACGTTTAATAAAGATACAGAGCGTTGATGAAATAGAGGTGGGGAAACATGGAATCATCATTAAGCGTGGATTCAATCAGGGCCTTCTTCTCCCTCAGGTAGCTAAAGAACAGGGGTGGGATAGAAATACCTTTCTCGAACATACCTGCTATAAAGCAGGAATAAATGGCGATTGCTGAAAAAAACCGGATACTGAAATTTTAATTTTTTCAGCCGAAGTATTTTCAGAAGAGGATTTTTAGAGAAAATTCTCTTTCAGCAGCATTATCCAGGTGTAAATTCATAATCAAAAATAAAGATGAAAGGAATATCGCATAATGAGTTATATTTTTAAATTTTTTAAAAGGCATTCGTATGAATCACTTATTTTATATTTGCTTTTTTCTCTGACGTGGTTTGGTTTTGGCGACTATACGGCTAGTGTATTGCTTATTGCATTTATTGTTGGTCTTTTTTTTAAGGAAAAAAGGAAATTTTTGTTTCAAGACAGCACAATGGTAGTTTTTATTATTCTTTTCACCCTGAGTGCTGTGATTTCATCATTATTCTCTACTGATAAATTAATCTCAACACTCCTTTCTCTTTCATGGTTTTTTGTGTTAATCATCCCTATGTCTTTTGCAAGGTTTTCTCTGTATGAAAAAGATGAATCGTTCATTAAACTGGTAGTGCCCACGAGTTTGGTGATTGCTTTAATAATATTGGGCTACCTTTTCTATCATGTTATCGGTGACCTCATCCACAAAGATTTTTATTTTAAAAGATATACTTTTTTCACACTTGGAAAAGCGAGTACTCCGGATATTTTAGTAATGCTTTCAGGGATTGGTTATGGATTTTTAAGAGAAAAAAAGAAAAAATATAATGTTTGGATTTCCTTTGTATATCTTCTCGCCTGCGGCCTTGGTATCATCTTTACCTACGATAGAGGCGGTATAATTAGTTTTTTAGTCGTCGCGATCTTACTTCTAAGCTTTGATTATCCAAGATTGATTATCTTTCTATCCATGATTGGAATGGTAATATTTTTATCATTTAAAGTAGATGTACTTCAAGGGTTAAGACATCTATTTGATTATTTATACCTAAAAGACTCACAAAATATTTTGGAACACGGCCAACAACTTGATACTTTTAAAACTGCATTGGCAATAATAAAAGATCATTGGTTGTTGGGAGTGGGGACCAACAACTTTTCTAAGTTTACACCCTACTATGGAAGCGGCAATTGGTTTACCTATGCCCATAACTTTGTACTTCAATTCTGGGCTGAAAATGGATTATTTGGTATGCTATTTGGGAATTCAATAATCGCAATTGTAATATACAGGTGGCTTAAATCTTTCTCCCATTATAAAAAAAAGTATATATCACTTGGTGTTGGAGCAAGTTTTTGCGGAATGCTTGTGGGAAATTTAACAAACTCGACTATTTGGATTCTTAAAGTTGCACTCCCCTTCTGGCTTTTAGCAGGAGTTATTAGCAGTATCTATTTTTTAACAGCAAATGAAAAACTGGAAGCAATTCAAGAAAAATTGTAATGGAGAAAACTATTTGAAAACTATTATTCATGTTCTTCCATATATGGCAGAAGGTGGAACAGAAAAACATGTACTTACATTAATGAGGGCATTAAGGAACCACTATAATTTAATCTTACTCGCACCAAGAGGAGAAATTCTTGATGAATTCTTAAAATTGGACGTAAGCTATTATGAATTTCCTGATATTACACTGACATCGCTACAAAACATAAAAGTCTATAAAAACACGCTTGCTGAAATCCACAATAAATACCAAATAGACATCGTTCACGTACATGCAGCCCATGAGTTTGTCAAATTCACCAAAAAAATATTACCGAATACACCCATAATTTTTCACCTTTCTGCTCATCAGGGATCAACCGTATCTAAATTTATAAACTATAAACTTTCAGCCTTTATATCAAAAAAAAATGCACAGACCCTTATTGCAGTTTCTGATGAGGAAAAACGAATCATTACGGATAGAGGTTTCCCGGATAATAGAGTTACAGTAGTTTATAACGGTTATGAAAGTAGAGAGGGAGATGATTATAAAAAAATCCAAACTATAACTAAAAAGCACGGATTGGAAGGAAGTTTGATTATTGGAAACCTGGGCAGATTACACAAAACAAAAAGACTTGATATACTAATTAAAGCTTTTGATATAGTACAACACAGACTGAACGATAGAAGAATTAAGATGCTTATTATTGGGGATGGCCCGGAAAAAAGAAGGCTTGAAAAACTTGTTTTAAAAAAACGTCTGCAGAATGAAGTGTTATTTTTAGGGTTCGTGAAGCGAGGTGATAGAATACTTAAGATATTTGACATTTTTGTTTTGCCCACGACTTTTGAAGGGTGCTCGAATGTATTAGTCGAGACAATGGCTAAAGGGCTGCCAATAATTACAAATGACATCCCTTCTGTCTGTTGGATGTTTAAAAATGGTGAAAGTGCTCTTCTATGTAAAAAAAACGATGTGATTGATTTATCTAAAAAATTGCATTTACTAATAATAAATAAAAATCTCAGAATTCGACTTGGTAAAAATGCTCTCATAAGATTTCATAACCACTTTACCTCCCAAATAATGATCGATAAAATTGATCAAATATATAAGAAATTGTTATAACAAGAAAATATATTATTTTTTGTGCAATCTTGTTGGATAGAAATAAATTTTCAGTAATTTCAACATAAGTTACTTATCGATACTCGATCCCGCTAGGGACATGCGCCGCTTCTATTAAGTAACTTCACGCAAAGTTACTTCCTGATATTCGGATGCTTCGACGGCGCATCCCACTCCAAAGGAAAAACCGATTTTGAAGACTGATACCGAAAAGAATAAGAAGGTTGTATTTTTTTCACACAATTCAAATTTATCCGGGGCTCCTCTTTCAATAGCACAAATTGCAAAATACTTACCTCAATACGGATTTAATGCCTTTTTTATACTGCCAAAAACCGGTCCTCTGGAAGTGTTATTAAAGGAATGGTCTATCGACTATAAAATCTTAAAACATCCTAACAAAATTATTAGTTTTATAAAAATAGTCAAAAAAGAAAATCCAGCTATTATTCATGTGAACTCTTTAGTGAAAACATGGCCAGTAATTATTTCACGATTATTAAAGAAAAAGGTTGTATGGCATATTCATGAATACCTTGGGAATAAAAGATTCTATGCCAGAACCATCCAATGGGTGGCAAATGGAGTAATACTAATTTCGAGAGCACAGTATGAGCTTTTTTCAGGAATGAAAAATGCCGTATTAATATACCCTGCTGTAGATTTAAACCGATTTCAAAATGCTCAACCGGTTTCAGATATTAAAGAAATAAAAAAAAGAGCGAAAATCATTGTCACATATGTTGGTTCCTTAGTACCCAGAAAAGGTCTTTTTGATTTAGCAAAAGCGGCACAGTTACTTGGAAATTATCCCTGGATTCATTATGTAGTTGCAGGTGAGGAAAAAAGAGAAAATCAAAAATATGTAAAAGATATTGTAAGCTTCATTAATAGCAATGAGCTGAAATCTCACTTTCATTTTCTCGGCTCAAGGGGTGACATTCCTGAAATTTTTGCTTCCAGCGATGTTTTCTGTCACCCCGCTTATATTGAAGCATTCGGTCTCGTAATTATAGAAGCTATGGCATCGGGTCTTCCGGTAATCGCTACGAATATCGGGGAGTTGCCGCATTTGGTGCATTCTAAAAAAACAGGATTCATTGTTCCTCCCGGTGATCCGGGCGCACTTGCAAATGCTATTTACCAGCTTGCGTCAAATGAAAAACTCAGGAGACAGATGGGGGAGGAAGGTCTACGTAGAGCTCAGCATTTTTCTGTAGAGAAACAAACTCATGCAGTTGCCCGGTTTTATAAAAATCTGATTATATAGGTAGAACAAATATTTCACCAACATACTTCAATTTCTTGCTATAATTTTGTTACGTTCGTGGAGCATTTCGAGCATTGGAGTATTTTATTAGTTTGGGCTCTTTTAATAGATTTTTAAAAGTTTTTTGTTTCTCTTTATATAATATATAATACCTTCTCTCCCTTTCAGCTCGATCCATATATGCATAATGTTTCATTACCGTTTTCGCAAGCATATTTTTTCTACCATACATTGTTACCCGGTTAAAACCGATATAAGGCATATAACTCAAACCCAGATTCCATTTGTATATTTTTACATGTGGTCCATAATAAATCCATCTGTCTTTTCTCACCGTGTCCATTGAATCCCAGAAATTACAACGTTTAAAAGCAAGCTGTTGTTTTTTAGATTTATAAAATCTGCGAAGGTCTTTTACTAAAAACTCTGGTTCCGGAAAAGCTTCGTCTTCATCAGGGAAAAAAACAAGATTAGGAGAAATAATATCGAGAGCCCTTAAAAGTTTTTCCCTAAAATGTCCCTGATTGTCCCTCCATTCCATAACATCCCAATCGTTATTTGTTTCTACTATCATTGAATTCTGAATTTTAGGTATGTGCTTTGGCCATTCTGCCCTGAACCCAGGTGAGTAGTGGAGTAAAAGGTATATATCATCCACATAATTTGTAAGATCCTCCAGGCACCATGGCCATTTGAAGTAATGGAGCATCATTAGACCGGAAATAGTATTAATTTTAAATTCGTTTTTAAAATCTTTCACTATATCATACATTATATTAACTCAAATCAATTTTAGATGATGAAAATTATAAATAGCGTCAAGTGACGCTAGGGTTATCAATTACACCCGCCATCCCGATTTTATCATAATAATAACACATAATAACACGAACTTTCATGAACCACTCTGATTTAGGGGATATAAAAAAAACACCACCCCATAAAAAAAATCGCTCTACGACAATCCTCGTGGCTGCTTTGAGCACTGGTGGTGAGTAATCCACTCTTTGATGACGATATCTCGCCTATTTCCCCAGCTCAACGCCATCACGTATACCCACCTCCCCTGAACCCCTGTCAAAGGTAATCTTATAATCTAACAGATTATTTTCAAGCTCTTTTTCCAACCCCTTGTCCACCAAATAAGTGATAATCCCACAATATTCCCTTACCATATTCCTGCTCATCTTTAGCCTGAAGTCCCAGCTCTATTTTAAAACTTTTGGTAACTATTCAGCTATAAGAGAAATATGAAATAAAGAAGAAGAATTATACAGCTCTAAGTTAAAGAATAATAGAAGTTATAAAATGCTAAACTTTCTAGAATATACTTGATATCCTTATCAGTAATGGGAAAGGATACAAGAAAAAAGATATTCGATATTAAAAAAGAACAGGTGCTTGAGCTCTATGAAGTAGGGCCTGATGCAGTTGTTTCATTTATTATGCTATTCAGGATCTGCTGAATAGCTTGTGCTTGAAAGTAGAATCACGACAAAAGGTCATTGAACAACAAGAGAGGCAAATTCAGGGACAGGGAAAATGGATACGAGAACAAGAGAAGCGGATACAGGGATTAGAAGCGATCATAAAGAAAGACAGCCATAACAGCAGTAAACCTCCATCGAGTGACGGGTATAGGAAGAGGCCATTGAAACAAAAGAGGGTAAAGAGTGGGGAGAGGCCTGGAGGTCAGAAAGGTCATGAAGGGAAAACGTTACAGATGAGTTCACATTCTGATAAGGTTTCGATACATAAAGTTGGGATCTGTGGGAATGATGGGAGATCTTTGAAAAAGAGCAAAGCGATTGATTATGACAGGATGCAGGTATTCGAGATACCTGCAATAAAGGTTGAGGCGACGGGGCACCGGGCTGAAATAAAAGCATGTGAGCACTGTGGAGAAGTGAGCGTGGCTGTTTTTCCTGAAGGGGTGAGCCACAAGACCCAGTATGGGGATCGGCTGAAGACGTATGCGGTATACATAAAGAATTATGGGCTTTTGTCCTATGAGAGGGCTGCGGAACTCTTTGAAGATTTATTTTTGGTTCCGCTGAGTTCTGGGACGCTGGTAAATATTGACAGGAGTTGTTCTGAACGATTAGAAGAGACTTGTGGGGATATAAAGAGGGCATTATAGCATCGCCGATAGCACATTTTGATGAAACAGGAATGAAGGGTGAGGGGAAGCTGCATTGGCTGCATGTATCGAGTACGGATGAGTTCACCTACTATGAGCCACACAAGAAGAGAGGAAATGAAGCAATTGAAGAGATAGGGATTCTTCCGAAGTTTGGAGGGAAATCGGTGCATGACGGCTGGAGCAGCTATTTCAAGTATGTGTGTGAACATGTTCTGTGTAATGCGCATCACATTCGCGAGTTAACGTTTATATTTGAGCAGTATGGTCAGGAGTGGGCACAAGAGATGATAGATTTTTTGTGAGGGGTAAAGGGAGAAAATGAGAAGACCAAACGGGAAGGTTTTGACAGGTAAACGATTAAAGTATATGAGGAGAGGTACCGGAGGATTATAACGGCAGGGATGCGGGCGAACCCACCACCTGCCGAAGAGGGAACAAAGAAGAAGCGTGGTCGTAAAAAGAAGAGTGATGCGTTGAATCTGCTGGACCGGTTAAATCGATATGAGAAAGCGACGCTGGCATTCATGTATGATTTTGCTGTACCATTTGATAATAATCTTGGGGAACGTGATCTTCGTATGATGAAGGTGCAGCAGAACATATCCGGGACGTTTCGAAGTTTTGAAGGTACATTATCGTTTTGTAAAATTAGTAGTTATATCTCTACAATTAAGAAACGAGGCAAAAATGTCATATCGGCGATTCAAGATGTGTTTGCTGATAATGCTTTATTGCCAGAGATAGGATTAAATATAGCTGAATAGATACTATTTTTTTACAACTTTCTCAATTCTTCCACAACCGGTCTGTGAGATATTCTCTTCATACCACCTACCGCAATAATAGTTGAAACAACCGCTGCTCCTACCAGTACTACAAGATACACCCATGGTAAAATGAGATGTTCTGGAGGTGGATCGAACACGCCTTTTAATACCTTAACCAGTATGTGTGCGACTCCAAAACCAAGAAGCATGCCAATGACCACTCCACCGCCAAGCATGAGCAGTCCTTCACTCCAGATAAATGCTCCGAGTTGCCTGCTTTTTGCTCCCAACGCATCAAGAATCGCAAAATTTCGACGCCGCTCATTCAATCCGAGTGCAAGTATCAAACCGGTAGATCCCATAACAAGCAACACTGCAAAAAACAGTTCCAGACGGGTAAGCCCATGAAGGTTTATCGCAGTCAAATTTGAGCTGATAATCTTCTGTGTAGATCCAATATCTGTTACTTTGGCACCCGGTAATGACGACACAACCTTCTCAACCCGTTTGGCAAGTTCTGCAGGAGTAGTGTTACTTTTAGTGCGAATTAATACAATCTCTTTCGCACCTGTTCCCGTTTTTTGTGCTATGTAACTGGCATTTGCAACAAGAAAAGAATCTCTTGGAGCTGTTGGAAACTCCCGTACAACACCTATAAACCTGAAAGGAACTATGTGATACTGATGATCACTGGCAAACTGCAACCGAAGCTTTAATAGGTCCCCTTGATGAAGCTGATAATCTCTCCGTGTCTCTTCCGATACAAGCACTCCATCCGGGTGCTGTGCCAGAACATTCAATGAGGCCTTAGCATTTCCTCCGGCAAAATACGCATCAGACATTTTTGTCGATTCACCAATATGCCCGGGGTCAATTCCATAGATATCCTGCAGGTCAGTTCCCACATATGCAAACCTGTGTATCATGGGCTGTACTGAAACTATGCCGGAAACAGATTTTATCTTGGTGAGCATGCTGCCCGGCGGTGCTGCAGTTGTTCCTTTCACGGTAACATCGGAACCATTGGTTAACTCGGCATCAACCCGTGACTGCGCATTGTATGTTGTGTTAAAAATTCCTGTAGAAACAGCAAAGGAGATTGCGAGTGCAACCAGGATAACTCCTCGAGTGAGAAGAACCCGCTGACGGCTGAGTGACGCTGCGACTATTCCCGATAAATTCCTTGCGACAGGCCTCAACATCCTGGTGAAAACTCGACGCCCCTTTTTAAGACTGTGCTCCCATAACCGTATTGCTAAAAGGACTCCTCCCAGCCATAGGCAAAAGGGGGCAAAGAAAGCACCGTAATGAACCGATATTTGCGGCACTCCCTCAGGAGCCAGTACCACCTGGTAGCCCGTACTTGCAGTGTGCCAGTAAACAAAAAAGGAGAGTGCAAGCACTATAAAATCGAGATATATCTTCCGCCACAGTGACGTACCTGAAATTCGCACCAACGATCGTGATGATGCAACAGTAAAATAACGCGCCTGCTTAATCGCCAGAAACATAACCGATCCCATTGCAAGGATTACTCCCGCCCCGACAGCGACCGTAATCCACAGCAACGTTACGCTGTTTATTACCATTGGAATCCCTGCGAGAAATCGTCCCGTTAAAAAGGTAAGGACAACTCCGAGTACGATACCGCCTACTGTTATAATCAAAGCCTCCCAAACCTCGAAATTTAAAACCTGCGTGACGGAAGCACCCCGCGTTCTTAACAGCGCCTGCTCCTGTAACAGATGTTTCTTCCCCGAATTAACAATTGAAAAAGTAAGAAAAATTGCAAGAATGACACCAGGCAAGCCCAGGAAAAGGAAAAGAACCCGTGCATACAGCGCATCTGCCCGCACTGCGGAAAGTCTTGCAGCAAGATTATTTCCTACAATACCGCTTCCTGCAATACGCGCTTCAAGATTATTGGATAGATGTGTCACATACGTATACGCATCGCCTGGATTGGTCGGTAGTTTGTGATCTATTCGAACATGAAATTGCATCCGAACCGTATCGGGATGTGCCTTGCTCTGCGGATCGAATAATGTGTGCCACTGTTTTTCAGGTATTAACAGTACATTATCGGGTGGTGCTATAGGAGCAGTACCTTTGGGCACATCGATTGCCTGAAAAAGCGAATCAGCATAGGGCAAATCAATAACACCATCCACATTTACCTGTACCGGAGACATGCCTGTTCTCTTTATTGTGACCACATCGCCTTCCTTTACATGCAGGTTTGCTGCTGTCTGCTGGGCAACCAGCACACCTTCTTTCTTGCCGGTGAGCTGTCGTATCATCCGGGGATAGTTATGCAGGTACGTCGAACTAATCCCAAGCACTTTTCCTTTACCGGTTGTCTGTACCGTCCCTCCCGTTTTTGCCGTAAATCCTTTCACATCCGCATACATAACCTTCTCAAGTATAGTATACGACGTTGTTTTACCCAGAGCATCTTCAACCTTTGTCTGATCGGCAGCAGAGGTGAGCAGTATCTGCCAGTCAACCGGAACATCCGAAATAGCACGCTCCGTCATCGTGGCAGAGCTGGAGGCAAGAAAGGTCCCCAGAGATGCAAACAGGGTAATTGTGAGCGCAACACCGATTATTGCTCCTATCAACCGCTCCGGCCTATGAGCAACTATCCCTTTGATCCATCGCAAGATAAAGATCATTTTTCTACCTCCAATGTACCGTATTCCAGTCGCCATATGGTATCCATTCGTTCAGCTATTGCTGTATCGTGTGTTGCTACAACCAGAGCAGTGTCTGTTGTTTTTAGAGAGTCCAGTAATACATCAAAAAGATGTTGAGCAGTTGGATGATCGAGCTGTCCCGTAGGTTCATCCGCAAGAATAAGTTTCGGGCGTGATGAAAATGCACGGGCTACAGCAACCCTCTGGGCCTGCCCTCCAGACAGCTCTTCCTGAAGTTTTTCAGCAATTGACTCAAGTTCCATCGCTTTGAGTGCATTATAAGCCGCCGTCCTTGCTTCGGATTGGCTCATATGCGAAAGAAGCAAGGGAAGTTCTACATTTTCAACGGCAGTAAGCGATGCAAGAAGGCTGACCATTTGAAAGATAAACCCCACTTTGATCGGTCTCAGCTCATTTTTTGCGCCAAGTGCGGGCCATTGTATGCTACCTTTCGTTGGATCATCCAAGCCCCCCATGCAGTGCAACAGGGTTGACTTTCCACTTCCAGACGGGCCAACTATCGCGATATGATCTTTTGATTTTACCTCACAGGTCACGGATTTGAGTGCTTCAACAGCCGTTTTCCCCTGGAAATAGTTGCGCTGCACATCTCGCATCTCGACAAATATCTCATTCATTATTTGTAATCCTTCCGTCATATAGATTTAGTGTTTTTCCTGCGAAGGCTGCCACTGCATTGCTGTGAGTTACCACAAGAACAGCTCCTCCCCTTATTCGAAAATCCTCGAGCAGCTCGAGTATTTTCCGTTCGGTCCCTGCATCAACCTCACCCGTAGGCTCATCCGCCAGAAGTATCTTGGGCTCTGCAGCCATGGCAACAGCCAATCCGGCCCTGGCAGCTTCTCCACCGGATATACGGGAGGGATGTGCTGTACGGCGAAGCTGTAACCCAACCAAGGTAATAAGCTCATCCACCCGCCTGTTGTCGATACCATCCGCAAGACGCATTTGAAGTCGTATGTTATCCTCCACACTAAGATGATTAAAAAGGTTTCCGGACTGAAGCAATATACCTATGTATCGAGCCCGAATTGAAGCACGGACCGCTTCCGGTTTACGCGTAATTCTTTGTTCCATTATCGATACATATCCGCCATCAGGTTCATCAATTCCTGACAGGCACGCCAATAATGTTGATTTACCGCTGCCGGACGGACCCTGAACTGCAACAATTTCTCCCTCTTCTAAATAGAGACTTACTCCCCGCAGTGCCAGAGTCTCTTCCTCTTCTACATGGTAAAAACGGTAAATATCAAAGGCTTCAAGAACTTTCATGTCTATCTCCATTTAAAACTATTTGAAATGCGCTGCCACTGATCTACATTGTCGGCTCCGAGCGGCGCCCATAATCTGAGCTCTGCAAGCTTTCCGTTTTTATAGAAATAATACACGTCATTTTCAAGACGCACCTGCTTATTGGTAACTGGGTCGGGCTCTGAATTTGATTCATATTTCATTTTTACGGCAGGCCCGTTTATAAGTTTTATATCTTTAACACTTCTAATTACTACAGCTCGTCCATTTTTTTTAAGCTCCCGGGCCTGGTTGTTTTTTATATCACCTGCTCCGGGCATTTTATTCGTATTGGATATGATCACTGAAAGCCCATCCAGCTTGTCAATAAACGTCACATTCGGACCGTTTTCCTTTTGGGACCATCCCTCGGGAACTTCAAGCTCATAGTGCCCCTGGGAAGAGGGGTAGTTTACAAAAACCTGACTATCAGGAATATCTCCAGGAGGATTTTTTTCCGGTGCAACGGGCTTTTCCTGTGATTTAGCGCTTCCCTGCTGCGCTGATGGAGAGGCTGAGGGCGATGAAGAAGCATTTTTTTTACTGCATCCGGCAAATCCAACAACAATAACAAGTGAAACAGTTACTAAAATAATCATTTCAGGTTTCCACATCTTAATTTTCAGCATTGCAAGCCTCCTTAACATAAAATGGTTTTCTCGGTAAAATTGTAATTACAGTTGATTAAATAAAGATTAAAATACAATTAAATTTTTTTAATCTGAGTTTAATGAAAGCTGGTTATTATTGCGAAGACGGTTCAAGCAAACGGTCCTTTATGTCTTGTTTTTTAGTAGTCGGAGGTTACTATCGTTCAAATCAAAAGGAAGAGGATCGATGAAAACAGAGCTTCTTTCACTATTCATGGCCTTCCTGGGGTATTCGCTTCATAACATCGCACAGGCTTCGCAAAAGATTGGACTGAGTATTTCGAAAAAAAACAGGACACAGGGTTTAAGCATATGGATATCAGCAACCATTTTTACTTCTGTATCCATTTTCATTATTCTCTACGCAGTTTATTTGGGGAATGTCTCAATTGTAGGTGCAATGGCAGGGTCAGGCCTTGCATCTCTCACCATCTACACCAGGTTCGTCATGAAAGAAAAAGTCACGAAACATGGACTTATAGGTGTATTAATTATTATGTGTGCAACAGGGCTCATTGGCGCAGCAACTAAAAAAGTAAAACCGACATATATTTCCCCTTTAATACTTATTGAACTACTTGCAGGAATTACAGGAGTTTTTGCTGTTTTGTGGATTCTTCTAAGAAGAAAAAAAAACAAACTCGGTGTTTTTATTGGAATATTCGCAGGTATTTTAGGGGGGTTTATACCTCTTTTTCAAAAGATCTCAACATCACAAATCGGAAAGGCCCACTCTCTTGCAAGACAATTTATTCACTATACTTCTTTAACATCATCCGTTGATCGTGTTATCCTGAAAATTTTAATAAAAGCACTGGAAATTCTTGCCAACCCCTACGCACTTACGTGGATCCTGCTCTCAATTATTTCCATGATTATGCTTCAATTCGCCTATACACAAGACAAGGCTATCCGAATTATTCCTGCTTTTTCAGCCATTACGGTAATACTTCCTGTTCTTGGCGGTGTATTTTGTTTTCATGAATCACTTCCCGTACTCCAGTGGATAGGAATTGTATTGATTTTAACCGGTGTACTTTTGATTACAGTATCGAGGACTCTAAAAACTGAACATGGTCATAAGATTGTTGATAACTTGATTATGAAAAAATGAAAACGCCCCGTTTTTCATCTCAGGAATCTACCTGCAGCAGTACTCAGACAAGATAACAACCCCGATATTCAGCGAAAATCTGTTACATGCTAACTTGTTACAAATAATTTTTGAATCTACTCTAAAAGGTCATATTTGTTTGTATTAACTTAAAAAATCTGTAATTTAGACCAAATAGTTCATTGTCGAAGGACAGCTCATGTTTAAGAAAAATATCGATCACACTCCACCTGATTTTTTTGGTTTCTATTATACGCCCCCGAAAAATGTGGGCGAATATTTAATATTCAAACAAAGATCATTGAATTGTATAATTCAACGTAAGACCTTTGGGTTTGAAAACCTTAGTTTTTAGAGCTAACTCATTTATTTTTAAAATTGAATATTATACATTTTTTATAGAAAATCGCATAAAATATAAAATAGACAACTGCCAATGACACTATTGAATCCCAGAAATGTATATTATAAAAGGAACAAATATAAATCCATACATATGCGGCAGTCCTGTCCAATAATTCGAAATCGGGACTCGGAAGTTTGACGACATCATAGAAAACACCATTGTTTTTTACATTCACCTTAATGTAATGATAGAAATAGTGCTTTGCATTAACGCCATCAAGAGGGGCTCCTGCGCCGCCGGTTATTATGTAGGGGGTAGCATGCCATTTTCCTGAAAAGTATCCATGGATATGGGAGGTAAAAAGCATGGTTACATGATAGCTATCACAAAGGTCATTAAGTCTTTTTGCAACTCCTAAATCTTTCAGGCTCTGTCCCATTGCATATGCACCTTCTTGCGGGTCGTACAGGGGGACATGCATAAACACAAAACGATATTTATATTGTTGCGCCTTTTGTAATTCCTGCTCGAACCAACCTATTTGCCATGCATCAACAGTAGAGTCACTCGAATCAAGTACAATAAAATAGCTTGAACCTGAATGAAATGAATAGTAAAACCTGCCGAACAGGGTGTAATAGTTATTCCTTTCACCCTCTATGTCATGATTTCCAACAACTGTCATAAGGGGTTTGTGAAATCTTTTTACCTGATTCACAAAAAAGATATAATTCTCCATTCCACTATTAAAAACCAGATCACCTCCATCAATTGCAAACATAATATTATCTTTATTAACTTTTTTTACCATATCGTTAAAGGTCCTATTCGAGTTTCTATTATCACCAAATACTACAAAGGAGAGTTCATCTTTTGTTTGGTCAATTTGCTGAAGCTGATGGTAGTTCCAATCACTTATGCGTGGAAAAGAAAGGTTAGTATATATTTTAACACCAACTGCAAATAAAATGATCAAACCAATTATTATCAATACATATCGATTAAATATGTTTTTTTTCAACTCCAGAGACCCTCACCCATAATTTTATAAGAAAATTATTTATAATCTCTAATTTGCATCGAAGCAGGAAAATTATCAGGGAAGAAATCAGAGCCACACACACCGACCCGGCAATATCTCCAGGAAAATGAAGCCCGCAATATACACGGGAGAATCCCCCTAAAAATCCTGCTATAGTTAAAATCAATCCCATAGCCCTTGCTTTTTTAAAATAAATTAGGAGCACCGCAATTGAAAGCATAAAGCTGGTATGGTCTGAAGGAAAAGAAGTGTCCGGTGGATGCTGAATAAGCACCTTTCCCAAATTCATCATAAATGGACGAGGATGAAAGTACAATAAGGTTATTAAATAATTAATAAGTAGTCCAGTGATTGCCGAATACCCACTTAATAAAGCAAGATTTTTATTTCCAGTTCCCTTCTTAAACCATAAATATAAAACCAAAAGAATAAAAACCAGAGGCAGATACTGTGCAATTATTTTAACAGCACCGTCCAACAGAGAATTTGTTCCAGCAACACTGTTTAAGTGTAAAAAAATATTTATATTCAGTAACCCACCCATAGCGTATAAATTCTCTCTCCTTTACCAGTAAACGGGTTTATTTTTAAAAGAAAACATGGTTTTTACCTGATACCAAATTTATTTTAAATAGGTGTAAAATTAGAGTGAATTATTTCAACACACGGTGAAAACTTTCAGAAAAGTCTGAGTCGCTCTTCTCACTGATATTCGCAATAAATTGCGCAATATCGTATGCTCCGTTTTTAATTTTCAGACTTTTATAGTTTTCCATTATTTTCTCAACATATGTATCATTCAGAAGGTTCTTTAGAGAATCAATAAAATGTTTTACATTTTCACCCGCATAAAATCCTATTTTTTTATGCAGAACAAAGCTAATGTTGGCTATTTCACTTATCTGAACTGCTTTATAGAGAATAATCGGTTTTTGCAGTGTTATTTCCTCCATGAGTGTCGATGGCCCCGGTTTAATAAAACAGATATCCGATATCTCCATTATCTCTCCTATATTTTCAGCAAATCCCAGGATTACAATATTCGGCATTCCTGCATGATGAGAGTATTTTTCATTCAAATCGGTATACAGGGATTTATTTTTACCGGTAATAACAACAACATTTAACGGCAACCTCTCTCGGACAATAGCATCGATAAATCTTCTGGGGTCTTCCCTTCCCTGACCCCCAAAACTTATAAAAAGAGTTTTTTTAAAAACATCCAAACTCAATTTACCTGCTATCTGTTGTTTCGATTGCGATCTTTCAAAGAATTGTTTCCTCACAGGATAGTTGAACACACGTAATTTATTTTCCGGAACCCCTCTTCTTACGAGTTTATCCTTTGCTTCCTGCGTTGTAACGATATAGCTGTCTACACCCTTCAACACCCATAAAGAAGTTAAATCGAACAGTTCTGTGAGAAAATTGACAAGTAGCACATTAATATTATATTTCTTTCTCACATAATCAATTGCAATAGTGTTAAAGGGATGGGTTGAAAATATTATAGCGGGTTTATATAGTTTCAAGAAACTATATACGTACTCGTAAAACGAGTGCAAATAGATTCGTTTCAGTCCGGTTCTGAAAAGGATACCGGCAATATCAGAAATCCTATGGCTTAACCTACACAAAACAGGATGTGCTAAAAAAAAATTCCATGTTTCTTTATGTTTTCTATCGAGGTTGATACAGCCTGTCTCCTTCATAAAGTCCATAATTTTAATTTCATATCTTGTTTCATATAATTCCGCAAGTCCCTCTGCAATCGCTACTGCAGGAGCTTTATGACCGCCTCCGGCCTCAATCATGGCAAAAACAATTCTCTTCCGTCCCATATCCACGTCACCATCCTTTTGCCGATTCTTTAATAACGAAATATAGCCCATTGTTTTTGAAAATAATATTTTTGTCTTTGTTGCAACTGGTCTTCTATTCTGCTATCAATCGATTACACACCCTGTGCCTTTTACAAGTTGTAAAACAGCCACAGCTTAATATCCCAGTATATCCTTCACTTTTTTTACCATTTCTTGCATTCGGAATGGTTTGTTTATAAATCCAGCTGAAATCGACTTTACTTTTTCCAGATTATTCCTGGCGCTGCCATCACAACTTGAAACAATTATTTTCAATGAAGCATTCATTTTTAACAGCGCCACTGAACATTCATATCCATTCATTCCCGGCATATCAAAGTCAATAATGACAAGAGAAATCCTGTGTCTATTTTTCTGGAAAATATCAATAGCCTGTCTCCCATTATTTGCCGTAAGTACGGTATACCGGCTTATCTCAAGAACCGTTTTTACTAATTCTCGGATCAGCTCTTCGTGATCGACAACCAGAATCACCCTGTTTTCAAAACCGAGCGGAAGTGATGTTTGTAATGTCGCAATTTGTAATCCATTTGACATCTCTTTTTTTTTCATAATCATCCTTGCCTCCTTCTTATTGCTAAATATGATAGTATTTCATTCCATGTCCACTTACACTCCCATACATCGATTACCAGACAATATTTTTTTCACACAATACCCACAACTATAAAGGGGAAATATTAAATGAAAATTAAATGAAGATTAAATTTCTTTAATCATGGCTAAAAACAAGGGGATACAAAACACTCGATAGTCTATGGTTTTTTTTGTCATCGAATGATACGTCCAATAATGCATAATACAACAGGGTTTCCTTACCGTGATTGCAGATGCCTATTTTTATTATCCGTGAGCATATAGCCACTTCCACGTATTGTATGAATCAGTTGACGCTCAAATCCATTATCGATTTTTCTTCTCAGGTAGCATATATATACATCCACAACATTAGATTTGCACCGATAGTCACCATCCCACCCTTGTTCTATAATCTGTGAACGGGTAACAAGCATTTCTTTTTTGGTAAAGAGATATTCAAGAATCATATATTCTTTTAACGTAAGCTTTATCGTTTTACCTCCTCTTAGAGCAGTACGAGTTTTAGTATCAAGTATTAAATCTGCTATGCGCAGCACTGTCTCTTTTTCTTCAACATGCCGTCGCAGTAGTGTCTGCACTCGTGCAAGAAGCTCTTTAAAAGAGAAAGGTTTTAAAAGATAATCATCTGCCCCATTGTCAAGTGCGCGTACCCGATCCTCTATTGCATCTATTATCGTAAGTATCAATACAGGGGTTTCGATTTTTTTTTGCCGCAATTCCCTTAGTGCCGTTATACCATCAAAACCGGAAAGAGTTAAATCAATGATAATGCAATCATATTCAAACATCTCAATAAAGCCGAGCCATTCTTTTCCATTCCTGGCGATATCTACACTATACATTGATGCTCTAAGCTGTCTCGCAATTGTTATTAAAAGCGACGGATCGTCTTCAGCGATCAATATTCTCATTGCAGTACTCTCCTTTTCATCAGCATGATATAAATAATTTCTCATGTATTGATTAAAAGGAGATTAAAAAATTGATAATACTTTGCAGGCGAGAGCAACTTCTGTAGGACTGTAATTTTAACCGAGGATACTGGCTGCTTATGAAGCACCCACTCCGAAATATCTGAATCCTGCTTTTTGCATTTCAATTGGTATATATACATTTTTCAAATCAATAAATACATTGCTCCGCATTTCCTTTAATATTGTTCGCAGATTTAAAGCTCTGTATTCATTCCATTCCGTCATGATCACAACCGCATCCGCCCCATGAACGGTACTGTATGGATCATTAAAATAATCAATACTACTAAGCCTCTTTTTCGCTTCATCAATACCCTTCGGATCCGTTGCCCGTATTCGGGCGCCTCCTTCCTGTAATGCTGAAATAATCATAAGTGCGGGAGCCTCCCGTACGTCATCCGTTTCAGGTTTGAATGTCAGGCCAAGAAACGCAATTACTTTGCCGTATTCACTCCCTCCAAGAGCATCACGTATTTTTTTTACCATAAAAGATTTCTGAGCCTCATTTACCTGTACCACTGCTTCGACGATACGTGCCGTGAGGTTGTTATCCTGGAACATCTTTATTAATGCCTTTATATCTTTTGGAAAACAGGACCCGCCGAATCCTGGCCCAGCATGTAAAAACTTTGGTCCTATCCGTTTATCGAGTCCCATTCCCTTTGCTACATCTGTAACATTCGCCCCTACAGCTTCACAAAGATTTGATATTTCATTAATAAACGATATTTTCGTGGCAAGAAACGTGTTACTTGTATACTTGATGAGCTCCGCCGTTTCAAGATTTGTAATAACCATAGGGGTCTCAATGAGATAGAGCGGACGGTAGAGCTCTCTTAAAACGTTTTCAGCTTTTTTGCATTCTACACCGATAACTACTCTATCAGGCCGCATGAAATCGTTTATTGCAGAGCCTTCGCGCAAGAATTCAGGGTTGGAAGCTACATCGAAATCAGCGTTTTGATTTACCGATTCTATTATTTTTTTTACCTTCCTGGCAGTACCGACAGGCACCGTACTTTTATCAACAACGACTGTATAGCCTTTTAAGTAAGGGGATATTTCTTTCGCAGCCTCGTATACATATGTCAAATCAGCATACCCATCACCACGTCTTTTCGGTGTTCCAACTGCAATAAATACTATATCAGCTCCCTCAACTGCCTGAGCGGTTTGATCTGTAAAATGCAGGGAGCTTTTTTTAACATTTTTAATTATCAGTTCTTCGAGACCCGGTTCATATATGGGAACAATGCCTTTATTTAAACTATCTATCCTGTTTTTATCCTTGTCCGTACATGTAACATTCACGCCGAATTCTGAAAAACAAGCTCCTGACACCAGCCCGACATATCCTGTTCCCACTATCGTAACATTCATATATGCTGTCTCGCTTTAGGATTATCATCCTCAAATATGATAAAATTCTTTATACCAGCTGATAAATTTCTTAATCCCGTTTTTTATATCAGTAGACGGTTTGAATCCTACGTCTTTTTGCAAATCAGAGATATCCGCAAATGTCTCGATAACATCACCTGGTTGAAGCGGCAATAATTTTTTTTCTGCTTTAATGCCAAGCTCATCCTCGATCACCTCAATAAATCGCATTAAACGTACTGGTCTATTATTACCTATATTGTATATTCTAAATGGGGCAAAGCTTATTCCCGGATCGGGGTTTTTTCTATCCCATTTATCATTCTTTGTCGGAATTTTATTCATTATTTTATAAACACCTTCAACTATGTCATCGATATAGGTAAAAGCCCTCTCCATTTTTCCGTAATTATATACATCGATTGGTTTCCGCTCAAGTATCATCCTGGTGAATTTAAAATAAGCCATATCAGGACGTCCCCAGGGGCCATATACCGTAAAAAAACGCAAGCCCGTAGTTGGAATAGAATATAGCGCCGAATATGCATGTGCCATAAGCTCATTTGATTTCTTGGTTGCAGCATATAATGAGACCGGATGATCCACATTTTGATGTATGGAATATGGCCTCTTTTCATTTGCACCATACACAGAGCTGGATGAGGCGAAAACGAGATGTTTTATATTTTGATTCCTGCATCCTTCAAGTATGTGCAGGAACCCTACCACATTGCTCTGGACATACTCATGTGGATTCTTAATTGAGTACCGTACGCCTGCCTGCGCAGCAAGATGAACAACAACACCAAATGAATTGTCACGAAAAACCCTTTCAATGTCTCTTCTATCTTCAAGAGAACATCGCAAGAATTTAAATTTACTATTATTCTTAAGCCTGGCGAGGCGAGCTTCTTTTAATTTAACATCGTAGTATGGGTTAAGGTTGTCCAGTCCCATTACTTGAATACCCTGAGAGAGAAGAATTTTTGATAGATGAAATCCTATGAATCCTGCTGCACCTGTTATCAGTGTACTTTCCATTCACTTTATCTTGTAACTTACTTTACACAAGTTATAATCAGAGCTTTCACGTATCACTATTGTCCGAAAAGGATTATTCCCTGCAATAATTAAAGCTACTGCGTAAACATACAAAATACATACCATCAAAACAACCAGGTTACTATTGCATTAATAAATCTACTACTATTGGTTAAGACGACGAACACCCATATACATCACCAAAAGGTATTATAATAAAACGAAATTTCGTTCTACTGAAGTAAAAAAAGAACCGTTTTCCAACAGGGAAATAAAGGAGCCGGTTCAGGTTCATGGGATGCAGTCAGTACAGCACAGCAGACAGATAGCCGACGACCTTTCTCCTGTCTCCCGAGACCTCCCCGGAATCCCGATACTGCAGAATAGCGCATTTCCCGGATCCTTTTATTCTGGAGAGAAAAATCCCGGTAAGGATGCCGCCGAATCCGCATGCCTCAGATCTTCCCTCGGCGATGTGCCTGCCGAGCAGTTGAGCATCCATACTTTGAAGGTCGTCAATCAAAACTCCGTCCATCACCGCTGCATCCACATGCGAATGGTAGTGCGAAAGATCGGTACTCACAACGGTTATGTACCTTCCCGGCATTTCCTCCATCACGGCAGCAAGCGCATCACTGAGACAACATGCGTTATCGAAGCTCTGTACCCCCAAAAGCACAGAAACGATCCGTGCACCGGGTACGCACCTCTGAAGAAATGGGAGCTGCACTTCGATTGAATGTTCGCTGAGATGGGCGTCCTCATGATGCGTTATACTGTCACTGCGAGAAATGAGCTTTTCGGCAAATTCAAGATTCACCTTTATCCTGCCGAGCGGCGTCTCATACGCGGTATCGAGATTAACGGATATGCCCTCAAACTGGGTTTGATGTGAAGGCCCGATTACAATTGCCGTATCAAAGGAGAAAGAGCGTACCAGAAAATAGGAGTACGCCTGCACCGAACCGGAGAAAATATATCCCGCATGTGGTGAAATAGCCGCAACCGGCGGAACATCCTTCATCCCCGTCTGTTCGGCTATCGCGTTAAAAAGCGATTCAGAGCTCACCCGGGCGAGATATCCCTCTATGCTCCGCTCGAGTTCTTCTTTCCTGTCGGGATAGAACAGCCCGCTCACAACTGGGAAGCGCACGGTATGAGCCTTTTCCATAAGACTCCCTTTCATCTATACGGCAATTCGTTCTACAGTCAATTGTATTACATTCCGGAGAGGTTTACAATTTTTTATTTCGAAGCGGCAGGCTTTCTCCTGATGAAAGTATTATACGACACAATAGCGTACAGAGACGTTAAACCGCTACTTTCTGTCAAAGAACGGGTTTTTTGCGCTGACACTCAATGGAATGCCGTATGCGATCTTGATCTCAGGATCCAGTATACCCATCTCCATTGCCGCCTGGCCGACAGTGTACATGACCCTGTTGTCAACCCTGTTGTCCATCGCGACGCTTACAGCCGAGCCGATTGCAATACCCAGGTCTCCCGTGTTGAACACGCAGGGATGATCGGGATGCTTGTTCTTCTCTTCACAATTCCTGTAACCGCACATACCGCAATAGGCGAGATTCAACGACTTGATCTTTGTTCCGCATAAAAGCATCACCTGCGAAGTAAGTATATTTTCCGCATCCCGAACAAAAAACTGCGGAACATCGTCCCTGCGCGCCATCTCCTTCATTTTTTCTGATATCGCTTCTATCCCCTCCCTCCGCACGACCGCCAGAACGGTGGTATCGCGGCCGCGCCCCTTGGGTGCCGTTCGCGCGGCGATGAGCATTTTTTTCGCAACTTCGTACACCGCATCCGTGCGAAGCTCCTCCTCATATTCCGGTTTCATCTCCGACCTCCATAATTTGTAGTGCTGAATAAGAAACCCTCGCCATGGGAACGGCCGGGATACGTTCTGTTCAACCCCGGTGATTGGACTGTATTTCAGAATTTCCCTATAACGGGTTTTCAACATCAATAAAACGAACATCAATATCAAAGACTTTCCGAATCCTGTTACCGAGCTCTAAGACTCCCAGACGCTCCGTGCTGTAATGCCCCGCATATATATAATTGAACTCCGCCTCTTCTACGATATATGGTGTACTCTCCTTTGCGTCCCCTGTCAAAAACGCGTCGACTCCCAGCCTGAGTACGCGATCAAGCTCGTTTCTTCCGGCTCCGCTTATAACGAAAAGAGTCTTTACATCCTCGGAACCGAAGTGGAAATACCTGGCATCGGCCCGAAGCGACCGGTTGATTCTATCGATCAGGTCATGAAACCCTACCGCATCCTTGAATATACCGATAAGCCCTCCTGCCGGAACCCGGGCCTCTGTATTTTCAACACTCAATCTTTTTCTCAAAAATTTTTCTGGATCCTCAATGTTGTCAACATCTATCGCCTTCAGTATGAGTCGGTTGTGGCTGATCTCGTGATGAAAGTCGAGGGGAAGATGATAGGCATACACGTTTATATCGTGCTCCAGTATCCGTTTGAATCTCTCCCGTCTGTACCCTTTGAGCGATCGTTCTTCGCTGTTCCAGAACAACCCGTGGTGTACCAAAACTGCATCCGCATTCCCTGCGATTGCCCGTTCTATAACCTCAAGATTGATGCTTACTGCAGTAACCATCCTGCTGATATCCGTCTTCCCCGCTACCTGCAGCCCGTTTTCGGTGTAGTCCCGAATTCCCGGAATGAAAAGATACTCGGCAAGCCAGTTCTCCAGAATATCGCGCTTCACCATGACTTTATATCCTCCCGAACTGTTTTTCAAGCTCTCGCTTCGTCAAACGGATCACCGTCGGTCTGCCGTGCGGGCACACAAACGGTATTCGGGCATTCATCAAATCGTTTAAAAGAGACAGCGCTTCGGACTCGGAAAGCCGGTCCCCCTCCTTCACAGCTCCTCTGCAGGCGGCAAGCCTGACGAAATATTCCCGTATATGCGACTCATCGGGCTGTACCGCTCCCCTGTAAAATTCCTCGAGAAAGAGCGAAAGCAGCTCCTCCTCGCGCCGGTCCTGAATGCATGCAGGCAGCGTACGCACGTTCAGGCTCTCGTCACCGAAGGGTTCCAGCTCGATCCCCGCATTTTTAAAAGAATCTAGATGGTCGAGCAGTTCTCCGTACTGCGATGAAGGCGGAGTAAAGTTGATCGGGATGAGAAGGTTTTTAACCGCCCGCCCTTCATCTGCAGCAGCAAGAAGCCTTTCATACAAAACACGTTCATGAGCCGCGTGCTGATCCATGAGTATGACATCGTCCCCGACTTCGAATACGGGGTACGTCAGGTACAAACAGCCTCTATAGGCGACGCCGCCTGTACCTGCAGCATACCACATGCCGCCGGCCGGCTCAAATCCTTTCAGCTCCGAAACAGCCGATGATTCCGCAGCAGAAACCTGTTCGCCCCGGTGTTTATTCACACCGGGTTTCGGTATACCATATCCCGGAAAGCCGGCGTCTTCCTCCCTGCGTCCGGGGGCGGGTAAGCCGCTCGACTTATACAAGGAGGCATGCGATCCCGTCACTCTTTGGAATCCGGCGGATTCCCGCTCCCGGTTCTGCACTCTCTCTTTCGACAGTCCCTTTACGACCGCCTTGCCGTCTTCGCCCCCGTGGAATGAAGGCAAACCGTAGAAATGTTTCCCGACAGATTTATCAATACACGAGCGGAGCAGTGAAAAGAGCCTGTCAATGGTTTGTATTTTTACCTCTTTTTTTGCAGGATGAACATTGACATCGACAAGGGCCGGGTCCATACCGATAAAAACAAAGACGTATACGTATCTGCCCGAAGGAATCATACCTCTGAGCGAAGCATTCACCGCGAAAAAAAGTGAAGGATGCGCCACAGGGCGCCGATTGATAAAAAAGTACTGGCCTCTTCTATTCGGAAGCGTGGCACCGCTTCCTGAAATAAACCCATGTACCTGTAAGCCGTCGGTTTCCTCCCTGAATTCCACCAGTGTACGGAAAAGGGTCCTGCCGAAAATATCCTCAATACGTTTTTTCTCATCAACGGCAGGTCCCACATTGAAAACGACCCTGTCATCCGTTTTGTAGCGAAATCCCGCATCGAAAAATCCCAGCGCCTTTTTCCGCACCTCCTCCCTGATTTTTGCAGCCTCCGCCCTGTTGCTTTTCAGGAACTTCCGCCTGGCCGGTATGGTGCGAAAGAGCTCTTTTACGATTACGGTGGTCCCCTCGTTCGAGGCAGCGGGCTCGACCGCACACCGTCCCCCTGCCGGGCAGGTAATCTTCGTCCCCGTCGTCGAACCCTCCGGTCTGGTGATCATGGTAAAATCGGCAACCGCGCATATACTGGACAGCGCCTCTCCCCTGAATCCCATACTGCGGATTTCAGAAAGGTCCTCGAACCGCCGTATCTTGCTCGTGGTATGCTTCTGAACAGACAGAATCGCGTCTTTTTCAGACATGCCGCACCCGTTGTCGGAGACCTGAATAAAATCTTTGCCGCCGTTGTTTATAGTGACTCTGATGGAATCAGCGCCAGCATCGATCGAGTTGTCGATGAGCTCGCGTACCACCGCGGAAGGCCCGTCGACAACCTCACCGGCTGCAATCTTTGTGTATACCTCTTTTGGGAGCACTATAATATTTCCCATGAAAACACATCTCCCCGATACCGAACTATGTACCGTACCTCGGATCGAAAACCCGGTAAAAACAGAAATAGTTAAATGAAGCCGCCATTCTTACAGCGGAACGCATCAAGCCACCGAACTGTCCTGCCCTGTTGATCGGTTATCAGGTACCAAAAAACCTCAGAAACGAACAGGGCTCACCCGCTGAACGCCCTAAACTTCCGAACGAAACCGGCCGGACGGTAACTCATCTTCGCTCTCCTCAGACCCTCGTTCCCGAGGTCCTGCTCCCGGTTGATGTATGTATATGTATCCGGAAGGATCGAGGCGAAGCTCTTGTTGATAAACTGGTACAGCCCCTTGAATCCGCCGACGGCCTTTTCAAAGTGTATTACAAACGTCGTACCTCCGGCAATCTCCTCTCCGAGCGTATAGGCGGCGGGTTTGCCGTGCACATAGTAGATACCCCCGCAGAGAGCCAGCTCATCAATTCGCAGAAGCGCCTCGCGCGCCGCTTCATAGTCACCGGGATCGTCTCTGTCTATTCGCCACTTCTCCACAATACCGAGTGCATCTTCGACATACTCACGGCGCAGCGGTTTGCCTTCATACGAATAATTCCGCGTAAAAAGGTTTACCAGGTTTTTCTTGCTGTGATACTTCCTCCCTGAAAGCAGAGCCAGTGCCGACTTGTCGTACAGATAGTCGAAGTTTTCCCTGTCTTCAGATACCCTGTATCCCATCGATTCAAGCACCGGCACCTGCTTTTCGGTAACCGCCTTCAAGGACAGGTACCGGCTGAAAAGCGCATCGAGCGTCGTCCGATCCGGAAAACCGAATGGAAGCATGAAAAACGGTCTGCCGTCGTCGCCGCCGGTAATGACAAAATTACCTTCGTCAAGCTGTGAAATTCTGTATTCGTGTGCCTCCCTGAACAGATAGATGCTGGCAAAGGTAAACTCCGACACTCCATCGTCGAGCTTCGCGAACAGCGGATGAAGCACAGGACGCATACCCACATCTATATCTACAAAATTCGGATAATGAAAAATTACCCCGGTATCGCTGTCAAGCACGACATGCACCTCTCAAACCGAAGAATGTGGAGAACAGATCCCTCTCTTGTCCTGTATTTTACTCATAATAAGATACTATCAATATAAAAATAATGGCAGGTTACGCTACAGATGCATGGTACTGCATTTTTTAAAAAAGGAACCACGAGGGATTTCTTCCTCGGGAAACGGGTGACATTCACAGGCGGTTAACAACCGTCTTTTATCGGGCTACACTCTCGCCCCGTAATCCCGGATGAACGCCTCAATCGAACGGTCGTACGCTGCTTCAGCTCTCCTGGAAAAGTAGCAGGCAGGAAGCTCGTTCATCGACCGGTGATAGACAATGCACTCGCAGCAGATGCCCTTTCTCGAACACGGTTCGTATGTGCAGTTGCATGAAGCCCTGTTCTTCGGTGAATTGCACTCCATAATAAATCCTCCGCCGGGATAGTGACAAAAAATAGGTTATACACGAGTATGACGATCTCCTAAGGTATTGAGACTTCTCCCGTTCGACAACTGATTCCTGCAAGGACCGAATCCTGCATGTGCGATTTAATACCATGCAGATATGTCCTGTACATCCAGTAAGCCGCTGCCAGCAGACAGTACTTTATTTATACCGATATTAAAAACCGTATAGACCATCTAACAACAGGGTATTATCCCAGCCCCTGCCCCCACCTCTGTGGTCTATAGAACCCTTGTACCAAGCGGCACCTCCCTGTCCGGTCCTATAAGAACCACTGTCTCCTTATCGGGAACGAGCCCCAACACAAGCACTTCGGACATAAAATCAGCAATCTGCTTTGGATAAAAGTTCACAATTGCAATAACGAGCCTGTTCATCAGCTCATCTTTTTCGTACAGCTTCGTTATCTGAGCGCTTGTTTTTTTTACGCCGAACGTTCCGAAATCGATCCACAGTTTGTACGCCGGCCTGCGGGCTTTCGGAAAATCTTCGACCCTGACGACCCTCCCCACCCGCATATCGACGTTTGAAAAATCCCGATACTCTATTTTTTTCATTCATCTTTCTCCATTCGCTGAATCCGGATTACCATGCATCCGGGAAGAACCGCGTTAACAGTACGACTATCACCAGTGCGGGCAAGAAATTCAGCACCCGTATTTTTTTAATTTCAAGAAGGTTTATTCCGAGACCGATAATCATCGTTCCGCCGACCGCGGTAAGCTGATCGATCATCACGGTGGAGAAAAGCCGCTCACTCAGAGACGCCGCAAGCGTTATCCCACCCTGAAAAACGAGAAGCGGAACGAACGAGAACAGGACGCCCCAGCCATACGTGGAAGCGAGGGCTGCCGAGGTGAAACCGTCCATCACCGATTTTGTCAGGAGCAGGGAATGGTCCTGCCGTATCCCCTCGTCTATTGCACCGACTATAGTCATTGATCCCATACAAAAAATGAGGAAGGCGGTAACGAGCCCTTCCGCAAACCGGCTGTCGTTTCCCTTCGACGCAGGCTTCATTAAAACTGCGGCCCGCTCAATCCGTTCCTCCAGCCTGAGTGCCTCTCCGATCAGACCCCCGATCAGCATACTGAATACAAGTATGATAAAACTGTGCACGCTGAATGCCATTTTTCCGCCGAGAACGAGTGTAAAAAGCCCGAGCGCCTGAAAAAGAATACCTCTCATCCTGCTGGAAATGCTTTTTTTCAATGCAATTCCGAGCAGGCTGCCGAGCACGACAGCGCCTGCATTGACAATGGTTCCAAGCGGCATATGCGGTATCCTTAAAAACTCACGTGCATACAGTATTGAACCCTGCACCCACGCTCTGATATGAACACCAGACCAACAACCACGCTATTCAACGGTGAAACACAGTACCGCTGCTGAAACGACGCCGGCAAGCGGTGAGTTTTCCGCTTCAACATCAAGCCGAAGTCTTGTAAGCGGGGTTATATCCGCTCAACCGGATTCGTTACCCGGTACGAAGCGGTGTACGAAAAATCCGGGTCCGTGCACTCAGTCGGTCTCCATATCGACTGCAGCCTTGATGAGTGTTTTTGTATACGGATGCCTGGGGCTTTGGAAAATCCGTTCGACAGGACCGTACTCGACAACACGTCCGTTTTTTATCACCAGAATCTCATGGCTCAGCACACGGACGACCCGAAGATCATGTGTGATAAACAGATAGGCCAGGTTGTGCTTTTTTTGAAGCTCGATGAGCAGTGTCAGTATCTGCGTCTGGACGGACATATCGAGTGAGGAGGTGGGTTCGTCGAGCACAAGAAACCGCGGTTTGAGTATCAGCGCACGCGCAATACACACGCGCTGTCTCTCACCGCCGCTGAACTCATGGGGATACCTGTTCATGAACTCCGGCTCGAGACCGACCTCGCTGAGCGCCGTGGATATCATTCTGTCCCGTGTGCTTCTCGTTTCCCCGGGGTAATGGACGCGTATTCCCTCTTCGACGATCTGGCCGACGGTAAGCCTCGGGTTCAGGCTTGCAAAAGGGTCCTGAAATATGATCTGCATCTGGCTCCTGAGCAGCCGTATGTCGCTGCTTTTAAGGCCCTGTATTTCCTCACCCATGAATTTAATCGAGCCGCTGCTCGAAATGAGCCTGAGCAGGGCAAGACCGCAGGATGTTTTTCCCGATCCGCTCTCACCGACCAGCCCCACGGTTTCTCCGCCCCTTATGGTAAAGGACACCCGGTCAACCGCCCTTACTTCACCCCTTTTCCTCCTGAAAATTCCCCGGTAAATAGGAAAAGCAACACTCAGATTGTCGCTCTTGATTATCTCTTCTCCGACGGTTTCGAGCACATAGAGTACATCCTTTAGCTCTGAGGAAAGAAGATACCTCGTATACTCATGCCGGGGGTTTTCAAATACCGTATCGATCTCTCCTGTCTCGACGATTTTACCTGATTTCATCACTGCGACTCTGTCCGCCATCTTCCGCACGACCTCGAGGTCGTGGGTGATGAGCAGAAGCGACATCTTGAATTGTGACTGAAGTTTTTTAAGCAGGTCCAGTATTTCGGCCTGTATGGTGACGTCGAGCGCTGTCGTCGGCTCGTCTGCGATGAGAAGCTCGGGTTCATTGGCAAGTGCCATCGCGATCATCACACGCTGCCTCTGGCCTCCTGAGAGCTGGTGAGGATAGGCATTCAGCCTGGCGTGCGCCTCCTGAAGCTGAACAAGGTTGAGCAGGCTGTCGGTTCTTTCACGCGCCTCTTCCACGGAGAGTTTTTTATGAAGCACGAGCGTTTCCCCGATCTGTTTTTCGATTGTATGCAGGGGGTTGAGCGACGTCATCGGTTCCTGAAATATCATTGATATTCTGTTACCTCGTACTTCACGAAGCGCATCTTCATTGATACCCATCAATTCACGGCCCCTGTACCGTATGCTCCCGGACGGGTAGAAGACCCTTCCCTCCGGAAGAAGTTGCATAATCGAAAGCGCGGTGGCGGATTTGCCCGCCCCGCTCTCTCCAACGAGTGCGAATGTCTCACTCACCGCTATATCGAACGATACATTCTTCACCGCCTGCACCTCACGACCCCCCGTTTTGAAGGTTACGGAAAGATTTCTTACCTCGAGCAGGCTCATACGAGATTCCTCCTCGGATCAAAGGCGTCACGCACCCCCTCGCCTATGAATACGAGAAGGGAGAGCAAAACCGAAAGCACGACAAAGGAGGTGATACCGAGCCACGGCGCCTGAAGATTCGCCTTTCCCTGAGCGAGCAGCCTCCCTAGAGAGGGCGAGCCGGACGGGAGACCGAGGCCGAGAAAATCAAGGGATGTAAGCGCTATTATCGAAGCGTTCAGTATAAACGGAAGAAAGGTAAATGTCGCGACCATTGCATTAGGAAGAATATGCCGGTAGATGATGACGGAGTTGCGTACACCGAGGGCCCGTGCGGCCTTGACGAACTCAAAGTTTCGCACACGCAGGAATTCCGCACGCACGACGCCGACGAGAGAAAGCCACCTGAACAGAAGCAGTATTATCAAAAGAAGACCGAAGCTCGGGCGTACGATGCTGGTGATAATAATGATGAGATACAGAGAGGGAATAGACGCCCACATCTCGATAAAGCGCTGAAATATGAGATCGACCCTGCCGCCGAAATAGCCCTGGACCGCACCCGCCGAAACCCCTATGATCGAGCTGAAAAAAGTAAGCACGAGCCCGAAAATAACCGATATCCTGAAACCGTATATGACCTGCGAAAGCACGTCGTGACCCTGGTCGTCCGTCCCGAGCCAGTGTTTCAGTGAAGGAGGCGCCGGTGCAGGAACATCGAGTGAATAGTCGATGGTATCGAATTTATACGGAATGATCGGCCAGAGCATAAAGCCGTTTTCCGTTATACGGTCGTGAATGTACGGGTCGTGATAGTCGACTTCGAATTCGAGGTCCCCTCCGAAATCCGTTTCCACATAGTTCTTGAGCAATGGAAAGTAAAATTTTCCGTCGAAACGTATGAGAAGGGGTTTGTCGTTCGCAATCACTTCGGCGAGAAGGCTGACGATAAACAGGCTCATAAAAATGTAGAGAGATATATATGCCCTTTTATTGGTTTTAAAGCTGTTGAACCTGCGGACGAGTCGGGGATTTTTCAACATTACCTGGTCATCTCTGTTCCGCATCTACACCTCCCTCGTCTCAAAATCTATACGCGGGTCGATAAACATGTACATGAGATCGCCGACCAGGTTGAGAAAGAGACCGAGTAGGCTGAAAAAGAACAGGGTGCCGAACATGACGGGGTAATCCCTGTTTATCGCGGACTCGAACCCGAGCAAACCGAGACCGTCCAGGGAGAAAATAACCTCGATGAGCAGGGTGCCGGTGAAGAGTGAGCTGATAAAGGCCGACGGAAATCCGGCTATGACAATGAGCATTGCGTTGCGAAACACATGTCCGAATAGAACCCTGTTTTCACCGAGACCCTTCGCTCGTGCGGTGACGACGTACTGCTTGTTGATCTCCTCGAGAAATGAGTTTTTCGTAAACATCGTAAGACCTGCAAATCCGCCGATTACCATCGACGTTATCGGGAGTACGATATGCCAGAGGTAATCGACAATCTTCATATACCATGAAAGGCTCCTCCAATCCTCAGAAACGAGTCCCCGCAGGGGGAATATCTTGAGATAGCTCCCGCCCGCAAAGAGTATGATAAGAAGAATTGCAAATAGAAAACCGGGTATCGCATAGGTGATTGTTACCACAAAGCTCGTCCATACGTCAAACCGGCTGCCGTCCCTGACCGCTTTCCGTATGCCGAGCGGTATGGATACCAGGTACACGATCAGCGTTGTCCACAGGCCCAGTGAAATAGACACCGGCATCTTTTCCAGAACGAGGTCGACGACCTTTTCATCGCGAAAGAAACTGTCGCCGAATTTAAACCGGAAGTAGTTTCCCATCATTATCAGAAACCGTTTATACACCGGCTTGTCAAACCCGTACAGCTTTTCGATCTGCTTGACGAGCTCGGGATCGAGACCCTGAGCCCCGCGGTATTTCGACTGTATGCCGGCCTCTCCTCCCGATGCACCCGTTCCGCCCTGTTCAGCCGCACCGCCGCTGCCGCTTATACGCTCGGTCGCCCGAACAGCAGAGCCTTTGATCTGGGCAATGAGACGCTCGACCGGACCGCCGGGAGCGGACTGGATTATGAAGAAGTTGATGACCATTATTCCGATGAGGGTGGGAATGATGAGCAGAATACGGCGTATTATGTAGTTTATCATCTGCAAAACACTCCTTCGTTGAATCAGGTTGCCGCAGACAACTCTTTTTATCCCGACGCCTCGGCGGCTGCGATTTTCCAGAGTAAGAGGCTTTTGAATTCCCGGTATTGATAGTCTTTGGCCATGTGTTTCGACCCCTCAATACCGGGCAAGAGACGCAGGGTTTGGCAGACAGGTTCTTCCGACACCAACCCGGGTTGCACACCCCATCGAATTCCAGGAAGATGCCGTACCTTTATTTTATTCCCTGCAGAGCCTTTGCCTTCACGCTGTCAACCCACCATGTGTCGCTAAAGCCGAGTGCATACTTCGGTTTTACAGCGGGCTTGCCGAACTTGTTCCAGTATGCAATGCGGTAGGTCTGGTTGGTCCATTGAGGAATACAGTAAAAGCCCCATAAAAGTACTCTGTCAAGCGCCCTGCACGCGGTTACGAGGCTGTGCCTGTCTCCAGCCGAAATAATTTTATCGATAAGAGCATCAACAACCGGGTCCTTTATTCCCGCGAGATTTCTGGAGCCGGGTCTGTCGGCCGCTTCCGACGACCAGAAGTCGCGCTGCTCATTTCCGGGTGAAAGGCTCTGGGCCCATACAACGGTGGTCATATCAAAATCGTAATTATCCAGCCTGTTTATGTACTGTGACGAATCGACGGTCCGAATATCGGCCTTGATGCCGAGACGCTCCAGGTTTTTTTTGAAGGGTACGGCGATTCGCTCGGAGCTCGGCTGTGCGAAGAGCATCTCAAACGCGAACTGCTCCCCTCTGCTGTTCACGAGCTTGCCTCCCTCGAGGTTCCAGCCGGCCTCCCGTAAAAGGGACAGGGCAGTACGCAGGTTGTTGCGGATGTTTCCACTGCCATCCGTTTTCGGCGGACTGTACTCCTTTGTAAACACCTCTTCGGGCAACTGATCGCGAAACGGTTCGAGGAGCTTCAGCTCGTCGGGACCGGGCAGTCCACGCGAGGCC
Organism: uncultured Spirochaetota bacterium; assembly: GCA_964521865.1. Lineage (GTDB taxonomy): Bacteria > Spirochaetota > B62-G9 > B62-G9 > DRHN01 > CAYSRJ01. The sequence goes on along the minus strand of CAZFTJ010000008.1, from coordinate 28,233 downwards.
ATTTCCGACCCCTCGAAATAACTTTTTATACGGGTGTACTGCCCGTAGAAAAGGGTTTTATTGGTCCACTCGAAGTCGAAGGCATAGGCGAGCGCCTCCCGTACGCGCTTGTCCTGAAAAATAGGGCGCCTGGTGTTGTACACATACGCCTGCATCCGCACATTGTTTTCGTTTGGCGGCTCTTCTTTCAAGATATAGCCTTTGTCGAAGTAGGAGCCCTGGTATGCCGTCGCCCAGACCTTTGCCACATTTTCCTGTCGAAAATCGTAGTTTCCCGATTTAAATGCTTCGACAAGAACTGTCTCATCGCGGTAGTACTCTATGCGTATCTTCCCGAAGTTGTACCGGCCCTTGTTCACCGGAATGTCCCGGCCCCAGTAATCGGGTACCAGCTCATAGGTGATGGAGCGGTCCGGTTTTACTTCGACCACCGTATAGGGACCGCTCCCCATCGGCGGGTCGAGGCTCGTTTTTTCAAAGGGATGGCTCGTATAGTATTTTTTAGATATAACGGGAAGCTGGCCCATAATGAGCGGAAGCTCGGGATTCTTCACTTCCCTGAATGTGAATTTTACCTTCCATTTCGAAAGCTTCTCCGCCTTTTTCACATCCTTGTAGTAATACCGGTAAAACGGCGCTCCCTTCTCTATAAGAGTATTGAAGGAAAAAACAACATCATCCGCGGTAACGGGCGTACCGTCATGCCAGCGGGCATTTTTTCTGAGGTTGTACGCCACCCATGAGCGGTCCTCCGGAAGCTCGATCGTTTCGGCCAGCAGTCCGTACTCGGTAAACGGCTCATCATCAGACTGCACGGTCAGAGTTTCGAAGAGGAATCCGATGCCGGATGCAGGAACCCCTTTCAAAATAAAGGGATTGAGGCTGTCGAAGGTGCCGACTGTGCCGAGCGTGACCGTGCCTCCTTTCGGTGCATTCGGATTGACATAATCAAAGTGCTTGAATCCTGGCCCGTACTTTACATCCCCGTGCAGGGCAAGCGCATGCGTTACCGTCACCTTCTGCGCCATTACCGACAATGAAACTGCAATGAAGAGAACAACAGCAATAACAAAACTGAATTTCCGCATGGTACATTCCCCTCTCAAAAGTCTTTCGCGCTTTCCGCGCGAAGATATTATAGGAGTAGCATAGCGCGGCTCCCTGTATCGCTTCCTTCCTAACATCCACTCCCGCGCTACACCCTATTAAAGCTTTCGCGCTTTCCGCGCGAAGATATTATAGGAGTAGCATACTATGCTGAAATGGCGCGTCAAGCCTTAAGAAGTACCGGAAATAAATCCTGTACGCATCAGCGAGCAAAAAAAAGATTCAGCCGTCTGCCCATGGTTGTCCATCTCTTTCCTCCCCAGTATCTGTAATGCCACGGCTCATAGATATACCCCGTAACGGTTTCCTTGTATTTCGGATATGAAAGAGAAATACCGTAGTCGGTCATATGATCCATGAGCCATCTGAAGGCTTCAGTCTGATCAAAGCTGCCCGAAAGCGCGTTGCCGATTTCATCGGTGGTAAGGTCACAGGCAGTCCCGAGCTGATGTTCCGAATGACCGGGCTTTGCAACGCTGTTCTGAAATATACCGTGCCGCCTTATTGCACTAAAGTAGAGGTGCGACTGATAATGTGCGTCGCGATATGCCGAGAGTATTCTTATATTTACTCCCACAGTTTCGGCATCATCAATCAGATGCATAAAAGCATCAAGAGCTTTACGCCTGAGTAAAAGACGTCTCGATTCATACCCGGGCGCTTTGTACCGCAGGGGCACCGGCACGAGATCATCAGGAACGTAATCGAGGGGGAGGGAAAACCTGCGGTCGACCATGCTCGAGCCAATACGAATATCCCCGCTATCTGCACCACCTGCGGAGATGAGGAGAACTCCGTCATCGGTAAAAACATCGGGAAGATAGAATGTCGAATCTGCCCCGGTGCATCTGTACCACGACACTCCATCGGCTTTGATGAGGCCTGTTATCGGGACCTCTTCTCCGAATGAAAGAGAGATACTGCGGTCTATGGCTGTATTGAAAGACGCACCGGTATATGCGATGCTTCCCGGAATAATGTAGCGTACGCTATCGACGCTGTATGAATAAGCGGGCAGCAGCAGAATCAGCACACTGAAAAAAATCGCTTTTCTCATATATAAAAGGATCGGCAGTAAATTATTCGGACGTTTCGTCCCCGAATAATGTCGAAGATGCTGTAAGTACCGCAGGTTTTACCCCCGTTTTCACGTCGAGGAGAACATACCGCTTGACTGCGGCATTATGATACTGACAATTCACAATTCGGTGATTATTATTATGTCTACAATATATACTGTATATGCGGGTAAAGGAAGGTTAAAGTAACGGAGAAGCACTCCACCGCAAAGGAGGCATCAGATGCTTAAAAAGGCGATCACATTCGACTACAACAACGTTCTGGAGGAGAGAATCGGCGGACCTGCCGGGATCGGTTATGAGGAGATCGTTTCGTATGAAAGGAAATCATCGGAGATACATGCACAGCTGGCATCGAGGAGGGAAGAGGGACATCTCCCGTTCTACGAGCTTCCCTATCAGGCCGATGAGATAAGCACAGTGAAAGAGACTGCAGTTTCATTGAACGATGAAATGGGCACTCGCTTTGAAAATCTCCTGGTCATCGGCATAGGGGGGTCATCGTTGGGCGGCATCGCACTCCTCAAGGCCCTGACTCATCCTTTCTATAACGAGCTGCCGCAGACAGTCCGCAAAACCCCCCGTGTCTACTATGCGGAAAATATCGACCCTGATGAAATAAAGGGTTTTTTTGACATTCTCGATCCTGAAAAAACTGTGGTAAACATAGTATCGAAATCGGGAACCACTGCGGAACCGATGGCCAACTTCCTCCTCTTTCAGAAATTCTTGAGTGAGAAGATAGGTGATGATAATTTCAACAGACAGATCGTTGCCACCACTGACGCCGAACAGGGGACGCTCAGAGAGATCGCGAATACACAGGGCTGGCGAACTTTGAAAATTCCGGAAGGAGTGGGAGGCCGTTTTTCGGCGCTTTCTCCGGTCGGGCTGTTGCCGGCATACATTGCAGGCATCGATATAGATGCGCTCCTGGAAGGCGCCGCGTTGATGGATTCGGTGTGCAGCACACAGGTTCTTCTTAAAAACCCGGCGTATATAAATGCGGTGATCCATTATCACCTGCATACGAGAAGGGGCGTAAACATGGCGGTGCTTATGCCCTACTCAGCCGCTCTGGGGGAGATTGCCGGCTGGTACCGACAGCTCCTCGCCGAAAGTCTCGGCAAGAAGTACGAATTGACGGGCGAAGTAGTATATGCGGGCCAGACACCTATAAAATCGATCGGCGCTGTCGACCAGCATTCGCAGATACAGCTCTACAGAGAAGGGCCCTACGACAAGATTATCACGGTTCTTGGCGTTGAAAATTTCAATAACTTCCTCAACATCCCCTCCCTGTACGAACAGTATGAAGGACTTGCCTACCTCGGCGGACACACGTTGAACGAGCTATTCGAAGCGGAAAAGAAAGCCACCATCCTCGCCCTCGTCAAATCGGGCCGTCCGAACATTGAAATCACATTACCGGAAATCAACTCCTACACCATCGGCCAGCTGTTGTATATGTACGAGGTGCAGACCGTTTTTGCAGGCTGCCTGTACGGTATCAATCCACTCGATCAGCCCGGTGTCGAAGCCGGGAAACAGTACACCTACGGCATGCTTGGCAGAAACGGATTTGAAAAAATGAAGAAAGAGGCCGAGCAGTTTCCGGCAAAAGACAAGAAATATAGACTCTAATAAGAACGTCGGATGCAAACGGGTTTTCGGCGATCGAAACATTTCCCTTTACAGAAATAAATTTTTTAGTACAATCGTAAGTAATAATATAGTATTATTAAGTAACGTGGCCTCCGGCCGCAACCAAACTAAAGATGGAAAACTGTTTCTCACGTTTTATGCCGCCAGTGATTTTTACGAACGGAACAGGCGTACATCGCAAAAAAAGAAACGAGAAACAGTATATCGGATGGGGCGATTAACTCAGCGGTAGAGTGCTACCCTCACATGGTAGAAGTCACTGGTTCAAATCCAGTATCGCCCAACAGCCCCGGCAGGATCTGTCGGGGCTTCATTTTGCAGGCGGGGTTTTCGGTGTTCGGTAATATTTTGTGGCTTGCACTTACCAATATAAAAAGAAAGCGGGTTTCTTCACTTCTCTACTTCATTCTTGCGTTCGTTATTTCACAATCGCTCTTTCTTGTTTTACTGTCCGCCGTATTTCTCCGGCTGCCCGAGTTCAACGATATTAAAAGGTTGTTTTATACCGTGACGGTCGCAGTCATAATCCTGAGTATGCTGATCCTTGGAGTGCTCAGCTATCTCTTCCTCAATACGCGAAGAAAAGAACTGGGGATACTTCGCATATGCGGTGTCAGAAAAGCAGATTTACTCATGTCCGCCGCCCTTGAAATATTTTTTATCTCTCTTGCAGGCGCCATATCGGGAATCATCTGCGTTGTATGCATTATTTTCTTCAGGGTAATATATCTGCCGCTTTTTTTTCAGAATCTCACATATTCGAAGCTGTCGCTTTTCGCCGGCATTTCCGGACAGACTGTGTTCGCCGTCGTTATACTGGAAGTTACCTACTCCCTGATATTGATTTCTCTCATACTGCGTAAGGACATCAACGGACTCGTACGGGGATCGCCGTGAGTATAAAGGTAATAGAGGTAACAAAAACCTTTGTCGGGCATACAGGCAATGAGTATGTTGAAGCTGTGAGGAACCTGAGCCTCGATATCAACGAGGGAAGCCTTACTCTGATAAGCGGCCCGACCGGCAGCGGAAAAACAACACTGCTGTCGCTGATCGCCGGTATTTTAAAGCCGACGGAAGGCGAGATCGTGCTGAATACCGTTCATGTTTCCACGTCCGGAGACCGCGCTGTTTCACTTTTCAGGGAGCGTTTTATCGGGTTTATTCCGCAGGAAATACTTCTTTTACACGATCTGAACATCATAGAAAATATTCTCTTTCCGAATGTGTTCCGAAAAGAGCCCATGAAACAGCTGAAACGACGGTCAATCGGACTGCTCGAACGTTTGGGTCTGTCGGACAAAACTACAAGCTTTCCCTTCGAGCTTTCAGGGGGCGAAAAAAGAAAGGCGATGATAGCTCGCGCCCTCGTGGCTTCTCCCTCGTTCATAGTTGCAGATGAGCCTGTTTCAGAGCTTGACCATAAATCTGCAGAAGATATACTGGAGCTTTTGGAAGAGCGTAAAAAAAACGGCGCTGCTGTTGTTGTGGCAAGTCATACATCCCCGGCCTTCAGTATGCCGTGTGACATATACCATCTCGATCACGGCCGTATTGTTGATTACCGGAAAGGAGGTTCATTATGAGCTATCTGGAATTGAAATGTCGAATAGACAGGTGCTGGATCGACCAGACGACGCAGATGGATCTGAAGAAGTGCACAACGCAGAATAACAAAGAGCATCCCGACCTGTTCGACCCCTGCGCGTACCTGAGTGTCAAATCGAGTGATGACTACCGCAAGGGTGAAGTATGGAAGAAGTTTGGTGAGATGATCGATAAATCAAAACCGAAAGGCAGAGAAAAACCCGACTAGCAGTGAAAAAGATCCAGAGAATTACGGCAACGATACATCCCGGAAGCTCGAGAAGAAAGGTTGAAATCAAAAACGGCGGCATTCATATTTACACCACGGCAAAACCTGTTGAAGGACAGGCGAACAGGGATGCGGTAAAGATACTGTCCGGGTACCTGCATCTTCCAAAACGGGATGTTCGGATCGTCAAGGGCCTGAAATCCAGACAGAAGATCTTTGAGATACACGGAAATGTAACTATAAATGCCGGTTTAAACGCAGAAAAATTGTGAAGCGTCCGGCAATGCCGGAATGAACCGGGAAACATCGAATCACCCGAATAAAATTTCTTGCACGTCAATCCGGATTATAATTCGGATGCTTCAGGTGTGCACAAGACAACGGAGGCGCGCATGGCTCTGCAAAAACTTGCTTTTATCGGCGGAACCGGACTCTATCAGATTGAAGGAATGTCGGTTACTGACAGCATCGATATCGAAACTCCATTCGGCAGGCCTTCCGACAGCATTATCAGGGCTACATATGCAGGGAGGGAGCTGTTTTTTCTTCCCAGACACGGCAGGGGACACAGGATTCTGCCGACTGAAATCCCGGTCAAAGCGAATATCTATGCATTGAAAAAACTCGGGGTCGGAAGCATTATTGCGGTGAGCGCTGTCGGAAGCCTTAAAAAAGAGATCAGGCCGAGGGATATCGTGATCCCGTCGCAGATAATCGACAGAACAAAATCCAGGCCGAACTCATATTTCGGTGAAGGCGTCGTCGGTCATATTTCTTTTGCAGACCCCTTCTGCCCTCAGTTGAGCGGAATACTGTATTCAACCGTACGGGAACTGGGATACAGAGTACATGGAAACGAAACCTACATATGCATGGAGGGCCCCCTCTTTTCAACGCGTGCTGAAAGCAACCTGTACCGGTCGTGGGGCGGCGGTATTATCGGCATGACCTCGCTCCCCGAAGCAAAGCTTGCGCGGGAAGCGGAAATGTGCTATGCGGTTATGGCTATGTCCACCGATTATGACTGCTGGAAAGAGGATGAGGAGGATGTTACTATTGAGATCGTGGTCGAGAATCTGAGAGCAAACTCTCAGGCAGCGCAGAATATCATAAAGACCCTGATAGAGCGGATACCGGAGGAAAGGTCCTGTACCTGCCTTGAGGCGGCTCAATATGCAATTATTACGGATATATCCCTCATCCCGGACGAAACACGGGAGAAGCTTTCACTCTTCTATGCGAAATACTGGGAAAACGAAAAATAAAACGACTCGAAAAATAAAGCGACGCTGCTTTTTTGATGAATAACGGGGTAATTGCAAGAACCATACGCGAAAAAACAGTTTGCTGCAAGGAACAGTGTAAAATGAAAATTCGGAATTTCCTGAGTTTGGCAGTTGCCCTTTGTTTGTTCGCCGCTGCAGCTCCTAGTGTTTGCGATGGGGATTCTTTCACCGCTGTTTCATGGGGAGATAGCTCTGCTGTATCCCATGATGCCGCAGAGAACAGCAGCGCAGAAATCGAGGGTACTGATTCTCACCCGGACGAGACGCAAAATGAATGCATCGATCAAGGCCGGGCATTTGAATTGCACAAGCAGATGCACCTGTCTTTCGAAGATAAAGACAGGGGGTATGAGGAAACCCAGCTGCGGCGTTTTGAGATTATCTTTTTTATTTCACTCCCTGCAAGCCTCTTTTTCAGCTTCGCAGGCGCTGCAGCATTCAAAGCGGCTACGGCGGGAGAAATAAGTTTTTCTTCCCTAGACTATAGTTATATATTACTCTCTTCGGTTGGTATTTCCTTTACCATCGCATTTCGGGATAACAGGGTTGTATACAGAAAGAAGGCAGGCAAACAGGAGCAGCAACAGTGAGCACAACGTCGCGTTTTAAATCTTTTTTAAAACAATTTTCCTGGAAAAGCAGGAGAATGAGGGTTTTTATCATCGTCAGTGTATCCGTCATCGTATTTGATCATATCGTAAAATGGATCATCAGAATGACAATGGACTTGAATCAGACCATTTCGGTTATAGGCAACTTCTTCACCATATCCTATATACTCAACTCCGGAATTGCATTCGGCTTCTTCGACAGCAACCGTTCTCCGTTAAAAGCGCCGCTTCTTATCGTCATTTCGATCATTGCGCTGGCGATTATCCTGTATATCTTTCTCTCCCTTCCAAGAGACATCAGGCATACGGGCCTTTCAATGGGTCTGATTTTCGGCGGTGCAATCGGAAATATTATAGACAGGGTAATCCGCGGCGAGGTGGTCGACTTTCTCGATATCGATTTTCCCGATGTGTCCATACCTGCTCTTCACATACATATGACCCGCTGGCCTACCTTCAATGTCGCCGATTCCTGCGTGCTTGCCGGAATAATAATGCTTTTGATAATCATCATTCACCATGGAGGCAAAACTGAAGAAGGATAAACTGTACCGGATTTCAGTTTCCGATGCGGACAGCGGTAGAAGGCTCGATGTGTACATTGTTGAGAAAATACCCGAACTTTCCCGTTCATTGGTAAAAAAACATATCCTCGATAAAGAAGACCTTGTCCTTGTAAACGGCAAAAAGGCAAAACCCCATCAGAAAATGCATGGAGGAGACATTGTGTCTGTCCGCATCCCTCCGCCGAGAGCGGCCGGTCTCGAATCTTCTCCCATCCCGCTGGACATACTGTATGAGGATGGGGACCTCATCGTAATCAACAAACAGCCCGGCATCCCGGTTCACCCTTCTTTCGGTCACGAGAGCGACACCATTGTAAACGCGCTTTTGTATTATTTCGGCAAAGAGACGGGACTTTCATCAATCGGCGGGGAGCTCAGACCCGGCATTGTACACCGGCTGGACAAAGATACGTCGGGAGTGCTGCTCATCGCAAAAAACGACAGGGCCCACGACATTATCTCAAAGGAGTTTGCACGGCGAGAGGTGGCAAAACAGTATGAGGCAATCGTCAAAGGGGTTTTCAGGGAATCCGAAGGGGTCATAGATGCGCCGATTGCACGAAACCCCGGTCAGAGAAAGAAGTTTTCGGTACAGGAAGCCGGCCGTCGCGCAGTGACCCTGTTTACGGTAATCGATTCAAGAGGAGATACCTCCTGGCTCAGGTTATTTCCCAAAACGGGACGGACCCATCAGATCAGAGTTCACATGGCCCATGCAGGGCATCCGATTGTAGGCGACCCCATCTACTCGAGGAAACCGGGCCCTGTTGAATACCTTGCGCTCGTTGCAAAGGTCGTTCGCATCGTTCACCCGCAGACAGGCAGGGAAATGGAATTCACAGCACCCTACCCCGATCATTTTGTACGCCTCGCAGCGCTGCTGGGCTACGCGCTCGATGCAGACAAATAGGCACGAGAACGTTCAATCGTAAAAGGTTCGAGCAAGAACGTGCCTGATGGTTTTTACCTTGATTTCGCAATGCCCGAAAGGTCTTAGATAAAGTAAAAACCATCGCCTGAAGACTGACCTGTGTTTTCGGCGACCGTTTGAAAAGCAGCTTGACAGTATGCAATTCTACCTGTAGGGTAGAAATCGTAAAGAAAATCTCAACTATAGAGGCAATATATGAGAATACTGCTCGTTAAACCGCCGTTCAATTCTCATTTGATCAGCACAACGCTCTATGAGCCGCTCGAGCTCGAGTATCTGGCAGCCTCGGTGCCGGGTCATAACGTTGAAATATTCGATATGCGGATTGAGAAAAACCTCCTCAAAAAATTGGGTGTTTTCAAACCGGATATTGTAGGCGCCTCAGCCTATACATGCGATGTCAAAACTGTGAAAAAAATATTTAAGGAGATCAAGCTGTTCGATGCATCCATAAAGACTGTTGTAGGCGGCAATCATGCGACCTTCATGCCTCTCGATTTCAACGATGAGCATATAGATACCGTATTCATCGGATATGCAGATCACACATTCAAGGAATATATCGATGCGTGTGCCGGAGGCACAGGAGTTGAAGGTATTCGGGGACTCGGTATAGTGGGTGAAGGAAACATCCGCTTCACCGAAAAAAACAATGCTTTTGTTGATCTAAACGATCTTCCTTTTCCGGCCAGAAACTTGACCGCCTCTTACAGGAGGAAGTACCATGATTCGCTTCGAAACAACCTTGCACTTGTGATGACGAGCAGGGGATGCCCGTTTCGCTGCACCTTCTGCGCATGCTGGAAGCTGATGAACGGAAGATATGTAACGAGAGATGTCGATTCGATCATTACCGAACTGGAAAGCCTTGCACCGGATGTCGATATGGTCTATTTCTCCGACGATAATACCGTTCACAATGTAAAGCGGGCGTGGGAACTCTCTGAAAAGATCAAAAAACACAGACTAAATAAGAAGCTGCAGATGTATGCACGTGCGGATCTCATAGTGAAGCACCCGGACCTCTTTCACAGCCTGAAGGAAGCCGGCCTCAATTATGTAACGGTGGGATTCGAAGCGGTGACCGACGAAGGCCTTGAGAAAATCAATAAAAAAACAACAATGAAAATCAACAGTGAAGCAATCCGTATCCTGAAAAAACTTGATATTTATATCAACGCGCATTTCATTATAGACCCTAACTTTACGGAAAAAGATTTTGACCGCCTGTACCGGTATGTAAACGATACATTTCTCTATCGTCCGGCATATCCGGTGCTGACCCCGCTCCCCGGAACAGAGCTGTACAGTGAAACAGCCGCCGATCTGTCAATCAAGGACTTTGATTTCTTTGATTTTGCACACTCGGTGCTTCCCACCACGCTTACCAGGAAAAGGTTTTATCATCGGCTTGCAAAACTGTACAACGAAAGCTACTCTGTGAGAAGATTTATGAAGTTCAAAAGAGAAGCAAAAAGGGGGATACGGACCTCTTCCGATTTTTACGCGTATAATACGGATGGTATTTCCCTCTGGATGCTGCTTCTGGTTCGCCTGTTGGCTATTCCCCAGTTCCTGAAGATCAAGTATGCGTACAGATCGGAGCCTGAAGCATAATCTCACACCTCGAGCTCTTTCGCTGCGGTCATGGCGGCTATAGTCCCGTCCGAAACGGCCGTTGTTATCTGTCTGTAGCTCTTGCTTCGAATATCACCGACAACGAATACATCGGGGATGTTCGTCCGCATCGCTTCATCCGTTTTTACGTAGCCCCACTCATCGAGATCGAACGCGCCGTTAAAAAGCTCGAGGTTCGGCTGCATTCCCGCAAATACGAACACACCGTCGCACCTGAGAGTTTTCATCTTCTTTGTTTTCAGGTCTTCGACAACGACCCTGTCGACCCAGTTTCCTGTTTTGATGAATTCCCTCGGCTCGTGCTCCATCTTAAAATCAATCTTATCGTTCGAGGCGGCCTTCTCCTGAGCGAGCCTGTTTGCCTGAAAAACATCGAACTGATGAACAATGGTGATATGCCTGGCGAACCTGCTGATGAACATAGATTCCTCGAGAGCGGAGTTTCCCCCACCGATGACTACGACTTCTTTTCCCTCGTAGTACTTTGCATCACAGGTCGCACAGTAGGAGATCCCCTGCCCCCGATATTCCTTTTCCCCCTTTATTCCGAGCGGACGGGGAGACGAACCGGTGGAGACGATTATCTTCTTCGCCCCGATCGTTTTATAACCGTCGATGACGATCCGTTTGTCCTTCAGCGAAACGCCCGTCACGTCAACGGCAGATCTGAATTCGACGCCTGTCGACTTTGCCTGCTGGGCCATATAGTGGGCAAGCATGTAACCTGCAATTGGCTCCACAAATCCCGGGTAATTGGAAACCTGATGGGTAGTTGTCACCCAGCCGCCCGGGAGGGCACTATCGACGAGGATCGTTTTCAGCTTTGCCTGTGCGCAGTAGATTCCGGCTGTAAGACCGGCAGGCCCTCCGCCTATAATGAGAACATCGCATTCTGTGCGGACCGGTGCAACCTTGTTTCGAAGTTCTTCGGCCCGTTCCTCGGTGAGAAGGCGCTCTAGGTTTCGCACGATGTCGGATCGTTTTATGCCTCCGGTCAGCGTGTCTCCGACGCGTTTCCCGAGATCGTAGAAAATGACCGTGGGGGACGCCGTTATTCCGAGTGATTCGGACAGTTCTCTGTTCTCCTGTCTGAATATCTTGAAGAAACGGACATCGTCACCGTAAATCTCACTCAAGCCCTCATACTTCGCCGCCAGGGCTTCACACGGCGGGCACTCCGTCGAATAGAAATCAACCACCGCTTTCTGTGCTGAACCAATCTCCTTTTCATATTCACCGGCGTCGATGTACCGAATTTTATCAAACATTACAACACACCCCTTTCAAAATAAAGTGACATTCCCATTTCTATCAGCTCCTTCTCCGGCCTGCAGTCGGGTGATGCGATTTTGCCCTGCATATTTTTTGCCACAGACCCGCATCCGCCGCCGCAGACAAGCTTGAGATTGCACCTTTTACATTCTTCTATCGTGGTTACGTCTCTGGTTTCCCAGAGGTCGATCAGCTCCGTATTCCTCACAACTTCCGGAAAGAATGTGCCCAGTGATTCGTCCTTTTTGCCGACTGTGGCGGTACATGGATAGATGCGCCCCGTGTAATCGAAGGCCCACTCAGTCTTACACGCGGGGCAGGAATCGAAAAGCGGGTCCGGGAGCTGCCCGTTGTCGAAGAGAAACCCGGTCAAAGAGTATGCCGGCCGGTGAAACCGGCCCACTTCCGGATGTTTGAGAATTAGATCGTATATCTTTTCATAGAACGAAACCCGCGAATAGAGCCGGCTGCTTTCGGCCTGACACGAATGAAGCTCGTAGTTCCTGCCGAGCTGGGTCTTGAACAGAGGGTTTTCGGTCCATCCCTTATCCATAGCAAATGCTGCGAGCTCCGGGAGGTTGTCCATATTCTCCGCATCGAGCACAACGCGAAGGTTCAGCTTTAAGCCGCATTCGAGCGCTGCGTCGATCCCCCGAACAACATGTTGAAAAGTACCCGCACCTCCTTTCAGGGGACGCCTTCTATTGTGCATCTCCTCTGTCCCATCGAGAGTCACCTGTATTTCCCGTATGGCACCCCGACGAAGAATATCGATATATTCAGCCAGATGAAAACCGTTCGTCACGACGGCAGCATCGATATTCATACTCCGGGCACCGGATATCAGGTACGCAATTTTTTCCCGTGCGCTTTTCCCATCGAGCAGAGGCTCGCCTCCGAATATGGTGATGTACTTGTTTCTATCCGAGAATTCCTTCCCTATATAATCGAAAAATCCATCGATTACTTCAAAACGAAGTGCAGCGGTATCCACCCGATATTCTTTCTGATAGCAGTAGGAACATGAGAAATTACAGCTATAGCCGGGAACAAAGAAGACCTGAATCTCCGAACGCTCCCGTGCGTCAAGAAAATCGAGATACCTCTGTCGGAAAAGCCTTTCCTCCCTCTCCTCGTCTATCAGATATCCTTTTTCCGCATACTCTTCAACATCGGTGTAGGTGCCTTCCAGGATCTCCCGTGCCTTCTTGGGTGAAACGATATCGGCATTTCCCGAAAGCGTATTGACGAGAAAATAGTTGCTGGAATCCCGTATCTTCGAAAATATATTGTACCGTGAGAAATACACCTTCATCTCCAGTAATGATTCGAAAAACAGCAGGAAGAGCTTCGCAACAGCGAAGCTCTTCCCCCTCAGTCGTGGCACCCTGCCTTAACGGGTGAAATTTTCGCACAGCATTGGGCCACGTCTTTTGTACCCTTACCTTTCTTCCTGATAAGTGACTTCATCTATGTGCCTCCATTGTAAGGTACGTCTTTTTCTCATGCCGGGGAGAACATCCGGCTTGACGGCGGCATTACCGGCGCCTCTTCACATTTTTACACCGTAGAGGGTGAAGCTCGCCACCTCGATCTTTTCTTTTTGATAGGGCAGACTCTCCTCGAGAATCCGCAGATCTCTAAAACCGGCGTCCGCAACGGTTTTCAGGTATGTTTCCTTTGTTACCGCCCCGGCCCAGCATTCGGCAACCGCCTGTGGATCTGATGCATACTCTTCCGAAACCTGTTCGATTGAGTATATGTCGCTTACAACAAACCTGCCGCCCTGCTTCAAAATACGGAATATCTCGTTCCAGACCGATTGTTTGTCCTGTGCGTGATTGATTGTGCAGTTTGAAATCAGGAGGTCGGCCGTATCGTCGGGCAGGGGAAGCCTTTCGAGACCCGACTTGATGAATTGTACGTTTTCAATCCCGAGACTGGCGGCGCGTTTTGACGCCTTTTCGAGCATACCGTCGGATATGTCAATCCCGTATACAAAACCCTCTTTACCCACTTCATCCGCGAGCCGGAGCACGTCGTTGCCCCGTCCGCTCCCGAGGTCGACACAGACCTCACCGGGCAGCGAGTCTCCATAGGCGAGCGCTGCCCCGCACGACAAACAGCAGGTGGATCCGGCGAGCTCACTGTACCGTATGCTGATTGCCTCTTCTGTCTTGAAATCCATTGTACTGTTTCTCCCGTATATCAGTATCTATTTTATCCGCTCGTGAAGCGTCCGGATAATGCCGCCGGTGCATCAACCTACATGACGTTGAGAAGCGTCCTGAGACCCTCCTTCACCTGTTTTATCTGCTCCGGATCCATTCCTTCGGTGATCCTTTTTTCGCATTGGAGCTTCGACTTCTCAACATGAGAATGAACCCTTTCTCCCCTCTTGGTAAGTGAAATAACACTGTACCGTCTGTCCGACCGGTCGATTTCCTTGCGCAGCAGAGCTTTTTCCATAAGGCTTTCGATAATCCTGCTTCCCCTCGAGGTCGACAGCCCCATTCTCTTCGAAAGCACGATCCCGCTCACCAGTTCCTTCGGCTCTAGTGCTTCAATGCAGTGCATCTCGCTTGTGGAAAGACCCACCCTTTCACCGATACCCTCTTCCTCTACGGTGCACTTCTTCTTTAAAAGAAAAATGTAATCTATAACACGCACCCTCATCCTCTTGTGAGCCTCAATAAATTTTAATTGCTATTAGCAACTATTGTTATTAACAATAGTATAACCGTATTGTGCCGGTGTCAAGAAAAAAAATCATGGATATTATGATTACGTTTTATCAATAATAATACGGTATATGAATTTCCCGTATGAAGGGCCGTAGAGAAGAATGGTTCCGAGCAATATCATTCTTGGGGTGATGCGCTATACAGTTCGTCTTTCATTCTCCGTCTGCATAAATATTGTTGAAAACAATTCCACAAGGGCGTCCGTCGTCTCTTCTCCTCGCCGCTTCATCACACGATTCGCCACTTCAATCGCCTTATCCAGCCTGTATTCCTGAAGGCCGGCTTCGGATGCCCAGCAAAAAGAGGGTATATACTTGGGCGGAAGGTGTGATCCGAAAATATTCACCATAATGCCGATCACCGAACCGGTATTGAGAATTGTATTAATTCCCGTTTTTGTATGATCCCCGATAAATGCGCCGAGGAAAATGCGGCCGGTATCGATAATTTTATTGTGTACACGAATCCTTATCGAACCGTAATTGTTCTTCAAATCACTCGTGCTCGTCCCTGCTCCAAGATTGCACCACGACCCTATATAGCTGAGCCCGATGTACCCGTCGTGCTGTTTATTGCTGAAGGAGTGTATTATCGATTTTTCAACTTCTCCGCCCACCTTGCAGACCTCGCCAATGCTCGTGCCGCCGTATATCTTTGCGCCGGCCTTGATCAGGGAGCCCCTGCCGATATAAGCAGGACCTTCAATAAATGCGAGCGGGTATACAGTCACATCTTCATCGAGGTACACAGGCCCATTCTCGGCATCGATCACAGCCCCAGGCTTTATAATGCTCCCCTCTCCGATTGATATGCGCCCCCTGTTCAAAAGATGGGCTCCCTCGTACATTTCACCTCCCTGAATGCTTTGTCCGCTTACCCGGTAATCGTGCTCTATCTCACTGCCGTTGAACTCAACAAGGTTCCAGGGATATTCGATACATCGTGTTTCGCAATCGATGATCCTGATGCCCCGTTCCTTGATATAGGAAAGAAATTCCCCCTTCAGGCACATATGCGGCGATACATGCCGGGAATTTTGTCCTGTAAGCCTGGCATAGATCACCGTGTCTCCCGCCACCCCCGCTTCCTCGTCACCTTCAGCTGACAGTGGCTCCTCAAGAAGTGCGCGTCCGTTGACAAACAGCACGGAAGACCTGCCTTCTATACGATTGACCGCATATCCGGTCTTTTCCCGCATATAATTTTCTAGCTCTCTCCGGCAGAAAAGGACAGTCGGCCCCCCCGCAAACCATTTTGTAAGTTTTTCTCTGACGAGCTGAATACCGCATCTCAGGTCGAATACCGGTCGGATATAGGTGAGCGGAAGAAAGTTCGCAAACAGCTCATCTTCAAATATGCACAGATATACGGTGCGCATAACCAATCTCCCTGACAATAAAAGTGAAGAATTTCAACAAAAATCTCCTCATCGCGTCAATAAGATCCGTAAAATTAAATTTTCCAGGCGCTTTACCCAAATTTCGATAAAGACATGGGTGCTGTTCTATGATATCAGGTAATCTCGATGATGTCGAGCATCAAACCAACTACATGAAACCCATGTCACGGAGTATCGTCACAGTACCCGATTATCATACGAAATCAAGCAGTACGACTGCTGATAAAGATGCAATTTCCGACAGACGTTCGCCCATTGTCTGAAAAAACACTCACCCGGTATTTTTCGTAAGCAGCATTTCTCCGTCCGTACTGCCCGACACCGCATATTGAACAGTACCAAACCGCCTCGTATTGACTGTGCACCGAAAAAAATTTACTATTACTGGAATGAAACGGCGAAAAATAAAAATCAGGATACTGGTATGAACGAAAAACAGAGGGTAAAGGACTGTATAGCCTTTAAACAAACCGATAAAATTCCCTGGCAGATAGGCTACACAACCGATCTCGGCAGCAGAATCATGGAGCAGCTCAACCTGAAAGAAGAGCGCTGTATCGTACTGGGTAAAAACATATACAAATACAACAGCCTCGATGCATATTTTGGAAACCATCTCGCATTCATACGAAACCGTGCGGTAAACAGCCTGAAGGAAATACAACGGGGATTTTTCAGGGACGAGTGGGGTGTTGTGTGGGACAGGAGAATAGACCGGGACATCGGCACGCCGGTACATCCGGTGCTCAAGACGCCAAATCTTAAAGGCCTGCATCTTCCTGATCCCGACGACAAGGCCCGCTACGCCCACGCCGATCCCATAATACAGACGAGCTCCCATCGCTATATACTCGCAAAATTCTCCTACAGCCTCTTCGAAAGGGCATGGTCGCTGCGGGGCATGGAAAATCTTATGACGGATTTTATACTCAATCCTGCATTTGTACACGACCTGTTCGATACAATCACGGAATTCAACCTCGCTGTGCTCGAAAACCTTGCATCTTTCAATATCGACGGTGTGTACTTCGGGGATGACTACGGGTATCAGCGGGGCCTTTTGATGAGCCCCGACACATGGCGTGTATTCATCAAGCCCCGTTTACGAAGGATGTATGATAAGGCACACAGCCAGGGGCGCGATGTTTTTATCCATTCGTGCGGTAATATCACCGAAATACTGGATGATCTTTCCCAAATCGGCGTAAATGTATTCAACCCCTTCCAGCCCGAGGTGATCGACATAGAGCGGACAATCGGTAAATACTCGAAAAAACTCGCTTTTTACGGCGGCATGAGCATTCAAAAAACTCTGCCTTTCGGAAGTGCGGATGATGTGGAATGGGAAACCCGACACAGGCTCGAGCTTGCAAAATCCTTCGGAGGATATATCATCTCTCCCTCTCATGACATGCCGCCCGATATACCGCTCGGCAATATTCTGACAATGCACGCCATGCTCAGGGAAAACAGCTGGTACTGCAAGGGGGCATCGCGGCAGAACTAAACGAGCGCTACCTCAACTCTGTTTCTTCCTGCCTTCTTTGCCCTGTACAGCGCCGTATCGGATGCGGAGATGAGCCGGGAGGCCTTTTGTATAGAGGAGCCGTCAAAAAGAGCAATTCCTATACTGACTGTTACGCGTAATGTCTGTCCCCGGCTGCCGCCTTTCGGCCCGTGTATGATAAATGCATGGTTCCCGACCATTTTACGAAACCGTTCACATACAATTTCCGCCTCCTTCAACTGGGAATCGTGAAGAATCACTGCAAACTCCTCCCCGCCTATGCGACATGCAAGATCGCCCGTACGAATGCAGTGGTGGAGCAGTCTGGCGACTTCTGCAAGAACTCTATCGCCCGCCGGATGTCCGTACGTATCGTTAATCTGTTTGAAAAAATCGAGATCAAAAATAAAAAGGGTAAACAGGGTTTTTGTTCTCAAGGCCTTGGCGGTTTCCCGTTCCAGCGCCTCCATGAAGTAGCGTCTGTTATAGAGCCCGGTCAGCTCATCTTTGGTCGCCATTTCGGCCAGTCTCTTCTGCGCCTGCCTGATCTCCCTCTTTAATCGTGCCTTTTCCATTGTATTTGCAATACTCCGTGAAAGAGACGCGCTGTTCAGGTTGTCCTTAGCAAAGTAATCGAATGCACCCTCCTGAATGGCTCGCGAGGCAATTGTTTCATCTCCCTCCCCGGTAATAACAATGACGGGGGCATCACTGTTATCCCTGTTCATCCTTCTGAGAAAATCGATGCCGTTCCCGTCTGGAAGCGAGTAATCCAGAAGAACGACGTCAGGTTTTCGGCGCCTCATATATGTAACCGCTTCAGTAATACTCGTAGCCCTGTGAAGCTTTATTTTATCCACATTTTCCAAACATGAGGCTATCTTTTTGTAATCAGAATCATCATTTTCGATGGAAAGAACATTCACATCCTGATCAAAATTGATGATCGACACATCATCTGCATACGGCTTTGCGTCGTACTGAGGAATACTCTGCACTTTCGACACAATACTGGATATCTTTCGGGCCGCATCTTCAATCTCGGATATATATCCTGAAAGTTCTGCTGGGATCGTTCCACCGGTATTCATGAGCTCGATGTTTCCGAGCAGCACGGTGAGCGGCTGGTTTATCTCGTGCGCGGTGGCTCCTGCCATATGAAGAAGCACCTTGAGCCGTTCCTCTTCGATAACCGATTTCTGCTGATCAAGTATTTTTTTGTTGGCCTGCTTGAGCTCTCTTATGACCCGGTTCAATTCATGCGTCGATTTTCTCAGTGATTTCTCGAGGCTTTTATGCCTGGTTATATCACGGAGTGAGGCGAGCAGCGCTTTTTCACCTTTCCAATCAACGGCAACCGTTCTCATCTCAACGGTGATTTTCTTTCCGTCTTTTCCCGTTACAGGGATCTCTCTTGTCCGTCCCGGTTCAACCGGATATTGAAACGGCCGACCTATAATCGATTTCCTGCTCTTGTTGAAAAGCGAAAGGGCCGCCGGGTTTGCAAATACAACAATCCCGTCCCCGTTTACAACGAGCACGCCGTCTGCACTTTTTTCTATAATTGTTTTCATCGGTATTTTCTCGTCGCGAACTCCTTTTCCCATAACCAAAAAACCGGGCGGTGCTGCAGCGATACTTCCCTGTTTATGGTGATAAAGGTACAGCTCTGAGACACAAAACATGTCCTGTACACCACTTTTAAACGCCGGCCTACGTACATCAAGCACCCCTGGGACGAGAAGTATCGCTCAAGCACTATATAACATCCCCTGGATTCAGGATCTGTAAGGGATCGAGTGTCCGTTTGATGCGTCTCATCTCTTCGAGTGCCGTATCATCGAACAGGATTCTAAGATACTCCTTTTTCAGCTTACCGATCCCGTGTTCGGCGGACACTGTTCCGCCTAAAGAGACCGCCTTTTGGGCAAATAACCTGTACAGCTGTTTTGCCTTTTGAAGCTGGGCGTAATCCTCGGGAATCATATTGACATGCAGATGGCTGTTTCCTATGTGTCCGAAAATAACGTGTTCGAGCTTCGCTGCATCAAGTTTTTCCCGATAGCACACCATCATTTCCCGGAGGTGAATATCTGGTACGGCCATATCGGTACCGACCTTGTGAATTCTATCGTCGTTTCTCTTGTTTCGAGCAATTATTTTATTGACCGATTCGGGCAGCATGTGCCTGAACATCTTGAGCCGTAAAAGGTCGCGTTTGGTAAGCGCACCCCATGCTTTTTCAGGGACGCCCCCGTGCTCCCTGATACGGGAAACCCAGCCTGCCACCCTTCCGGCAAGTTCCTCCTCACGAGAAAACATAAACTCGAAGTATACGGCTGCACCTGAATCCGGTATTTCCGGTATCTCCGAAACAGGTCCCTGGTTTTTACGCGCCTTCTCAAGAAGCGCAAGAGAATCTCCGTCAAAATACTCGAGGGACAGGGGCCTTTCTTTCGCCTCTTTGGCGCTCATCACAAAATCAAGCGCATCTTCCTCGTTTTTAAAAAAGGATACCGCGCTGCAGGTTGCGAAAGGCTCTTCGATAAGACGAATCGTAACGGTTGCAATAACACCGAGCACTCCCTCGGAACCGATGAAAAGGTCCATAAGGTCCATCGATTTACGGGAATACAGCCCTGCGGCATGCTTTGTTTTCGGCATGTCGTACGTGGGACAGGGGATCTCGAGAGGCCGCCCCTTCTCCTTATGGACTCTGAACCCTCCATCTTTCGCCGCAACCTCTCCTCGGCGCATCTTCAGAAGCTCGCCGGAAGGAAGCACAACTGTCAACCCGGTGATATAGTTCCTTGTCGGGCCGTAAAAAAAAGTCCTCGCACCTGACGCATTTGTTGCAACCGTGCCTCCTATTGTCGCTGTTGTTTCCGTAGGATCGGGAGGATAGAAGAAGGATTTCTTTTCAGCACGAAACTCATCGTATACTGCACCGGCAAGCCCGAGGTCCTTCTGTTTGAGCCTGTTCGCGAGCTCACTGAGACGAACTCCGGCCTCAAGTGTCAGCTCGTAACCGCCGGGGTCCCTTTCCATCGAAAGAAACCCGGTCATTTTTTCCATAGAGAGGAGATAGCCCCCCCTCGGAACCGCACCTGCGCAAATACCCGTCCTTCCCCCGGACAGGGTGACGTTTGTGCCCTTGTTTTGCGCCTCATTCAGGACATAGGCGATGTTTTCAGCCGTTTTCGGGAAAAAAAGCGCCTGGACGTCAAAGCCGACTGTATTTGATTCATCCCGTAAATAGTCGGGATACCCTTTTTGCACCCGTTCCCTGCCGTACACAATCTTCATACCCGCTTTATCGGGTCGTACGGAGTACACACCTGTTTTTCCCCAGGCTACTTTTGTATCAGTCCATTCCATTGCATCTCCGCATTTTTCTTTCCATCCATCTCTTCGAGAATTTTCGGGATGACCTCGTAGAGATCACCGACGATACCGTAATCAGCAGCTTCGAAAATCGGCGCATCCGGATCTTCATTTATGGCGACAATCATATCGGACCCTCTCATACCCGCAAGATGCTGTACAGCACCTGAAATACCGCATGCGAGATACAGTTTGGGATGTACCGTATGCCCCGTCTGGCCGACCTGATGTGCGGGATTGATCCAGCCCAGGTCAACCGCTCCGCGCGAGGCTCCCACAACACCTCCGAGCTTTTGCGCAAGCTGTTCCAACAGCTCAAACCCTTCCGCCCTGCCGAGCCCCCTGCCTCCGGATACAATAATATCAGAGGCTGTGATGTCGAGACTTTCATCCTCATACAAGGTCTCGAGCACATGTGCTATGCGTCTTTCGGGGAGGGAATATGCTTTATGTTCAATTACTGGTTTTTTTTGACGACTGTTTTTTTTCATTTTGAATACATGCGGCCGAACCGTCGCCATCTGAGGCCGCGACGTCGTGCATTCAATTGTTGCGAGCACGTTTCCTCCGAATGCCGGCCGCGTCTGCAGCAGTATCTTCCGTTCGGTGTCCACTGTAAGTTCCGTGCAGTCCGCTGTGAGTCCTGTGTTTATTTCCGCCGCAACAATGGGCATCATCGTCCTCCCAAGCGCCGTTGCGCCTGCAATCACCACAGACGGTTTTTTCTCGCATATAACAGCGGAAAAATGCCGGGCCAGTACCTCCGGGTTACTGAGAAGGTCCTGTTCCATGGAAACGACAATTATTCTGTCCGCACCGTACTGAGAGAGAGCCTTTATCCGGGCCTCATCAGTATCGCCGAAGCACAGAGCTGAAAGTTCCTCCTCCAGTGTGCCGCTGAGATCCCTCGCCGTGCTCAATAACTCGAATGAAACCGGATGTATGCCACGCGGCATTTTTTCAATAAATACCCAAACCCCGCTGTACCGAGATGCACCACTCAACCGTATATACCCTCCTGTTTCAAAATTTCGAGGAATCCCTGCGCCGTTTCTTCACTGCTTCCCTCGATAAAACGGACCGCCGATTGATGCCTGGGGGAAAAGATCTTTTTTACCCTGGTCGGTGATCCGGAAAGTCCGCATTTCGATACATCGACTCCGATATCGCCTGATCCAAGCCGTATCATCGGTTTCCCGAATGAATCCATGATACCGGAAAGGTTCGGCATTCGAAGTCTCTTCTGTGCCTTTACCACAGTGAGCGCGGCTGGAAAGTCAACCTCCACAACCTGCCTGCCGCCGTCAATCATCCGTTCAACGACAATACGGTTCTCATCCACCTTCCGTATATTCTGCACAAAGGTCACGACCGGTATATCGAGATGTGCAGCTACTTCAGGGCCCACCTGTGCGGTGTCGCCGTCCGTTGCCTGCTTGCCGAAAAGAAAAAGCTCGAACGGACCGAGCGTTCGTACCGCATTGCTGAGAGCATAAGATGTGGCAAGCGTATCAGAGCCGGCAAAATCGCTCCCCGTAAGGAGGAAGGCATCATCTGCGCCGAGTGTCAGAGCATCGCGCAGTATGTTTTCAGAATCAGGTATCCCCATGGTGAGTACCGTCACCCTGCCGCCCGTAATCTCCCGGACCTCCAGTGCAAGCTCGAGCGCATTTTCGTCAAAGGGATTGGTAATACTCGGAACGCCCTTTCTTATGAGCGTTCCCCTGACAGGGTCGATTCTGACCTTCTGGGTATCGGGAACCTGTTTGAGAAACACGGCAACGTTCACCGTTTACTCCCAAAAAATCGAGGGGTTTAAACAAAACCCCTCTGAGCTGTGCTCAAAATATAGCGAATACCGCAGATTAAATCAAATTCGGTACCGTTCTTCTATTTCCTTCACCTTCCTGAGACGGCGCACATGCCGCTGTTCCTCTGTGAATTCCGCAGCGAGAAAGGTCTGCACGATATCCTTTGCCAGCGCAATACCGATAATCCTCGCACCCATGACCAGAACATCTACATTGTCATGCTCAACACATTGATGGGCTGAATAGGTGTCGTGGCAGAGGCCCGCACGAATCCCTGGAATTTTGTTTGCCGCGATGGAGGCACCGACCCCGCTGCCGCAGATGAGAATACCCCTATCGGCCCTGTTTTCGCGAATAACTTTTGCAAGAGTCTCTGCATAATCGGGATAGTCGACAGGATCGCAACTGTTGGCGCCGACATCGATTATTTCATGGCCCAAATCGTGTAGAAAACCGGTAAGGTTCCTCTTCAAATCATACCCCGCATGATCGGAGCCGAGCACCACACGCATACGCCACCTCACTTTCAGATCCTGGATTTGCCGCCGGTTCGGTACCGGCAAGAATCCTGCGAATCACACCGGCAAAAAACAGAGATATAATCTTCGCCGCCAAAAAGAACAGATGCAGGATCCGATTCAATAACAGAATAAATTCTTCCACTTGTCTTATAAAAGTATACAATAAGTATCCGATACTGCAAAGTGGTTAACAATAAAATAGACACCGAAACAAGAGGGGAAATGGAAGCGCATGCCGCCGCTATCCGGCCCTGAACAGAGCACCGCTGTAATGAGCAACGATCGGGTCGTTTACATGCTCCTGTAATTTCTTCAGATTTGAAAATACCTTTTTAAATGCAGCGACGTACTTTTTCATAAGCGCGAGCCCGTTCGGCGGATGTATACCTGCAACGACCGTGTATCGCCTGCAAAAATCAAGCGCATTCGGGTAATCCCTGCAGTTATAAATGCGGTTTTTCCATTCGTCGATGAAATTCCACGGATAACCGCTCGATGCGTACCCGCTTTTAGTCTGAAATATATCCTGGCAGGGAACAGGCATGGTCTGCCACTGCCCAACCTGCACCCCTTCCATGAAAAGAGCCTTTTCCACCACGCTGCGAAATACTTCGGGCGCCATGTCGATTTCGGTCTCCTCGGGGAAAAATTCCACCGTATACATCCAGTACACATGCATGTGCCCCTCGGGTACAGCCGGTGTATGAACTCCGGGAATACCCTTCAAGCCATCACTCAGATAGCTGCAGTTTTCAATCCGTCGGGCATTGTAATCATCAAGCCGTTCGAGCTGAGCCCGTGCAAGAGCAGCAGGAAGCTCCAGATTCCTGTACTGATAGCCCAGTACAGACGCATTGTATTTTCTGAGCTTTGTTTCGTCGTCGATTTCATCCCCGAACATCCTCAGCATCTTTGCACGCATGTAGTACTCTTCGTTGTCGACAACGAGCAGTCCCCCTTCTCCCCCGCACAGGTTCTTGGAGCTGTTCAGGCTGAATGCGCCGAGCGCACCGAAGGATCCGA
This sequence comes from uncultured Spirochaetota bacterium, assembly GCA_964521865.1. Lineage (GTDB taxonomy): Bacteria > Spirochaetota > B62-G9 > B62-G9 > DRHN01 > CAYSRJ01. The sequence continues at coordinate 3,873 of CAZFTJ010000008.1, read as the reverse complement.
CCTTTTTCCCCCTGTACTCTGCGCCGTGCGCCTGGCATGCATCTTCGACAATATGGAGGTTATGCCTTCGGGCCAGAGACATGATGCCGTTCATATCGGCCGGCAGGCCGTGAATATGAACGGGGATCACGGCTTTCGTCCTCGGAGTAATCTTCTCCTCCATCCTTTGCGGATCGATGGTGCAGGTGTTCCGATCGACATCGACGAATACGGGCACCGCACCCGCATGGAGAACGCATGAGGCTGACGCAAGAAAGGTATATGACGGTACCAGCACCTCATCCCCAGGGCCAATGTTCAGTGCCGCAAGCGCCATATGGAGTGCGGCGGTGCCGCTGTTCGTGGTGAGGCAGTATTTTCGTCCGACGTAGGCGGCCCACTCGCTTTCAAGCGCTCTGACTTCCGGGGCTTCAGCCCCGCACAGATACCCGCTGTCGAAAACCCGCAGTACCGCCTGCCTGTCCCGCTCATCAAGTACGGGCCATGGCTGTATTTCCGAAGCATCAACAACCGGCATTCCACCCTCAATCGCAAGCCGTTCACTCATTTAAAGCACCCTTTTGTCTGGTTAGCTTTCGGCCTGTTTTACCACGCAAACGACACTTTGTCAATCTAAAATGCCTTTTATTCCGTATCGTTTGAGGCCGATTTTTACGCTGTTCTTCCGGTATAAGCAGCTTTTTTTACGGTTCAGTCTGTTTTTCGGTCTTGCGGAGGACGGAAACAGCGTTGCAAGTCATCATTTTAAAGCATGATTACCGGCAGGACGCCTACCCTATTAATCATGAAACGGCCTTTTCACAATGAATCATCTTCATGCATATAATACTCATGCACAAAATCAATATAGTTTCTCACTATCTCCCGAAACAACGCCTTGCCTGTTTCTTCAGTTGCTGCAGTAGGATCACCGTATACCCCTGTTTTAGATGCTGCCACTCCCCAGGTTGACCAGTAAATTCCACTTACACGATCAGGTATATCAGAATAAATATCACCCGGGAAAAACCTGCTTTGATAACGAACAATATCTTCTTTCGTCGCCTTTTCCAGGTGAACAAGCTCAGGTACGAGATGCAGCAGCAACGACGTTTCTTCTTCGCCTGCATGCCCCCCGCATCCTCCCATTTCGGACTTTCGCACGCGAGGTCCAATCCTCTTGCTCATATCGAGCACATAGGTTACAGCAGGAAATACTTGATAATCATCTCCTATCCTTCGGCATGCGAGCTCGAGTATAGCCGGATTGTTCCCATGAGCATTGACCAGTATAATCTTTTTAAAACCGTTACCAATCAAAGATGCAAGAATATCGTATATCATCTGGATCATTGTCTCCGGCCTTTTAAAACTGATCAACCCCGGCCATCGAGCTACCTGCTTTACAGAATAAGCAGTCCAGACCGTAGGCATGATAAGTGTCGGTATTTCATTCTCGATCTCTGCTGCAACCGCCTGGGCAGTTTTACGCGCAATAATACTGTCGCACTCGAGCGGCAGGTGTGGACCATGCTCCTCGACCTGCCCTACGGGAAGCAAGATCAGGCTGTTCTCTTCTGCTGCTCTTCCAATCTCGGTAGAAGTTAATTTATGAAAATATTTAGGCATGCGTTTCTCCTTTATACACTGCAAGACCCGACCTCTGGTGAATGGCTTCGGGTCTAATTTATAAATCTTTATTTGATTTTGCTTATTGCCATCATCATCAAAGAATTCCATCAGTGCCAATTTTTTTATTTTCAAAATAGCTGTCTCCCGGAACGGAAGGCATCGAGACTTCCAGTAACAAACAATTACCTGCACCCGTAAAACTGTGTTTGGTTCCGACGGATATCGTCCTTGTTTTCCCCTCGCTCACCACCATCTCTTTATCATCAACAACCATTTTCACCTTTCCTTTAATTATAAAGAAGGTTTCGTGCTTGAGCCTATGTTCGTGATACGGACATGTCTGTCCATCGAACACAAATATCAGTTTCGCACAGTAGCCGGCTTCAATCTCATTTGCGACCCAGAACTCCGTCTCTCCGACATTGTAAAAATTTTTTAATCCAAAGTGGAACATCAAATAAGGGGAATCGGGCAAACGAAGACCCCAATCATTAACCTGTTTTGCTATCCGTTTCATCACCTCTTCTCTCTCTTTTCCAATTACTTCAAAACCTTCGAATTTGCTCATGTCAACATCCATAACGCCTCCCATACCTTATAAACAAACTATACGGTCGAGTAAATTTCCATTTCAATGAAACAGCCGAAATTAATGCCCGGCCCTATTCATACATTATCTTCATTATCTTATTGAGCTTTAAGTACTCTTTATAGGAGTCTTCATACAGACTGCTGTTTTTTTTATTTGGATATTGAGGGTTTCTTATTGCTACGAGTCGTTTACAGCCTTCTTCGATATTCTTGTAAACGCCGCTCCCGATCCCGGCGAGAATTGCGGCTCCCAGGCAGCCGGGTTCATGATTGTTCGAAGAAATAACGGGAAGGCCACAGACGTCTGCTTTTATTTGATTCCAGAAGACACTTTGCGATCCGCCGCCGAATGAACGTATCTCGGATATAGCCATTCCCCATGTTTTAAACACCTCAATAGTACTCTTCAACATATAGGCCACAGATTCCATCAACGCTCGCACGAAATGACCCTTGCGATGACTGAGCCTGATTCCATAAAAAACACCCTTTGCCGATGTATTGGGGCTCGGGGTACCGCTGCCCGATAAGTGCGGCAGTATAATAATACCATCCGATCCTGCATTCACTTCCTCCGCTTCTTCTATGAGCAGCTCGAAAACATTTCTTTTCAACGTATCTGCGTACTCATCTTCCTTCTCACCAAAGGTTTCTTTAAACCATTTGAATGCAGCACCTGCAGTCGGACAAATCCCCATAAGTGCGTATGTATCGTCGGTTACATGGCAAAAACTATAAATTCCTTCTTTCCCACTATGAAACGGATTATTTGAAATAGTGTGAACTGCCAGTACCGAGCCGGTGCTTTCGGATATAAGGCCCGGATGAATATTACCGACACCAAGCATACCGCATTCCTGGTCTATTGCACCGGCAACGACAAGCGTATCAATTGACATTCCGGTTTCAGATGCTGCTTCTGCCGTGAGTGGCCCTACCGGTGTACCGGGTTTGCAAATTCCCGGGAGCTTATTATCGGAAAGGTGCAGAAAATCGAGCATTTCTTCCCACCATTTTTTCCGTCTGATGTCAAAAAGCAAAGATGAAGAAAGCAACGGATGAACAGAGACGAATTCACCGGTAAATTTGAAGGTCAAATAGTCATGAACAAGAAGAATCTTATGAATATTTTGAAAACATTCAGGTTCATAATTCCGTATCCACATTATTTTTGGAGACTCGAAAATAGCAGAAACTTCAGGCTGGCCGGTTGTTTCAAAGATCTTTTCTAATCCAAATCTACGTATCAATTCATTCGCTTCGTTACGCGCACGGGTATCATAAAAAACAATTCCCTTTCTTAACGCTTTCCCCTGCCGGTCGACGGGAACAAAGGTCACCCCCTGGCTGGAAATAGCCAGAGCGCTGATATCTTTTAAATCTATTTTTGATTCCTGATATATTGTATGTATACACTGTTTACATGCGTTCCAGTACCATTCCATATCGATTTCGACAATATTTTCATCCGTATACGAAAGGGAGCATTCAATCGCAACACTTGACAGCAAGCCCCCCTCTTCATCAAAAAGTCCAGCCTTTAATGTGGTGGTCCCGGCATCGATACCTAAGAGATACGGCATTTTTAGGAAAACCTCTTTTTGATTAAACGAAATAGAAAATAATTTTTTATAAGAATCAGGAAGCGAATTCGTGTTCGGCTTCAGCAAT
>CAZFTJ010000007.1:0-178324 GCA_964521865.1 uncultured Spirochaetota bacterium | reverse complement strand
GTTGAGCTGGGGAAATAGGCGAGATATTGTTATCAAAAGGAGGATTACTCACCACTAGTACTCAAAACAGCCACGAGGATTGTCGTAGAGCGATTTTTTTACATGGGGTGGTTTTTTATATACCCCTTAAATCAGTGTGATTTATGGAAGGTCCCGTTATTATGGAAAAATCGGGATGCAAGATGGCAGGCGTAATTGATAACCCTAGCGTCACTTGACGCTATTTATATTAACGTTCAAGGTTTCATTCTCTTCTTCCTTATGTTCGTAAGAATTCGAGAGGTAAAATGTGTATGGTGGAGATAATAAAAACATACCCATCTGGAATTATCCTATTCATAACTGCAATCATCTTAATTATTAATGCAATTCTATTGAAGAAAGGAAATAAGATAACCAAGCGAGGTATAATAAAATAGCGTCACTTGACACTATTTGTATTTATTGTAATTATAAAATCACTGTCGAATAATATGATTATCAAATGTTTCTTGATTTACAAGATCAATTTCAAATCTATAAAAATATTTTCTTACTTTTAACGTATTATTATTTAAGAAGTTATATGATTTGTAAAATCAATTGAACGTACAGCAGTGAAGTAAAATATCGAAGCAAAACTCGAGAACATTAAAAAAAATCATTTAACAGCTTATAATTATGCAAACGTTTGCATTATTTAACATGAAAAGATTTTCGATGTCAAGCATTTTTTTAAATGACATGTTGAATTTTACATCTTTTGATTGATATACCTTGCAAGTACTATTGTCTTTTTATCTTAAGAGGATAACGTATAAAAAATCCCAGTGGTTTGTTAATCAAAAAACTAAAATATCCCATCAATTCTATTTTATTAAAAGTTGGAAACGCATTTTACTTTACTAATCAGTAAATACCATTTGAATAATACATGAGAAGCACAATGATGAATTTTTCAGTACAAGAAATTATCATGTTTTCACAGCCGAAAAAGCTTCAGGAGTGTAAAAACAAACTGCCTGTGAGAGGTATTTCAGAGCACATTTTCCCCAGTCATTTTTTTATACACAAACGACCGGACTTTATGATTCACACCTTAGGATGCAAAGCGGCGAGAGAACAGGCAAGCCGGTCAATATCGTCGTTACGTGCAACCGCAGCGATCCAGCGTTCGGGTATGGAGCCATACCCCAAAAACAGGCCGCTCAGACCGCCTGAAACCGCTCCGGTCGTATCCGAATCCCCTCCCAGGTTAACCGCCCTGAGCACCGTCTCTTCATAACTTCCGCCTCTTAAAATACACCAGATACTAGCTTCGAGCGTATCAACAACGTATCCGCTCGATACAACGGCGTCCTCAGACAGCTCCCCTATGTCCGAATCGAGCAACCGTGAAAAATGAACAAGCTCGGACCTGTACGGCTCCTTTCTGTAATACGCACGCACCTTTTTCTGCATTGTATTATACGCATCGCGGGGGTTCATGCCTTTCAGAAGAAAGATACAGAGCTGAACATATATTCCGCACGCAATGTGAGAACGGGGGTGAGCGTGTGTAATCGAAGATACGTCATGAACCGTTTTCATACATTCGTCAAAGGGCGCATCCATTAATGCGAATCCGAGCGGTAGTATCCTCATGAGAGAGCCGTTGCCGTTGCTGAACTCTTCTCTCCCGCCTGCGACGAGCGGCGGAACACCCGAGCGAAGCCGTTCAATGGCATGAAGTGTTGTGGCGCCTATACCGAATGCCCTGCCGGAAGGAGTCCAGTACCCGTCATACAGCCACCTGCGGAAGCGGTCGGCAATATCGACCAGGACGACTCTTCCGTTGTCTGAAATACTCTGCGCAAGACAGAGGGTCAGCGAGGAATCATCCGACCACCACCCGGCGGGGATCTCTTCAGAAGAGCCCATACCGGTTACCGGATGCCTTTTCATATAGCTCCTGGATGCTCCTTCAACAGAGAGGCCGAGGGCATCGCCGACGCACACGCCGAAAAGCCCGCCGCGCACCCTGTCCGGATAGAGCGTACTCAAAGAGATGCTCCTGTAAAGAACTCCTTTATCTATTCATAAATACTTCTGCCGGCAGCGTATGCCGCATCTTGCAGCTGCTTCACGGTTCGTCATTCGCATTGTACCGAGTATTTTTTCACCATTTCCGGATCGAAGGCGGCTCTCCTCTTGCTACAGGGATGTCTGGTGCACAACATACAGCTTTTAAAATCGATTTCCGCTGGAAAATATATTCCCGAAACCGACTTAATCGGGTCCATCAGAAAGCTTTCGGTGAGCCTTACACCGACAAGCGCTTCAACATCCCCGAATAGGGAAAACAGCGGCTTTTGCTGTGAAATCGGCCATTCACTGAGCGACCCCGGATTCATATGCGCCATTTTGCCGAGGGCATACTCCCTTGCAAGCTGCTTTTCAAAGTAGCAAAACGCTCCCTCAAGTATCGTCTCCTTGATGATATCAAGGCAGTAAACGCGCATTATATCCCGGTTTGAAACCCGAATACCTTCGAGCTCTCTTCCGGCGGTGGCTATATAGGGGAAAACCCGCTCGGCATTTCGAAGATTCATTTTGAGAACCGGGCTCTTGAACACAACGCCATCGATAGTGACGCTGTCCCCGCTTTGATCCTCGATATACGATACCCTGTACAGCACTTTCGGCTTTGCAACTGCAACGGCAGCATCGATAAGTTCCTCGATAATACTTTGAAAGGTATGTTTTCTGCCTGTCATCTGCATGGACTTGAGGACGTCTTCAGACGTCACATGTACCGGTATATCGTCCATAATCATGATTGTCTCCATTTTTCACTCCGCTTTTCTGGTTGTCTGTCTCTTTTCAACAGCTGTCACAAAAATCGCACCAAGCCCGAACAGCGCCGCTGCGATAAAAACTAAATATCCGGCTACCGGTATGAACCTGACAAGCCTGATAATAAAATAACCAAGTGTAAAAATGCCGAACAGTGCTTTTGGGCTCTCCCGCATATCGAAACGCCCGAGTATCATTTTTCCGATCAGGAGCCCTGCAGCAATCTGGCCCAGATAAACGGCGATGAGGTATATAAAAAGCGCAATCGCCCCCAGCATTATGCCGATCACCGTACTGAAGGCAATGACGACGCCTATCGGTACGGCAAAGAGCATGAGGGCTCCCCATCCCGCGCAGGCCCCGGTTTTTTTCCTGATAGCTTCGGCAAGAGAATCGAACCAGCGGGGTACGAGCAGTAAGCAGACGAGCCCGACGGCAAGCCCCATAAAAAAAGCAGCTATCTTTCCCGCAATGCCGGCCATAATCATAAATGGAAAAAGCTTTCTGATATCAAACCGAGTCTGTACAACCCTGTGCAGCAGATTACCCGTTACCACGGCCCCGGAGTCGATAGCTGCATCGTTTGTGCTGTAGTAGGTAAGATTGCCTCCGATAACAGCATGCTTCGTAAGTGTAAGAAACCGCGTACCGAACGTCGCATCCCGGCCTATACTGCTGTCGACGGTGACGCTGCGTGCTCCTATCAGTGCATACCCTTTCACCGGACCTTTGATTGCGGCATTCATCGCTCCCGTCAGCATATCTCCGTTCACGGCCGACCCGGCATTAACGTCTACGTCCCGTGCGGTAAGCACCAGGTCACCGCCGATCGTGCCCTGTATCGTTACAGAGTCTCCGATTGCATGAAGTGTACCGCCGATCGTACCTGAAACATCTATTCTGTTTCCTGCAAGAGTTGCACTGTCACGCACATCACCGTTTATCGCGATCACCCTGCCGGCAGCATAGAGATCACCGTTTACTGTTCCGTTTATTATTATCTCATTCCCTGCAAGAAAGAGATCTTCTTCGATGACCTCATCCCCTCCGATGATGATCATATCTCCAGAGCGCATAACAAACGCAAAACCCGTCTGCGTCGAAGAAAAAATGAGCCCTATAAATACGATTATCAGAGGCATCCATCTGAATTTTTTCATTTTTTTTCCTTTGTACAAAAACCATTTCATTTAATTACGGTAACTCTCTTCGGCTGTGCATTCCGGCCGGAATTCGCCCGCACGTCGATTGAACCGGCCGGATAGTATACACTAACAGATATTGTTGAAAAAATCACGGTATTTTAATCACTTTGCATGTCACGTTCACTTATGTTTATTCCGGTATGAACGATAATAAAATAGTGGCGGAACACACGATCGGGAGAAGTTGATGTCAGCCATTTCAGAGAAACCTGTTGTTCTTGACAGGGAAAAGATTGAAGACCCCCTCGGGAGCATACCTTCCTTCGAGAATACCGGTCCAACGTATCGATCTTCGGTTCAGGCCTGCCTGCTGAGCTCCATTCGGGATTCATCCATTCAAAACGTATCTATCGAGGGTCCATCACTGCGCATTCTCTTTGTGGGTAATCCCGAAAATATGCGCTTCCTTAAAAAACTTGTCACGAATAGTGACAGTAAAACCGAATCCATCGAGTTTATACAGAAAGGAGCTGAAAAACCTCATCAGTCCGATACGAACGTTCTTCTTGTAGATATCTCTGCAGGGAGCAAGTCGGGCCTTGAGGTGGTTGGCCGCTATGGAGAATATACGAATCTGCCCGTTGTTATACTCACCGACATTCAGAACGAGCATCTCGCACGACGCGCAGTGCAGGCCGGAGCCCAGGATTATATCATATACGACAGGGTTGACAGATTCCTGTTCACCCGCATTCTTCAAAACGCTATCGAAAGAAACAGAATTATATGCTCGCTTGAAGAAACCAGCAAACTCGAGCGGTATTTGGCCTATCATGATCCGCTGACCAGGTTGCCGAACCGCGCTCTCTTTTTCGACAGGCTCGTTCAGTCCGTCGCCCAGGCAAAAAGAACAGGAAAAAGCATGGCGGTTCTTTTTCTGGACCTGGACGGTTTCAAAAAAGTAAATGACACGCTCGGTCACAGCGCAGGAGATCTCCTTCTGATTACAACAGCCGAAAGAATAACAAAGTGCATTCGGGAAAGTGAAACTGCAGCTCGTCTTGGAGGTGATGAATTCGGCATTATTCTAAGCGAGATCACTCACGAACGGGATGCCGCCATTGTCGCCGATCGTATTCTCGAAACTATCGTCCGGCCTGTTCGGCTTGCCGATCGGGAATATTACGTCAAAACGAGTATCGGCATCGGTCTCTTTCCATCCGATGGAAACGATCCGAAGACTCTGGTCAAAAACGCAGATACGGCCATGTACCGGGCAAAGGCAGGCGGCGGGCAGATGTACCGATTTTTTACAACCGGCATAAACGCCGATCTCATGCTTCACCCGGTGCATGAAATGAATATCAAGAGCGCACTTGAAAAGGAGGAATTCACACTTCTCTTTCAACCCCAGATCGACCTTTTTTCCGGAGATACGGTCAGTGTAGAATCGCTCGTGCGATGGAACCATCCCGACATCGGCATACTTCAGCCCGATCAGTTCATACCGGCGGCAGAGAAAAGCGGTATCATCGATAAACTGGGAGAGCTCGTTCTTCGAAAAACATGCATCCATGCCGCACGGTGGCAAGCAAACAGGAAAGTCGGGGCGGCGGTAAACATATCGGTTTGCCAGATTCAAAAACCGGACTTTATCAAAACAGTTTCCTCCGCCATTGAAAGTACAGGCCTGAAACCCCGACTGCTTACACTGGAAATTTCAGAGAGCGGTACACTGGATAAAACGGAAGATCTGATAGACAGAATCAGAGCAGTAAAAAACATGGGAATACAACTTGCCATCGACGATTTCGGAACAGGATACGCTACTTTGAGTTATTTGAAATACGTACCGGCCGACCTTTTAAAAATCGACAGCTCGTTTTTGTCAAATATTACCGCGGATGCGGAGGATGCGGCGATCGTGAAGGCGATCATTACAATGGCTCACAGCCTCAATCTGCGGGTAGTCGCCGAAGGTGTGGAAAACGAAGCTCAGCTTGCAATGCTGCGACGCCTCGGGTGTGATATGGCGCAGGGTTATTACTTCAGCAAACCCCTCCCTGAAAATGAACTGAAGCATTTTCTTTCAAAATAACGTATAATTATGTCTATGTACCTCATTTCGTACCAGTGGAGGCCGTACCATGGACATACAATCTGACAATAGAATTGGATCTCTCCTTATATCCGACAAAAACCTGGAAAAAAACGAACTTGATACCGCACTGAAAAAAAAGAAACAGCTTTCGGATATCGACGTACACCTTCGCCTCGGCGAGGTCATCGTCGAATCAGGTTTCACCAGGGCCTCCCAGGTTGCCGCTGCTCTTCTTAAACAACGCGACACGCAATTTAAAGCCAATTCAATCGGCCAGATCCTTCTCGAGCTCGGATATGCGCAGCGTGATCAGCTCGAACGAGCGATGGAGACACATCTTGACATTCTCGCTCCGCTCGGTGAGATACTGGTCGACCAGGAAATCTGTACACAGGAACAGATGGATGAAGCGCTTAAATTACAGGTTCTCCGCAGGGTTTCTGCTCTGCGGCGCCCGCTCGCCTCCAGTTTTGACCCCATCAACGTAATGGAAATTCTTGTTGAAGAGAACGTCGATGAAATGATACGAGACCTGGACGGGTGCTCATGCGATAAGTGCCGTGCAAACTCGGTCGCAATTGCTCTCAACGGACTCGCAGCCCGCTATATCAGCGATATGGATACATTTCTCGACAGACTCAACCAGTACAGGGAGGAATACAACGATCTTGTCGGGAAGAGGATTGCCAGGGCCGTCGAACAGGTTAAAAGGTTCCCCAAGCTTTCCTGCCGTATCATACAAAAAACCGCCGCAGGTGAAGTGCTGGGTTTTGTTGTCTGCCGCGTCTCGAACCGGCATGTGCACCTTACAACAGACCACGTCGAGCGCCTGTTCGGGCCCGGATACGAGCTGACAAAATGGAAGGACCTCATACAGCCGGGACAGTATGCCGCAAGAGAGACTGTCGTACTGAAGGGTCCGAAAGGAGCGATCGAGCGTGTACGCGTTCTCGGCCCGTCCCGCCCGGATTCACAGGTTGAGATATCCGGTACCGATCAGTTCAAGCTCGGCATACAGGCGCCGGTAAGAGAATCGGGGACGATCGAACACACCCCGGGGGTCGTTGTTGAAGGACCGGGAGGATCGATTGAACTTGAAAGAGGTGTAATACGCGCATGGCGGCACATCCACATGACGCCCGATGACGGCAGGCAGTACAGGCTGAAAAACAGGGATATCGTAAACGTCAGGCTGAAGGGTGACAGAACGACCATTTGTGAAAATGTCCTTGTCAGGATAACCGACACGTCGGCGCTTGAGATGCATATAGATACGGACGAAGCGAATGCCGCCGGTATACCGCAGGAATCGGATGCAGAAATACTGACGCGCGAATAAGGCACGCCGTCCGGAATTTGTGAATAGTCCCGGGCGCTGCTGGAGGGCGTTTTCCGAAATCAGGATGCACCCGAAACATCCCCCATAAAGCAGCTTTCGGCCGTGATAAAAACATTGAGGAAATGAATAATCTTTGCTAAAATCGCTATAAAGGCGCAAAGGCGGAGGCGGAAACATGCTCATTCTCCAGCTTATCGGCAAACTCGTGAAGCTGCTCCGGTCGGCAGCCGCTCCGTTTCAGATTGCAGGCGGCTTTATATTAGGCATGATGCTCGGGTTTGTCGGATTGAAAACTCTGATCGCGGCGCCGATCATCGTGTGTATCATCGTGCTCAATGTGAATCTGGCCTCGGTCATATTTGCTGCCGTGCTCTTTCGTTTTATTGCCTATCTGATCGACCCTTTCATACATTCTCTCGGCTACTGGATACTTGCCGATGTCGAACCGCTTAGAAATTTCTGGACGACACTCTACACTCTCAAATTCGTCCCCTATACCCGGTTCAATAACACCGTAGTCATGGGCAGCTTTATCATTTCAATTATCCTCCTCGTTCCTCTGTACATAGCAGTGAAGAGATTTATAATTGCATACAAACAGAAATACGAGCCCAGGATACAGAAATGGAAAATCATACAGATTCTGCGGGGCTCGGCTCTGATGAGATGGTTTAACAGAGTAAAAAATCTGGCGGGGTGATTATGAGAAAATCGGGTATCATTCTTCTTGTCGTTGTTGCAGGGATTTTCACAGCGGCATGGCTTGTCTTTACCGACGCTTTTTTAGAGAAGCGTATGGAGTCTCTTGGCGGCAGAATTAACGGCGCCAGGGTCGATTTTGAAGGAGTAAATTTTTCATTAATCGGACTTCGAATGCACTGGAACGGGCTTCAGGTGGCCGATCCCGACAACACGTGGAAGAATATGTTTGAAACCGGATCCTGCACCTTTGATATTGCCCTCGAGCCTCTCCTAAAAAAGAAATTTATAATCGAAAACCTGGAAGTCCAGGGTATACGGCTCAATACGGACAGGAAAACCGACGGAAAGCTGCCGAAAAGAAAGGCCGAGCCCAGAGAAAAATCGAAGCTTGTGCAGAAAATAAAAAAGAGCCTCGAGCAGGAAAAATCACATATACCCGTGTTCAATATCGATCAACTTACCGGTAAGATCGACATCGATGATATTTGGAAATCGGTCGTCCTTAAAACACCCGACAGGGTTGAAGCCATCATCGATGAGTATGAAAACAAGTATAATCAGTGGGAAGAAAAAGTCTCCGGGTTGCCCGGAAAAGATGAGCTCAAAGAGATTCAGAACGAGATCGGTTCGATACATCCCGATAAAATAAGCAGTATCGGAGAGCTCCAGATCGGCCTCAAAACAATCGAAAAGAATTACAACCGGGTGCAGGTATACATGGATGAAGCGACGCAGACAGCAGAGGATTTTAAAAAGGAAACCGAGGATATAGCACAGATCGACGATAAAATCGCTTCATGGATCAAGGAGGACTATCAAGCGGTTCTGGCTCTCGCCAAGCTTCCCGATATAACGACAAAAAATGTCGCGAAACTTCTCTTCGGCGAACGGATAATTGCAAAGTACGAGAGGATTGCCTCGATCATCGGGAAACTACGATACTACACGGGCAAGCTGCGCAAAGCGGTGCCGAAGAAAAAGAAGCCTCCCCGGCTTAAGGGCCAGAATATACGGTTCGCCGCACCTGAAGCACTCCCGGCGTTCTGGATCAAGAACGTAGCCGTCTCGGGCGAGCTCTCCGACCAGACCGCAATTGCGGGAAATATCAGGGACATCACGAGCGATCAAAATATCATCGACCGCCCGACTACCTTCGGAGTCAATGGTACGAGGAAAGACAGTGCAGGTATTGTGTTTACCGGCGAGCTCGATTACCGCGAGGATACCGAGCGATTCGCTCTGGATTTCAACGACCTCCCGCTGAGCAACATCTCTCTGACCGACTTTGCACTCCTTCCGCGCCAGCTTGACAGCGGACGTGGGTTTATCGAATCATCACTGGCTGCAAGCGGCGGTGATTTCGAATCGAAAATAGCCTTCAGGGCCCAGAAAGTTCAATTCAACTTCTCCGACAGACCCGAGAATATCCCCGACTACATATACAACCTGAGCAGGTCGATTGCAGAATCGATAGACGAAATTACATTCAAAGCCTCACTTGCATCCATCTCTGGCGAGCTTCGTTTTACAGTGCAGAGCAATCTGGACGATATTATAGCAGACCGGCTGGAGGAAGTACTGACCGAAGAGCTTAAAAAAGCCAAAGCAGGCCTCAAGCAGAAAGTGCAGGAAGAGGTCGATCCGCATATCCGGCAGCTGAAACAGCTCACCCGTGATCGTCAAAAAGAAATTTCGTCAAAAATTAACCAGACCCGTGCGCTTGTTCAGGCAGAGCAGCGGGAAATCGAAAAAAAGCGAAAGGAAATAGAAGACAGGATAGATGCCGAAAAGAAGCGGCTTGAGAAAATGGCTGAGGATGAAGCGAGAAAACAGAAACAAAAGCTGGAACAGGAAGCCGAGAAAAAGCGGATTGAAGCTGAGAAGAAAGCCCAGGAGGAGAAGCAGAAGCTCGAGGAAAAGGCGAAGGAAGGACTGAAAAAGCTTTTCTAGAGAAGCGGTTACCTCATACCGCAGGCATACCGGTCCTCCCGACAGCTCCAAGAATATTAATACGACCTCTCATCACTAGTGCGATGCTCATACCACAAGCACGGCGGCGCCTTCAAGCCTCCCGTTTCTCAAATCATCAAGCGCGTCATTGGCCTTTTCAAGGGGATAGGGATGCACTTCGGTCCGTACCGGAATTTTCGGTGCGAGCATCATGAACTGTTCACCGTCCTTTCTGGTGAGGTTCGCAACTGATTTGATCGTTCTCTCTTCCCATAGAAGGCTGTACGGGAAGGAGGGTATATCACTCATGTGTATACCCGCACACACCACCACTCCTCCCTTTCTCACCGCCCTGAGTGCTGCCGGCACCAGGCTTCCGACGGGCGCAAAGATGATTGCTGCATCGAGCTTTTCGGGCGGAACGGTCAGCGAACTTCCGGCCCATACCGCACCGAGTCCGAGAGCGAACGTACGGCCGATTCTGTCGTTCGGCCTGGTAAAGGCGTATACCTTTCGTCCCTGATGCAGGGCAACCTGTATCACGATATGTGCTGCGGCTCCAAACCCATACAGTCCGATGGAATGCGCATCACCGGCCATCACAAACGAACGGTACCCGATGAGCCCGGCACAGAGAAGAGGCGCAGCCTGAATACTTTCATATCTCTCCGGAATCGAGATACAGTAGCGCTCATCCGCCGCGGTGTACTCCGCATATCCGCCGTCGATGGAATAACCGGTAAAGCTGGCGTTGTCGCAGAGATTTTCCATACCGTTTCTACAAAAACCGCATTGGCCGCAGGTATGCCCGAGCCACGGGATGCCCAACCTGTCGCCTGGTTTGAACATCGCGACTCTGCTTCCGGTTTTTTCAACGGTGCCCACGATCTCATGGCCCGGAACGAGGGGAAGCTTCGGCTCCGGAAGATCCCCGTCGACCACATGAAGATCTGTCCTGCATACCCCGCAGGCATGCACCCTGACGAGTACCTGCGACGCATCCGGCTCGGGTACCGGAATCTCGGTATATTCGAGAGGCGTACCCGGTCTTGAGAGAACCATGGCTTTCATCTGAAAAGGCTCCTTCTATTCACGTTTATTTTAACTCTTATTCGAGGTTTGCATGGCGCTGCATTAATTTTGAATAGTCCATTTGCATTTTTTTTAAGAGCATGAGTACAAGAGCTTCGCAAAATATCAGCATGGCCTGTTCGAAAAGGGAGCCTTTCGGCTGAATCGAATCAACTTCGGCCTGTTCCGCTGCTTTTGCCGTGGTAGCGGAAATCGTTATGACCTCATCAGAATGCATTCCTATTGAAGACTGAGAAAAAATAGTAATCAACACGAGGTGCGCACCAACCTGCTTTGCCTTTTTCGCCATAACAAGAAGGCTCTCCGTCTCTCCTGACCCGGAGCCTATGATAAGCAGGTCTCCGTTTTCTATAGCAGGAGTTAGGGTTTCTCCGACAACATGGGACTCAAAGCCCATGTGCATCAATCTCATGGCAAAAGCCTGCATCATCAAGCCTGACCTGCCGGCACCGGCAACAAACACTTTCTTTGATTTTAGAATTCTTTCAGTGAGCCGTTCTGCTCCTTGGTCTGAAACTCCTGTTGCCGTATTTCCGATTTCTTCAGCAATTTTGCTCATATATTCCGATGCTTTCATTTTCTCCGATTTCACCCCCGGGTCATGAGATTCTTTAAAGCACGGGCGGCCTGAAGCGGGTCTTTGTTTTCCACGATCCAGCTGCCGACAATGAGTATCTCCGGTTTTTCCTTCACTATATACTCTGCATATTGATCATTGATCCCGCCTGCAATCGCAATTTTTGCATTCCTGACAACCCCCTTCACCTGCTTGAGCTGTTCAAGGGGTGGGCCCTCCCTCGATTTGACGTCAAAAGCGGTGTGCAGGCACAGGTACTCAACACCCAGGGCGTCAAGCTCTTCAGCCCTTTCAATAACTCCGGCTACATTGATCATATCAACCATGATGGATTTGCCGTATTCCTCGGCTTTTTGAATCGCCGTCTTAATTGTAATAATATCAGAAACCCCCAGGACTGTTACGATATCGGCGCCTGCCTCGAATGCGATCTGCGACTCGTATTCCGCACCGTCAACGATCTTTACATCTGCAAGGAATATCAAATTCGGGAAGATATTTTTCAATTTTGCAACTGCGGCAATACCTTCTCTGATGATGAAAGGTGTACCCACTTCAGCAATATCGATTACCCCTTTAACCTTTTTAAGAAGATTTTCTGCATCCCGAACGCTTATACTGTCCAGTGCCAGTTGAAGCAGCATACCGATCTCCTTAATTATAACACTCGTAACAGCACACATTGTTTTATCAGCACCCTACCGATTATAACATAAAAAAGACAATACGCATATTCCGATTTTAGGTATGCCGATTTAACAGAGTTTTGTAAAACCGGTATTTGTAGTATACTAAACGCGCTACAGATTCCGGCAAAGAGTAATAATGAAATATGGTATAAAAAGCAGGTGAGATGACAGAGGAACCGGGAACGTACAATGAAGGCACTGGGATTCGGGGCTGTTTTATGGGATGAGATCGACACCCGCCTGAATATCGGGGGTGCGGTTTTCAACCTCATTGCACATTTGAATATACTCGGCGCAGAATGCCATTTTATCACCGCCATCGGACATGATGAACCGGGGGATAAAGCATTCGATATCATGCGGTCAAAAAAAATCCACACCGGTTTTATAAAAAGGGTCAATGTGCCCACCTGTATTGTCAGGGTTGCGGTCGAGGAAAACGGCGCTCCCTCGTATTCAATAGATGATTTCACATCATGGGATACCATTCGTGTGCATCACACAGATATTGCGTGCATCAATGAGATCGGATTTGGCTACCTCAGGATATTCGGTCCCGGTTGCCGATACAGTCGGTGCCGGGGATGCCTTTTCAGCAGCTCTGCTATACAAACACTTCGAGGATACCTCTCCAAAAAATGCCTGCGATTTTGCATGCAGGCTGGGTGCCTTTGTCGCATCGCAGAGAGGAGCCGTGCCCGAGTACAGTATTGCCGATATAGACCGTACTCTTTTACAGTAAATATAATCATATATACTTTCGGGCGCTTTGTTTCGCCGCCTTAACCCCCGATTTTTTATACCCTTTTTGCGAGGACGAAAAAAAACTGAAATTAAAACCATCACATGATTTCATCGTTCAAATATTTTTTCGTTTGTAAAATTTTTTCTACAGAAAGCGCTAAGTGACTTGACAAAATACGGCTGCATAGCATAATGGAATATAGTGCCGCCGTCAAGCGGCATGTTCCGTAAGGAAGAAAAATGATATCGGTGTATGGAGTAAAAAGGAAAAATCCGGCACGATCAACGGCAGTCTACTGTATACTCATTTTGTTTACCATCTGGACTCTGTTGCCGGTTATATGGGCCGGTATTACCGCCTTCAAGGAACCGGGAGACTCTTTGAAGCCCACGTTCATTCCCTTCAAACAGTTCAAACCCACCCTCTATGCATGGAATGAAGCATTCGTGACGCAGGGAGACAGAACGCTGAAATCGATTAAAAACAGCATTATCATCTCTACGGTTTCAAGCGCAGCCTCGTTGTTGCTCGGCGCATTTGCAGGCTACTCACTCGCACGTTTTCGGTTCAAGCGGTGGAAAAACCAGGATATCGCGCTCTGGATACTTTCCAACAGGATGTTTCCCCCGGTCGCCGTTCTGATTCCTTACTTTTTAATCATGCAGAAATTTCACCTTCTCGATCATATACTCGCTATCATTATAATACACATCACAATGAACCTGCCCCTGGCGGTTTGGCTGATGCTCGATTTTTTTGCTGATCTTCCGAAGAGCATAGAAGAAGCGGCGATGATAGACGGGTGTGGGCATTTCAGGGCTTTTTTCAGAATCGCCGTTCCCATTGCAGCACCCGGTCTTGTGGCTGTATACGTGCTCTCGTTTATATTTTCATGGAATGAATTTCTCTTTATTATAATATTCGGGTATCAAAACGCCATGACGCTCCCGGTTATGATAGCCGGCGCACTAACTGTTGTGGGCATCTATTTCTATCGAATTGCAGCGCTCTCGCTGCTTGCAATTATTCCGCCTGTTATTCTTGCGCTTATGCTTTCACGGTACCTGGTGAGAGGGCTTACAATGGGCGCCATAAAGGAATAAGCTTTTGCATGCGGTTTTTTCTCTTGACAAATATGACTTATATTTTATAATACATATAAACGTTTGCGAAAACGTTTATATGGAATACAAGTTAAACTTACTCGAATCAACATTTTCAATCCTACTGACGTATACACCGGTCTTTGTTTCTTCAAGGTTTTGCTGAGTGACCACGTTACGATAAAACTTACGGGGTGAGTACCATATACGCCTTCCAAGGTTGTCGCGTCGACTTACCCATTCCTTGGAGTGAGGAGGTGATCAACCCGAACCAAAATAATTTACTTTGCAAAAAAACTATTAAAGGAGGCAACAGTATGAAAAAATCAACGTTCCTATCAGCATCTATTATTGCACTGGCGATTGTATTTTCATTCAGCATGGCATTTGCAGGAGGTGGAGGAAAAGCGGCGGAAAAAGAAGCTGCGCCTGCGGCGGGCGAAAAGCCCGCGGCGGAAAAGCCTGCAGAGGTGGATTTGACCGTACCGATCACCGTACTGGTCACAGACCCGCATATCCAGGTTGTCGACACCTGGAAACCGTTCTGGGAAAAGCAGACGGGCGGCAAGATCAACATAATCCTCGTGCCATATGCAACACTTGAAGAAAAGATGTGGATCGAGTTCAGAACCAATGCCGGCTCCTTCGATCTTGCCTGCATTCCGGTAACCTGGAAGGGAGATGTAATGGGCGGCGGCCATGTGGAAAACCTTGAGCCCTATATTCAGAAGTACGGCTATCCGGATTGGAATGACGTCATGCCAGCGATTCAGACAATCGTGAAGTGGCAGGGCAAGATCTTGGCATTCCCATATGATGGTGATTGCCACCTGACCTACTACAGAAAAGATGCACTTGAAGTTCCGGAATACCAGAACCGTTTCAAGGAAAAATTCGGCTACATGTACCATCTCCCCCCGGCAAACTGGAGCGAGATAAGGGACATTGCCGAATTCTTCAACGGATGGGACTGGGACAAAGACGGTGAGATCGAGTACGGTGTTGATTTCATCGCCCAGCAGAACACCCAGGCCGTATGGTCCTATCTCGATGCCGTTGCCCAGTACACGACGATCGCAGGCACCCCATCGAACTACACGAGCAACATGTTCTTCGATGCGGATACGATGGATCCTCTTGCCAAGAGTCCGGGTTGGGTCGAGGCAATGAAAATGATGTACGAGCTCACCAAATTCGCGCCTCCCGGACTGCTCGGATATGGATATTCAGAGGAACGGCAGGCCTTTGTTTCCGGGAATGCCGCTATAGCCTTTGACTGGGGCGATATTGGAATTCAGGAGCAGTACCCGGAACAGTTCGGAAGCAAGGTGAAAGGCAAGCTTGGATACGGCCCGCTTCCCGGTGCGAAAAAATACTGGGACAGAAAAACGAATCAATGGGTTGAAAAACAGCATGTCGTCAATTTCCTCGATTTCGGAGGCTGGGTGTGGGTTATGTCGAAGAGCGCGAAACATAAAGAAGCTGCCTATAAATTCGGCGTATATTTAACAAACCCGGAGCATAGCCTGCTGGATGTGTGCGGAATTCACGGTTATACAGGGGCGAACCCCTGGAGAAAATCACATTTTACGACTCCCGAAATCTGGGTCAGAGGCGGCTGGGGTGAAGAATCTGTCAAAGCCTATCTGAAGGCTATCACCGATATTCTTCAGGACCCCAATGCAGTCACCGACCTGATGGTGCCGGGCGCCTCGGAGTACTACAACTCGATTGATACACAGTTGAACAAAGTACTGTCCGGTTCAATAACACCTGAAAAGGGCTGTGAGCTCATTTACAACGACTGGAAGAGAATCACGGAGGAGAGAGGAGTCGAGGAGCAGAAAAAATATTACAGGGGCTCACTTGGGTTAAAGTAGTTATTCTGTAAACCGTCCAATCAAATGATACTTTGATTGCTTACGTAATTTAAGTAAAAGGTGCAGGGCATTACAAATGCCACTGCACCTTTTATAATACAATTGCATAAGCTGTGTCGGGGAGGTACACTTGACTTTATCTGATAGGGATTTCTGTGGTTGATATTTTTTATAAACTTACGCCGTATTTGGTAAAAAAAATCAAAAGGAATAATAAATGCCTGGTCATCTTACATCCAGAAAAACGGTGAAGTGGGGGTTTCTGCTACCGGCTCTTGGGTACCTTGCACTGATGGCAATTCTGCCGCTTGTGTGGACATTGACACTATCCCTGATGAAATGGAATGCCAACATAATGCCGAAACCGGTATGGGTCGGGTTGAACAATTACAGGTACTTCCTGTTCGAGGACCCGCGTTTCTGGCATGACCTGGGCTTCACGGTGATGTATGTCGGTCTCAGCGTATCAGCAGAACTCGTTATCGGGCTCGTACTGGCGTGGATGCTGAGTCAGCGTTTCAAGGGCAAGAACTTTTTCAGAGTGGTGTATCTCATACCTATGGCATGTCCGCCTATAGCGGTTGCGTTTCTGTGGAGGATGATGCTCCATCCCGATATAGGGGTATTGAACTCGATGCTGAAGCTGATAGGATTGAACGGTGTCAAGTGGACAACGGATGCCAGGATTGCGCCGTTTACCTTAATCATGGTAGACGTCTGGGAGTGGACGCCGTTCATGTTTCTGGCACTTCTCGCGGCCTTTCAATCGCTGCCGACAGAGTTATACCAGGCAGCTGCTGTAGATGGGGCGAACGCATGGCAGATGTTTGTGAGTCTGACATTGCCGCTGATTACACCGGTCATCGTAACAATATCACTGATACGGGCCATCGACGCATTCAAGCTGTTCGAACTTGTATTCGGCATAACAGGGGCCGGTCCAGGGGGCGCAACCGAGTCGCTCTCATACTACACGTATCTGATCGGTATGAAATGGTTCAAGCTGGGGCGAGGTTCGTCGATTTCGTGGCTTTTTGTGATCATACTGCTGATTCTTGCAATGATACTGATTTCACGTTTTAAAAAACAAAGGACATAACAGGGGCCTGCATGATTACCGCACACGGATTGGAGAGAAGAAAACCGCTTGGAGTGATGATTATCTTCATCATTCTCATTCTCTTTACCATTTGGACGCTCTTCCCGATCGTTTGGGCGCTCATTACTTCGTTCAAGGAACCGGGAGATTCATACAAGGCAACGTTCATTCCATATAAACAGTTTAAACCGACGATGTATGCATGGCATGATGCCTTCGTTACAACCAGAGACCGGACACTCAGGTCACTTAGAAACAGCATTATAATAGCAACATTTTCAAGCGCAGCCTCTCTCATGCTCGGCGCCTTCGCGGGCTATTCACTTGCACGGTATCAGTTCAAGAAGTGGAAGAACAAGGACATCGCCCTCTGGATACTTTCAAACAGGATGTTTCCTCCGGTCGCGGTCCTTATCCCCTACTTCCTGATCATGCAGAAACTGCACCTCCTCGACAATGTACTTGCGGTGATCATGGTTCATGTTACAATGAACCTGCCCCTGGCGGTATGGCTGATGCTTGATTTTTTTGCCGACCTTCCCAAAGATATCGAAGAGGCTGCACTGATCGACGGGTGCGGTCATTTCAGGGCGTTTTTCCGCATTGCGCTCCCCATCGCTGCGCCGGGACTCGTAGCGGTGTATGTCCTTTCGTTTATATTTTCATGGAACGAATTCCTCTTTGTTGTTGTATTCGGGTATCAAAACGCCATGACCCTACCGGTCATGATAGCGGGCTCGCTCTCAGTACGCGGGCTCGATTTCTGGAAGGTCGCCTCTCTTTCTATTCTTGCAATCACACCTCCCGTCATACTGGCGACAATTCTATCCCGGTACCTCGTGCGGGGGCTTACCATGGGCGCTATCAAGGAGTAGGATACCCTATCCGGTACCTTTCAATTTTTCCGGGGTTGCTTCGCCGATTAAAAGCTTGACTATGTTTTTATAGCCGATTTTGCGGTTGTCCTTGAAGAACTGTGAAAATTTATCGTAGGCTTGCGGGAATTCCTCCTTGAGTTTTTTTAGCGCGGCATCGATCGCCTTTAGCTCTTCGAGTGTTGCAATTGCAGGCATCTTCTCCTCCTTTTCCATGATGAATGGTACTACTATACCATGGAAAAGTTATAATGCACATCTTTTAAAATCACGAAGAACGGTTGAGATGCAGGATTACTATATCCGGTCGACGGTTTCTCCGACATTGCGAAGGAGGTCGGTGAGGGAATAAGGTTTTTGGATGAACCGGTATCTCTTATCGTCTATGAGCTCCCATTCACCCTCTCTGTCAAGATATCCGCTTGTAAAAAGAACCTTTAATTCAGGCTTATCGACAAGGAGCGAACGGGCAAGCTCGATGCCGCTTTTGTCCGGAAGCACCACATCGGTGATGAGTATATCGATATTATTGTTCTGTTTTTTAAAGAGCTCGACCGCCTCTTTTACCGTTTGAGCGGCAAAAACAGTATAACCGCTTTTTGAAAGCTGTACTTTTACAAATTTGTAAATATCCCTGTCATCCTCCACAAACAATACTCTTTCCCCCCTCCCAAGGACAGTTTCCGGAATCGATACTCCTTCATCCGGACGTTCCTCCTTCAGGGAGCATACAGGCAGGTAGATCCTGAAGCTCGAGCCTTTTCCAGGCTCGCTGTACACATGGATCCAGCCGCCGTGGTCCCTGACAATACTGTACACGAGAGAGAGTCCGAGGCCGGTTCCTTTGCCGCCCTTCTTCGTCGTAAAAAAGGGCTCGAATATTCTTTCTGTTGTTTCCCGGCCCATACCCGTCCCCGTATCTTCAACGATCATACATACGAACTTTCCCGGCCGTGCGTCCCTGTACGACTTACAATACTCCTCGTCAATATCCACCGAAGCAGTTTTGACTGTAAGATTTCCCCCGCCTTCCATAGCATCACGAGCATTCACCGCGAGGTTCATAATAACCTGTTCGATCTGGCCGCGGTCCAGAGCAGCAGGCGGGACCTGCTCGTCGAGTTTCAGCTTTACGCTGATATTTTCACCGATTATTCTCTTGAGCATGTTCAGGAGCTCATGTATGATCTTTGACAGGTTATCCGGCCTTTTCTCCATCGGTTTTTTCCGACTGAAGATGAGCAGCTGCTGGGTGAGAGTTGCCGCTCTCTGGGCGGTGAGCAGTATCTGCTGAAGGCATTCTTTCTGATAGGTGCGGTTTTCGGCCTGGAGAAGCGCAACCTCGGCGTAACCGTGTATAGCCGTAATAAAGTTGTTGAAATCGTGGGCGATACCGCCGGCAAGCGTTCCGATATCCTCCATCTTTTGAGAGTGCATCAGCTCGCCGTGAAGCCTTTTGTTTTCCTTCTGAGTAAGCTCCTCTTTCGATCTGTCGGTAACAACAAAGACCACCCGGTCCTTCTGCGGGCTGAATGCGATTGTCTGAATATGCTTTTGAACGGTCTTCACGTGGATTCGTGCTGCAGCCGGCTCTGCCGAAGCCAGACACTCCCGGGCCAGTGAAAACAATGGGGATGCGAGCTCCGGGGGCAGTTCATCGAGCGTATGGTTTGTGCACTGTACGTTTTGCAGGCCGAAAATGCGAAGGAATGTGGGATTTGCCTCAATAATGCGAAATGGGGTACGGCCGTTCTTTTTTTCATACGGAACATGAAGGAGCAGGAAACCCACCGGAATATGCGCCAGGGACTTTCGGGCTCCCCTGTTTTCCCATAACAGATCGTTCGTGTCAGGCATTACGTTCTCGTTTCGGAATTCGTTCGCTCGTCATTTTCAAAAACTTTCTCGTTCGCGGTTCCCGGTCTGTATAAAAACATTGTTTTCAAAGCAATCCTCGCCGGACTCTGCTCCGGTATTTCCCCTTGCGGGACTATGCCTCACCGGTGCCCAGCCGCCGCATGTTCGAATCCGCAGGACCGCATACCTCCCACAGCATTCACCATATTCGCTGTTACAATTCAGGCCGGGAAGAGAGGCTCAGGGAGGGTTCTGCAGGCACCGCATTCCCCTCCCGGGACCTTCTTCGGTTCAGATACCGCCCCCGCCGCCTTCGCCGGCATAGGCCGTGCCGAAATACTCAACATTGGATTTGTGCACATTTCCGAGAATCGGTACGGCAAAAAGCAGGCCTGCAAGAGCCAGGGTGAGAGTAACGACGATCAGGATCTTTTTCATGGTACATCTCCTTTAATAATTTTTTTAACCGGGGTAACACCCCGGTGAACACACACCAGCCGAGTAAGACACGCTCATAATCCTCATGCCCAGCCGAATGTCGATGTGAAGAAGCCTCCGAGGAGCACAGCCGCTTTTATGCCATTGAAAGGACTTCACGCTCCCTTCAGACCGTATGACAGCACCGACTTCAGAAGGTCTCCGTCGACGGGGTGAGGCATAACGTACATCACCTTGTACGGCCGGAGTGCACGCTCCACATTCGGCGAATACTCCTTCATGATGATTATGACCTTTACCTCTTCATACCGCTCCCTCATAAAGGGGAGAAAGGCAATCATGGAAAATCCGGGCAGATCGACATCCGCAATCAGCACATGAATTCTGTACCGCTCCAGTCTATTGATCAGCGAGAGAAAATTTCCCGCTTTGAGAACCCTGTACCCGTCGCGCACGAGCACCCCCCCCAAAAAGTCGGTTTCCGTATCGTCGTTCAGGGCAAGAAGCACGGTTTTTTCGGTCTGTCCGGCTGTATCTTCCGGCACGATCTCCTCCTGCGACAAAATAAAAAGCAAATTCCGTGCCCGAGGATCGCATGAAGATGCTTTGTCCGGCTGAGGAACGCAGGTATGAAATTACAAAGAGTTAGAGAAATGGATCACAGTCTGGGCGGAATGCTGCATGGAATGCCCGATGCAAAATTTTCCTGAAACGGGAATAAATTCCGGAATTCGGACTGGAGCGCACCAGCCGAACCATGCGTTCATGATCGCCAGTTTGAGGTTTTGATGCCGTACCGCTTTATTTTCTCATACAACGTCGTCTTTCCTATGCCAAGAAGACGGGCTGCATCAAGCTTTTTTCCATCCGTTGCCCGAAGGGCTTCGATAATCGCCTCTTTCTCGAGCTCATCCAGGGGCCTTACTCCGGCTGCACCCTCTTTTTGCTTCTCAACCGGATGGCGGAGCTCGTGCGGCAGATCGTACGGCCGTATGTATCCGCTCGTACCCAGCGCAATCGCCTGCTGTATTACGTTCTCGAGCTCCCTGATATTGCCCCGCCACGGATGAGAAAGAAGCATCTGCAGGGCCTTGTGGGAAATACCGAGCACGCGCCGCCTTTCCGTACTGTATTTCTGAATGAAGTGATCGGCGAGGATCGGAATATCCTCGAGCCTCTCACGAAGAGGCGGAACTGTAATCGGAATCACATGAAGGCGGTAGAAAAGGTCCTCCCGAAACATACCCTCCCTTACTGCGCTCTTGAGCTCTCTGTTTGTCGCGGCTATAATTCTCGCCTCGATCTTTTCGATCTTCGAGCTGCCGACGGGACGGATCTCGCGTTCCTGAATTGCCCTGAGAAGCTTCGCCTGCACCTGTATCGGTATTTCTGTAATCTCATCGAGAAAAACGGTGCCCTTTCCGGCAAGCTTCAAAAGCCCGACCTTCTCGTACTGCGCATCCGTAAAAGCGCCTTTTACGTGCCCGAAAAGCTCGCTCTCTACAATGCTTATCCCCAGCACGCTGCATTCAATGGGGATGAACGGCTCTGCCGACCTCTCACCGTAGTAATGTACGGCCTTTGCAACGAGCTCCTTGCCCACCCCGCTTTCCCCCATGATGAGGACCGTGTTGTCCGATCGGCACATGGCCTCTATTCTCTCGTATACCGGGCGCATCGCCCGCGATGTTCCGACAATGCCGAACCGACCGTTCCCGTCTTCAGAATCCGGCAACCGCCGTGACGACGGCCACTGTTCGAGCGCCTTTTTTATGGTGCTCCTCAGCTCGACGACCGATGCAGGCTTAGTAATATAATCCACCGCTCCCAGCTTCATGGCCTCCACGGCGCTTTCTATGGAACCGTATCCAGTTATTATGATAAACGAGGTGTCCGGTGAAACCTCCCTGGAGTGGTAGAGAAGATCAAGCCCACCCATCTTCGGCATCTTCAGATCGACAATTGCGAGGAAAAATCGTCTTTCTTTTAACAGCTCAAGGCCATCTTTCCCGTTGACGGACACCTCGGTTTCGAATCCCATATCAATACATATCTCTTCACATACCCCGCTGAAGGTCTCGTCATCATCGACAATGAGAATCGTCCGCTCGCTGTTCATGGTTCAGTCCTGAAATCAGAGTACGACTGTGCCGGGGTGTACGGGCATTTCAAACAATCACGGCCTTTGCATGTCCTTCCAGATCGAATACTCCACATGCCGCCTTCAAAGAAATAAAAATATGGAACCGGATCCAAACACGCCTGGTATAAATATATTAACAGAAAGTATCTTTTGGTGTATATTGAACAGAAAGGTCCGTACGTTTTCAATACCGTTCCCAGAAACAATGTATCGCACGTATGAAACTTTTTCAGAAAAACCGCATCCTGCTCCCCGCTGCTGCATATTCGTAATCGTAAAGAGCACACGCTTCAGCGACGACAGAGGGTTGGGGGATATTCCGTACAGTGTTTCTGAAAAGTTTTTATGCAATGCCGCCGTCAAGCGGTGCGTTCTCCACGCCATGTAAGCGGGATTGTGTCCGCTCCACCTGGTTTTGTCGGCCGCCCCGCTGAATACTATCATGCGCGGGGTACAACGAATCAAGGGTCACGCTCCGGCGGTATTATTCGAACGCATTGGGTCCGGATAACATACAATACCATTTACAAGGATGATCTTTCAATGAAAAACTTTCGAAATTCGGCCATCTTCGTAATTCTCTTCAGCATTCTTGCATACGCGCCCGCCTTTTCGTCCTCCGAAGAAAAAGGCGAACCCAAGCCGGCTGAAGCATCCCCGCGCTACGGAGGGATATACCATCGCGGCCTTCTGAATGAACCTGCAGTCCTCGATCCGGCAAAAATAACGGATAATTATGAGATTATCGTTACCCAGCAGATATTCGAAGGGCTCGTTCAGTACAGCGACAACCTTATGGTCATTCCCTGCCTTGCAGAGTCATGGGAAAGCTCCCGCGATAACCTGGCGTGGAAGTTCCACCTCAAAAGTGATGCGTCGTTTCACAACGGGAGGACGGTAACCGCGGACGATGTGGTCTATTCCTTCGAGCGGCTGCTCGACCCCGGCACGAAATCGGTTGTTGCCAACCTCATGATGTGCATCAAGGGGGCGCGGGAATTCAGGGAGGGCAAAACGAACAACGTCGAAGGCCTGAAAGCCGTGGGCACGCACACCGTCGAGATACAGCTTGCCCGCGCCTTTCCGCCATTTATTGCAATGCTCGCCATGGTAAACTTCGGCATCGTGCCCAGAGAGGAGGTGGAAAGACCGGGGTTCGATTTCGGGCATCATCCCACAGGGACCGGCCCGTATAAATTCGAGCGCTGGGACCGAAACAGGGAAATTGTCTTAACGGCCAACAAAAATTATCACGAGGGAAGACCCTACCTGGACGGCGTCGTCTTTCGTATATACCCGGGCATGTCAATGGAAAACATGTTTTCCGAGTTCGAGAAGGGAAACCTCGAAGACTCTCTCTTTCCTGCGGGTGAAAGAGACCGGGTTATCGCGCAGAAGATCTACCAGGTCGTGAGGAGGCCGTCGCTTTCAGAGCGGTTTCTCGTCATGAACAACGGGATAAAACCGTTCAACGACAGGCGGGTGAGGCAGGCATTCAACTATGCAATCGACAAGGATGCAATAAGCCTGGAAGCAGGCAGGGGAAGGCTGATACCGTCGACAGGCCTCTTCCCCGAGGGAATGGCTGGATATGTACCTGAAAACATCAACTATCCGTACGCACCGGACAAGGCCCGCACGCTTCTTGCGCAGGCCGGCTATCCAAACGGCAAGGGGCTTCCAGTCGTTCAGTTCTGGTCGAGTGTAAAATCAAAAGCACTGCTGATAGAAGACCGGGAAATCGAGCGGTATCTTTCGGAAATAGGGGTCAGCATTGAGCTCAACTACCTGACGGACTGGCCTTCATTCAAGAGAATGCTTGAGGAGGGGAAGGCGCCGATGTTCAAATACAGCTGGGAGGCCGACGTTCCCGATCCCGACAATATCATAAGCTCCCTCTTCTACTCCAAAAGCCCCACAAACAGGGCCTTTTACAGGAATCAAGCAGTCGATTCAATGATAGAAAAAGCGCAGAGAGAGTCCGATTATAAAAAAAGAATAGCCATGTATACCGAGCTGCAGAGGATAATCATGGAAGATGCGCCGGTCATCGTTTTGAATACCCTTGCATATGAGCGCGTTTTCCAGCCGTATGTCCGTAATTTCAAGACAAAAGCGATCGGGGACCACAGCTTCTCCCTGAAAAGGGTGTGGCTGGACAAGGAAACGGCCGACTAGAAGATCGTAGGTTTTCCGCATACACTCAAAACGGATGAGCATTCCTATTGCAATCCTCCCGCATTTATTTGCTGTTTTTTTTGACGCTTCCTATATAATAAAATGAATATTAAAGATAATTCCGGATTGATTCGGATCGAGGAGCGGTCAAATGAATACAGGACCCCCTTTGAAAAAATCTGGTCTCAGATGGCCCAAGAGCGGGCTTATGAAAAGGTTTTTCCTGTATATGTTTCTGCTGGTCGTTATCATCATGGGCGGAGTATTCGTCGTCGTCGACAAAAACAACAGGCAGGCCATTCTGCTGGAGGGGAAAAAACGGGCGATATCCAACACCAAGTATCTCGCCGCTCTCTCGACAGCGCCGCTATTGATGTACGACTATATCAAGCTGGAGCAGAATGTCGATGAGGTATCCCAGGAGTCGGATGTTGCCTATGCCATAATCTTCGATAGAAACGGAAGCATTGCGGCTCACAGCAGCAGAAACGACCTGATCGGCAAAAAACCGGGCGACCCGCTAAGCAGCGCCGCCCTGACAAGCAGTGCACAGCTCGTTCAAAGCTATAAAGACCCTCAATCCGGCACGGATATGTGGGACATCGCATACCCTATCTTTATCGACCGGAATCAGAGATGGGGAACCGTGCGTATCGGTTTTTCAAAGAAAAGCCTCATGGAGGAGATCAAAAGAAACAGGAGCAACCTCATCATCATATCTCTCGCTTCCCTCCTGCTCGCAGGTGCCGCGTCTTCACTCCTCGCCGGAAGAATTTCGGGACCAATCAGGGAGCTCTCGGAAGGCGCTCTTTCCATTTCCAGGGGCAATCTGAACCAGAAAATTCTCATCCGTACGGGTGATGAGATTGAAGAGCTCTCGAACGTCTTCAACCGCATGACGAAAGAGCTGGCAAAAAACCGAGATCAGCAGAGAAAGCTGATAGAGCAGCTTTCCCAGAAAAACGTTCTCCTGAAAAGGGAAATAGAGGCGAGGGAGCAGCTCGAAAGCGAGCTGATTAAAATCGAACGGCTCCGTGCGCTCGGTGAGATGTCCGGGGGTGTTGCCCACGATTTCAACAACATACTCGGCGCCATACTCGGCAGGGCGCAGCTTCTGCTGGAGAAGATCAAAAGCCCCTCCATAAAAAAGGGGATACAGATAATAGAAAAAGCTGCATTGGACGGCGCGGAAACGGTACGGAGGATACAGGAATTCACACGGGTTCGAGCCGACAGCAGCTCGTTCAGAGCAACCGACATCAACCAGGTCATCAGGGACGCGGTCGAGTTTACCAGAACATGCTGGAAAAACGAGGCCGAAGCCATGGGCAGACCAATCGCGCTCACCAGCGATTTCAGGGAGATTCCGCCTGCTTTCGGCGACCCGTCGGGGCTTCGGGAGGTATTTACCAATCTGATTATCAATGCAGTCGACGCCATGCCCGAGGGAGGTACGATTCACATAACAACAGAGCTGCATTCTAATCATATCGTAATAACCTTTTCCGATACGGGTAAGGGAATGAACCGGGAAACGAGGCAGAGGATTTTCGAACCCTTTTTTACAACAAAAGGAACGAGAGGCAGCGGGCTCGGGCTCTCGATCTGCTACGGTATCATTACGAGGCATAGAGGGGAAATCACTATTGAGAGCAGGGAGGGAAGAGGCTCTATCTTTACCATTACGCTTCCCTTTGTCAGAGCTGCCGAGGAGGAAAAAGAGTCATCGCAGGCAGCCGATGCCGTCACGGCTGCAGAGGCCCTTGTCATTGACGATGAAAAGGTCATGTGCAATCTGCTGTCCGATATTCTTAAAAACTCGGGATGCAGCGTCGATACCGCCGAAAGTGGAAACGACGGCCTGCGGCTCTTTTCCGAAAAAACATACGACATCGTATTCAGCGATCTCGGAATGAAGAATATGTCGGGATGGGAGATCGCAAGACGCATCAAGGATAAGTCGCCCGCTACTCCGTTCGTCCTGGTAACCGGCTGGGGCAAACAGCTCAGTGATGAAGATATCCACAAAAATGGAGTCGATTTTGTTATCTCAAAGCCCTTTAAAATCCAGGCAATCAGAGATATCGTAAACAGGGCAATGGCCGAAAAGAGGAAGTAAAGAACAAGACGAACGACACGCTTTTTTATTCACACTGACGCAGTTTTGCCCCATATTTGTAATTTATAACGGCACCTGACGCAGCATCTATACCCGGCAGTATAAAACGCTGAAAAGGATCGGATATGCAATTTACTGAAATCTTGACCGCTGAAGAAGTGCAGGACATTCATGAAGCGTCTGAAGAAATTCTCCAGACCGTGGGACTGCTCGTTCGCAACAAAAATGCGCGTTCGATTTTTAAAAGACACGGGTGCACGGTTGATTCTGAAACCAATAGGGTCCGCATACCCGAAAATGTTGTCGAAGACTACAGAAAATCATTCACCTCCTCCTTTACATTCAGGGGACGTGATCCACGGTTCGACAGAACCGTTCCAGACGACGGGCCGCTCATGGTGACAGGAAGCTCCGCTCCCAATATAATAGACCCCAAAA
The DNA here is from genome assembly GCA_964521865.1 of uncultured Spirochaetota bacterium. Taxonomy (GTDB): domain Bacteria; phylum Spirochaetota; class B62-G9; order B62-G9; family DRHN01; genus CAYSRJ01. Next base: position 151,040 of record CAZFTJ010000007.1, on the reverse strand, counting down.
CCGGTGATGAGAGGCGGGCCTCCTCAAAAGACATTGCGGACATCGGATCCCTGATCAACGAGCTCGACGGGTACGATATTTTCTCCATTTCGACACTTGCAGACGATGCTCCCGACGGACAATTCAGCCTCTCCCGCTTCTATCCGGCTCTTAAAAACTGCCTGAAGCCTGTTCGGAGCAATACCCCGAATATGCAGGACCTCGAGGATGTGCTGGAGCTCGGCGAGCTCATTGCCGGCGGCAGGGAGGCGTACCGCGAGCGGCCGATCATCAACCACCACTACTGCCCCGTGATATCTCCGCTAACCATGGATGTTGAATCGACCGATGCGGTGATATTTCTCACCGAAAACAGGTTTCCGGTGTACGGAACCATCGTTCCAAATGCAGGCGTGACCGCTCCCATGACGCTCGCCGGGACCCTGGCCCTTGGAAATGCGGAGTTTCTTGCGCTCTCGGTTCTGCAGCAGATGGTCCAGCCCGAAACGCCGTTGATATACGCAGTTTTATCGACAGTCGCAGACATGCGCACCGGCGCTTATGCGCCAGGAGCCATAGAAACGGATATTCTGCAGATGGCCCACGCACAGATGGCCCGTTTCTACAATGTACCCTCGGGGGGATATATCGGCCTCACGAATTCACATATCAACGACGCACAGTCAGGGTATGAAACAGGAATGGGCACAACGGCGGCACTGCTTGCCGGCCTGGACCTCTTCAATATGGGCGGTCTTCTCGGAAGCCTCATGGCTTTCGACTTCTCAAAGGCCGTGATCGACAATGAGATTGCACTGATGCTCAAGCGGCTCGCCCGCGGGGTGGAGCTCGGCGCTGAAACCCTCGCACTCGACCTTATCAGAGAGATAGGTCCCGGGGGCAGCTTTATGGACTCGGACCATACCCTGCAGTACATGAGAAAAACGGCGTTGTTTCCGAAGATAGCGACGAGAGAAATGCGCGATACATGGATTGCATCCGGTAAAAAGGATGCGGCGGCACGCGCCCTCGAGCTCGCTCAAAATATTCTCAGCATGGAGAATCCTGCGATATTTTCCGAAGCACTGGAACGGAAGATACGCACCCGCTTCAAGGGACTGGTTGCAGGAGATGCGGGCTGGAAATAAAGGGATAACGAACATGCCGCTTGCAACGTTTAAAGATATACTGAATGATGGGAAGAGAAGAAAGTATGCGGTCGGTTCTTTCAATGCGTGGGATATGTACTCGGCAAAAAACATCGTCGCGACCGCCGAAATGATGCGTTCGCCCGTCATCATCTCTCTCTGGCAGCCGGAGCTTGACTTTGCGGGAGAGAAGGAGCTTTATGATGTCTGTATTTCCTTCGGCAGTTCTGCATCCGTACCGGTTGTGGTTTTTATCGATCATGCCAGGGAAATAGATGATATTACTCACGCAATTACGCTCGGTGCCACGAGCGTCATGATCGACGGGTCGCGCTTCCCTCTGGGTGAAAATATAGACTTCACACATCAAGCTGCCGAGATTGCTCACAAAGCCGGCATATCAATCGAAGGAGAAATAGGCATCCTCGGAGAGGAAGACGGTTCCGGCCCCGACGAAAAATACTACACCGATGCCCACGAAGCGGAAATATTCGTCAAGGAAACGGGGGTCGATGCGCTCGCTGTAGCTATCGGTAATGCGCACGGCTTTTACAAAAAGGAGCCGAAACTCGATTTTAAGCGCCTCGAATCAATCAGTTTATGTGTGGATGTCCCGCTGGTTCTTCACGGCGGCTCAGGCATACAGGTCGGCGACCTGCAGAGGGCCATCGGGCTCGGAATTACGAAGGTAAACATCGGAGCAGAGGCCAGAGGAGCCTTTATGGCGGGACTGCGTGAATCTCTTTCGGAACATGACAAAACAGAAAAATTTCCCCATAAAATATTTCCCCTCGCTCTGAAATATCATGCCGGGCTCATAAGAGAAAAGATGCGGGTTCTCAACTCCGAAGGCAAAGCGTAATACCGGGAACGCCTCCTTCCTTATAATGCGCTTTATGTTTATACCTGCAATTTCATACCTAAAAAAGGCACATCTGACTTGACAAATTCGATTATTTATGTATTATATATACTATTGTAAAAAATGACAAATAAACTACTTAAGTTAAACTATTAATTATATATATCTTATAATTTAAGTATAGCAATACACAGGGACGAACGACACACAGGGTTTATGTTGTTCATTTGCAACAACTCGTGCAAAAATTTGTTCTGATACCGACGAAAAGTAAGGAGAAAAAATTGAAGCGGAGCAACCGGGTGAAAAGGCTTTTTGTAAATAGCTCGATGGGAGTTGTGTTTTTACTGTGCATATTCATTTCTATACCGACTTTCGGAGCTGCGGTCGAGTATCAGGGAAGAATCGATACCCGTTATCAGCTTCAGACAGGCGATAACGCGTCTGATCAGGATATCTACCAATACCACTATATTGATCTCTATTTCTCCGACAAACTAAGTTTCGAGTGGTATGGAGGCGCACGAAAAGACTTGAACGGTACAATAAATTCAGTTTCGGCCACAGGCGAGGAAAAAACAGACATAGCCTTTCGTGGTTTGCCGGATGCCGTAAACAAGGACCAGAGCCTCGAGTACAGAATTTATACGGCCTATCTGAAATACAATACCGACAAATACGGCGGTCTTATCGGGCGATACAATCCGTATGAATATGATTTTTCTCAATTCGACGGCTTAATGCTCTGGGGGAAACCGGTAGACTGGTTTCGAATCGAGCTCTTCGGCGGAAAGCCCTGGCACTACGACTACATTGGAAATTTTAAATATTACTGGGGCGAAGGTGAATGTATCATCGGAGCCGGTACGGATTTTCTCTTACCCGATCAGGGGTTGAACTTTTTTCTGCGCTATCTGTTTCTCCGGGAGTTGACCCGGACCGATACGCTCATTGGAGAACCACAGGATGACTTTCTTTCGAGCGATCACATTATCAAAGCAAAGGTTAACTATTATTACTCTCCCTGGCTGCGAACCGGCTTCACGACCTCCTTTTTCGATACTACTCCGAAATTCGTTCGCGTCTGGGTTAACGGTGATATCGAAAAATTCCTGCTCTATTATAACTTTGAGTATTATATGCAGTTGATGGACATCTCGGATTTCGGAGACAGACTGACTCAGTTTTCCTCAATCCTGACGGCGAGTCACCCATACCTTCGCACGGCTGTCGATCTTTCAAAAAGCTTTGCAGACGTCCTCAACTTGATCGGAACGGGGAACGATATATCGCTGGAGCTCCGTTACGAGTACAGGCAGCCAACCGACAGTGCCGACGAATCTCAGTTCAACCCCCGGTACAATATGTTGAGCATCGGTTCAAATGTATCGTTGCACAACAGCTGGTTCTTACAGATCTTTTATGAGTTTATCCTCACCTCCGGCGTAAAAAATGATATTTACACAGTGGGCGGTGAAATTGCAAAAAAGTGGGAAAAAATAAAATTGCAGCTGGGCTCATCGTACAATGTCAACAAGTTTGAAACGAACTACACCCAGACTGCCATTGAGGACGAATTTTTCGCCCAGGAATACTATCTGAAATGCAAATGGAGCCTTCTTAAATCGGTCGACGTGTCCTTCAAAACATCCTACGAGGTTGCCGAGCTCACCTCCCTGACGAGCACCGACAAAATAAACGACGTTACCGCTGTAGAGATGACTGAAATTATAGATGATCCAAGACCTTATTTTACATTTGATTTCAGGGTAGGATATAAATTTTAAGGTGGATGCTATGAGATCGAAAAAAAATGTGTTGCTGCGTAAATCCAAAAAAAAGATGCTCTTTATTTTCTTTGGAATCGTTATTCTTGTGGTTTTCAGCAGCTCAGGTTTGATTTGGGCCCTTCGTGAACGTCTCCCAAGCGGCATACTGATAAATCACAAGTTCAAAAGTGAAGTGCTCGGTTTGGATTGCACCTTCTGCCATGAAATAAATACGCAAAATACCCGGTTCATGACCTTTCCGGGACATGATATTTGCTCATCCTGTCATGGAGAGGCTGTGAACGAAAAATCCGAAGACAAGGACTGCACACTCTGTCACTACCTGCCGAATAATGAAACGCATGTACGGAAAGATACCCGGCTTTCACCGCTTGTCAAATTCGACCACAAGCTGCATGAAGAAAAAGGAATCAGCTGCGAGCAGTGCCACCCCGTTTCAGATTCTTCAAAAATCGTCGCAAACGAGATGCTCCCGTCCATGCAGACATGCACCACATGCCATACAGAAAGGCACGTTATGGAAGCGTCGGATTGTTCGGGGTGTCACATAAAAGGGTATGAAAAGATCGAGCCCATGAGCCATACAACGGGGTGGAAAAGCACGCACGGAGAAGGGCTGAGCCGCAAGGTAATAGATTCCGACTGCAGGACCTGCCATACACCGGAATTGAAAAACAGCTGTACAGACTGCCATCACCGCAAACAGTTTGCTGTGGGGAAAAAGGGTTACTGCGACGCATGTCATGTAAAGGGTTTTGCAGAGACCCGTCCGAAAGACCACACCCCGTTCTGGGACAGTAATCACGGCAAGGGGCTCACCCAGGCCAGAATAGACACATACTGCACCCTGTGCCACACGCCGCAGAGCAACAATGATTGTCTTGATTGCCACAGAAAGGAAAAGCCGAAAAGTCATACGATCGCGTGGAGAATCCACAGCCACGGCAGCAGGGCGCAGATCGACCGTGAGAGCTGCAGCGTTTGTCACAACCAGTCCGAGTGTATAAGCTGCCATACCACAAACGAACCGTTCTCCCACACCGCTTTATGGGGCTCTCCCAATGACAGACACTGTATAAACTGCCATATGGAGGGAGGCAACTTTGCAAGCGGCGAAGTGGGCAGCAACTGTACCTTCTGCCATCAGAGCTCTCGGGTATGGGCTGAGCACACCAGCCTCCAGAAACCCGGCCACCATGTTACAACGGACTGCACGAACTGTCACTCTACAGCGAGCTTTATCGGCCCGAGAATACGTCATCCCTACAATCCCGATACGGCAAGCTGCAAGAGCTGCCATCAGTAGGGGTGAAATGCGTCTGTAACAATCAGCCGGCCGGATATCGACAGGTTGCTTTTACCCTTCAAAGACACTTTTCGCCGCTGAAACCATGCACACACTGTGTACCCTCTATCAAGGCTGGTATATTACGGATGTACAGGATGGGTAAACGGGTAAAATGAGGGGAGGGCTGTTCACCACCCTCCCCGTTTTTTTCGTTCGAAGCCTCAACTGCATCGGGGAAACAAACGTCTATGCATCTCCCCCGATTTTTTCCGATTAATGCGGGCTCGTTCCGATAGTCAATGCTTGCCCGGCATTATCGTTCAAATTCTTGATTGCATCCCAGAGGAGCTGGGCTGCGAATTTCGGATTGTGGACACCGTTGCTCTTGTCCTCCATGAAATACTTGAAATTCCACAGAGACTGTGCCTGGACCTGTGTCACGCTCACCGAAGACGAAAACTCCCAATCCTTGCCCCGTTCACCGGATGTTTGATCTGCTAGTCCGGTTTTCGCGTCAACAATTGGGCCTTTTCCGGCCCCGCCGAATTTTCCGGCACCATCACCGAAATAGCCGATCAGGGTATCGCGAAGCCCCTTGATTTCGAGCAGCATATTTTCCGATGTGGTGTCGCCATCGTAATCGAGCGCCGGTATGCTGTTCGCTTCAAAATCGTTGGCATGGCCCGAATAATCGGTGGTAAACTCACCGGTATGGCACTGCAGGCACGCATCTCCCAGATCCTTTTCAGTACCGTGAACATCGGCGCTCATGTAGAAACCATGCCCGCCCATTTCAAGGGAGCCGGACTGCCTGCTGGTGGATTCATAGTGGTGGCAGGTAACGCAGCTGTCCTGCGGACCGGTGGCGCTCTTTGTGGAATGAACCGAAACTCCCGCCATTGTCTGGCCGCTGTTCCAGTAATTCGTTCCCATGATGAAATCAGCCTGAGGTCCGTGATGAGGGCCCTCGTAGGATTTAATGGACTTCGGAAAGGTGCCGGTGACGAAGTCGTCGACCTTTCCCGTCGCCATATGGCATACTGCGCACAGGTTTCCGCTGCCCTGATCGAAACTGGTGCTCCCGTCAACCAGAGTAACGGCGGCGGTCGTGCTCAATCTAAAATCGCCGTTTTCATGCGGCTGATGGCAGGAAAAACAGCCGGGAGGGCTTGCAGAAGGAACAACTGTGGATGTGTTGGTTCCGGTGGTTACGTACTCCACAAATCCCTGGTGAGTGTGGCACTTCATACATGAATCGCCGTTGCAGTACATCGCGTCGCTGCCGTGAAATTCAAAGGTTTCACCGGTATTCGTGGCAATAGTTGCCTCTGCATAGGTTCTCGGCCCCAGCAGATGGCCGGAGTTTTCATATCCAGCCTGCGCCGCCAGTATCATATTTCCTATATCCGACGTTTCGGAGTGACACTGATGGCACGATTCAATCGCTTCCGTGTTCGATGCTATATCATCCGCGTTGGTGGAGATATCATCCTTGATACCTCCACATCCCGTGATGAACACAAATCCTGCAAGAACACAGACGCCCAAGATGCATAAAACAAATTTCATGCTCCGACCTCCTTCCTCAAATAGATTTTTTATAAAAGTAAAAAAAAACAAAATCTTAACAATATAAATGAATAATATAATATTAGTATTATTATATAGCAAATCATTCTTATAATTATTGACTTTTACTAGTGACCATCATATGTGAAAAATAAAGTGTTGTCAAGAAAAAAATTCATGAATTTTAAAGAATCTGCGGTTTACCGGACAAATTCACATATTTTTTTTGCCGGTGATGAATCAGCCCACTCGGCAAACGCGTGGTCTAAACACAGAGTCCGGCATAAAATTCAGAGGTTTTTTTCCAGTTTGAAAATTCTATACGGATTCTTATAAAAAAGCATATCCGCTATCTCCTTTGCACGGTCGAGTTCCATCACCCCTTCCTCGACCTTCATGGCAAGGGATCGGCTCACGTTCTGCCTGGCCAGGGCCTGGTGTCCGCACACTCCGTCTATAAAAAGATAGTCCCCGCCGAATACGCTTATCTTGTTGACCGGAACCGAATCAATCCATTCGGCAAGAGCGTTCACGCTTGCGGACGGCGAAACAATATGCGCCCAGGCCATGTCGATGAACACATTTGGAAAGTTCTTGGCCAGCACCGATACCACATCCTGAAAAGGGTAGCCCATATGAAAGATATCGAAATCAACATCCGGGTATTCGAGAAACAGATTCGTAAGAAGCGCGGGGTCGCTGTTTCTCAGAATATTGCCGTTTCCTTCCTGAATACCCGTATGAAACTGGACGGTAAGATTGCGCCTTCCCGCGCGATGCAGAAGGAAGTGCATCATGTAGTCCTGAAACTTCCTGCCGAGTGGAAACACCTGCGGCAGGTAATTTCCCATGTGCTTGTATTTGAAAAGCTCGTTGAACTCACCTTCCGCTTCATTCATGGTCACCCGTTCATACAGCAGCGGCCTTTGATAGGCAAGGCCGCTCTTCAGCGCAACCGCACCGTGGTTCAGCGCATTGTCGAGAAGCGATTCAGCAGCATTAAGGTAATCCCCGAACCCGCATATGGAAAAACCCGCCTGTTCCTCTATCCGTCTGATATCATCTCCTGTCTGCGGGAAGATCAGGCCGTCGATCGGGTAGACGCTTCTGAAAAAGGCCTGATCGCATTTCAAATTGCTGTCAAATACTATTTTCTCATTTTCCTTCGGAATATCGTGAAGAAGGCTTACACGAATCCCGGATTTGTCCTTCAGAACCTTCTTGAAATGCCCCGGTTTAAGAGAATCGAGAAACCTGTCGTTCAGCTCCCCGATGGTCTCACGGCGTATACGGTCGATGCCGTACAGCACTTTCACCGAAATGTCAAGCGCGCGCGCATAACCCGTATGCCTCGAAAAGTTCCAGTACGGCTCGACGATTTCCCACCGTTGTGAAAGAGGGAGGTCTGGATCGACCACCTTTTCAAAGTCTCCCGCGGACAGGCCGGCTGAAATCAGATCGCAGTTGAAATAGTGGGTCAAATACTCTTTCAACACGTCGGTCTTTTTATCCCTCAGATTCTCGAAAGCAGGCAGGTGCTCGTGCGTATCGATTATCTCAAGTGCCTGCACATGCTCAAAGATCTCTTCAAATACTCTGCTCATGGGTTTTCCCCCGATCATATATCCGAGTTATCGTCACATCATACCATACACCGTGAAGAAGTCAATAAATGAAACAGGACGGAAAAAATCTGAAAATTGACATTGACAGAATGAATTCTTGATATTTAATTGGACATTAAGGGTCTCAATTATCAATAATAAAGAAAGGCGCTGTCATGCAGCTTCCTACGAGTATCGAATACGCAATACACGGGCTCATTGTCCTGGCGCGTTCTGCTCGCGGACAGGGAATGCTCCTGAACGACATAGCTGAATCCGCACAGGTTCCTGAAAGCTATTTACGAAAGGTATTTCAGCAGCTTGCGAGATACGGGATCGTAATGTCGCAGCGCGGGGCGCGGGGCGGGTATGTGCTTGATCGAAGCCCGGAGGACATAACGCTGAAAGAGGTCGTACGGGCGCTCGACGGCTCTCGCCCCCTCTATAACTGTATTTCACGGGAAAGAAGCTGCGGTATAACGCAAAACTGTCCTATAAAACATGCATTTGAAGAAGCACGGCAGAAGATGTACGATGCCCTTGAAAAAACTTCAATCGGCGATCTGCAGCATGGAATCACAATCTATGGACGAAACCCGGGATGGCTAAAAACGGCTGCCGCAGATTAACACCGGATCCTCTATCGGGTTGGGCTGCAGGTGCTGAAGCGGTGAGGAATGGGAAGAAGTTGGGAGATGCGTATGGCTGAAACAGTATTCAAAACCGTCGATTGTACTTCGGAAAACTGCCTTATGCCGCTCGTCAATACGAGAAAGGCGATTATGGAGGCAGAGCCCGGTGATATAATCAGGGTCATCGGCAGTCATCCTCAATCTTTTCTGGAGATACCCATGGCCCTCGATGCGATGGGTCTGAAAATCCTTGAAAAGGGAAACGAGAATGGAAACTGGCACATCATTTTTACCGTATCCTGAAAGACAGTTGCAGAATGCCTCAAAAACGGGGGATCTGCCGGGATGAACTCTGAAGAATCGATGAAAGAATAGAAAGAGGCGTGAAAGACATGGAAATGAAAAAGGCAACCCTTATCGTTCACAGCGGTGGTTTTGACAAGATACTGAGCGCCTTTATCGTTGGAAACGGCTACCTCTCCATGGGTTTTTCGGTAACTCTCTTCTTCACCTTCTGGGAGTTGAACGCGTTTTTGAAAAACGGATTCAGAAAAGCGCCGCTTTCGCGAATGAATCTCTTCGGTCTGGGAAGATACATGATAAAAAGAAGGATGAAGAAATCAAACGTCGCTTCCCTGAACGATCTTGCGAAGAGCTTCAAAGAAATCGGCGGCGGGTATCAGGAGTTTGACCTTCGAGGCGGTACTGAAAACGTGGCCGGTATTGCGAGTTTCGGCAGGGCCTGTGAGCTCTACTCCGAAAGGGATAGAGACCGCGTCAGGGAGCTGAGAGATTACCTCTACGATCGGCTTTTGTCCGGCATCGACGGTATTCATCTGAACGGCTCATCCGATTTCAATAAAAGGCTTTCCAATAATTTGAATGTGTCCTTCGACTATATAGAGGGAGAATCGGTTGTCCTGCATCTCGACATGAGGGGTGTCGCCGTTATTACCGGCTCGGCGTGCTTCTCCCGCTCTCTGCAGGCAAGTCATGTGCTCCTCTCGATGGGATTCTCACACGAGCGCGCGCACGGATCGATACGCTTTTCTCCGAGCAGGTACACGTCAAAAGAGGATATCGACTACACGGTATTCCATACCGGGGAAGTAGTCGAAAAATTGAGAGACCTGAGCCCGCTTGCCCGACAGCATGAGAATACCCGGGCAGGGTCTATGTAAGGAGATTTTTTATGGGTCTTCCCTATTCTGAAAAGGTTATCGAATATTTCATGCACCCGAAAAACGCCGGAGCGATCGATGATGCCGATGCGGTAGCCACCGAGGGCTCGCCTGCATGCGGGGATATGGTAAAGCTGTACCTCAAAATCGATCCCGAAACGAAATCGATTGCAGACATAAAGTTAAAATCCTACGGGTGTGCGTCGAACATCGCAACCGCCTCCATCATTACCGAGCTTGCAAAACATAAAGACCTCGAGGAGGCGAAGAAAATTACCTGGAAGGAAGCAGCGAAAAAACTCGGAGGACTTCCACCTGCCAAAGTGCACTGTGCCGTCCTTGCCGTCGATGCTCTCAAAACCGCAATAGAGAACTACAAACATAAAATGGGGCTGTTGAAGGATAAAAAACCCACGGATATGGATATCATCAGAAAGAGGCTGAAACGGGTCATAAACCCGCTTACCGGTTTCGATGTGATGAAGGTCAATTTCATCAAAAAGATAGAGCTGAAAGACGGCGTCGTGACTATCTGCTTGGCACTCGACAGCGACCATCAGTTCGCGCCCAGTATACGGGAGGAGATTATAGAGAGACTGGAACCGCTGTGGGATATAAAGAAGGCCGTCGTCATTTTCAACGAAGAAGCCTGATCGATGTACTGCGACATGATCCGTTGCCGGCGATTGTTATTACCTATGCATCATGTATGTGGATTCAGCGCAAAATCAGATTGACTACCGGCAACCGTCTCCGACAGTAGATTTTTCACCATCTCAATCGGTGAGGTATTCGATCTTCATCCGTAAAACGTTCGCCGCCTTTTGTATCTCTCTGCTGATATCCTGATGAACCAGGGCGAAGTGATGACACACGCCGAGCTCCGCAAGACGGCTGAAATACTCTTTCAGCGGTATATTCGGTTTAAAGATCGTATGCTCGAAGTGCACCTCACGCGGGTGCGTGTCGACCGATTCGCCCCGGGCAAGCCGCATCTCATACCCCTCTTCTCCCCTGAAAAGAGTGAGCATGTTCGCCGGGCCGGGATCGGTTATAAATTCCGGCAGAACTCCGTTGAATGGCGCTCCGGAAATTTTGCCGAAATTCAGGTACTGGGTGTTCCTCAGCTTCGGCTTCGTGCCCTTTTTCGCCATGCCGAACCCTGCGCTCCCCCCCTCATGTCCGCCGAGTATCCAGTTTTTCTCCTCATCAAACATCAAATGCTCCCAGAAATGAACGGGTCTTCCGCAAAGCTGCTTGATGATGAGCCCCGCAACAGAGACCGACAGGTCACCCTCGGCTGCCACTACCACGCCCTTGTCGATCAGTCTCGCCATGCCCACGCAGGGAATCATTCCGCATATCGGTGTGAGCCCGGGAAACATGTCGATTGCAAGCGCATCGATACCTTTTTCTGCGACCAGCCGTTCGAGCGCCAGCGCCTGCCGTGCGGAGAGCGCCACCTCCTCCTTCGTCGGTTCTATAATTTCACACTGCACAAAGAGCTCACCCGTGAGTCTTTCCGCATCACAGTCGCTGACCTCTCTCATCTTCTCGAGAAGATCGTTGATATAGAGGAATCGAAGCTTGATACCGGTCTGTCCCATCATACGGGCCTCGTCGGGAAAAGTATCGTACATCGGCACTCCGGCGCTTCGATGAGGGAGAAAACCGACCACCCTGCCCCTAAGACCATTCACGCATTTTGCAGCGATCGCGTAGCGTGCGATCTCCTCGACAGCATCGTCGTTTTCAATGTGACCGAAAACAAAGCCGAAATTAAACTTCTTCCAGAGCCGCTTGAAACTGCTCGGAAGCTGGACGGCACTGTTCACACCCCAGCAGGTTCCGGACTCTGTCAGGGAAAAGCCGTCCGGAATACCGGAAAGCCCCTGGGAGAGAAATAAGACGGGGAAGATGCCCCTGATCTCGTCAATTAATGCGACAGTCATCATATCGTCAATGTATGTGGCATGGTACATCAACACCATATCGACCCTGTTTTCGAGAAAGATCCTCCCCGCTTTTTTCGCGTCAGACTCGTTTTTTATCAAAAAGGGATACAGCACCTCACATTTCTCTTCAAGCCGCTCCTTCAGTCTCAGTATATCCCGTTCCATGGCAGAGGGAAGCTCGTCCATGCCGCACTCGGTCCAGTACTGCTCGATCCCTCCCGCGAAGAGCCCTACCCTGGGTTTTTTGTTTGTTTGCATAACGCTCCCTCTCTGTGTATTGGTTTTTTTAACATCAGAAATGCAATCGCACGTTTTCCTATCGTTTCACTCGGCCCTCTTCCGAGGACCTGCCGATATACCTGGTCATCAGCAGTATGAGGGAGAGTGAAAACACCAGTATAAGCCCCGAAACAGCGTACACCTTCGGCGAAAGCCCGAACCTGAGCATACCGTAGAGGTACACCGGCAGCGTCATCCATGTCCCGGTGAGAAAATAGGAGATGACGATCTCATCGAAAGACACGGTAAAGGCAAGCAGGGCAGCGCCGATGAGCGCCGTACGAATCATCGGGAGTGTGACATACCAGAAGGTCTTGAAGGGCGAAGCGCCCAGATCCTGCGCAGCGTATTGATAATTCGGACCCATTCGCTGTATCCTGCTCGAGACCTGAAACACAACAATCGGAGTGGTAAAAGATACGTGCCCCATCAGTATGGTGAGCATAGAAAGAGGAATGTTGAGATTCTTTATGAAAATCAAAAGGGTAAGGCCCATGATTATACCGGGAAGCACGAAAGGCAGCATGACAAGGGCCCGAAACACCCCTTTTCCGGGAAAGCGCACCTTCGTAATAAAGAAGGCTCCGGAAGTACCGAATATAAGGGCGATAAAAACCGCGCCCACTCCGACTTCGAATGAGTGAAGGAGGGCTTTCAAAAGCTCTCTGTCATGAATCAGCTCCGTGTACCATTTGGTGGTTACACCCGACATCCCGACAATCGTTTTTGTAGGGCTGAAAGAAAACACGAGAACAACGAACAGGGGAAGATACAGGAATGAAAAGATCAGTGCTCCATAGAGTTTCAGACCGATACCTCTTTTTTCAAGTCTCGTAATAGTGCCGGTGCTACTCACTGAGAAAACCCCCCTCCGTCGATCCGAACTTCGCCGTTAGTCCGAGTATGGTAATCGATATGACGAAAAGCACGAACCCGAGCGCGGCGCCGAACGGCCAGTTGAACGCGAATCCGAACTGGCTCCATATGAGATTGCCGAACATGATACCCTGTGTGCCGCCGAGCTGTAGTGGAATAATGTAGTCACCGAGCGCGATAATGAACGAAAATATAAATCCAGTAATGAGGCCGGGCAACGAGAGCGGCAGGACAACATTGACGAACGAGTGAAATTCATTGGCCCCCAGATCGCTCGCTGCGTTGAGAATATTATTCGGTATCTTTTCAAGCGCCGTGTATACGGGGATAAAAACAAAGGGGATGCATATGTAGGTAAGGGTAATGGCAATGGCGAATCTGTTGTAGAGAAAAATTTGAAGCGGTTCTTTTATAATTCCAACTGCCATCAAAGCCGAATTTATCACACCCCTGTTTCCCAGTATAGAACGCCAGGCGATAATCCTAACCAGGTAGCTTACCCAGAGCGGGATGATGCACATCATAAAGAGCAGATTTCTGCCGCGGACCATTTTAAATGATACCATGTATGCGAGGGGGTACGCTGTCGCAAGGGAAAGTATCGATACTCCGAGCGCCAATCGAAGACTTTTCAAAAGAATGCGTGAGTAAATCGGGTCGGTGAAAAAGAGTATATAGTTGTCCAGTGTAAAGGTCTTTTCCAGCACCAGTCCCTTGCTCCGGTAAAAGCTCATGGTAAAGGTGAATATAAGCGGCACCACAACGAGAAAAAGCAGCCATACAATAATCGATATCCCCCTGATATAAGATTTCGGGTCGTCAAAACGGCGCTTTTTTTTATCCATGACGCTCTATACCGCCTCCACACTGTATTTGATGATATCCTTTTCTTCTTCACGGGGAAAAACGACGACGTCAGCGGCATTGAATCCCACGTGAACAGTATTTCCCTCTTTCAGCGAATGGTCCCATGCCGTTGCACCCACAACTGCGCGAATCTCGGAATCATCGAACACGCAGGTTGCTTCATAATCGGTGCCCCGGAAAACAATCCGCTCGAGCTTCGACTCTATTATATTTTCAACCTCTTGGTTTTTGGGGCTTATCAAAACCCGCTCGGACCGTATGCACAGAAGGACCTCGTCCCCCCTGACCGGTATCTTTACCGGTTTTCTCGTCTGTATGGTTCGGCCCGATACTGCGGCTTTTCCCCTTCCCTCGTTTGTGGTGAGCATTGAGCCGCTCAGGAAATTCATATCGCCGATAAAGGAAGCGACAAACGCGGTTGCTGGGTCATTGTATATTTCGTCAGGTGTGCCTATCTGATGCACGAGACCGTCCTTCATCACGGCTATCCTGTCACTCATGGTCATCGCTTCCGTCTGGTCATGAGTTACGTATACAAAGGTGATACCGACGTTTCTCTGTATATCCTTGAGCACCTTCTGCATGGCAACTCGAAGCTTGAAGTCAAGAGCGCCGAGCGGCTCGTCGAGGAGCAGGGCTGCGGGCTCGTTTACGAGTGAGCGTGCAAGGGCGATTCTCTGGCGCTGACCGCCCGAGAGCTGCTGCGGGAGCCGTGCTCCGAAACCTTCCATGTTGACGAGCTTCAATACTCTCCGAATCTTCGGCTCCGCAGCGGCAAGCGGTATCTTTTTCATCTTCAGGGGGAAGTAGATATTCTTTTTGACATTCATGTGCGGAAAAAGCGCATAATCCTGAAACACGGTATTCACATTTCGCCGATAGGCCTGTATCTTTGTCACATCCCGATTTTCGAGCAGAACAAGCCCCTCTGTGGGCGTCTCTAAACCGGCAATAACGCGCAGCGTCGTCGTCTTCCCGCATCCGGACGGACCGAGAAGGGAGAAAAACTCACCCTTTTCAATTTCAACGTTAAAATTATTAACCGCTACAACTTCATCGAACCTTTTGGTCAGATTCTGCAGTGTTATTGCAGCTGTTTCATTACTCGGCATATGGCGCTCCGTTTGCTCGGCCGACCCGGGGTCGGCTCAATTGATTCATCCGATATGTATGTAGTCGGCCGAATGTATGTATCCGGTATGCGGTAGCTGAATCCGGCTCGTCATGCTGCACATGGTACAGCCTGCTCGGCTGCACATGGGGGAAAAACGGATGCATCGGATGCCGGCCGGCGGGCACGCCCGCCTCAACCATCGTCGATCCGCGGGCCTTAGAGAATATCCAGAAAATATCCGGATAACGGTTTCCTGAAATATTACAAATATACCGCCTGATTTTGGTGCGAGGTTTCCGGAGCAGAACCGGTCTGCCTTCACAAATAGAGTATTTCCCTCGATAGATGGATGTTGTAGCATTTGAGTTCGGCAGAATCGGCGTAAACCTCCGGTTCTGCTCCGGTCAATCAATTACTCGACTCTCACGGTGTTGCCTTTACCTTGTTCCACAACTCAACACGCCTGGCCGGGTCCTCTTCTGCCGTCATTACATAGAGCGGAAAAGGTACGTCCGATACATCCATACCGTACCACCAGCATGCGTCAAGTGCAACCGGGTTGTAGGCATACTTGCCTCCCACATTGACGATACCGAAACCGACGAGCTTCGCGAGCTGGGCCTGTCCCTCATCACCTATCATGTAATCGATGTACTTGTGCGCGAGCTCGAGTGAAGCGCCGGTGGTGGGTTTTGTAATCACCCAGCCGTCTATCCAGCAGATCGTTCCTTGAGTCATCGGATACTGGGTAAACTTGTCGCGTATACCCGCCTCTTCGAACTTGATGTTGAGCAGAGCGTCGTTTCCGCCGAGCAGGATATAGGCATCCTCACCCGACATCACGGCAAATTCGGAATCGAGGCCTGTGGTAAATGTACGGGCATTTCTCTTCCACTCCAGCAGGCGCTGTTCGACTCTATCCCAATCTCCGGGGGCGAACTGTGTGGGGGTCTTTATTCCCAGATGAATGGCGGCAATCTGCGTCACATTGGTTGATTCGTCGAAAAACGCCGTATACCCCTTCGCCTCAGGAGCGGTGAGGATGTCCAAAGACACGGTTTTTCCATCCGCGCTCAAATAAGGCCTGAGCATATCCGCCGGAACCTTCGAGGTATTTATTGTGATGGTCTGCGTTCCCCATGTAATCGGCACATGAAATTTCTTTCCCGGCTCCACCTCCGCATAGGGGTGCTCCCGAAAAAACTTGCCCACCTTACCGTAATTCGTCAATTTCGAAGTGTCTATTGGCTGGATCAGCCCGGCGTCGTAGTACATCTTTACACGGCCGGAATCGTTGGAGACGATGTTGTATTCATCCGGTGCAGCCTTGGTTTTGGTAAAACATTCATCGACGGTTCCGATATAGGTGACCTTCACCTCGCAGTTGTTCTCTTCCTCAAAGGGTTTTACCCAGGCAGGTTCGGCATAGCCCTGAAAGCAGATGATACTGAGGGTCGGTTTCCCCTTCTCTTTCTTCCCCCCCGCAAAAATCAACAACCCGCAGAGGAGAACAATCGTTGAAAGTGCCACGATAAACATGATTCTTTTTCTACTGTTTCCCGACATCTGTAAAGCCTCCTTTTCATAAATAATTAGTTTTCATAGATAAACGACCTGCTAGCGAACGGCACTCACCTCCTTTCTGCCCATACTGTTAAAACTTCCCGGGCGGTTAAATACGGCTCGAAACCCGGAACCGAAGCGGTCCCGCTCATTGCTGCGATTTGCGAGCAGTCTTTTTATCTTTCGAATCCCGGGAGGGATTGGTTTACTAGATACTAAAAAATTACTGCTGTCAAGAACTATCTCAATGCGCTGATTCCGCACCAGGCGTTGTGCCTCAGGCCGTTCGGAATACAGGCTCCTGTCCGCCCATGCGAAAATCGATACGGAGCAGCATCCATTCGGCGAATACTATTCATCCGTTCCCCCGCTGTAGAGGTACGGAAAGCGGCCCGGGAATCGCCCTGTCGCGAATACCGCCTCGAAGAGCGCCTCAATCGAAGGGCTGTACGGGCTGTACGAAGCTGCTATAAAAAGGGCATCCGTCGCAAACGGGAGGGCCGCATAAGGATTGTCCACAGAAAGAACGGCAAACGGAATCCCCTTTTCCGCACACGCCGTCGCCCAGGGCGCCTGCAGCTCATTGGCGAGTCCGATAACAACGATATCATAGTCATCGAGCTTCTTTTCGACCTGCTCGAGCCGGTATAGGTTTCTTCTTCTATTGGGCATATAGTAGATGTTTACGATGTCCCAGCCCGGTAGATATCGCATTGCCAGCTCTTCAAACTGACTTGTCGGTGAAAGCACGAGCCCCTTCGCTCCCCCCAGCGAAGCCCTGAAAAAATAACCGGGCGGAAACATGCCGATTCTTGACGAAAGCAGCGTTATACCCTGTCCTGTTTCCGTTTCAACCCTGCGCCTCGCCTCCTCAGTCATTCTCGTGCGCACGGTGCTGCTTCCCTGTCTGATATAAAAATTGACAAGGTAGCGTTTTTTCATTTTCAGCACTCGAAGCACCCTCCGGTTCAACTCATCTTCATCGAGCACACCGTTTTTAAAGAGTGCGGCCGCATTATTGATTATCCGCTCCTGCTTCTCCATATCGTGCGAGACGAGCATGAGATCATTACCCGCTCTGAAGGCGAGAACAAACGCCTTCAGAATATCCGATGCATAGCTGACCGACCCGCCCATTTCCAGGTCATCCGTCACCACCAGACCCCGGTAGCCCAGTTTATTTCGAAGCAGTCCGGTAATGACATCCGGCGAGAACGATGCTGAAAAGAGTGGATCGATCTCCCTGTAAATAATATGAGAAACCATACACGCATCCAGTTTATTCTCCTCAATGAGCAGCCGGTACGGCTCGATGTGAATCCATTGCAGCTCGTTCAGGGGTGTCTCGACAATCCCGGATCGACTGTGGCTGTCGAAATCGGTCATGCCGTGTCCGGGAAAGTGCTTGACTGTTGGAAGAATCCCGAACGACCTGTGTTCATCGATAAACGCACGGACCATGCGGTACACCTGCACCGGGTCACTCCCGTAGGAGCGGGTCCCGATAACCCTGTTGTCGGGATTCGTCAGCACATCCGCGCTCGGGGCGAAATTCATGTTGATTCCCAGATCATGAAGGGTCAATGCGATAAACCGCGCCGAATCTCCGCAGTATTCCGGATTTCCGGCCGCTCCGAGCAAACCCGGGGACGGAACCATGGCAGTATTCAATTCCCGTATATGATTAACCGTCCCTCCCTCCAGGTCGGTTGCGACAAACGGCGGTATATTGAACCTGGTACTTGCACAGAGGTTTTCAATGGTGTCTGTAAGCTCTCGAACCTGCTCCCGCGACTGCACATTTCGCAGGAACAACTTGATATTTCCGAGCCGTCCGGAGCTCATCCATTCCGTATGATTGTCGTCGAAACTGTACCCCCGAAAGCCGAAAATAAGGATCTGCCCGATTTTTTCTTCGACGGTCATTGAAGAGACGATATTCCGGGCGTCCGATTCGAAAAAATCGAGAAATTGTAAATTTTTCGCAGCCCGGCAGTGAACGGGGAAAGACGAGTATACAAAAAGAAATACAGCCAAAGAGGGGAAGATGAGCAGCCGCCGTTTATTCATTATATGTCACCGAAAAAAGCACACTGTGCCATAACGAGAGGTGTACGAAAAATCAAGGCAGTGTTCAGCCGGTACATACGCGTTCAGCATTCCTCCTTATTGATTTCGTTTACATCGCGGGGAAGCAGTTCTCATAAATATGAGTACTGTTTGAGGAAACTGCAAAAGAAAGAAGGGGGGCATACCGGCAAGAGCATACCCCCTTGTTTTGACGAATACTTTAATCAATCGAGCCGTGTAACTCTGAAATTATCAATGCTGACCGACACACTATTCGTCCTGAAGGTAAAATAATTTCCCGACCGTATCGGACCGCCCAGGTCAAAGGGATAATAGTACCGGTCCGGATCGAAAGGATCGTAGAATTTGCCCTTTCCTGTTCGTGTATCGATCTCGAGCTTTACGGGAACGGTATAATTGAGGTATTCATACTTTAAATATTCATCTTTTACGTAGTACATACCTCCGTATTTCATAATATCGCTTGAGGGATACAGTCTTTCCCATAGACCCATATCCGTCAGACCCCTGCTTTCATATGCCTGGAGAAACGCACCGGGCTGTCCGTAGTGTCCGGGGTCCCAGGTCACCCAGGCCAGCAAAGATTGCCCGTTCCCCCAGCTCCGTACGGTGCTCGGATTGTTCACACAGATATGTATTCCGAACCCCGCATAATCGTCCTGCCCGCCGTCCACATACCGTAGATCGAACTGGTAGAGCATTTTTCCGTACTGGCGAACCGGTATGGTAATCATCGCCATTGTTTCTTTGGTATCCGTTTGTACAAGCCTTCCATTTATTACCTTCCAGTTTCCGCTTACCGGCATCCACCGTGAAAGTGAACTGCTCGAAAACGTCTCGTACACCAGATCGGTGTCCGCAAAAGCAACCATCGCCCCACAGAAGAGAAGTAGAAGAAGTACGACTGTTAAAACTTTCATAGAATGCCCCCCTTTGCGCATAAGAGATAGATTTTGGAATTTTCCATCTCCATTATGCATTTCATACTGCATCTCGTCAAGGATTATTTACCCTCATGGGCGGCAAAAATATAGGCACGCGAGCCTGTCAATCCCCTCATAAGCTTGATTTTATCGTACGTTACGCTATTTTTTAAGTGCAGCATTATGCACTCTTGTTTCAAGGAGACAGACAATGCAGATAGGAATGGTTGGACTCGGGAAGATGGGGGCAAACATGACGAGGCGGCTCATAAAGGGAGGCCATGTGTGCGTGGTATTCGATCTCGACGGAAACAACGTTAAACAGTTAGAGAAGGAGGGAGCTCTCGGGAGCGTATCATTGAATGGTATTGTAGAAAAATTGAAGCCGCCGCGGGCCGTATGGGTAATGGTACCCGCCGGAAAACCGACCGAGCGGACGATTTCAGACCTGGCCGCTGTTCTGGAACCCGGGGACGCCATCATCGACGGCGGCAACAGCTACTACAAAGACGATATACGACGCGCCATCGAGCTCAAAAAGAACGGTCTCGACTATATCGACGTCGGAACAAGCGGCGGAGTATGGGGCCTCGAACAGGGGTACAGCATTATGGTCGGAGGAGAAAAAAGAGTCGTTCTGCGTCTTGTACCTATCTTTCAGACGCTTGCACCCGGGCCTGATACAGGATGGGGACATGTCGGCCCGACAGGTGCGGGGCACTTCGTAAAGATGGTTCACAACGGTATTGAGTACGGTCTGGCGCAGGCATATGCCGAAGGATTTGAGCTTATGAAGCTCAAAGATGAATTCGATCTCGACCTGCATCAGATAGCCGGAATCTGGAGATTCGGAAGCGTCGTCCGCTCCTGGCTCCTGGACCTCATCGAAAGGGTCCTTGCGGAAAACCCCGATCTCGACGGCATAGCCGCCTATGTTCCCGACTCCGGCGAAGGCCGGTGGGCTGTGATCGAGTCGATCGAAGAAGAATGTTCGTCGCCGGTTATATCGATGTCGTTATTCAGGCGCTTCCGCTCTCGAATGGAAAACCCCTTCTCCGACAAGCTCCTATCCGCGATGAGAAACCAGTTCGGCGGACATGAAATGAAAGAGGAGTAGCCTCTATGATCGGCGAAGCCTTTGAAAATCGCACCCGGCGCGCACAAACGGGAAAATTATGAAAACCAGGACGAAGTGGATTGTTATCGTTGCAGAGATACTACTCATATATTCGACGCTGTACATCATCCGGTTCATAACAACGTTCCTCAGTGAAAGAGGAATGCTTTCTCTCACCATATACGTCATAACCGCTGTTTTTTTTCTGCTGGCTGCCCTCTACGTGCTGAGATTGAGGCCCCATATCTTCAGAATTCTGCTCCTCATTCCGGTTTTCGGCACATACGGCGTACTGTTCCTTAAGATGAAGATACCGGTCGAGAGAATTCATCTTTTGGAATACGGACTTCTCGGATTTATGCTGTCAAGCGCCCTGAGCGATAGGTGGGATGGTAAAAAGGCGGCATGCGTAGCGCTCGCTGCGGCGGCGGCAGCCGGGTATGTCGACGAAGCCATTCAATACTTTCTTCCAAACAGGGTGTACGATTTACGCGATGTGGGTTTCAACGCTCTCGCGGGATTCGGCGGGATAGCGGCATTCGCAGCTCTGCACTGGATGAAATCCGGCCGGAACGGCTGTTAATGCTCTGTTGTCCCCCGCTTTGCATCATAATAAAGCAGCCGGTACACGCACCTGAATTTGTTCTACAACGTATTCCGGCTGTCGGGATACGGCTTCATGCCCGCTTCATTTACCGAACCGGGCGTATACAGAACCTCAAGCGGTCCTCCAATCAGTAGCGTTTGGATTCCCTGCTTTTTCTGAATACCAGCGTTTCTCTCTTGAATCTGTCGGCTATTCTCAGAATATCCTCATCATTATGGTAGAGCAGCTCGGCTCTCTCAAGCTCGACTCCCGAGGCACTTCTGCTCAGATGAAAGGCTGTGTGGTACTGGCTCACTACCTTTTTTATAGGTCTTTTTGTCCCGGCATCTGTCAACTCCACTTTGCCGTTGCAGTCGCAGAAGTATGCCCTCTTTTCATCCAGCACATTGAAGAATATCACCGTGCCGCGCACCCCTGCCAGAGTTGTCGG
The DNA here is from genome assembly GCA_964521865.1 of uncultured Spirochaetota bacterium. Classification (GTDB taxonomy): domain Bacteria; phylum Spirochaetota; class B62-G9; order B62-G9; family DRHN01; genus CAYSRJ01. Next base: position 129,165 of record CAZFTJ010000007.1, on the reverse strand, counting down.
AGATTCGACCATAAAACCATTCTTTCTCTTAACGATAAGAAGAAACCAACCCTTTTTCACCCTGATATTCGGCTGATCAAGGATATTTTCTATCGTGACACTGCTTTTTTCCTTGAGATGGAACACGGCAAAATCCCTGATCTCGACATCGGCTTCAGACCCCGGCCCTGTACGAACCGTATCCTGCTCGCCGACCGCCGCCCCGGATTCGACCATGACATCATTGATATACACTTCGCCCGCAGCAAAACTGATTCTTCCCTCCACGGGCATTTCCCAGTCCTCATTCCTGGACGCTGCAATAAGCCTGAACGGGTGTTTCACCAGCAGAGCTGCTGCCGCCGTCCCAAAAATCATCCGTATGAACTCTCTTCTCTTCATAGTTTCCATATATTCGGTCTCCGGGATCGTTTTTCACACTGATTCTACTTCACTATCAGCAACATAGCAATCTTTATTTACAGGCCGCAAGCGGTTTTAAGTCGTATTTATCTCATCAATCCTTCAATGCTTGATTTTGTCAGCCATGTATAGTAAGCAACTTTTGATTGCGGTTTCCTGCATTGCTGTAGTATACTCCTGCCATGCTCTGGTTTCCTCTTGCCATTGGTGCGGCGATTTTCTGGTCTGTCGGACAGATACTGATAAAGAGAGGGTTTGAAACAATCCCTCCGCTGTGGAACAACATCCTCAACGATCTGCTTTCGCTCTTCATCTATATACCGGCAGCGCTCCTGCTGGGTCGATTCTCCATAGCCCGCCCTCCATCGATTGTTTTTATCTATGTCTTTTTGTCTTCGATGCTGTACCACGTGTTTTTCTATGCCATCTCCAAGGGGCAGATATCCCTCACGGGAACGGTCGTTTCCGGCTACCCCGTTGCAACCATCGTTCTTTCCTATTTCTTTCTGAACGAGCGTCTCACACTGTTCCAGTATGCCGGCATCGCACTCATACTCTCGGGCTGCGTGACCGTGGCCCTGCCGGAAAACCATCCGCTCCATAAAAGCAGGAATTACTCGTGGATACTGTGGGGCATGGCTGGAGCGGTGACCATCGGCACAGGAGATTTCATTACAAAGCTTTCGATAAATATAGTCGGCGCGTATACCCATATAGTATTCCTTGCCCTGGTATCGAACGGAGTATCCTGGCTGAACTTTCTGCTCGACGGGAAAAATAGAAAAACGCCGGTTTTTTCTCGCCGATGCTTCCTTGGGACCTTTATCGGCATCATTATTCACCTGACAGGTGCCGTTTTATTTCTTATCGCCTTTAATTACGGGAAAGTCTCGCTTATCGTTTCCGTATCCTCGGTATATCCTGCACTTGTCGCACTTATGGCGGTAAAGTTTCTCGACGAGAAAATAAGCGCCAAACAGGCCGGAGGAATAGCAACCGCGATTATCGGCCTGATTCTTATAGGGATCGGGACATTTTGAGATACGTGCGAAATAAATGCAGCGGGATGGTCAAAATCCGGAGAGTCCTTTGGGAATGCCGAGAATCTCTGAAAATACAATAGCCCTCTTCAGAGGAGGAAACGCCTCCAGTTTTTGTACTGCCGAAATGGCAGGTCTCTTTATTCCGGTCTCAGGAGGCATGCCGGCATCGCCTGGCCCAAACCGGAAGTCGAAGGTTTCTGCCTGTTCCTGCGGTTTCGGCTCCTGCTCAGGAGAGGGCTGAATCTCTTCTGAAAGAGTGTACTGGGGAGCGAAGATATTGTCGGCCGTTTGTTCATGGAGAAACGAGACATCGCTCGTCACGGGAAAAATTTTCCGCACAACAGGCGGCTGAGAAGGCCCTTTGATCGAAACGCCGTGCGGCTTCCCGGAAAGGGTGCTTGAGACCTCTTCAGCAACAGATGGGGGCTTTATATGGGGACCCGCCCCCGGAGTTATTTTCGGACCCTCCTCGTATTCTCTATGCTCTTTAAAAGATTCTTCAAGCCTTTCGGGCTTTTGTTCGGCCGTTTCTTCCCGCCGATGCATCTCGGCTGCCTGACGCTTTCTCTTTTTTCTGGAAGACACCAGCCCCAGAATGACGTTGAGAAATATAAAAACCATAAATATGAGGAGGAATACCAGCTGCATCACTGTCCCTCTTTCGGCTTTCCCTCACCGCTTATGCTCTTACGCATATCGGTGTCCGCCTGAATGTTCCGCATGCGGTAGTAATCCATAATTCCCATATTCCCCTTCCTGAAGGCATCGGCCATTGCTTTCGGCACCTCAGCCTCGGCGAGCACAACCTTTGCCCTGTTCTCCTGCACGAGTGCGAGCATCTCCTGTTCCCGCGCTTTTGCAGCGGCCCGTCTCTTCTCGGCCTCCGCCTGAAACCGTCTCTTGTCTGCCTCCGCCTGGTCAGCCTGGAGTTTCGCACCGACATTGTCTCCCACATCGACATCCGCTATATCTATTGAGAGAATCTCAAAGGCAGTACCCGCATCAAGTCCTTTCTCCAGGACTCTCTTCGATATCAGGTCCGGGTTTTCGAGTACATCCTTGTAGGTTTCCGCAGACCCGATGGTGGTCACGATTCCTTCACCAACGCGGGCGATTATCGTCTCCTCCGTGGCTCCGCCTACCAGGCGCTCGATGTTCGCTCGTACCGTTACCCTGGCCTTCGCCTTCAGCTGAATACCGTCCTTTGCAACAGCATCGATTGTCTGCTTCCCTTTGCCGGGGTCCGGGCAGTCGATAACCTTCGGGTTGACGCTCGTTTTAACCGCATCGAGCACGTCCCTCCCCGCAAGATCTATGGCCGCGGATTTCTGAAAGGAGAGCGGTATGTTCGCCTTGTTCGCGGCAACGAGCGACATGGCGACCCTGAGCACATTCCCCCGTGCCAGATAGTGAGTCTCGAGAAGATCGGTATCTATTGGTATACCGGCCTTGACGAGCATGATTCTGCTGTCGACGATGACGGACGGATTGACCTTTCTCAGCCACATGCCGATAAGCTTTGCGACGCCCACCGGCGCGCCGGAAAGAAGCGCCCTGAACCACAGGCCGAAAAACTTGATGAACAGTATGATGAAGATTAGTGCGACGATTCCGATAAAGACATACAGTATATACCACATTTTTTATCTCCACGGCCGTTCAGTGTATCATGAGAAACACCGGCCTTTTATCGAATACCCCCATCCCATACGCGTTAAGCGCGAAAAACTGCAATACGGTACATCGTATGCACCTGCGCCTTTTAAAGTCCCCGGCTGCAGCCCGGCCCTTCGTCGGTTATGTAACGATGCACGAATTCGAACGTGCGAACGCTTCCCCTCACCCTCTATTAAATTTGACAGCTTTTTTTACAACTGTCCATAACTAAACCTGCACACAACTGCTTTAACCTGTGTCGGTTCGTTTTCTTCGCACCACTATCCTGCTTCCCTCCACTTTCACCACATACACTGCCGCCCCCTTCTCGATCATCTCACCGGTCGTGACAACACTGTACTTTCTATCCGCTATGAGTGCCATTCCAGAAGGCCTGAGCGTCGTAACAGCGGTCCCCTCCCTGCCCAAAAGGCCCTCATACAGCTCACCAGTGAAGGAAGAGAACCCCGCCTCCCTCTTCTGCGAAGCCCATAGAATCAGTCTCTTCCCAACAAAGGTCTTCGGGAAAACCTTCAGGCCGATAATAATCATTGCGGGCGTTCCTATAAGGGTACCGGTAAGAAAAAGGGAGCCGACGAGCGTGCCGAAATTTCTGTATCCGAGCACTGTTCCGATAATCATACAGATGATCCCGGCTGCGCCTATCATGCCGGCTGCCGGGACAAAAAGCTCGAGAAACAGCGCCACAAACCCCACAATATAGAGCAGTACTGGAATCCACAGGTTCATGTCAGCATTTCCTCACCCGTATCCGATTTCCGCTTACCTCGACAACTTCGACGGGCGTTCCTGACTCTACAAACTCGCCGTCGGTCTCCACATAAAGGATCTCCTCCCCGATCTCCGCTTTGCCCGAGGGGCGAAGCGTTGTCACCGCTGTACCGCGTTTTCCGACGAGCTCTCCCTCCTCCTTTGTCTGCACGGTAAACCCCTCTTCAGCCTTCTGCGATGCGCCGAGCGTAAGCCTGCTGAACAGGCGAAGCTGGGGCAGCGAATAGGCGAGAACGCCGAATATAACGAACGATGACACCATGCTCAGACCGACGACGAGCAGATTTCTTCGAAGGACTCCTCTCTGCCACTCGAAAGAGGGAAGCACAAAACCCTGCATGGATAAAACCAGTGAAGCGACAATGAGAATAATACCCGTTATACCGGCGACACCGAAGCCCGGAATAATAAAGATTTCGAGAACCAGCAGGATGAGACCCATAACGAACATAATCAGCTCAACGGATCCGACGGTGCCGAGCAGGGCGTATCCTGCAAACACGACGGCAAAGCAGATAATCGCGATCGTACCCGGAACACCGAATCCAGGGCTCGTAATTTCTATGAACAGAGCAACGAGGCCTGCGATTATGAGGAGGCTCGTGAATGCCGAGCTTGTTATAAAATCGACGGCACGATCCGCTGCAGACGGTGCAAGATCCGTTACCCGGGGATTTTCCACACCCAGGTCCCTGAAAATAACAGACGTGTCACGGACCGTTCCGGAAGAAACACCGTATCGCTCCATCTCGCCGGCGGTCAGAGTCAGAAGCTTGCCGGCTGAGGATACGGTCTTGCCCTCTTCAATTGTTTTTCCGCTTTTTTTTGCCTCCCTTTGCGCATCTTTGAGCTCTTCATCCGTCATAACGGTAAGCGTGCCGTCGACATATACCTCTTTGAGCACAATATCGGCATCTACCATGGCCCTGGCAATGCCGACGGGATACCCGTTTTTCTCGGCCAATGCCGCAACCTGCGCTCTCAGAGCGCTTACCACTTTTTCGGATGCAGCCTGAGTTCCTTCAGGGCTCATAATCACCGGTGCAGCAGCGCCGAGGGAGGTTCCCGGAGCCATGTATATGCGATTGCAGGAAAAGGAAATAAGGGCTCCTGCCGACCAGCTCACGCCTGTACTCTCGGGACCGGATGTCACATATGCCACGGTTTGTGCAGGTTCGGCGGATCCGATGAGGGTGGCGATCTGCAACGCGGAATCCACCCTCCCGCCGAAGGTGTTTATATCGAAGAGTATCACATCCGCATTCTTTGTTTTTGCCTGCTCTATACTTCTCCGAATGAAGACAACGAGCGAGCGATTTATCTCTCCTTTTATCGGAATTATAAAAACATTCTTCCCGTCGCCCGGGTCTGCAAAAGCCAGCTGCGCCGCCAAAAGAGACGCCAGACTGAGCATGAGAAGTACAGGGGTTTTTCTTTTATGTACGATCTTATCCATTGGAAAGCTGGTATTTTGTACCGGAATGTTATTTTCAACCGACTGCATTTTGCTGCAATTGCGTGCCTGCTATACTATTACAGGTAAAAGCCGCAATAAGAGTATTTTCAGGAAACGATTCGAAAAAAATATTTTTCAACCGGCGTCGCCTTTCTACTACAACAATAACTGAATGATTCAATAAAGTCAACTATCAATACAGTTATCGATAGCGGAATCGGCAGTTGCACTACGGCCGATCTTTTATCCGGGCACCCGGCAGGCAATGGATTACACAAGGAACAATCCGACGTTCGGTGTATCTTGAAAAACAGGGGAGATACGCGGCGGCATCAGCATGACTTTCGCCGTGTCCGAACAAGGCCGAGGAACACCGCTGCGGCAAAAACAATGGTACTGTATGCGACTAGTGCAGCATCGGTTATAACGAAAATACGGGTTGTCTGATTCATGGCCGGAATGTTTATGAGAAACAGCAGCGGAAAACCCAGAAAGAGGGAAAAACCGCTGCCGAGAACGAGGTCTCCTGCAGCCGGGGTACTGTAATCCGGATCGATTACCCTGAGCAGGGCAAGGCCTGTGCTCACGGTTCCGGTGAGCAGCCCGAATATGGAAATAATCCTCTCGAACATATAATCGTCAAAACTCATCTTTGCCAGTGCAAAGATGAAAAACATGATAATCACCCCCCCGGCAACACAGATAAGCAGGATGGGGACTATGTAGTGCGCAACCACAACTATTTCAATCGCCATAATTGCAGATGTAACGAGGAAGTCTACGCTCGAAGCGGAGATTGCGGTGAGAGTGCGGTCGTCGAGAACATGGTGAACTTTAAATCGATCGAGCAATTTGCCGACGAGAAGCGCGAGCAGTGTTGCAAAAAAGGCATGATACGCCCAGAGAATTTTCCCGAACTGTACCGAAAACTCACCACCTGCCAGATGAAGGAGGAACACAAGCAGCTTGATGAGGGCATAGTCGAGAAAATAGACAGAACCCACGACTGCAATATGAAAAGCGCCGGATGAGATAACATCGGGATGCGTCGTGCTCTTCGTTCCCGATATTCCGGATGAGTCTCTGCCGAAAAAACCCCGATTACTCAGGATAGCGGCATCCACATTCCCGACAAGACCCCTTTTAACCCCCCAGTTCAAAAGAGGTATACCTGCGAAACAGGCCCATAAAAACCCAATGGCACCGAAAGTCAGCCCGACTGTACCGCCGTCCGTGAATCCCAGAGCTTCCCACTGTTTCCCGAGCGCATACGCCTGACCGGACGACTGCCCGAACCCCATTTCAAAGAGCATGCCGAAAGTGGGAAAGATATCGGGCATAACGGTATAGAGGAGAACAAGAGTTATGGTATAGCCGACGAATCCCTCGACCGCGTATCCGAGCGTAAGATGAAATGCGGTGGCAAGTGAATTCTTCTGTATATACCTTTCTCTCTTCTTCAATGCAATAGAGATAAAGGTGACGGCAAGAAGGTGATACACGATATTTCCGAGTATTTCACGAGACGGTGCAATAGCCGGCCCGAACAGCTCGACCGGATACATGAGCGCAAGCCCGATAAAACCGGCAGTGATGGCGTTCGGCACGAGAAATCTCTGTAAAAGTCTGCAGTGAGCCCTGAGCAGGGTTGCCGCGAGCAGAGAAACGCTGACCAGGGAAAAAACGATGACAAGCGCCCACTGCATCGTTATTCACTCCTCGAAATATCGTATAGATTCCGCACATCCATCGTCCGCACGCCGGATTCGATCTCATGAACGAGCCGAACGACCGCATTATTCACCGGGGTCGGAATACCGGCATTTTCCCCCGCTTCAACCAGCGCCCCGTTAATAAAATCGATTTCCGTTTTTTTTCCCCTTTCTATCGAATGGTGGATATTCGATTTCAGGTTTCTATAGCGTATGCCGATTATCCTGAGAAGCAGGTACCGGACAAAGAGGGGAAGTCCGCCCCTCCGACTGCCGAATTTTATTGGATTGATGCTTCCCGGCAGCTTCTCTATACGGATGCCGAGCGCATCGACGACCGCGGCGCCCTCATCGACAATACGATAGAAGAGCTCGCGTGCCGCCCGTATTTTCATGAGTTTCCCGGTTACGAGCCCTGAAGCGCCCCCGAGACCCGTTACGCCGCACACAATGATTAATTTTGCCCAGAGCATACCCTCCGTATTGCAGCTATAGGAGATTTTGATGCACGGTTCAAGACATTTTTTAATTGCACCGAGGTCGCCTGTACCGGCCCCGTTCAACGGCCCGAAAACAATACCACCCTTCGAGTTTACGCGATATCGGCCGTAATCGAGCATTACAGAGTTATAGCCGACAGCGCCTGCCGCTATATGCACATCCGGAAACTCCTTTGCAATGCCGAGTATCCCAAGACCGTTCTGCACGGCTGCAATGATACCGTTTTCGCCCAGGTGGTCTTTTGCATCCTGAAACGCCGACCGAAGATCGGTGCTCTTCACTGCGATGAATATGATGTCGAACTCCCCGCTCGACTCTTTCAGGAGAGAGTGTGCCCTCACCGGCACGTTGAAATTCCCCATTGAGCCGCGTGCGGTGATACCCGCTCCATTGAGTTGCCGGGCTGACTCTTTTCTTCCGGTTATGCAGACCGGATCAAGGCCGTTCAGGGCAAGAGCAGCCGCAATAACGCCCCCATTCCCTCCGCATCCGACTACTGCAGTTTTCATGGTAGATAAGCATATCAGCAATTCTCATATTGTCAAGGAGTTAAAAAGGCCCGCCATTTTTCCTTGACACAGGGTAAATGCAGCGGTTACCTTAATAGGCATCTTGTTTCGAGGACGGTTCAATGGATATTTTCGATAAATGTTATAAGGACGGCGGATACCTCGGGATGTTCAGAACAACGAAAGACAAGTACTGGACGAGGCCGGTTCTTTCCGAAATTCCGGGTACGGAAATGACATTCAACGGAAAAAATATGATCATGTGGTCTATAAACAACTACCTGGGACTTGCCTGTAATCCCGATATTAAAAAAGTAACCGTACAGGCCGCCGACACGTACAGTGCATCCGCCCCGATGGGATCGAGGATGCTCACCGGCAATACGGTCAAGCATGAATCCCTGGAAAAGCGGCTTGCCGATTTCGAGGAAAAGGAAGCATGCATACTTTTCAACTACGGTTATCTCGGCGTACTCGGAACGCTTTCAGCACTAGTGCACAGGAGCGACACCATCGTCATAGATAAACTTTCACATGCCTGCATGATTGACGGCACATTTCTTGCCGGCGGAAGGTACCGATTTTACAAGCACAACGACATGAACGACCTCGAAAAACAGCTCAAGGCTGCGCACAAACACGGAAGAGGCGGCGTGCTTGTGGTCACTGAGGGCGTATTCGGAATGCGGGGCGATCTCGCAAAGCTCGACGACATCTGTAATCTCAAGGAAAAATACAATGCCCGGCTTTTTGTGGACGATGCACACGGCTGCGGTGTCATGGGTCCGACCGGAAGGGGAACCGCTGAGCATTTCGGAATAACCGAACGGGTCGATCTCTATTTCAGCACTTTCGCAAAGGCTTTCGCTGCGATCGGCGGCTTTACCGCCGGTAAAGACGACGTAATCCGGTACATACGCTACAATGCCCGCACGCAGATCTTCGCAAAAAGTCTCCCCATGATATATGTCGATACAATCAATTCAACCCTCGATATTATAGAAAATGACTCAAAGCCCAGGGAGAGGCTCTGGGCCGTTTCAAAAAAGCTGCAGAAGGGCCTTCGGGAGATCGGTTTCAGCCTGGGTGATACCCAATCACCTATAACCCCCGTGTATGTACCTGCGGAACCCGAGGTGGCAAAGAAAATAGTATACTTCATGCGCGACGAACAGAGGGTATTCGTTTCCGGAGTCATGTATCCGGTGGTACCGAAGGGGGTCATTCTGCTCCGTCTCATTCCGACAGCGGCACACACGGACGAGCAGATCCAGAAAACTCTCGAGGCATTCAAGAATATGCGGGATGCCTTCAAGCTGCAGCTCGATCAGGTCAGGGTGTGAGCCCCGCGCTCTCAATCGGCACACAATGAGGCACTCAATCTCTCATTCGAAACGACCGGGCGGATGCACGCGTTACGATGCTCGGCCTCACAAAGATAACGGTCCCCAATTATATGTTGTTAATAACTTAAACCAAAGGCCGGGATGATCAACGGCCCGAAATTATCAAAAATTGAGAGGCTTCTTTAAAAGAAGAAAGATCGGTGTCTTCCGCCTTTTTCCTTAGTTCCGGAAAATGTCAAATATCCGAGAGGGAGTCGAGTGGTGAATATCCGCAATATGATTAAACAGGAGCTCGCCCGACTTCAAAAAGATCAGGAAAGATATGCGAAAGGCAAATCAATGGATTACAAGTATAGATATTGGTCAACCTCCGGAAAAGTCGATGTTTTAAGGCACCTTTTAAATATCAGAAGGGTAAAGCTCAAGGATGTAGAAGATTTGAAACTGGAGGTTCAAAGTAAATATGAAGAAATCAGGAAGATACCAAAGGCTGAAAGAAATATTTATCAGACCTTTGACGGCATATACCTCGAAGGGAAGCTTGATATTATAAACAGCTGGATCATTCCCGGGTTGTTCAAAGAGAAAAAATAATTTCTCCGACCATTTTGCTACTGCAATTTTTTTAGGGCATTTTGCGCCGATAGTCTGATATCTTTATCAAAAAATTGCTGACGGTTCTCCCGCCTTTTCTTTTTTGATACAAAGTTCCTTCGTGAAGACAGGAAATAAGGGGGTTAACAATAGCAAGCCGACTCTCGTTATTGTTTTACATGCCCGACGTGCCGTTATACGAAGCTCTGCGCAGCGCCGTTGACGGGATTCCATACTTTTTTTTATGGGCCGACTGCAAAAGCGATTCCAGAACGGCAGCGTTTCCAAGAGCGTCTTCTATAGGGTACAACATCCGGTCTCGTCCCGAAACGACATCGGCAAAATGATCGAACTCATTTACATACTCGTCTTCAGATGCAAAGGTAATTGCGTGCTCCTCTTCTCCCTTTCTGACCGTAATATGCATTTTCTTCCCGAATGACACGAAGGCCCACGGTACTTCGATGAGACCCCTGTCACCGACAACCCTGTAATCGAACCTGTCCTGCTCCCGCATACTCACGTGAAACGTCGATAAAACCCCGCTGTCAAAACGCATAATCCCAGAAAACGAAAGATCCACTCCGCTCTTCCTGAAATCCGCCATACCCGACACTTCGGCAGGCTCGATACCTGTGAGCATTCGTGAGACATTCACACAGTAGCACCCCACATCGTACAGGCTCCCGCCTCCAAGGTCTTTTTTCAGCAGATAGCTCCCCTCATCTTCGAGAACATAGCTGAAACTCGATTCTATCGACAGCAGGCGGCCGATTTCTCCCTGTTTTACCATCTCAAAAACAGCCCTGTTTCGAGGATGAAAGCGGTACATGAAACCTTCCATGATAACGAGGCCGTGCGCATGAGCCGACTGAATCATACGCGCGACCTCATTCGCTGTCAATGCAAGCGGTTTCTCGCAGAGTACATGCTTTCCCATTTCCAGGGCCGCAATACTCCATTCCGCATGCAGGCTGTTTGGAAGCGGCACATACACCGCATCGATACTTTCATCCGAAAGCATCTCGGAATATGAGCCGTAGCTCTTTTCAATACCCAGTTTTTTCGCCCATTGCCCGGCTTTCTGCACACTCCGCGAGGCGAGAGCGGCAATACTCACCTTTCGCGAGTGTCTCAGATTCGGAATCACTCTCGACACTGCAATATCCGCACAACCGAGTACGCCGAATCGGATTTTATCCACAGGGTGCTCCTTTGCGGTTTTTCCTTTTTGTTTGCCTGTCGATTTGTTACCTTACTCATTGTATTATGGAACGAATTTTTTTTAAAGAGGGAATTCCGATGACGGACTTCAGAATTGCAGTAATCGGAGGCGGGAATATCGGCAGTGCAATTGTCAAGAGAATCAGCGAACGGATTTCGAAACCCGAAAACCTACTGCTTGTTGAAATTGATCCGCACAAACAAAAAGAAATCGAGAAAACGTACGGTATACATGCAACGGACAAGATCAGCTCACAGCTTAAAGACTTCGATGTTATTCTGATTGCGGTGAAACCCCCAGCCGTAAAGGAGGTTCTCCGCAAACTTGCGCGTCATATCAATGAGGACTGTCTCCTCATATCGGTTGCGGCCGGGATTACCATGCATTTCATAGAAAAACAGATCGGCTCTTCAATTTCGATTGTGCGGGCAATGCCCAATATAGCGGCGGGCGCCGGCGAAGCTGCTGTTGCCATGTCCTGCAATCAGCACGTTTCCGGGCTTCAAAAGCGAAGGGCTTACACGGTAATGGAAAGCATCGGCAGAGTCATCGAGGTGGGGGAAGACCAGCTCGATGCGGTTACAGGTTTATCGGGAAGCGGGCCCGCGTTTGTATTCCTGATGATAGAGGCCCTTGCGGACGGCGGTGTGCTTATGGGGCTCTCGCGGGAGCAGTCTATCTTTCTCTCCGTGCAGACCGTATTCGGTGCGGCAAAACTGCTCCGGAAATCGGGCGAGCACCCTGCGGCTCTCAGAGAAAAAGTCACCACACCGGGAGGTACGACAGCAGAAGGGCTTCTCTCCCTCGAGCAGGGCGGTTTCAGGCTTTCCGTTATCAATGCCGTTAAAAACGCGACCGAGAAAGCGAAACGGATCGGCGAAACACTCAGCTCCAGTTAGCTGAACTGTTCCGCCGAACGCGAAAGCTATCCCGCAAACCGGCCGACCAGTTTCATCACATCTCTTTCTCCCTCAAGAATCTGTGTATACAGCTCCCTGATGAGTGAAGCAGCGGAGCCTTCTATTTTGCATATACGATGAAGCACATGGTCGATACCGAGAGACATCTCCCTCTCGTGAAACTGTTTGTCGCTTTCGAAAAGCCTGCCGGTCTCATCTTTCGCCTTGAAAAGGAATGCAGATGCAGTACCGAGCGCTATGTGTGCGGGTTTGATCCCGTGTTTTTCACAGAGTCTGACCGACCCTATGAGACGGTCATCAGGACCGAGTTTCCTGTACAGATCCCTTCCGAGCCGGTAAATGGTATCGCCGAGCGCCCTGTTCCTGAAACGCATCAGCAGGTCTTCTATATGCTCTTCGATTGTACGTCGGGTGAACTCTTCTGAATACTCCGCAATGAGCGCTTCCCCCGACTCCCACATTGCTTTTCTCGTTATGTTCCGAATATCTTCATCTTCGGCCGCTTCCCAAACAAAGGTACTGCCCGGCCTGAATACAAAGGCGGTATATCCGCACACCGCATGCCCCATATTGTGAATGAAAAGTTTCCTGTCCACATAGGCGCGTATATTCTCCTTCGGAGCAAGTCCGGGCACGTTCGGTATCGGCCCCCTGAACTCGTTTTTATCGAGGATAAGGGTATTGTAGGCCTCTGCGAAGACGAGAAGAAGGTCGTGCGCCCTGTCTTTTTCACTCATTATCGGGACCATCTTCCCGATTGAGGTCTCCACAAGACCGACTGTTTTATCGAACGGGAATCCCGATGGGAGCGCTTCGGTGAGCTTCTTTTTAAAAAACTCTGCTGCATCGTGCATGTTCTCACATATAATTATATCAAGGGCCTTTCCGGGAAAACGGCTGTTCCTCAGAACGAGTCCTTCCGCCAGCGGTTTCATTATACTGCCGAGCGCCTTCTGTCCGACGGCAGTTGCCGCAATATCGGCGGTGCAGACTTCCTCTTTGACGACGTCGGTTCGATACCACGATACGCCGCGTACGTTTTTTACCGTAATGGTCTGTTCCCGCCTGTCCTTTACCTGCACAGTATAGCGTCTCTTTTGATTGAGCGCCTCGATTATCTGCTCATCGATATCGATGAAAACAACCTCCCAGCCGGCCCTCGAAAAGAGCTGGCCGATAAATGAACGCCCGATATTTCCCGCCCCGAACTGTACAAGCTTCATTCCAGAGCCTTCCTTTCCGATTGCAACTTTTCTTCAGGCCTTCATCAGAGGGTTTCTCTGCATGCACGTCTCTTTTGGCCTCTCGCTATAAAAGCATCTCTCGAACGCTTGATGCGATGCGCTCCGGACCGGGGAGGTTTTCTTTTTCAAGAGGCGCCGCCATCGGAGGCGGAACCTCGTACGCTGAAACAAGTTTGATCGGACCCTTGAGACTGCCGAAGGCCTCTTCCTGAATGATTCGAATAATGTGCTCGCCGAAGCTCCCCTTTCCCGGCGCCTGCACAACAACAGCCGCATGTCCCGTTTTCTTTACCGAGCGTACCAGAAGGTTCGTATCCAGCGGGACAAGGGTCCTCAGGTCCACTATCTCGACACTGATTCCGTCCTCCTTTTCAAGCTGCCGGGCAGCCTGCAAGCATGCCTTGAGCTGGTGGGAGTATGAGATGATCGTAACATCCTTTCCCTCTTTCCGCACAACACCCTTTCCCAGCGGAATTGTGTACTCCTCTTCAGGCACACTATCCTTTTCAGTATACAGGTGCTGGTGCTCGATGAAGAACACGGGGTTATCCTCTCGAATCGAAGTTTTCAGCAGACCCTTCACGTCGTATGCCGAAAAAGGAGCGACCACCTTCAACCCGGGAAACATGGCGGGAAATGCCTCGAGGCTCTGGCTGTGCTGCCCGGCATATCCCCTCCCGCCCCCTATCGTGGTTCGTATTACGAGCGGAATCCTTGCCTTGCCGCCGAACATATATTTGGTTTTCGCAACCTGGTTTCCGAGCTGATCGCCGGTCATCAGAATAAAGTCGATGTACATTATCTCGGCAACAGGTCTGAGCCCGGTCATTGCCGCGCCGAGCGCTGTTCCCACAATCGCAGCCTCCGATATGGGTGTATTGAACACACGCCTTCTTCCGAATATGTCGAACAGTCCGACCGTGGCCTGGAAGGCGCCGCCGTATTCAGCCACCTCTTCACCGTAGAGCACAACACGTCTGTCACGCTCCATCTCTTCCATCAGCGCCTCGATAACGGCATGCCTGTACAGAATCCTGCCCTGCGAATCCCTTCTGAAATTTTTAGGCTGCTTATTGAAATGAATGGTCTTATACCGGTCCCCGATATCGTCGCTTGTCGTGCTGGAAAAAAGGCCTTCCATAATGGTTTTCGGATCCGGATTCGTCGCATGAGCGGCCCGGTTTGTCACCTTATTCATGAGACCGTATACTTTTTCACGCATACCCTCGATTTTCTGCTCCGTCAGCACACTGTTTGCAACGAGCTCCTTTGAAAACAGTTCGATCGGGTCCAGGTTCAGCCAGGCTTCCTCCTCCTCCTTCGTTCTGTAGGTGATCCTCTTGTCGCTGAGCGAATGCCCTTTGTACCGGTATGTCTTGAACTCAACAAGGACGGGCCCGTTTCCACTCCTGGCTGTCTCAACCGCTTTTTGTACAGCCGACCGTACGGCAAGCACATGCATACCGCTCTCAACACGCGCATGCATGTTTTTGTCATTGAGCCCTGCACCTCGCTGCGCCAGGTGTTTCAGGGCCGTGACCTCGCCGACCTGCTGGCCGGACATACCGTACTGGTTGTTCTCAAACACATATATGACCGGAAATCCCTTCCCGAACTGCGGCATTGAAGCGAAGTTCATCGATTCGAGGCAGATGCCGTTGTTGACTGCGCCGTCCCCCACCATGCATACGGTGACCCTGCCGTCCTCTAAAAACAGCGAGCTGAGTCCGGCCCCCGTTGCAATTGCCATACTCCCGCCGACTATTGCATTCGCGCCCAGGTGGCCGGCATGAAAATCGGCAATGTGCATGCTGCCGCCCCTGCCCCTGCAGTAACCCTCCTCCTTGCCGAACAGTTCAGCCATTGTCTTGAAAATATGATGTTCGACTGCTCTCTTTCGCAGCTCGTCCTCAGAATCTCCTCTTTCCTCCATTCCGAGAAAAGAGAGGAGGCATTCTCTGCTCATCGAATAGATGCAGTACAACCCCTTGCCGATGGAATGGCCGTGACCGCGGTGTGTTGAGGTGATATAATCGTCGGGTTTGAGAACAGACATCGTCCCTGCCGCCACACCCTCCTGGCCTATTGAGAGATGCGTTGCACCGATAAAGGTAAATCCCTTATAGGGGACGACCTTTCCGCTCTTCAGTTTGATAATCATCTCCTCAAATGCCCTGATAAAGAGCATTGTTTCCAAAAGTCGTGCCGATTCCTCCGCCGTGACGTCCCTGTTCAGATGGTCCGCAAGCGCGCCCGACTCCTGAAACAGGGGCACATCCGGGAACCTGACCGTACCTCTTTGAAAATCGGGGAGCACATCGATCTCTCTCATATAATATCCTTTCCATCGATTTTGATTTTTTTATGCCGCTTCGTATACGTCGTATCGTGAGTTATCCGTACGCTTCGCATGCGGATGATGTTGCCGGTAAGCGGCGTTATGTTACATAATATTATAATTTGTTATATTAGTCAATGAAATAGTGTAATTATCCTTGACAATTTGTTATTTTTTAGTAAGCTTACCATGCAGAACGATATATAAGGGTACGGTATGATCGCCGAAAAAAGAAGACGGGAAATTCTCAGGCTCATTGAAGAGCAGGGATCGATTAAAATATCCAATCTCGGCAAGAAGTTCAACGTTACCGACATGACCGTACGAAGAGACATCGACTACCTCTCGGACCGCGGGCTCATAAAACGGGTACACGGAGGTGCGGTCTCCGGAAACGACCAGAGCCTCGACCTTGCCACGACTTTTTTGAAGAGAAACAGGGAGTTTACGCTTGAAAAGGAGAGAATAGGAGCAAAGGCACAAGAATTTGTTGAAAACAACCAGACTATTATTATTGACGGCGGCTCAACCAACGAGTCGTTTGCGAAGAATCTCAACCCCGCATTACACATGAAAATAATCACTCACGCGCTCAACATTGCGTGGCGGCTTTCAATGAATGAAAATTACGATCTTTTCGTTCCAGGTGGAATTCTGAACCGGCTCACCATGACATTTACCGGACGTGAAGTGGAAAGAATATATGAGGAGCTGAATGCGGATGTCCTCTTTGCATCCGCATCAGGAATATCTCTCGAAAAGGGAATCACAGATCCCACCTGGCTCGACACTGCCATAAAAAAGGCAATGATCAGGGCAAGCAGACTGGTGATTCTGCTTATCGACTCTCATAAATTCGAGCTTGTCTCTTCACGTACATTCGCCTCTGCGAGCGACATGGACATAATCATCACCGACCATAATCTCGATCCCAAGATTCGTGAAAAGTACATCGAGGCGGGAATAAACCTATTACTGGCATGATGAAAATTTGAGTTTGCAGCGGAACGAATACAGGGCGGCATCTCATACCGTAATACTTCATTCCTGATTTGAAACGCTCGAGCTGACGGGATGAAGAGAGGCGGGCTGTACTAGTTTACATTCCAGCTTTGTATAACCCTGAACTCCTCACGGGAAAGCTTCTCATGCGTTCTGTATTCAAGAGCCGTAATCTTGCTTTCTTCATCTCTGACGGGGACCATTTTATAAACCGGGACTTCAAACGACTGAATTACGAAACCGTCTCCGTCTATCAAGCGTACGTGAATTTTCGATTTCCTGTCCCGCCTTTCCTTTTTCAACGTATTCGAAAGCGGTTTTACCTTGAAATGCAGATATATGCGGCCGTTTCTCCATTTGACAGCCGCCTCTGCCGAAGCTTCGTCATCACGGTACACACGCCTGGACGGCAGCACCGGGCCGCGCAATTGGGAACCTGTCTCTACTCGTTTGAACGTCCCATCGCCATACACAACGACCGCATTACCGCGCCAGCGATCTATCAACAGAATACGGTCGTCAAAAACAGTTGTCCTGTACCGGAGCATAAAACCTGAAAACCCGAGTCCAAGTATCAGAAGAATAATGACCGCCAGAACCGGCGGTCTTCCTCTTCGTGACGGCAAACCCGGCTTTGGGCCGCCTTCACCGATAAACTCATCAGTATCCATACTCAGAATTCTCCTCTCTCAACGGTGAATCATAATGCTTTTTCGATGCGATGCAATCATTCCGGCATTATGTCAAATATATCGGCATTTTTCGTAAAACCCTGAGAGCACGCCTCGCCGTTACAGTGACGGCAAACCCGCAATTTTTTTAGTTTACTTTTAGGTCTCTCTTTATTACCTTAATTATGCGTAAAATCTTATAAGTACGCGAAACGTCCAATGTATCACGTGTCGAACGGTTCTTGCCAAAAAGGCCGTTATAGACAAGGTCTTACGGGAAGATACATACAGTACCGAGCAGTATAAACGCATTGATATATTAACCTGAAATTCTGTTATAAAGACACAGAATCAATGGATAAAAGCATAAACCAAGCGCTTGAGTACAATGCAATGAGGGATAGTGCCAGTTGGAAAGAAAGAGTGCACCGAAAATAATCGTTTTTTCCACTCCGAGCTGCGGGTGGTGCAGAAAAATGAAGGCCTATTTACGGGAAAAGGGCTTCAAGTTCAGGGATGTGGACATTTCCAGGGATCCGAAGGCGGCAATTGACGTCCAGCGAAGAACAGGCTCAACATCGGTTCCCGTTATTCTCATTAACAACAGACCGATCATCGGATTCAACAAAGCCGAGATCGATAAGCTTCTCAGAAATTACAACTGACATGAACGAGTATACGTATCACATTAATTCTGAATAGCATATAATTTATAGAAAATAGATAGGAGGGACTGTATGAAATTAAAGGTCATCGATGACAAGCTTCTGGTAGAGCCAGACAAAGCGGAAGATGAAAAGACTCCCGGTGGAATTTTTATCCCCGATACGGCCAAGGAGAAGCCACAGAAGGGTACTGTCGTTGCAGTCGGAACGGATGAAGAGCTGAAGGACCTCGTAAAAGAAGGTGACAAAATCGTCTTCGGAAAGTATACTGGAGATGAAATAGAATTCGATGGAAAGAAATATCTCGTCGTTCAGAGGAGTGAAGTCCTCGCAATCATTGCGTGATGCAAAAGGGGCAGCTTTTTCAAGCTGCCCCCGCAGTAAGGAGCCCCAGTGCTTGATGAACAAACAGTTGCCGAATTTTTCAAGGCCATTGCTCATCCGACACGTATAAATATTTTGAAAACGATTCAAAACAACAACTTCTGCGTAAACGACATCAGCGGGTTCCTGCACCTCAACCAGCCGAATACGTCCCAGCATCTCTCTATTCTCAAGGAAAAGAAGATACTGCAGAAAACTAAGAACGGGAATGAAGTGTGCTACAAGATACGGGACGCTGCAGTCATGGACCTCTTGAAACAGGCAGAAAGAATAATCTCCCGTCTCAACAAAGAATCCTGAGAATATCTCCATCTCGGCCGAATATCGAAAGAAGACTTTATTATCGGCGGCACTACTTCGTCTTGAGGGTAAACACACCGTCCCAATCCGACCCGGGTGGATTTTTCTTGAAATGCATGCACCTCTTCAGGTACATGCCGCTGACTTCATCTTCATTGAGGACAAGCGCCTGCTTGAACTCATTGATAGCCCTTTCCCAATTCTGGCTCTTATACGTCTTCAGTCCTTCATTGTAATGGGAGAGAAATTCCTCCGAATACACGATAACCTCTTTTTCGCCCACGAGCTCATATATGGCCACCGGTTTGGTCTTGCCCTTGACGCGAACAGAATCGAGCTCTCGTGTCACGAGCCGGTCGCTCAGCTCATTCTTTGTAAACTCACTGATAATGATATTATGCGCCGTTCTGTACACCTTATTTATTCCTTCAAGCCGCGCCCCGAGATTGACGTTGTCCCCGATAACCGTATAGTCGAATATCTGTTTCGAACCCAGGTTGCCCACGATCATGTCGCCGGTATTAACGCCGATACCGATATTAAAGACGTCCTTTCCCTCGTTCTTCCATTTTTCCTTCAAACGATCGAGCGACCGTATCATCTCCAGTGCGGTAAAACACGCCTTTTCCGCATGGTCTTCGATATAGGCCGGCGCGCCGAACACGGCCATGATTTCATCACCAACGAACTTATCGAGCATTCCCCCGTATTTCAGGATGATATCAACCATCTCCGTAAGGTACTCGCCGAGAATCGACACGACTTCTTCCGGTGTATACTTTTCCGAATAGGTGGTAAACGACCTGATATCCGAGAACAGCACTGACAGATGCTTTCTCTCGCCGCCGAAGGTGAGCCCGTCTGCATCCTTCAATACCGAATCCACGACATTTTCCGCGAGGTAGTGTTTGAATACCGAACGGATATGAAGCTTCTCCTTCTCCTCTGAAAAATACTGATATGCATTACAGCCGATAAAGGCAAGACCGATACCCGAAATCGGCGTTATAAAGTTCATGATAATATTGAAACCGGTGAACAGCAGGATATTCACACCGAAGTACACGGCTCCGATCACAACAGAGGAAATTATCCCGATCAGAGGTTTCGATCTTTTAATGAGAAAAGCAATGGTCAGTGTAAAGATGAAGGTAATAATATACGCGATAAAATCAGGAACCCGAGAGAAATAGTTCTGATCCAAAACAGTCTGAATGAAATTGGCATGAATTTCGACGCCCGGCATAAGCGTCTCGTTGCCGAGCACATAGAACGGCGTCGAGAAGAGGTCGTGAAGCTCGGATACCGTTGCGCCGACCAGAACGATCTTATCCTTGAATACATTCCGTTCCATGAGAAGCTTCAATCCCTCATCGTCGACAACCTGCTCATAGGAGATCGTTTTGAAGGAATAGGCGGGGCCGTAGTAGTTGATGAATGTCGACGGCAGGTCGTCATACTTCTTGATGAAATAGGTTCCGCCGAGCATAAAATCTCCCTTCGGTGTTTCAGTAAACCAGTTCCTGTAATCTCCCTTCAATCCCAGATAATTTATGAGCGTCCTCAGACCAAGTGAAAAGTAGCGCTCGTTGTTGTAATCCCTGAACAGGATGTAGCGCCGCACGAAACCGTCGGTATCGAACTTCGTATCCGCAATGCCGAAGGGTGCGACCTCTCTGAGCTTTTCTATCGGAGGAAGAAGGCTGATCATCGAATACTCACCGCGTTCCTCGACGATCATCTTCCCTGCAAGCACGACATCATCCTTCCGGGAAAGCACATCGGCGAAAACATCATCCTGTTCCGGATCGATGGTACTCTCCTCGGTAAATCCCACATCAAAGAGAATCGTCTTTGCTCCGGCTTTTCTCAAATTCTCGACAAGCTTCGCGTGGTAGGTTCTGGGCCACGGATACTTGTAGGGTATCGATGCGAACGACTGATCGTCGATCGCCACGATCACGACCCTGGAGCTCTCGAGTCCCTTATCGTTGACGCCCCGGACGGAGAACCTGAAATCCTCCATTCTATGCTCGATATTCTCGAAGAAGAGCAGGTTGGAGAGAAAAACCATAACCAGGGCCGATAGAAATCCGATGACCAGGATGATTGCGAGCCTCTTGTTCTCTTTGGACATTTAGAACTCCTTTGTCGCCAACACGGATATAAACAGATCACTGGTGTCCGGAGAGGTAATATAGTTCAAGCTGCCGTCCACTGAAATCCTGTACGGTGCATCGTACTTTGTACCGACTGTGAAATCGAACCGGTTAGGACCGGTTTCATAGATGATGTCCGTGTACGGGTAGAGCGATTCGTCTTTGAGAAATTTGTAACCCACCCCTCCCTCCATGTACAGCGATGTGTCGATGTCGCCGAAATCCAGCCCCGTAACGACCTTTGTATCGAGCGGAAAATCGTTGAAGTAGCTGTCTGCGCCGACACGGGTGGAATAGGTGTTGCTGTCGTTTTCGGTCGTAAGGTTATCGGAAAAAAGCCCTATCGTCTCGTTCATGTACAGATCCGAGTTTGTAACCCAGACATCCATATTGTAATTCGCTCCTCCGCTTATGGTGGTACTGACCGTATCGATACCTCCGGCAGTCGGGTCATCGCCGCCGTTCGAGGCGGTGGCAACGTCGACACCCCCGTTTATGCTGAGATAGTCGGTCGGATATACGTAGGCGCTTGCGGAGTACCCGGCATTCGTGGTTGTGGAATCGTATGTATTTTCCAGGTTGTTCTTATAGTTCAGATAGGCCGCGTTGAGAAACAGCTTTCTTTCAAACAACCAGAGGCTGTCCCAGACGCGAAAACCGGCCCTGTCGTTGATAACAGAGGTATTGCCGAGTGAGTAATAGCTGGGCCCCACATAGCTGTATTCGGCATTGAAGGTATTGTTATAGAAGGGTCCGACCTTGACGCCCGTCTTTGCAGCAAGAGAGGTGAATCCGGGCAGAATCGGAACAATGTGCTCATTGATAATGAAGAGCCATTCGAATTTCTTGGGATCGAGGGGCAGGTCCACATCGGAGTTCTCTGCAAGACCGGCACCGGATGTTATATCTTCATTGAGGAGGCTCTCGTTGGCCTCTCCGGATACATATATCTTCCCGTTGAGAAGAGACAGCTTCATATCCGTTCCCACAACCAGGTTGTCTTTGGGAGTCGGGCTTTCGGGATCGGTCGCTATGTCCGCGCTGAGAGAATCCTTTTCGTCTCTCACCTTGAGAACCGCAAGGCCCCACTGGAATTTCCGCTCGTTTCCCAGCTTCAATTTTCCGCCGATTACATTCTGCTGGAACGTCGCCGGATCGTTTACATCCCTGAGACTGCGTCCGTATACAAACTCCATACCGATAAAACCGATCTGCGGAAGGGCATGGACACCGAACACCTCCTGTCCGTCGATCGAATAGTCGGTGAAATTGGGTGTGGTATCACCGAGCACGAGACCGCCCCACGGAGAAAAAAGATCGAGCCGCATCGACGATACCGGCTGTCTGTCCGAGGCCTGCTCGTTCGTTGCCTCGATAGAGAGCGTGTAGTCTATCGACTCCGTAAGGCCGCCGAACATGTCGAGCTCTACTCTGCCGATGGCGCTCTGATCCGCTTCCTTGTCGTACTCGCCTCCGATGCCGAGGGTCCCGCTGTAGGTGAATTTCCTCTCCTTCTTCAGCTGTTGTGCAATATTGAAATAACTCTCTATTTCCGAAAGGTTTCCCTCCCGGTCTTTGACGGAAAAGGAAAATACGTGCCTGCCCGTGCTCGTCGTATCCGTAAATGCGTATGTAACCAGAAACACCGATACGTTCGCCTTTCTCGTCACATCCGTATTGTCCAGCGTCAGTTCCATCGAGGAAATATCGACATCGGCGTCCGCGTCATAGATTGACAGGGCAATAACCGTGCCCGCACCGTAGGCGATGTCCTCGCCCTTTTTCGGGCTCAGTATTTCGATGCTCGGTGCAGTCCCCGCAGCGAGCAGACTTGCCGTGAGCAACACGCCGATGAATACCATAACGAAGAGTAGATGCTTTTTAACGTTATGCATTGTTTCCCTCCTTGCTTTGCATATGACCGATAGTTATACGGATGCCCTGCATCCGGATTACAGTAAAATAAAATAAATAAAAAAACGGTTCTTGCTTTCCCTCTGATTGACAAGATTACGATGGAACATCATACCCGGCCGTTACGATTTAAATGTAGATTGCAATGGACCCGGGCGGACGAACGTCCTTTTCCATTTTTTACAGCAGTTTTTTTACTTTTTAATATTACGTTTCACACCAGGCTCGCCGGCACAACGCATTTTTTATGCCCGGTTTGCCGATTATGTCCATGTTTGTCAAGACTCGACATTCTCTCTCATGACTCAATACAGTATGCTCCGAACAGGACCGCATTCTCAATGCTCGAACTCGATATGCAGCTCCTTCTGCTGCTTCGAACCCTCATTCTGCTGGTTGAGGTATATGATCATCTCATGTTTTCCGGGCTCCACAGGTATCTGATCATCCTGGATCACTCCCTTTTCGATTCCCTCACTCGTCGCCTTTGCGTATTCTCCCGCGGTTACCTCAAGCGTATACCCTCCTGCAATGGCCATTTGCACGACATCCTCGAGCACCCAGAGAAGCGTCTGGGCATTTCCCTCTTCAAGAACAAACTTTGTTCCCTTCACAGATGCAACCGATGTCGGTGTGCTCACCTGAAAATCCGTGCCCCGCTTCCTGGTAACCTTTGCCCATATCTTTCCTGTTTCAAGACGCATTCGCTTTATCATTTTCTTCTTCTGCCTGGACGCATTCAGCGTCAGCTGGGCGTTCTCGCCGAGCTTCACCCTGCTCCCGTCATCCTGGAATATGACGCTCGCATAGCTGTCTGTCTGAGTTTTTATGGTATCGCCTCCTTCGAGGAACATTCCGAGCGTCGCCGCAACCTCAGTCCCCGGGTTGCTCTTTATTATCTGTACGTTTCCACCGACCTCCCCGATATAGGCTATCGCATCCTGCGCAAGGACGGCGGCAGGTAAAAACAGCATCGCTATAACAAAAGCACACAGAAAGACGACCTTTTTTTCTTTCAGAGCCATTTATTTCCTCCAGAATTTAGATGGTTTTTGAACGAAATCTCCGCACCCCGCATTCAAAATTACTTGAGATAGATATTATTGACGTCAAGTTTTTTCTGCTCGATCAGATGGAGAATGGTCATAACCTCTTCTCTCGATATAAATCCCTCGTCGAGGAGAATCCGCGCAATATCGTAATTCCTCAAATTCCGCGCCCACTTCCTTCCGAAGAGCTCCGTCAAAATTCTTGCGAGCTCCTTTTTTATCTCCTGTTTGTCGGGTTCGGTCAGCACGAGCTCTATGGATGCGGCTCCCTCCTGGGAGTATACAAACTCATTCAGCGTTCCTTTGACGAGCTCTTCACCGTGTGACGTGTTAATATATCCCCAGAGCTGCCAGTAGTAGGTCTGACCCTCCTCCAGCAGTCCGGCAATATCCGATCCATCCACACCCTGGGCCGTCCCGAGCCTGATCTTCGGCAGAATGGAGCCCGCAATCAGCTCCCTGTTTCCGTTGGGGTCTTCAAAGAGATGAAGCTCGATGTTCTTGACATTGGAAATCCACCGAAAGTCGAGCCCCGATTTCGAAACCGTAACGTTCAGCGGGTACAGGGGCTGCTGATAGGGCGGATTGATGGAAAGCAAAATTGTCTTTGTTGCTACAGGCGTCGAATTGCCGCTCTGATAGAGCGTCAGGGTAATTGAGAAGGTGCTCTGGGGCAGCGCCCCTGTGGCCAAAACCTTGTCCTGCAGTTCCTTTGTCTCCTTTGACACCGCACCTCCGGAGATGGTAAACGAACCGCCGAGATTCGATGCGTCCGTCATATCGATATTCGAGAAGGTCTTGCCGGAATAACCCGTATTATAGGGCAGGGCGTTCGTGTTTCCGGAGATGAGCGTAAGTTGTGAGTTTTCATCCTTTACGATAATGCGTACGTAGTAGGTGTCGGTCACCGTATTATCGGTATTGAAGGTAATCCTGAAAACCTCGTTCTTCGCGGACCCGCTCAGGCCCAGGTCCGCCACCAGGAACCTGTTGTACTGCTCGGTTGCAAACACCTGTACGTTCATTCCCGGTGCCGCAAATAGAGAAAATCCGGCCGATAGCGTTAATACAGAAACTGTAATGGCAATAAATAGTATCTTCGATAATTTCATAGAACACCTCCCCTGTGTGCATACTTATACTAAGTGTACCCCGTTTTCGCAAAATATCCAAAGAAATCGTTCGTACATCGAACCTTTTTTCAATCCCTGCCGCTTACTGCAGATCGCTGCCCCTGAGATACGCACGTATCTCTTCTTCCGTCGGATTCGCCGGATCGGGCGTCAAACCGGGAATGAACCTGGTCGCCTCGTACAGGGCATATGCGGCGAGGTCGTGAATCCCCACAACATGATGAATGTAGGGACCGTATATGAACTTCTCCTCCCATAACGGCCAGTCTGGAACCTCGATCCAAAGATACGTACCGAGCGTGAACGGTCCCTGTGTACCCTTCGCATGTCCCATGAACAGGGAGTACTCTCCGCCTATACCGTCGAATCGCGCAACCGTGACATCGCCTCCCCTAATCTCCCAGTTTCCCGTGCCCGGGCTTCTCGACGGGAGGATGAAATGCTGGCCGACAAAGGCCTTTTGTCTGTCCTTTGCCAGTTCCAGGGGAAACGGACCGCAGTGCCAGAGCAGCTCGCTGTTTTCTTTTTCCGGGTGCCTGATGGTCAGGTCGCAGAAAAATGTCGGGTCGGTGCCCCGGCTCGCGTTCTGCAGCAGAATCGACGACAGCGCGCCGTGTATGTCGGTTTCACAGGCGACCGGTATGCCCAGGGAGGTGAGCTCGGAGTCGACAAAACACGGTACAATGCCGAGCGCAAGCTGCAGCGCATCCCAGCACTGTATTGCAATGGCAGAGAGATTTGCCTCCTCAGTCCAGTCGAGAAGCGTGAGCTTGAGGCCTGCAATCTTTCTGATCGCGTTTTCATCCATGCCCTTGAAGGTCGTCCGTCTTCTAAAATCCTCAACCACGTCCCCTATTCTTTTATCCGACTTCACCTTTTCGAGAACGCGCTTTTCTATATCGACCAGAGTAATGGGTACCGCTTCTATGCCCCAGCGTTCGAGCAGCTCCCCCTCGTTCACCATGACCGTGAAAAAGTCCTCCGGCCTGGTGGATATCTGGCCGATCCTCGCTTTCAGGAAACAGTTCGCAGCCCGCGCCGCGGCAAGAAAGGTTTTGAAGCCGCGTTCGAATACCGGTGCATCCACCCTGGAGTTGACGATGTACGAAAAGGGCACCCCGTAACGTTTCAGTATTTTACTGGTTGCAAACAGCCCGCACTGGGTGTCTCTCAGCCTCGAACCGTCCTCAAGCGGAGCTTCATCCCGCGGCCCCCAGAGCAGAAGCGGTTTGCCGACCGATTTTGCGCATTTTGCAACGGCGTCTTCAGTCCCGAAATTCACATGCGGGGCGAAAACCGCATCGACATTCGCATCCTTGAAGATCTTCGCCGCTTTTTCAGCTTCGAGCCTGTTGAACAAAAGTCCCTCTTTATTGAGAGAATCAAGATTGACGAAATCAACGTCCCATGACCTGAGTTTTTCCTCTATCAGTCCTTTATATTTCAGAGAATCCTCCACTGAAAAAACATTTCTTCTGGTGGAAGCAAGCCCGAGCTTTACCTTCTTTTTTTCCATATTTCCGCCTCCATGTTCACTGTTTTACCTCATCTGACACCCATATTAGAGGGTATTTGAATTTTCGTCAACGGGTTTTATCCGCCTGTGCGGAATATTACGAATATACAACCGGAGGTTTCACCGACAATCGAAAATACAAGCAACATACAATTTCACCGCTGCAGATAGGACGACGCAACGGTAAAATGATCCATGCTATGCCGCAACCTGTTTTTAACGGTATACTATATACTATAGGTATGTGAACTCCCAAACGTAAAAGGCTCAAATCGACAGGACTCAAGGCCCGGCCGTCGTTCTTTACAGCCGCAGAGCGGGCCCGTTCGGCCGGCTGGGATGAACACGTGCCGAACAGGGCCCTTAACGGAGATCGGACATGAATGAAACAATACTGATAGTCGAGGACAGCCTCGAGACGCTCGAACTTTTGAGACGAATCGTCCAAAAACAGGGATACAGGGCCATTCTTGCCGGCGACGGAGAGAAGGGCCTCTCATATGCCAGGCGTTTTCACCCCGATCTCATTATTTTGGACAGGCTCCTCCCAAGGATGAACGGTCTGCAGATATGCAAGACGCTCAAATCGGATCTAAGCACCGAAGACATTCCGATAATATTTTTGAGTGTTCTGGATTCCGAAAAAGATATAGTGGAAGGACTTAAAAGCGGTGCCGATGATTATATAAGAAAACCGTTCAGTCCGGATGAGCTTATCGCGCGCGTCGAGAGAGTTCTGCATCGATATAAACGGATTGAAAAAAACGAAACATGATCGCGTCGTTGAGCCGACCTTTGGCCTGCCGGAAGGCAGTCGAAATGCGGCGAAACAACAAAACCGAGGGGTGTTCGAGGTGGGAAAAAAACATCGTTGTTTTCCTGCAGTACTTTTTATTCTGATTTTTCTCTCAACATATCAACTGTACGGGGATGCACAGACCGATACGCTCATAAACAGGGGCATCTCGTTCGAACGGGAAAACAGGCTCGAAGAAGCCATCGAAGAATACAAAAAGGTACTCCAAAAAGACCCCGACAACCTGATGATAAAGATACGGCTGGCAAAGGTTTTGAGCTGGAAGAACGAGTTTACCGAGGCGCTTCGTCTGCTCAATGAAGTGCTCGAAGAGCAGCCCGACCAGCCGGAAGCCCTGTTCAGAAAGGCGCAGATACTGAGCTGGCAGGGAAAGTACATAGAATCGATGGCGGCATACAAGAAGTACCTTGCCGAAAAAGGAGATGAACAGGATGCACTGCTCGGAATTGCCCGCGTCAGTTTCTGGGCAGGCGAGAATGAAAAGGCGATCGAATATTTCGACAGGGCTCTTGCAGCAGGAGCGGATGAATCGGAAGTTCGGATCGAGCTCGGCAAGGTATACCTCGCGATGGACAAAAAGGAAACGGCCCGCGACGAGTTCAAACGGGTGCTTGAAATCGACCCGGAAAACAGCGAGGCAAAACGGTTTCTAAAGGGCATAAGGGTTCTTACAACCTGGGAAATCGCACCCCTCAATATACGCTGGGACCTATACCCCGATGCGAGTCTCGGCATAACCGTTTTTTCGGACCTTACCTATCACCTCAAACGCTGGTGGGATTTTTATCTCGAGTATCAGAACTGGGTCATCGCCGGCGACCACGACTACACCCTCACCACGACTGCCGTATATCGAGGGATACATAATCTCTACCTCAGCGGCGGGTTCGGTTTTACCCCGGATGCACACTTTTCACCCGACTACTCGACAATGCTCGGTGTGCATTACTCCTTTCCGCACATACTAACGACGGGGATGAATTTCTCCGCCGATTTCTATTCGGACGAAACCCTTTTGACCTTCTCACCGGAGGTTACCCGTAATTTTTCCGATATAAGCTACATAACAATCGGGTATAACCAGTACGTCTACACCTCCGGATATTCAACCGGAAAACTGGAGCTTACGCTCAACCTCGAATATCTGAACAAGAACGATTTTTTCATAACGGTTTCCTATGGAGGAGATGTTGAGGTGAGGGACAGATCACGGCGGGTTTTCGATTTTACCACCGGCATCAGCTACAACATAACGGAAAATCTCGAACTACAGTTAAGCTACGGGAGAATCGAAACGCAGTACGGCAAAACGCATGAAATATCCTACAGCACATCGGTAAAATGGTAAACTCTGTATTTCAGACAGTCATCTTCAGGGCAACCACAATACTTCTGGTCATCGTTGTGGTATATTTTTTCATTTCAATGGGCATTTTCCTGTTAAAGGAACTTGTACAAAGAATAAGGAAAAGGCTGAAATGGAAGCATCTGAACGCCCTCTATGATGTTCTGTTTGAAGAGATCCCGCTGAACAGCCTCTCATTGGGGATCTTTCAGAGGCAGAGCCTTATTGAAGCATTCACGGAAATACTGTCTATGATTACGGGAAACAAAAAAGAGCGTATGAAACATGCCGTCACAGAGCTCGGACTTTTAAAATATATTCAGAAGTGGCTCTTCAGCATTCTACCGACAAAGCGGATGCGGGCATGCCACACCCTCGGACTCCTTGGATCGCTCCGGCAGTCCGAGCTGCTCACCCTCAAACTGAACGATTTCAACCCAAAGGTCGTTTCTTCCGCTATTATCGCACTTGGAGAAATAAGGGCACTGAAAACCGTACCAGCGCTATTCACATACTACCGTCACTGTCCCGCTCAGCACGCATGGCTTATATCCGCGATCTGTCCTTTTTTCGGCCACGATGTATACGAGCACATGAGGCCGCTTTTAACCGATAAAAACCTCCCCGACAATAAACGGCTTCTGCTCATCAAGGCGCTTGCCGTTCTCAAACCCCCGGAGAGCCTTTCGGAGCTTATACACCTCTACAATGAAAGCGGCAACCTCGACATACGAATCAGTGCCCTGATGACTGTGGGAAACATCAACGATCTCTGGGCAGTCAAGACGGTAATCGATGCCCTCGGAGACAGACAATGGGAAATACGTGCCATTGCCGCAGGTATAATCGGTGACATGGCGATCAAGGGAGCTTCCTACAGGCTCGTACCCCTGCTGAAAGACCCAAACTGGTATGTTCGAAAAAATACCGCCCGTTCCCTGGTCAGGCTGGGACTTATCGGTATCAGCGCACTTATCGACAGCATCGATTCGGACGACAGATTTGCGCGGGATATGAGCGTTCAAACCCTCGAGGAAAACGGCATTATCGAAGAGATGCTCGCCGAGCTCACCCGAAAGGAGAGCAAAGAAGCCGGGCTGGCTTTGAAGATGATACGGCTTTTGATAACACACGGCTATTTCAATTACCTCAAAAACTTTCGGGACTCCTGCAGTATCCTTCAATCGATGCTGTCGGAGCGTCCCGACAATCGCCGGGACAGGCACATGAAACGAACATCCCTGGAAAACCACACATGAAAGAAACGTTCAACGTACTGTTTATTGCAGTCATGGCCTTTTTTTTCACCATAAACACAGTGTATCTCTTCGTTCTCCTGCTTTCGATCATCGAGGTGCAGAGAAGACGTACATACCGGTTTACCTACAACCTCGATCAGGCCTTCAAATTCCGGCTTTTGCCGCCTGTTTCCATCATCCTACCCGCCTATAATGAGGCAAAAACCATTGTCGAGAGTGTGCGCTCTCTGCTGTTCGTCCGCTACCCGAGCTACGAGCTGTTGATCGTAAACGACGGGTCAAAGGACGGCACGCTGAAAATCCTCATCCGGGCCTTCGACCTCATAAGGACCGACTATGTGTACAGGCGCTCCATCGACACTGAAGAGATACGGGGCATCTATATATCGAAGGTACATAAAAACATCATCGTCATCGACAAGGAAAACGGCGGGAAGGCGGATGCCCTCAACGCGGGGATCAATGTATCGAAGTTTCCCTACTTCTGCGCTGTGGATGCCGATACCATACTGGGCGAAGATGCCCTAGCAAAGCTCATACTCCCGTTCATCAACGATCCCGAGAGAACCGTTGCGGTGGGCGGTGTGATAAAATCGGCAAACGGATCGGTCATTCAGATGGGAAGGCTCTTACAGGAACGGCTGACCGGCAATCTCCTCATTATTCTGCAGGGCATCGAGTACGCACGAGCATTCTTTCTCGGCAGACTCGGGCTCTCCTCTATAAACTCGCTGCTTATTATTTCAGGAGCCTTCGGGCTGTTTAAAAAAGAGGATGTGCTGAAAGTGCGGGGGTACAAGAAAAAATCCCTCGGCGAGGATATGATGCTCGTGGTGAAGCTCCATAAATTGAAAAAACAGGAGAAAAAAAGCTACAGAATCAGCTTTGTCGCAGATACCGTATGCTGGACCGAAATACCCTACTCGTTCAGGATCCTTGCGCGCCAGAGGGTGCGGTGGCAGATGGGATTTCTCGAAAGCATATTTGAAAACAGGGATATGATTTTAAATCCCCGCTACGGAGCCGTCGCTTTTTTTTCGATCCCCTTCTATATACTGTCGGAGATTGCGGCGCCCTTTGTAGAGATTGTCGGCTATTGCCTGCTCACGGCAGGAATCTGGCTGAACATTTTTCCTGCGCTGATCCTTGTCAGGTTTATTCTCGTAACCTGGGTATACAGCATCATGCATTCGATTATCGCTCTGGCAATGGAATATTTCGGTATCGGGTCGACCCTTCGTTTTCATCACTTCCTTCTGCGTCTTCTTATATCGCTTTTTGAAAACCTGTTTTACCGACAGGTAAACCTCTGCTACAAGATCAAGGGCTTTTTCAAGTTTTTTACATCGCAACGCGAATGGGGAGCAATGGAAAGACGCGGATACAAGTCCACCTGATGTTTTTCATTTTTCTTTTATTCTTCGTCTGCTCTTATGGAGCCTTCGGAAAGGAGGAGGAGGCGAACATTCACAAAAAAAGTTATTTGGTTGCGGTTTGCCTTCGTTGTGATAAGATTGTACCAATTGCAGCAGCTTCAAGACTCTGCAGACAGACAACCCAAGGAGTTTTCTATGAATGCCGGCTCTCTGCTTGTTATCGGGGCTGCCCTCATTTTCGGAGTCATCGGTGCGCGTCTCTTTAAAGCGGTGAAGATACCGCAGGTCGTCGGATATATCATAATAGGAATCGTGCTCGGAACATCGGGAGTGGATATAATAACACAAGAGATTGTCCATGCATTTGTGCCGCTGAACTACCTGGCCCTCGGAATAATCGGTTTTTTGGTCGGCGGAGAGCTGAAGAAGTCGGTTTTCAAGAAGTTCGGAAAAAGTATGATCATAATCCTCATTTTAGAGGGTATGTCCGCGTTTCTTCTGGTGACGATGCTCACCGGTTTTTTCACGAAAAACTGGGGGCTTGCAATCGTGCTCGGCGCCCTTGCATCCGCAACGGCACCCGCCGCAACCGTGGACGTGCTGTGGGAGTATCGGGCGGCAGGTGTGCTGACCACACTGGTATTCGCCATCGTTGCTCTGGATGACGGGCTTGCCCTTCTTTTATACGGATTCGCAAATGCGGTTGCGCGGATCTTGATTGCCCATAAAGAGTTCTCCATCATGAGCGCCGTCCTCAGGCCTCTCTACGAGATCGGTGGCTCTGCTGCACTCGGCATCGCGATCGCCTACATCTACCGGTTTCTTCTCGATCTCACGAAAAAACACAAACACGAGGCCGACCTGATACTCAGCTTTACCTTCGGCTCCATAATACTGATTATTGCGGTTTCGCTGCAGTTCAAGCTCGACCTGATACTGGCTGAGATGTTTTTCGGCATAGCCTTCGTCAATATTGCCCCGCACTATTCTCAACGGGTATTTGATTTAATGAAGGGATTTTCTCCCCCCATCTATATTCTTTTCTTCGTCCTGGCAGGTGCCCGCCTGGAAGTAGCCTCGGTAACATTGATAACCGCAGTCACTGCCGTTTTGTACCTCATTGGAAGGACCTCTGGAAAAATAGCGGGTGCGGCGCTCGGCGCCCGCATATCGGGGTCTCCGAAAAAGGTATCGCGCTACCTCGGGCTGTGCCTCTTCTCTCAGGCAGGTGTAACCATCGGCCTTGCAATTTCATCCTCCCAGACCTTTCCGCAGCTCGGGCTCTCCGTTATCAACGTGGTTACACTCACGACATTTCTCGTGCAGATCATCGGCCCTCCCTTTGTAAAGCTCGCCATCACCAGGGCCGAAGAGGCCGAAAAAAATATCACAGAGGAAGAGATGCTTGAAAAATACAGGGTGGAGGAGGTGATGGACAAAGACGCGCCCGTTATAAAAATCAACAGCAGCTTGAACGAGGTAATCGAAAAAATCGCATCGTGCAGGTACGACGATATACCCGTTGTCGACGAGGTGGAGGAGCTGAAAGGTGTGGTGAGCCTCTCAAAGATCAAGCCTCTTCTGAATATCGGTGTACCCGGTAACGTTATTATTGCCGAAGACCTTATGTCGCCGATTAAATACACGATTACCGGTTCGAAAACCATTCATGAAGCATACCGTATTTTCAGGAATTACAACGTCACCTATCTGCCTGTTGTTTCCTTTGAAAATTCAAGGAAACTCGACGGTTTTTTAACCATGGATCAGGTGAATGATATCGTGCGGAAAGAAACATTTAAACTGAGGGAAATTCAGCGGTCGTCCTCCTGAGACCCCCGCACTGCAGCGGGGGAAACCGAAGCACGGATACAGAGATAGTCCATGGCGATACCGATGCCGCTGTGAAGTATGAATACCGTCCATATAGAGCCCGTCAGCAGCGCAATGTAGGAAAACAGCACACCCGCAGCCAGAGAACCCATCACAATCAAGCGGGGGTCTCGAAAATGCGTCAATGTCGTAAAACCGGCGCTGATAAAAACCGCAGTCCAGTCTCCCGTGTAGGTGTGGAGCCCGAAGAGCAGAAAACCCCTGTACAGATTCTCATACCCGAGAAAATAGAGCACATAACTTGCACAGCTCAGTGCAAAGTGGAGTCTCGATTCCCGCGCCCTTTTCACTTCCGGATATTTCTGAATCAGCCCTTTTTTCCTTGAAAAGAAAAGAAGCACAAGAAAGGATGCAATAATAACGGGAAATAATAAAAACGGCGACAGCCTGTCTGTTGGATGGGAGAGCCCATAATTTTTAAGGCTTTCGTTATATATTCCCCTGATTATAAAAAAAGGAAAACCGATAAAAAGTATGAAAGCGTTTACCCGCTTGTAGTATACACCAAGATCCTGAGCCTCAGACTCCGTTATCTTCAAAAGTCTCTTCACCATCGGAACAATGCGCCGTGCAAAGTATCTCTTTCCTCCGTATATGGTATGTATAATAAAGAGTACGGATGTAAACAGAATTACCGAAATAATATTGAAAAAATCGTCCGAGACTATCGGCTTCATCAGCTCACCCATGCTTTTTCAACCAATTTTTCATCCCTGAGCAGGGCAAGAAGCTCCTCCCCCGGGTTTACAAGCAGCAATGAAGATGCCTTCACCGCGCGTTTTCTGGTCTCGAGCTCCCGGGTATGAATGTAGACGCTGCATTTTCCCCTGTTCTGTATAAAGAGGTCCCGCAGACGCAGGAGCGTTTCCTCGCGTACGGGGTCGTTCAGAAGAATATGAAGTCCCGACACAGTTTCCTTCTCGAGCTCTTCAGGCAGGCATATGCCGTCGGCAAGGATTTTCGCGCCGTCCAGTCTTCCGGTTACCGCGACCACCCTTTTTTCACCGAGGTGGGTGCTGAACTTCTCGTATACACTCGGAAAGACCACCACCTCCACACTCCCCGTTAAATCCTCCAGGGTGACGAAGGCCATCTCGTTCTTATCCTTTGTGGTAATAACCTTTACCGAAGATGGAATGCCGAACACACTCACCCGCGATTCGGATGAAGCCGTCTTCAGCTCCGAAGCGGTCAATGCATGCACCCGCGCTATCGTCTCCCTGTACTTTAAGATGGGATGCGCTTTAAAGTAGAAGCCGAGGACCTCCCTCTCATTTTCAGAAACTTCGGCCTCGCTCCACTCTTCATACTTCGCAGTCTGGTAGAATGCCTGCACTTCGTTTTCGCCGCCCATCTCCTCGAAGAGAGACGACTGTCCTCTCAATTTATCCCCCTGTACGGATGTACCGTATTCGAGGGCATTTTCGATATTTTCAAACAGGGTATGCCTGTTCTCACCGAAGCCGTCCATTGCCCCGCTCTTGACGAGGCTCTCTATAACACGTCGGTTCACCAGCCGCAGGTCCACTCTTGACGTGAAGTCGAAGAGGTTGGAATATTCTCCGCCTTTTTCCCGTTCCCGTACAACGATCTGTGCAGCGCTTTCGCCGACATTCTTTACGGCGGCCAGAGCATAGCGGACGACATTATCCCGCACCTCAAAGAGCACACCGCTTTTATTCACATCGGGGGCCTTCAGCTCGATTCCCATTTCCCTCATTTCGCAGATGTACTGACATATCTTATCCGTATCGTGGAGCTCGCCCGATAAAAGGGAAGCGGTATAGAATACCGGATAGTGCACCTTGAGATAGGCGGTTTGAAAAGCGAGCAATGCGTAGGCTGTGGAGTGCGACTTGTTGAATCCGTATCTGCCGAAGGTCTTGATCATTTCAAATATATCTTCCGCAGTTTTTTCCTGAACGCCGTTTTTGACCGCTCCCTCGATAAACGTCGAATGCGCCTCCTCCAGGATTTCGATTTTTTTCTTGCCCATGGCCTTTCTGAGATTGTCCGCTTCAGCCATGGTAAATCCGCTGATAACCTGCGCAATCTCCATCACCTGCTCCTGATACACGATAACTCCGTATGTCTCCTCGAGGGCTTCACGCAGCCGGGGGTCGGCATAGGCGATCGGCTTTCTTCCCTGTTTTCTCTCAATAAATTCGTCCACCATGCCGGAATCGAGAGGTCCCGGACGGTACAGCGCATTGACCGCGATTATATCGTCAAAGCGGTTCGGCTGCAGCCGCTTCAAAAGGCTCTGCATACCGTTTGATTCGAGCTGAAAAATCCCCATACTTCGACCCTCGCCGAGCATGGCGTATACTTCAGGATCTTCGAGCTCGAGGTTGTCCATATCGGGTACGGGAAGCCCGGCATCCTCGATATCCCGCAGGCATCTCTGAATGATTGTGAGATTCTTGAGGCCGAGGAAATCCATCTTGATAAGTCCCACATCCTCGAGGTCTCTCATCTGATACTGCGTGGAAACGACTCCGCTTTTTGCATCTCTGTACAACGGAACGAGGTTTGATAACGGCTCGGGGGATATAACCACACCCGCTGCATGGGTCGACGGGTGCCGGACAAGCCTTTCAAGACGTTTCGAGATATCGAAGAGTCTCTGAACCCTCGGATCTTTTGCAATGCGGCTCCGCAGCTCGTCCGAATCCTCCATCGCCTCCTCGATTGTGATACCGTGCCGCGACGGTATCAGCTTCGCGAGCGTATCCGCTTCCGATACGGGTATATCCGTGGCCCTGGCTACATCCCTCACCACCGCACGCGCCTTCATGGCCCCAAAGGTAATGATCTGCGCGACTCGATCGTGCCGGTACTTCTCCCGTACATATTGAATCACCTCATCCCGTCTGTCTCCGTCGAAATCAATATCGATATCGGGCATCGAAATCCGCGACTGATTCAAAAACCGCTCGAATATCAGGCCGTACTTCAGCGGGTCGACATCCGTTATACCGAGTGCAAAGGCGACAATGGATCCGGCAGCACTGCCGCGCCCCGGTCCGACGGCGATCCCCACGCTCTTCGCAAACCGGATAAAATCCCATACAATGAGAAAGTAGGTGCTGTAGCCCATAGAGCGAATCACATCGAGCTCCCCTCTCACCCTGTCTTGGATCTCCTGTGTACTACCGGCATACCGTCTTCCGATCCCGTCATCGGTGAGCTTCTTCAAATACGAGTCTGCCGTATATCCTTCGGGTATCGGAAAGTGCGGAAGCTTGTATCGCCCGAGATCGAGCTTGAGGTTGCACTTTTCCGTTATTTCGATTGTGTTCCTGATAGCCTGCGGGTAATTCTCGAACAGCGCCGTCATCTCCTTCGGCGATCGAAAGTAAAACTGGTCGGATTTGAACTTCAACCGCTTGGTTTCCTGAACGGTTTTGCCTGTCTGTATACAGAGAAGAACGTCGTGGTATACGGCATCCGATCTCTCGAGATAGTGCACGTCGTTCGTAGCGACAACCCGAATATCCAGCTGAGCACCCAGGTTTATGAGCTCCCTGTTCACCACCGCCTGTTCTTCCAGCCCGTTGTCCATGAGCTCGAAATAGTAGTTGTCCCTGCCGAATATATCCCGGTACATACCGGCCTTTTTTTTCGCCTCATCATGCTTTCCCTGCCGAATAAGAACAGGAACTTCGCCACCGAGACAGGAGCTCAAACATATCAATCCTTTTGATCTTTCCGAAAGGAGTTCGATGTCGATTCTCGGTTTATAGTAAAACCCTTCGAGGTACGCTGCGGAAGACATATTGAGGAGATTCCTGTACCCTTCCTCATCTCCGGCAAGAAGTATGAGATGATATGGTTTTTCCCGCGTCCCCCTTTTGTGCATCGAATCGGGAGCAATATAGAATTCTTCCCCGATTATCGGCTTTAATCCTCGATGCATCGCCTTTTTATAGAACTCGAGAGCGCCGAACATATTGCCGTGATCGGTGAGGGCAAGGGCGGGCATATGATACTGGAGTGCTTTCTCTATAAGATCATCTATCTTCGCCGAGCCGTCGAGTATAGAGTATTCAGAATGGGTGTGAAGATGGACGAAAGATGCATGCTCGATCATAACTGTACCTCAAGGCCCTCCCTCGCCGCGAAAACCTCCATGCTGTGGCTTTTGATCTTCGCCACACGCTCCTGAGCGGCCCTCTCGATACGAGCAAGCTCCCGGTCGCTTCTCATCGGATCGTGGTGAAAGAGCGCAACTCTCTTTACCCCCGCATTAATGGTGTTCAACAGAACGTGCTCTATCGGCGAATGGCCCCACCCGATTTTAGATTCTCTGTACTCTTTGTTCGTATACTGGGCGTCATGAACAACGAGGTCGGATCCCCTGATAAACTCCAGGACCCTCCTGTTGTTCAGATCGGCTGCCTTTTCACCCTCCTTCTTCGCATCCGGATCAAAATCCTCGTCCTCCGGATTTCCGTCAAAGAGGTTTCTGAAAGGCTCGGTATCGTACGCGGTGGTGAACACGGCACCGTCCGCCTCAATCCTGTACCCGAGGTCGATAATGGGATGGTTGAGTATTTTGGTCGTAATTTTAACTCCGCCTTCAAGCATGTACGTTCCTTCCTTCAGCAGCTCGTAGGTGATATCCGCGGCAAGCTCATCGGCACGCAGAGGAAAGTAGTTGTACGACATCTGAAGCGCGAATATCTTTTCCAGACCTTCATCACCGATATTAACGGGACCGTGCACCCTGATCTTGTTGCCCGGAATGAATACAGGCGTAAAA
This sequence comes from uncultured Spirochaetota bacterium, assembly GCA_964521865.1. Lineage (GTDB taxonomy): Bacteria > Spirochaetota > B62-G9 > B62-G9 > DRHN01 > CAYSRJ01. The sequence goes on along the minus strand of CAZFTJ010000007.1, from coordinate 91,179 downwards.
AACGGAAACCCCATAATATGATCCCAATGGGTATGGCTTACAAAGAGGTCGATGTCAAGAGGGCCGTTTTTCATATCGCTGGCAACGAGGCGGTTGCCGAGGCCTCGTATTCCGCTGCCAGCACCTATGATGATCACTTTCCCGCTTTTCAGTCTGACCTCTATGCATGTCGTATTGCCCCCGTATACGACAGTATCGGGCCCCGGTGTTGGAATCGATCCCCGTACACCCCAGAATTTGATTTTCATTCCTCAGACTCCTGAAGATTCATTTCATGATGTACGCTAATGAGTTCGTGAGAGCCGGTATCCTGCGGGTTTCTAGGATACCTGTAGAAAGACCGAAGCCTTTTCAATCTCAGCGGAGATAGTATCAAAAAGATCGTCGAGATAACTTTCGGTAATTTCAATCATATCAAGTATGTTTGTATCTATATCTCCGGAGAATCTGTTGCCCGCAAATCCGATTTCATTCAAATTGCAGTACATGTTTGCTATATATACCGCAGCCACCACCTTGTATGTATCCCCGGTGACCTGATTGGGGTCATGGTGGTACAGAATCGCATCCGACGTTTCATCCGACAGGTTCCACTTCTCCGCGATCATCTTGCCTACATCCGTATGGGTTGTGCCGAGGTTCTCGGATTCAGTCTGCAGGAGAGGAACCTTTTTTATATCCGCACTTCGTATCGCATTCACATAGGTTTCGCTGAAGATATCGTTCAGCGGTATCTTTCCAATATCATGCAGCAGTCCGCTGATAAAAAACTCCTCTCTCAGATTCGACGGAATCCCGATTTTCTCTGCGATGAGCTTCGAAGCCACTCCCACTCCGATCGAATGCCGCCAGAAGCCGTCCACATTCAGAGACTTGAACTGTGATTTCTGCTTCATCCGGCCGAGCACCGCTGTGGAAAGCGCAAGGTTTTTGATTGTATTGATTCCGAGCATAATGATTGCAGTAACAAGAGAAGTAACCTTGTTCGAGAGACCGTAGTATGCGGAGTTCACGAGCTTTAAAACCCGACCCATAAGCACGGGATCGAGATTAATCACCTTGTTGAGGTCCTTGGCGGTAACCTGCGGGTTTTTCGTTACCTCAAGAATTTTGGCGACGGTGATGGAGAGTGAAGGCATGGAATCGATGTAGCGGTTGAGCCGAACAAGAGTTTTATGTTCCATAGGGGGTAAATTATAACGGATTATCCTTAAATGACAAGTAAAAGTTATCCGCAGTGCCCAAACACCTGGATTTGTAATACACCGCCGTATACTGTTATCCGGCAGGCCGCAGGCCGGCCGAACAAATTCGCCGGCGGCGCTACTGTATGTCAAGCACGTAACGGTACAGACAGGCGTAGAGAGACTTACACTTCAGGCAGTCTTCTGCAGCGGGATTGAATGTATCCGGCGCGCACATATCCTGGAAATTGTAATTATACGCCTCCCTCAGCTTATCCAAAAACCGCTCTTCAGACTGCGTCAGATGTGCGCCGCTGTCCAGTTTGCGCTTGATTATTTTAGCCCGGGAAACGACGTTTGCCCTGTCTCGGTCTTTCACAATAAAAAGCCGTCCGGAGATGCCGGGTCCGTTTCTTTTACCGGCGAAACGAATCTTCTTTCCCCTGTAGGAGCCTTTTATCCTCCACACGTAGTATATATACCCGAACAACAGGCCCGCGAGATGGGTGAAATGACCTATACCCTGCATCGTCCCCGTAATGATCATCACGAGCTCGATGCCGCCGAAAATAAATGCAGCATATTTCGCGCGCACAGGTATGAAAAAGAACAGGAGGAGCATGGCATCCGGGAACTCGAGTCCGAAGGCGAGGACAACCCCGAAGATTGCACCGGAAGCCCCGATCGTCGGGATGAAGGGATTTTGAAGGAGGTTCCATGCAAACGTAATGATACCGGCGCCGACTCCGGAGAACAGATAGAAAAAGAGAAACTCCCTGCCTCCCCACCGGTCCTCGAGCGGCCTGCCGAACAGGTAAAGCGCGTACATATTAAAAAAAATGTGGAAGAACCCTCCATGCAGGAACATATAGGTGAACACCTGCCATACCCATCCCAGCTTCACGATCAATGCGGGAAAAAGTGAAAAAAGGGTGATGAACAGGCCGTACCGTCTGAAAATAGCGGCAAGTGCTTCGCCCGATCTTCCGGTCAGGTTGAGCAGTCCCGCCGGAACAAATTTATTGAGAACCTGTGTAAACAGGAATACTATCACATTGATGATGACGAGCGTAAGCACCACGCTCTTGATATTCATCGAATATCTGATCGATCTCACCGTTTCGATGCACCTCTGTGGATAAGATGTGAATAATCTCCTGCCCTCCATAACATATCCCGACTGTTTGGAGGACAGCTCTTTTTTTACCGAAAACAAAAGCGAGAGGCGAATATGAAACCTCTCAAAAGTTATACAAATAATGTCTATATTTAGCTAATTTAACGTTAGAATGTCAATTATATAATCTAATTAATCCTATCTTTTTGAGCAATAAGCAGTTAAAATGTTATAGAAATTATTGCATGTCCCTCCTGTGCGATAATAAATACCGGTTCAAAACAAACGGCCCTATCAGCTCGAGAAATTTCATAAAAAGTCATGTGGAAAACCTGTTTATTCTATTCGGATAAAATCGAAATTTTCAAGCGGTTTCAACTCAAGCCGGCCGAGAATTTCTCTTGAAGCCGGGTCCGGATAATCATTAAGATACACCACCCGATTGATGCCCGCGTTTACAATGCTTTTGGAACACCACGAGCAGGGGAGATGCGTTGTATAGACCGTCGCCCCCTCTATCGAAATGCCGTACCGTGCTGCAAAGTTTATTGCATTCTGCTCGGCGTGGGCCCCCCGGCAAAGCTCGGACCGCTCTCCCGACGGCACCCCTTCTCTCGCGCAGCCTATATCGAGACAATGGGGCATACCCTGCGGCGCGCCGTTGTACCCTGCGGATATTATCTGTTTGCCTTTCACAATTACACAACCCACCCGCCTCCGCAGGCACGTTGTTCGAGTCGATACCATCGCTGCAATGTTCATGAAATAGGTGTCGATATTCGGTCTGCTGTGGGAAGTTGTTTGTTGATCGGACAGTTGTTTCACAGCGCCTCACGCGTACGGTTTTATATTGTGGGAATCAGCCTGATGCGGGTTTTTTTACTGCATGGGCAACCGTTACATACCCTCTGTTTGCTCCCGGCACCGCGCCCTTTACCAGTATGACGTTTTTTCCCGGTTTGATATCGGCAATCAGGAGATTCTGCACGGTTATTCTGTTTCCACCGTATCTCCCGGGCATTTTTTTCCCCTTGAATACCCGCGACGGGGATGCAGAAGCGCCGATGGAACCGCCGTGACGAAAGAATTCGTGGGTTCCGTGACTGCTCTTGGCTCCGGCCATACCGTATCTTTTGATCACGCCGGAAAACCCTTTTCCCTTCGAATTTCCCGTAATATCGACATATTCACCCGATTTAAAAATGTCGCCCGGAGCAATTTCCTGACCGATTTTATACGTATCCAGCTCTTCCGGTTTGATCCGGGTTTCCCTGAGCATCCTTCTTGGAGCGGCATCGGCCTTCTTATACAGACCGAGCTCGCTCTTCCGAACTCTGGATTCTTTTATCTCACCGTACCCGAGCACAAGAGCATTGTACCCGTCTTTCTCATCCGTCTTTTTGTTGACAACGGTGCACGGCCCGACCTTCACAACGGTTACGGGAACGACCTCTCCCTTCTCGTTGAACATCTGCGTCATGCCGATTTTATTTCCAATCATCTTGATTCTCATACCCTGCTCCTCATAACACCGCCGACCCATTCTCTCAGGACGGATGAATTTATTGCGCCCTGCTTTCCAGCAGCACGCACGGCTCATACCGCCGCCAAACGGCATGTTCCCCGCGACATGCAAGCGTAGGTTATGTCCGCTCAACCGGATTTGTTGACAAATCCCGGTGCCCGCACCGGCTGCATTATCCGGACGTGAACCGTACGGATAATATAACAACGATCGTTGAGCTGAGCAAGAAATTACGGGAGGCCGTTACGAGAGGCTACTGCGCGATAAACCGGTAATTGTTACTGAGGCTGTCGTCAACGGCCATACTGCTGCGGATAACATCCGGATGAAGGATATAATTTATATTGTACTGTATTTTCCCTCTTTCGGTTCCTGTAATATCGGCGAGCTCTCCCGCCTTATACAGGACAAGAAGGCTCTCTTTCTGATACTCCTCGTTTCCCGTTTCTTCGGCAAGCTTCTGGTAGGCGACTCCGAGATTATTGAGAACCGCTGCGGATTCAAGAAGTATACGTTTATGGTATGCACGCCACGGTTTTATTTCACCCAGTTTTTTCACAAGGCCGTCATACACCTCGGACAGAAGCATGAATTCCCCCTGCGCCGCACTGTACGTTCCGAGATGGAGCATCGCACACCCCATTGCAAACTCGATATTGGGATTGTCGGGAAATACTTCAGAGAGCCTGGACCACCTGTTGAGTGCCTTTGTAAATGAGTGTTCATAAAAATAGAGCAGACCTAGATTGTAGTCTAGATCGTAATTTTGAAATCCTCCGGCTTCTGCCGCTTCATAGTACTGCGTTGCAAGACGGTAATTCTTTGCTTTATAAAAATAGACCTGCGCGAGATTGAAGTAGGCCTTCATATTGCGCCTGTTCTGATCGATTGCCTTTTCAAAGTAGCGTATGCTTTCGGCAGCCATGCCGGGAGTTTCCATTCCGGCATATATTTCACCAAGATCATTATAGGCGCTGGAAAGAAGGGCTCTGTTTCTCTTGTCCCACGGGTATTTCAACGGCCTGTCATTCTCATATATGATAGCCGATTTCAGGAATTCCTCCTGCATCTGCGCGTTTTTGATCGCTTTGTAGTATTTCGCAAATGCCATGTGGGCTTCCGGATATCCGGGAGCCCTGTCAAGCACCCGGAGGAGAAGGTCCCTGACTTTTTCAAACTGTTCATGTGTAATAAAATAGGAGGCAAGGTCTGTATATACCGCTGCATCTACATCCTGTGGAAACCTGTTCGTAATATATTCGTACAGCGCCGAAATATCTTCGGCTTTTTCCTGAAAGATACTGATTGACAGCATCTTGAAAAGCGGGTCGCTCAGTTTCGGCTTTTCATCGAAAGCCGTATTGAAAAGATTGTAGGCCTCATCGAGCTTGTCCGGTTGCTCGGCTTTTCCCCAGTCGATAAGATTCATACCTTTCAGTCGAATATACTCATATGTGCGGGGAGACTTTTCGAGAACTTCACTGTACAGTCTGTCCGCTTCGGCGTACTCGCCCAGAATATTATGGAGCAGAGCCATGTGCAGACGTATACCGAGATTTCTCATTCCTTCATCGAGTTTTATCCCGAATTCGAATTTTCTGCGGGCAGCATCGTAATTACCGGATATCATGTACTCCCAGCCGAAATCATCGTACTTCTTGACGCTTTCATAAATTTCCCTCGCGCGGGTAAAGCTCTGCTCTGCAAGCTCATACTGCGCGTTTTTAATGTACGTTATCCCTTCACTGTAGTACTGTCGGGCCCTCATGGGCTTGTATATGAAGAGCATAAAGATTATGCTCAGTATTGTCATGATAATTATAAACAGACCCGCAACCCTGACCAGAGGCCCCAGGCTTTGATAGATGTTTTCCAATACGCCCGGCTTCCTCTCAACGGTTATAATACCCGGAACCGGCTTTCTTACGGCCGGTTGTCGCCCCGTCGCCTGCTCAACAAAACTGGTTATTTCCTGTTCGGGAGCGTCCTCCAGAAGGAGCCGCAGCATCTCATTGACAATCGCCACGGGCAGCGTCCCGGCAAGGATACTGTCCCGCACAAATGAGGCCAGCTGCGGACTCATCTGCTTCAGCTTGGCCTTTATAGCGACGATGTCCTCATCGGCGAGCTCCATGGGTGCTTCTTCGGGAAGCTCTTCAGGGGGCAGTTCTTGAGCTGGAGGCTCCCCGGGCAGCAGCTCTTCTTCAGGAAATTCCTCAGACGGCGGCGCCGCTTCCTCACCCCCGAGCTCCGGCATTTCGGGAATTTCTTCTTCTATTTCTATACCCGCCTCTTCCTCAGCCGCGGCCTTTTCTCCTTTTTCAAGTTCAGGCAGCTCGAATTCGGGGAATTCAAACTCCTCTTCCGTTGCACGCGGACCTGCCTCCACAGGCTCCTTTCCGGAAATTCCGGCGAGCTCCTCAGATCCGAGAGCTTCGATTCCGCCCTCTTTTTCAGCTTCCGCTTCAGCCTTCTTTTCGGCTCTTTCCTCTTCCGGAGGCATCTCCATAACCTGCCCTGGGGCTTCCTCCAGAGATTCCTCTTCCCTGCCCGCCTCCTCATAAAGTAATCCGAGAGACTCGAGGTCCGGTATCTGTATTTCCTCGAGCCCGCCCGCTTCCCCCACCTCTTCAGGAACAGCCGGCTCTTCGGGGATTTCTGGGACCTCCATTTCTGCAGCAGCTTCTTCTGCTTCTTCTTCAGCACCGGCTTCCGGCGGCCCGGGCTCTCCGGGTATTGCACCTCCTTCGGGATGTGCCGCTTCCTCTTCCCCGGAATAAATGAATCCTCCGGAAGGCTTTTCTTCATAGGCTACATCTTCAAGGTCGAAATCCTCCGGAAGGTCCAGATCAATTTCTCCCTCCTGTGCGACTGCTGATTCGGCTTCAACCTCAACCGCTGCAGAGGGCTCGGCCCCAGGCAATCCGACACCCGGCTTTTCTTCGGGCAGTTCGGCTTCAGTCTCCGTTACCTCAGGCGCTTCACCCGTTGTTTCTGCTTCCTCCGGGATGTACTCTATGACGGAAGCAAGAGAAGGTTCTTCCACTTCGGGAGCCCGGGCCTCCTCTTGAGGACCCGGCACTTTTTCCACAGGCGCTTCGGCTGGAGCCTCTCCCTCCTCGGCGGCCATCAGCCCCTCGAGCTCCTTTTCCTCCTCAAGGCCTATCTGGATATCCTTGAGGAGCGCTGCAAAATCCTCTTCTCCTCCCGCGCCTTCAGAAACCGTCTCTTCACCCTCGAAACCGGCCCCCGCACCTGCTCCCGGTGCAGGCGCTTCCAGGCCGCCTGGCACGCGCCCGACAGCATGCTCCTGCTCCATGCGAAGAAGGTCTCCCTCTGTTATCTCGCCCATTTCGAGCTCGCGTTGACCGAGGTCCTCGAGCATCTTTTCAATTTTATCTATGTCTTTTATATCAGGCACCCGTTGTACCCCGCAGACATTTGACCCTACTATCATTATAGTATTTTTTTCAAAATAGTTTAGTATCTATTTGCAGGGTTTCCCGGTAAAACCGACAACCCGTTCTATTGCCCGCCCGGTACAAGAATTTGACGTACAGGTTCGGGTGCAGTATTTTATGCTATTCATCCGAATTTTTTGTCTGAAACGCGAAAATTGCGCCTGTTTTCCAATTTTCGAAATCCGGGAGGAGCTATGGAGATCAGAATATCGGACAGGGTGAACGCAATCGGAAGCTACGCATTTGCCGATGTCGACAATATAGTCGAATTACTCAAAAAAGAGGGCATATCGCCGATCGATTTTGGCGTAGGCGACCCGACGCTTCCCACCCCTGAAGTTATACGAGCTGCGTGCAGGGAAGGGATAGAGAAGAGAAAATCATCGGGCTATCCGAGCTATATCGGCGATCCAGAGTACCGGGAAACAGTTTCATGGTGGAGTAAAAAAAGATTCGGCATAGATCTCGACCCTGAAACGGAAATAATGTCGACAATAGGTTCCAAAGAAGCAATATTCAACTTTCCCGAAACCTTCATCAATCCGGGAGACTACACTCTTGCACTCAATCCGGGATACCCGGCATGGTCGCGGGGAACGCACTTTGCAGAAGGGAAAACATTCTTTTTGAATCTGCTCCCGGAAAACGGCTTCTTCCCGGACCTCGGGAGTGTGCCGAGAGAGGTCCTTGACAGGGCGAAACTGATCTGGATCAACTACCCGAACAACCCGACCACAGCGCATCCCACCCGGGAGTTCTATGAAGAAGTACTGGAATTCGGCGAGAAGAACGGTATCATCGTCGTGTCGGACGAATCCTACACGGAAAATTACTACGATGAGGCGCCGCTCTCAATACTGCAGCTCAAAAAAGACGGGGTAGTGGTGTTTCAGTCCCTTTCCAAGCGGAGCAACATGACCTGCTACCGAATCGGCTGGGCCTGCGGCGACAGACGGATCATCGATGCATACAAGAAGGTAAAGCCGAATATCGACTCGGGCACTGCAACCTTCATTCAGGATGCGGCGATCGCCGCCTTGAAAGACGAGGAGCATGTCGCCGGGCTGCGGGAAGATTACAGAAAAAAGCGCAACATCATGATACAGGCCCTCACCAAAATCGGCCTTCCGAAATGCGAGCCGAAAGGAACGATCTATATATGGCAGAGGGTTCCGGAGGGTTATTCATCGCTTGATTTCGCAAAAAAACTGCTTGATAGAGAAACGGCTGTCGTAACGACGCCGGGAAACTGGCTCTCAATAGAGGCAAACGGTATAAATCCAGGTGAAGGGTTTGTGCGATTTGCACTCGTACCTTCAATTGCAAAGGTCGAGGAAGCCGCAGAGAGGATCGGGAACCTGCGGTTATAGGCAGGCACTATACGCCCACCCGTACGAACCGTGCTGCTCCACTGGACGTGTAGAAGCGCACACAGGTGATGTATGCACATAGAGCACACAGACGGATATATAGCCATCACATTCTCATGCCCTCTGCGCACACTCAGCTCAGCGGTTTTCAGAGGCGGTTACGGTAAAAACGATACCATCGTCAATATAAAGACAAATGCCGCCGATTTGATGAATAACAACCCGGATCGGCTGATTTCCGATTTTCTCCAACGAAAATTCCCCGGCAGAAACGGCATCGGCCTTCTAACATCCGCCAAGATGAAACATGCCCAGTTTATATATATCGGGGAAAAGGACATACAGGTGCTGGCGGCAGTTACAGCGGGAACTTCGAACGCACTGAACATAGCTGAAAGAACGGCAACAGACTTTTCGGGTTCGGAAGCCGTGCACGGAACAATAAACACAATCGTCATCACCGACGGGTACCTTTTTGACGACTGCATGGTTTCAACCGCAATTTCCGCAACGGAGGCAAAAACCGCTGCTCTCATCGACCTGGGTATCAAAAGCACGGCTACGGGAAATCAGGCAACAGGAACTGGGACGGATTCGATCGTCATTGCCTCCGGGCAGGGAATGAGAATTCGATATGCGGGTGGGCACACTCTATTCGGTCAGGTTGTCGGGGAAGCGGTCTACAGTGCGGTAAAAAGGTCGCTCATGAAACAAAACCAGGATCCCGCACAGCTCGAAAAGATCTGCAGCAGTTTCGAGTTTTAATGCCCGTCAAGCGGCATTATTCGGACCGGACCTCTCGGGACGTCATTGAGCACCCGTCTGGTCATATCCGGATAGCTTTACGGACGGCCCGTTCGATACTGCAAGGTATTTATATTTAAGTATTTTTCGTGTTTTTAAAAACGGAGGCTCTCCATGGCCCTTATCGATACAATAAGAGAGAGGAAGAGCGTACGAAAGTATGTCAAAATGCCTGTCGAACGGGAAAAGGTCGTCGCCTGTATCGAGGCGGCGCGTCTTGCTCCGTCAGCGGAAAATATCCAGCCGTGGCGTTTTCTGGTAATCGACGACCCATCCTACAGGGATGAATTCTGCGAACAGGTATGCGGCGGGGTATACAGACCCTCGTCGTTTATTAAAAATGCACCGGTTATTGTCGCAGTGCTGGCAAAGTACAGCCTTATAACCGACTTTGTCGGAAGGGGCATACAGGGTACAAACTACTACCTGCTCGATATCGGGATTTCCGGCGAGCACCTCGTCTTACAGGCGCAGGAGCTCGGCATCGGTACCTGCTGGATAGGCTGGTTCAACCAGAAAAAGGCAAAAAGATTTCTGAAACTGCCGCTGCCCTACCGTGTTGTTTCCCTCATCGCTATGGGTTACCCTGCACCAGGGGCAACGAAAAACAAACCGAACCTCCCGCTCGAAAAAATCCTTCTCTTCAACAGAGAGGCAAAAGAGAAACTGTGACTGCGTTCACTATATGTATAAGAAAAGCAACATGCATGCTGCCTGCCGCACTGAGCGCATGGTTTTTGCTTTTTGCGGCATCCGGGGCACGGGGTGAATGCCCGCACCTTCCCTTCATCCTCCGGACTGAAAGTGTTCTGTACTATCCCTGTAAGAATATGCATCGGCCGGCATTCATGGGTTTGGAAAATATCTCGGTCACTGCAGCATCGGCGCGGGTATCCGCTGTTTTGCCCCTTCTTCCCCTCTATAAAGCCGCACCTGAAATCGACGACCCGTTTTTATCGGAAAAACCTTCCGGAGTATCATCCGGCAGCCTCAATTATTTCATCACTCATCCCGGAAACGGAAACAGCCGGCACCCCGAAGAGAACCGTCTCTTCGAAGATCTCATGCAGCTCATCTTTTTAAACGGGAAAAACGTGTTTTCCTCAAACAACATACTCCTCTTCAAAGACGCACGGTTTTTTCGATCATACTACAGCATATACATCTATATCTATACCAATTTCGATGATATAGAGAGGATTGAATCCCTGAAAAACATAGAGACCGTTGTTCCAAGAATCAACCTTACAATTCGGACGGGAATACAATAACCTCTAGCGGAATAATCCCTACATCCCCGTGAGCTCTTCGACCGCATCCTGATACACCCCGGTGTGTTTGTATTCGTTTATTATGCGGGTAAAGTATTTCTTCGCCTCAGCCCGGTTTCCGAGGCTCTTGTACGATTTGCCGGCTATGAGAAGAGCGTAGGGGGCAAGCTCTCCATGGGTATACTCATTCATATACAGCGTACTCATATGCGCCGATTCACGGTAATTTTCAGTAAAAAACAGGGCAAACGAGTAGTGAACGAGCGCCGCCTCTCTATAGAAAGCGTCCGGATCGCCGACGCTTTGGGCAAGATAGGGGAGCGCCTCTTCGTACTGCAGATTGTTGAAAAGCGCGGACCCGAGATAGAAGGAGGCCTCATCCTTCATATCCGCCATGCACTCTTTATCGACAAGACCGCTGAAAGTTGCAATCGATTCGCCCCACTTCCCGTTGTTGTACAGGTCGACGCCGCGATCATACTGTTCCATAAGCTCGGATGTTTCCATGTCTTCAATCCAATCAACACCCCCCTCATCCTGTTCGGCACCGCGAACACCGAGCACCATTCGATCGGAGCCGGAACCACGCCCTCCGATCATGGAGTGAAACGCATCCGTCAGGCCCCCGAACCAGGTGATCCTGTTTTTTGCGCGAACCCTTTCCATCAGGCTGCGAACCGCAGCCGTCGTATTTGCCGTTACCACGACGCTCTCGCCGTCCATGCTGAGCTCAAGAATACCGTTCGCGCCCGTTTTGACAACGGACTTTTCATTCAGCAGCATATCGAGCGCTGCATGCGACCAGTGTCCGCTTCCATCGATGTCGACCGTGCAGTCGCCGCTCTTATATACAACAACCGTATCGGCGCAGCCGAAAAGAGCGGCCGTCATAAACAAACCGGCGCTCAAAATTATCACCTGCCATTTCATACCGTTATGCCTCCTTATTGCGTTTTACGTACATCAATGCACTGAAACCATCCCCTCCCAAGAGACGATGCACGAGCAGTCTTTTCATGACGATTTCCTGTCGACCGTATCCTTTCAGTATACCACCACTCATTGGGTAATAAAAGCGGCATTTGCGGGATTTTTATACCGTCCAAACCGGCTGCTTCAGGACCGGCATTGTTCGGATGCTTCGCGTCCGGTCCTTTACTTTTCCATTGCCTTTTAAGCACAGAAAAATTAAGGTAAAAATCATCGGGCAGGTGATGAAAATGGCATTGGATTTTCTTCCGATTACCGCCGGGGAGGTTGAAGATGCCGGCTGGGATTCAGTCGATATAGTGCTCGTTACCGGCGATGCGTATATCGATCATCCTTCTTTCGGCATTGCAGTGATAGGGAGAGCCCTCGAAGCGAAGGGATACCGGGTAGCGGTTTTGAGCCAGCCGGACTGGCGGTGTGTTGATGATTTCAAACGATTCGGGCGGCCGAAGCTCTTTTTCGGTATCAGCTCAGGCAGTATGGATTCGATGGTCAACAGGTACACCGCGCTCAGAAAGCTCCGAAACGATGATGCGTATTCAGAGGGGGGCAGAGCGTTTCAAAGACCCGACAGGGCGGCGATCGTGTATGCTCAGCGTGCGCGTGAGGCGTACGGGGACGTTCCGATTATACTCGGCGGAGTCGAGGCCTCTCTCAGGCGACTTGCCCATTACGACTACTGGAGTGACAGTATCAGACGTTCCATTCTGCTGGATTCAAAGGCCGACCTCCTCTTATACGGAATGGCGGAAAAGCAGACAACAGAAATCGCAAACCGCCTTTCAGAGGGAGTCGGAATTGGAAATTTGAGAGATATACGCGGCACTTTGTTCGCCACCGGTGAAAAGGAGGCTGCAGATGCCGCATCGGGCAGTACCGTCGCGCTCCCGTCATTTGAAGATGTCCGTGACGATCCGGATGCCTTCAACAGGGCGACGCGGATCGTTTATGAACATACAAACCCGTACACCGCCTCAACCCTTATACAACGGCATGCAAAGAGAGCGGTCGTACAGATGCCCCCTCAGCTCCCGCTTTCACAGAAAGAGCTCGACAGAATCTACGCGCTTCCATTTTCCGGAAAACCGCATCCCTGCTATAAAAAACCGATACCCGCTTATGAAATGATTAAATCTTCGATAACCATTATGAGAGGCTGCTTCGGAGGCTGCAGCTTCTGCTCGATTGCGCTCCATCAGGGGAAGTTCGTCCAGTCGCGCTCTCCCGATTCAGTGCTCTCGGAGCTGAAGCGGCTCGCCGGACATGGGGACTTCAGCGGCACCGTCACCGACCTCGGTTGACCGACCGCGAACATGTACATGATGTCGGGAAAGGATACAAAGATCTGCAGGGTGTGCGCACGGCAGTCCTGCCTCTATCCGGACATCTGTACAAATCTCAACACCGACCACCGGCCTCTTCTTGCTCTCATGAAAGCTGCATCGAGTACCGGAGGGATCCGCAACCTGTTCATATCAAGCGGAGTGCGCATGGACCTCGCTCTGAGGAGCAGAGAGTACGTCAAACGGTTAACAACCCTTCATACGGGCGGTCATCTCAAGGTCGCCGTCGAGCATGTTTCAGATCAGGTGCTTGAAGCAATGCGAAAACCTCGTATCGATGTATACGAAGCCTTTAAACGGCTTTTTGATCGCTACAGCCGTGAAGCGGGCAAGAAGCAGTACATCGTGCCCTATATCATCGTTTCCCATCCCGGTACCACCGTTGAATCCGCGGTACAGCTTGCAGTTTATCTCAGAGAGCACGGTTTGAGACCCAGGGAGGTGCAGGATTTTCTCCCCTCACCGATGAGTGTGTCAACCGCAATGTACCGCACGGGAAAAGATCCGTTTACCGGAGAAAAGCTGTACGTCGCACGGGGGGAAAGGGAAAAAAGGCGGCTCAGGGCCCTTGCCCAATACTACAAACCGGAGAACCGGGCCGTATTCAGACGGGATGCGCATAAGTCGGCGAAGCATAACCGAAAAACACAGGGGCAGAGCCGCACCTCGAGGGATACAACGGACGTATAGCTGCAAGATGCCCGGAGGTTTTACCTTCCGGATGCCGGTCCACAGCCTGCTCCTCCCCCGCTTCTTCGGGACGACCTGCCGTTTTATTCTCTCGCCCAGCGGTACGAAACAGACGGCGCGTATACCGCCTGCGAACGGCATGCAGCTTAATCGTCTCGTAAAACAACATCAAATCGCCTGTTTTCCAGAAAAGGCAGTTTCCGGCGTACCTCATCTATACGCTGCACATCGATATCAACAGTGTAGTATCCTTCCTCCGTACCCATCGACGACACCGCCACACCCCACGGATCTGCGGTCATGCTTCTCCCGACAAACCGCTTACCAGTCTGATTGCAGCTCATAACGAACAGCGTATTGTCCAGGGCCCGCGCACGGATATTGAGCTGCCAGTGGTCGTGGTTCGGCTGAAAAAAGGCCGCCGGAAGAAAAACGATCTGCGCTCCATGGAGCGCATAATACCGGAAGATCTCCGGAAACCGAATATCGTAGCAAATTGCAGTACCGAATGTGAGCCCGTCGAGCACGACCAGAAGCGGCTCGCTGCCGCCCCGTATTCCATTTGATTCTCCGTAGTTGAATGCATCGAAGAGATGCATCTTGCGGTACTTCCCGCATATTTCTCCCTCCCTGTTGTACACAACAGCCGTGTTGTAGACGGCATCCCCCTGTTTCTCGAAAATCGAACCGCCTATTATGTTAACGGCAAAAGTTTTGGCGAGTCTTCCCACCTTTTCGGTAAAATCGGAGGGCACTTCATGCGCGTAGAGTCCCGCTTCCTCCGGAGGACACACGATCTCATACATCTCCGGTAAAACGATGAAATCGGGTTTCTCTTTTACCGCCTCTCTGAAAATCGACGTAATCTTTTTAAGGTTTTGGACCGGGTTTTCCCCCGTTTCAATCTGTATTCCGCATAGACGGTATCTTCGCATATCTTCTCCCGTTTACTACTCAGGTCCTCGAAAAATTATCAACAATAGTACGCCGATCGTCGTCTGAAATCAACCCATTTTCGGCAGTTTTATTCCCCCGAACCGGGCATGTGGAGAACCGGGTATTCCTTCCTCAAAATTTTCAGTGAGCGCCGGTTCCCTCATTCTTTTCCTTCACCGGCTGTACGGCACTGAAGGCTGGGCTGTATTCGTGCGCTCCGCAGGTAGTATAATCGTAAAAATCGTCCATTCGGAATCACTGCGCACCTTGATATCACCCTTATGGCTCCTGATAATACCGTACGATGTCGAAAGCCCCAGTCCTGTGCCCTTGCCGACCTCCTTTGTCGTAAAGAAGGGATTAAATATATTGCCGATAATACTCCCGGGTATAGAGGGTCCGTTGTTCGCGATATCAACACGTACCTCTTTTTTTTCATCATCATAACCGGCACCGATCCTGATCACTGTGCCTCTTCCGGCTTCTTTCATCGCCTGCTCCGCATTGATAATAATATTCAGAAACGCCTGCTGGAGTCGCACAAAGTTGCCGTCCACCGGAGGAAGCTCTTCGGGTATCTTGAATTCAACCTGTATGTTGCTGCTCTTCATTTCATAGCTTCTCAGTAAGACTGTTTTCTCAAGAATCTCCTTGACAGAAACCGGTTCGGTATCCACCTTTTCCAGACGCGCAAACTTCAAAAGATCTTTCACGATCCGACTTGCCCGCTTGATTGAGTCGAGGATGTTTTGGATTTTTTCCCGCTGTTCCTCGACGGGCAGATTACCTGTTGTGAGCAGCTCGGCATACCCCATTGCACTGAACAGAGGGTTGTTCAGCTCATGCGCAAAACCGGAAACAAGCTCCCCGAGGGCGGCGAGTTTTTCAGACTGAACGAGCTGTTCCTGGGCATGCTGCAGCCTGGCGATTGCATCCTTTAACTGTTCATTTGCGAGGATCGTACGTTCACTCTGGACCCTGAGCTCTTCCTCCGTTTCCTTGCGGCGCGTTATGTCGCGAAGAATTTCCATTTTGCTCGGACTATCATCCGGATTCGTGAGCGGTGACGAAACAATATCAAATGTCCTTCCGTCTTCCCGTCTGAGCTCCCATCGAACCGTTTTTCCCTCCCGTATACTGGGCCATTTGCAGAAGCTGCATGGGGTTTTTCGTCCGTACAGATACTGATAGCATTTTTTGCCGTTCACGCCGCCCAATTCCTGCTCCAGGGCCCTGTTGGTGAAGGTTATATTAAAATTTTCATCACCAGTATATATCCAGTCGATCATGCTGTTGAATATATCGTTGATCCTGGCCCGCTGCGTTTCTATTTCATGCTCGAGCATCACACGTTTCGTCACATCCTGCATTGTACCGATAATACCTCCCCCTGCATAGACGGATGCGTTTATTTCAACATACGCCTGCTTTCCATCCTTCCTGGCAAGCGTTAGCACAAATGGTTCGACATGTTTCTTGCTCAGCACATCGTCACAATTTCTAACAAACAGTCTGCGGTCGTTCCCGGACAATAAAGAGTCGAACTCGCGTATAAACTCAACGACACCATACCCGAAAATCCGCCCGATCGATCCGCTTATATAAGAAATCTTTTTTTCACCGTCCAGTATGAAGACCGCTTCATCGATACCGTCTATCAGCGTTCTGTACTTCAGCTCGGTCTGTTCCAGCTCCTTCTTCATCCTGTACTCGTCGAACACTCTGTCCAGGATAATCGGAAGCGTGTCGATACTTTCCCTTGTCTTGCATATGAAATCATACACGCCGAGCTTGATTGCCTGAACCGCGATTTCGATATCCTCCACGCTCGTGATCATGATAACGGGCGTATCTATGTGCTCTTCCCTGAGCCACTTTACCAGATCGATGCCGTTTTGACCTTTCAGTCTGTAATCGAGAAGAATGATGCCGTAGGATGTTTCATGTAAGAGTTTCACCGCATCCCCTACAGTCGAAACGTGGTGTATATCCACGTCGTCGTAGTAGGACTCGAGCCGTTTGCTCAGGATGAAGCGGTGATCCGGGTTGTCTTCGACTATCAACACCCTCATTCTGTCCTCTTCCTACGCTTGATCCTCTGTGCAATAAGCCGTATATAGGCGGGTGCGGTCCCGCAGCAGCCGCCTATTATGGTCGCGCCTGCCTCTATCGACCGGTCGAGAAAACCGATCATGTACTCCGGAGATTGTTCGAAACGGGTCTTGCCGTCTATCAGCTTCGGCAGCCCCGCATTCGGATACATCACGAGCGGTCGGTCCGTATGCGTCCTCATTTCTGCTATTACGTCGACGTACTCCTCTATGAGACCGCAGTTGGCGCCGACTGCATCCGCACCTGCGCCAACCAGCCTCTCAACGGATTCCCGTACTCCGTTGCCGAAGAGAGTTTTGTACCCGCCCTGTTTCACCCTGTTGAACACGAGCGACGCAACAACCGGAAGGCCGAGCTCTCTTTTCAGGGTCTGTACATCGATTTGGGCCTCGTTCAAATCCATCATCGTTTCCACAATGAATAGATCGACACCGGCATCTGTAAGCACCCTCCCCTGTGCAAGACAGGACCTTCCGATATCCTCCTCTGTCACTTCCATACCGAGTATTCTTCCGGATGGACCGATTGAACCGGCAATAAACCTTTCGGTGAGCCTCTCGTCTTCCGGTATATCCTCTTTTTCACGGAAAAGCGCGAGCGCTTCCCGTGCGAGTGAAGCAGCCTGCCGGTTTACCTCCTCCAGAAGCTGCTGTTTTGCCTTCATACCCAGCTTGAGCGGAGAGCCTCCGAATGTATTCGTGGTCACTATCTGTGCACCTGCGATAAAGTACTCGAGATGTATGTCCCGAACGACATCAGGCCTCTTAATGTTCCATTCTTCCGGCAGGTCGTCAGGAGCAAGCCCCCGTTCCTGCAGAATGGTGCCGAAGCCGCCGTCCAGAACGCAGTACTCATTTTCGATTAGTTTGATAAAATCATCTCTCATCATCACATACCGTCTTTCTTTATTTACCGACGTCTGTTACTGTATAGTACTATGTATACCATTATATCGGACGACAGAGAAATATTTTTTTGCCTTGATCGGACGAATATAATAGAATATATGGTGTATGCGCGAGTTTTCAAGGGGGTCGAAATCCATGCAATACAATATACTGATTGCTGAAGATGACCCGAATATTGCAAACCTCATTAAAGAGCTCATTACCCGAAAGGGGAATAACGCGCTTGTCGCACACGATGGAGAGGAAGCCTTCAAGATATTTTCGAACATAAAGGTAGACCTGCTCATCACCGATCTAAAGATGCCGAAAATTGACGGTATGACGCTTATTAAAATGATTCGAAAAGCAAAAAGCACTATGCCCATAATCATTATTACGGGGTACGGGTCGCAACAAAACCGGGAGCTCGCCGGGCAGTACGATGTTTTTGAGATTCTTTCAAAACCGTGTCCACTGATTGAAATTTCAAACGCCATTGACCGTGCCTTAAAGTCTGATGTACAATGACAGGTGCGTCTTTCAGACAGGTTATACCTCCGGGACATTTTTATCACGACATTTTTCAGCCCCTTTCATCTCCCGAAAAACGGTTTTCACGACGCTTCCTGCAACAGGACCGGCGCGAACCGGCCGGTATAAATCGACAGCTCCCGTCGTAAACGACGCCGTTCTTAATAGAAGCATCCGAACATACAACCGCCTTCCATCCTTTTGTTTGCCCTCTTCATGCACTTTTTTTATATTTAGAGCGAATGTCTCTCAGCATAGACGGTTGGATAACGCAGGGAGAATCATTCGATACGCTCCTTAAAACGGCTGAAAAAAGGAAATGATCGTGAAAGATATAAAATGGTACGTCGGAATTCCTTCTGCCGTGCTTTCGGCTCTGCTCTTGCTCTTCTCTTTTCCTTCGTTTAACCTGAACTTTCTTGCGTTCATCGCGCTCGTGCCCATTCTTTCGGTCGCATACTGCGCAACCCTGAAAAAGACGCTCGCGTACTCCGTCGTATTTGCCTTTATCTTTTACTGCCTGTTCCTGTTCTGGATGAACGCCTATCTCGCAGTTGTCGGCGTGCTGTTCGTAACGATTGTATTCGGCTCCTGTTTTGTGATAAGCCTTCTTCTTATCAATATCACATCGAGGGCATTCCCGGCCTACAGGGCTATGCTCACCCCTTTTATCTGGATTGCGATTGATTATGTCAGAAGTTTCGGATTTCTGGGATTCACATTCGGCTCGATTGGTTATACCCAGCATAACTTTCCGCGTTTTATTCAGATAGCCGATATCGGCGGCGAACAGCTCGTAGCGTTCATCGTCCTTCTCGTCAATGCCGGTTTAGCGGCTATTCTCTCCCACGTCTACGGATCGGAAAAAGTCGATGCCGGAAAGCTTATTAAAAAGATTCGACCGGCAACATCCTTTTCCCTGGCTGCGGCAGCAGCTCTCATAGTGTTCAGCCTCATATACGGAACAGTCAGACTGCACGAACCGATCCAAAAGACCCCTTCCATGAAACTGGCACTCATACAGGGGATTTCTAGTCCGAGGACAATGTGGAAACGCGAAAAATGGAAAACCCTCAGACGACTGATCGGGCTGTCCAGGGAGAGCTACAGGGCTCATCCGGATATCGACCTCATCGTGTGGACCGAAACTGCAATACGAACGAGCCTTCGGCCCAATCTCATCTACGGCACGCCCTATCATACACAAATACGAAAACTGATACAGGAGCTTTCCACGTACTTCATTATCGGGTCGCCCGATAACTACGAGGTTGCGGGAACACAGAAGGTCAATCCAGACAACCTCACGTCGATCTATCCCACCAAGGGTGAAGAAGAAGTATGGACGAACAGCGCCTACTACCTGAATCCCCATGGAGAGATCATTGCAAAATACGACAAGCACAAGCTCACACCCTTCGGCGAGCACTTCCCGCTCGGG
Source organism: uncultured Spirochaetota bacterium (assembly GCA_964521865.1). Classification (GTDB taxonomy): domain Bacteria; phylum Spirochaetota; class B62-G9; order B62-G9; family DRHN01; genus CAYSRJ01. The sequence goes on along the minus strand of CAZFTJ010000007.1, from coordinate 71,517 downwards.
CAAAAGGTACGATTTCTCCAGAAAATTCTCGATAAATTCACGGACAGCGCCGGATTTACACCTGGAAACGAATACACGGTATTCGAGCACAACCCGTTGAAATTCAGCGTTGTTATATGCTGGGAGGGAACATACGGATACTTTATCCGCAAATTCGTCCTCAACGGGGCCGATTTTATAATCAATATCTCAAACGATATGTGGACGCGCACCAGGGCAGGGCACTTCCAGCATTTCACCATGACGAAATTCAGAGCAATCGAGAACAGAATCTGGTACGTACGGGCAGGTAATGACGGCGTTACCGCTTTCATAGATCCACACGGTATCGTACAGGAGGAGCTTCCCATAAAAAAGGTCGGATATCTGGTAGGCACGGTCGGTCCCCGGGTCAAAACCACATTCTATACAAAGCATGGGAATATACTGCCCAAGCTGAGCGTCGCCGTCTGTCTGACCGCATTTATCTGGGGCATCATTATTCTAGTAAAGAACACATCAACACCGCAGCACAGGAAGCAACGTAATGCCCGATACTAGAAGGGTTATCCTGCTCAGGCACGCACAGAGTACTGCAAACAGAATGAGCCTGCTTACAGGAAGAAACGACCCGGAGCTGACCAGGCTCGGCATCCGGCAGGCGAGAGGAGCGTCGCTGATTATAAAAAAACGGTTCCCTTCCATCGACGCTCTGTATGCAAGCCCCATGAAACGGTGTCTTTCAACTGCCGGCATTATTGCAAAAAAAGCAGGAGTCCCAGTCATCCCGGATGAGCTGCTCATGGAAACCGATTTCGGCGAATGGGAAGGGGCCGGCAGAGAAGAGCTGATTCAAAAGCCAGAATGGAACGAGTACGCTAAAGACCCCTTTCATTTCCGATTTCCGGGCGGAGAATCTTCCCAGGATGTCAAGAAGAGAATGCTGCAGTTCAGAGAGAAGCTGCTCGCGCGCACCGATTGGGAAAATTCAGTGGTCATCTCACACTATACCCCGATAGCTTTTTACATACTGAGTGTCTTCGACAGCGACGATGAAAAACGCGCAGCCTTCAAGATAGAAAATGCAGGAGTCAGCTCGGTAGTTGTCGGCGTAAACGGATCCTACCTGGAGTTTTTGAATCTCACGTTGTAGCGAAGCGGCATGTATTGCATACATGTGACGAAGATGACCCGTGTACCTGTTTTCTGCGGGCACACTGCTCCGTGCCCGAGACAATTACGGGATGTTTCAATCCTGACTTCCCTGCATGAGGCGCACGACCGATCATACGGAAAAGGACGTACAATGTCATATACATATGTTACAGGAGGGGCAAGCTCCGGAAAAAGCAGGTTTGCCCTCGAACACTTTATCGACAGGCCCGACGTTACGTTTATTGCAACGGGTGTCGAAACCGACGAAGAGATGACCCGGAGAATCGAACTGCACCGGGCCTCACGGCCTTCAGAATGGAAAACCGTTGAAGAGCCGTTTGATCTCATTCGTGCTGTTCTCAATTCAAAAACCGCTGCGATTATCGTCGACTGCCTCAGCTTTTGGGTATCCAATCTCATGTACAGCAAAAAACTGGACTATGACGGCATCGTTTCGCAGGCAACTGCGGTTGCAGCTTTTTTAGAGAAGGCCGACGGGGAAATCGTTGTCGTCACAAATGAGCTCGGTATGGGACTCATCCCGGAACGTGAAGAATCGCGGGCATACAGAAAAACCGCAGGAGAGGTAAATCAAATCTTCGCGGAGCATGCAAAAGACGCATACTTCGTTGTCAGCGGCATCAATCTGAAAATCAAGTAGGCACGTACCCGAGTAATCGGCCGTAATTCTGCTCCATTACGTCCGAGTCCGGGAAGAATGCGCGCCTGTCTTCAGGTCTTCAGTGCTTCTTCCGCTGCTATGTGCGCTGCACCGAGCGCGCCAATGAACTGAGGCTCGGGAGGCACGAGTATATCGACGGCGAGCGCCTCCCTGAGAGCAACGACGACACCCGAGTTCTTTGCCACGCCGCCGGTGAGCATCACCGGCTGCGCAAGCCCCACCCTGCGCACCATGCCGGAAATTCTGCTCGCGATGGAGTCCGCTACGCCTCTGATAATCTTTTCCCGCGGATGTCCTTCCGCGCGAAGCGACACGACCTCCGATTCCGCAAAAACTGCACACATGCTTGAAATCTTCACCCCTTTTGCGGCCTGCAGAGCCAGGGACCCGAGCTCATCGACCTCCACTTCGAGGGTTTTTGCAATGATCTCCAGAAACCTTCCCGTACCCGCCGCACACTTGTCATTCATAATAAAATCAAGGCTCCTGCCATCAGGACCGACCCTGATAACCTTGCTGTCCTGTCCCCCGATGTCGATAACCGTCTTCACCCCGTTATCCACAGCCCAGGCTCCCCGCGCATGGCATGAGAGCTCTGTCACACTTCTATCGCCGACACCTGCGGCATTTCGTCCGTATCCGGTGCTAACGGTACGGGTAATATCGCCCCGTTTAATGCTGCCGTCCTCTTCCAGAAGGGAAAACAGTCTATCAACAGCCGTTCGGCTTGAAAGCCCCGTTTCGACGATAAAGCGCCTGCAGGGCTCACCGTTTTCAAGAATAACCATTTCAGTCGACGCCGATCCTATATCTATTCCGGCAGTAAGCATCTTCGTACCCCGCTTCATATCGAATAGAATGGGGATATTCTCCCTCCCACGCCGCAGGAGTAGTCGCGTGCCGAAAAACTTTTCGAAAAGCTCACCGCTCGATTCAGCGCTCAGCGCCTGTCCATTATTTCAAAAAAGGCCTCTATCCGCGTACGGTACTGACCTTCCGCATAATTACGCGGGTCGACACAGTCGCCATCGAGCTCAAGGAAGGGAATACCGTACACGGAAACAGCATCACGTATCATTCGAACCGCCGCGTTGCTCTGCCTGCATCCCCAGTGTAAAAACTGCACCACACCGTCAATCCTGTGACTCTCGATAATCCGGCGTATGTTGTTCAGTCGCTTCTCTACGGACCCGGACCATATCTGACCCAACAGCTTCCGTGCAAGGCTCTCCCATGGATGTGCGCTATCGAGCTGTTCCTGAACGGGAGTGTTGATCTCCTCTGCAACAATCACCGCCTGGAATTCCTCCTCGAGCATGCTCATTATGCCACCCGAGTGGTAAGGCCGTAAATGAAGCCACAGCACACGTTTTTTTGCCTTAATATCCTTAAAATTATTCTTCATCCTCTTTTCGATTTCATCTCTATAGCTTTCAAGCATCCTCACTCCCCGCCGGCTCCCCGCAAACATCGACCAGACCATCACCAGGTTCAGGGCCTCGCTCCCGTACAACACGGGCTGGGAAGCCTTCCTCAGATCATGTATCTGACTCAGCAAAGCCGTCATCTTGTTTGAGCAATCAAAGGACTTTTCAAGCATGTCGAACCGAAGCTTTTTGCCTGTGATCGATTCGATATCGGTAACCGCATCCCGTATCTGTGAGGCCGCATATTCAACATCCTCTTCTTCGCTTCGGTACGGGATATCGATGAAAATAAGCGGCCTGGACACGAGATGTGCGACGTGGGAAAAGGATTTCATGGTGCCGTCGCACGCATTCGACGTGGCAATGAGAAAAGACGGCTGCGGGAGAAGGCCGCAGGTGCAGGCGCCTAAAAAGGCACGGTGAAAGGAGCAAAAATCCGGGGACAGCCACCACTTCTCCGTTTCCTCGAGCAGCTGGGGCGCAATTCCGAATGAAGCGGCAAGCGCTCCGAGCGGCTCGAGGGGAAAGGGCAGAAGACCAAAAGCATATATAATTTCAACAGGCGTGAAAAGGCTCGTAAAAACAGGCCGGTCCCCCTTAAAAAATCTTCTCCCGTGGTTATAGGCGGCGGTGGAAAATCTCTTTTCCGAACGTGTTCCGAAGCGCTTGGCAGGCTGCAGGAGTGTTTGAAGCACTGTCATCAGTGCACCCCTGCTGATCTTTTTCGGATCGGGCCTGTGAAGCAGAATGTCCTTTGCCTTTTCTTCCAGTCCCATTTTCTTTTCAATCCCGATCCTTCCGAATTGCATGTTATCCGGACGCTTCGCATCCGGATCCGGTTAAACGCATGCGTTTTCCGCATACATTCTCAAACCGGAAAATCCGTACCCCGTTTAACCGTCACAGCCGTTCGAGGAAGGCCTCGATCCGTGTACGGACCTGTCCGCTTTTTAATGAAAAGTACTCGCTTTCAAGAAAAAGGGAGGGGATGTTCAATCCGTCAAGTCTTTCCCTGACCAGAGGGAAATCCACCAGAAAATTATCACAGAATTTCAGGCTCGTGTAAACGACCCCGGTCGATCCCGTTTTTTGCACCTGCTCGAGGATGTAGTCGATCCGCTCCTTGAAATTCGTCATCCTGCCGCACGGTACCCTGAAGAGATAGCGCCTGACGAGCGCGTCGAGGGACTCTTCTTCTTCCGAAACCGTTACGGGGAAATACCTTCCGCCGAAACAGAAATCATCGCCCGTCACCACACCACCGTACTCTTCGATATACTGCAGCAGAGGCAATGCATCGAAAATATTTCCTGAAACAAACACCCGCTTCCCATTCCTTCGCTGTCCGGAAACCATACTCCCGAGCATATCGGAGAGCATCCGGTTCGCCGTCTGTTTCGGACAGACTGAATTGAGCGTAAGAATCCGTATCAGTGTACGTATATCCATCACGCCCGGGTCATTCGCCCGCGCTTCGTATATTCTATGCAGAAGCTCTCTGTTCTCATTATACCTGACAATTGAGGACGTGAGAGTCGTATCTGTAATCCCGGCGCCTGCAAGTCCCTCGAGATAGGCTTTCATTCTATCGATCTCTCTACGGAAGTACCGCATCGCATTCGGATCATTTTTCTTCGGTGTATCCACAAAAAAGACATCAACATCAGGTACGTACTTTTTAAATACATCACATGTTCTGCGCGCACCGTCGCAGGAATGATTGATTATAATACTCCGAAACCTCCCCAGCTCACCCGCTGCACCCATATCAACTATATGCCTGAGATAGGAACAGAGAGTTCCCGGAAGATAGGCATCCGCATACCGCATGGTCGGCTCCTGCGGTATTAAACGAACGGGCGTAAAACCCGAGGCGTCAATGAGCTCCTCAACCGTATAGGGACAGAACAGGCCTATTTGTTCACCGCTCGTCCCGTCGATTTCCCGTTGATACGCGTCGATGATTGATGTGTCTCCAATATTCACGGTACTGTCTCATTACATCCCTGATTCAGCCTGTATGACGCCGCACGGGTAAAATTCCCGGACATTACAGGGTAGATGTCCTCCCGTAACGCGGTTTTACAAAAAAAGCAGGATAAAGTTTCTTGATTATTTTGTAATTTATACGTATAATAGCCCTGAGTCTACTAAAACACTGGTATCGCTATTCTCTTTAAAAAGCGGCGAATGTCCAGCCGGGGAATTTTCCCGGCTGTACCGAGTATAAAAAATGATTTCTACGAAGTTACTCAGAAGCTAACCTGATAATCTCTTCACCTACATCCGGATCACAGGCAGAACGCTTTTTCCTCCGGAATAGCATAGATAGCGGGGTGCGGCATGTCGATTATTTTAAAACGTGCAACAAGAATTATGATTCAGGGCATAACAACCACCGAGGGGCGACAGCATACGGCACTGATGCTCGAAAGCAAGTCCGAAGTGGTCGCCGGCGTCAGCCCCGGCAGGTACGGCCAGGAAGTAATGGGTGTACCCGTTTATGATAAGGTGAGTGAAGCCTTAAAGCGGCATAAAATCGATGTTTCCGTCATCTTCGTCCCGAAAAATGCGGTCGCCTCCGCTGCACACGAGACTATACAGGAAAACATACCTCTCATCATTATCTGCACTGCCGACATTCCCGTAACCGACACGATCAAAATAAAAACCAGCGCATCGAAGAAAAACAGCACCGTTATCGGTCCCGGCTCCGCCGGAATATTCATACCGGGGCAGAGCAAGGCGGGCACTATTTCCAATGAGTACATCCTGAACGGTGAAGTGGCCGTTGTTGCAAGAAGCATCGGCAACGAAAAAAAACTCTGTCAGAGCCTGTTCAAGGAGGAGCTCGGTGAAAGCGCCGTGATAAGCCTGGGCGGGGCAGACATTACGGGAACCGGATACGTTGAAATTCTAAAGGCCCTCGAAGATGATGAAAACACCCAAATCGTGGTAGTCGGGGGAGAAACAAAGGGAAAAATGGAGGAGGATGCTGCCCGGTTTATAAAGGAGTCGGGATACTCGAAGCCTGTTATCGTGTATATTTTCGGCCGTGAAGCAAGCCCGACCGTTGCCCAGGAAAAGGAAAAGCTCTTTCAGGATGCGGGAGTCACCGTGGTGAACGATATCTGGGAGATCGGGCAGATAATAAAAGAATCAACTGTGGAGGAGTAGACTAGTCCACAGTCACATCGGTAATCCGGATGAACGCATCGACCTTTTCCCTGTCTTTGAAAAAAGGTTTGAGCCGCAAGTAGGTGATGATGAGACCGTCCCTGTGCTTTTCGACGTTTGCGAGAAAGAGGAAAAGGTCTTTTGTGGGTATTGCATCGACTTTGATCTCAACCGATGCAAGCCTTATTCCGTCTCTGGTCTGATCTCCCCGCGGTCTCACATATTCGATGCTGTCTCTTATGCCGGCATTTCGCGATTCATTCTCGAGATAGGTGAGCACCGAGACATTCTGCTTGTTTTTCAAAGAATTCACAAGTGTATCGTAGTACTGACGTTCGGCAACGTAGCGTTCTGCAAGAACTCTTATATTCCCGAGCTGGTTTTCGAGCTCTGTTTTTTCATTCTTAAGGCCATCACGTGTGGTGAGAAGAGGCACGAACACAAACTGATATACGAGAAAAATAATCAGCAGAAAAACCGCCCCCGCCGATAGGCTCTTTTCCCTGTTCGATATGTTCCTGATCAAGCCTTTAAATTCCACCCGGCTGCTCCTGAGCCACGGTAATATCCAGAACAAAAGTAACGGTAAACCCCCCGGTGCTTCCGGTGGTTCCCGTATTCGTCACCTCGACAGCCTTGAAATAGTCGGACATCATCAGGTCTTCTCTGATCTTGTCGATATCCGAAAAGCTTCTGACATTCCCCGAAAGTTTTATATGATCCCTCTCTATGGTCATATCCGTATACTCGATCACCACATCACCCGGAAAGTACAGAGAAAGCTCCTTCAACAGTTTGAGCCCGCTCAGATGCCTGTCGGTACTCTCCTCGAGCACCTTTATCTTCTCCCGAACCTCGCTCACCCGTTTTCTCGCATCCGTTTCATCCACGACCGTACTGCCGAACAGGTTCCTGCCGATTCCCTCTATCTGCCGTCTGAGTGTCGACACCTGCTGTTTTCGAAAACCTATGTCAAATATGAGGCTTGTCGTTCCGAGCGCAAACAGACATATCAAAAGAACGCCGACAACCGTAAACTCCCGCACGCTCACATACCCCTTTGCCCTCGGCTTGAATTCATTTTTCAGAAGGTTAATCTGCATCCTGGGGGTCGAGCATGTTTCCTGCACTGCGCCGAAGAGAGGAAGAGCGGAATAATCGAAGGTTTTAATGCCCGGATAATACCTGGCGATATTCTTCAATCTCACCGGGCTGAACGGTAGGCTCAACTCTTCGAGCAGGCTTTCGGTGGTTTCATACAGCTCTTTGTTTTCGTCCGATGCACGATTAATCCACACAAAGGGGTTGCCCGACAGCTTTCCGCACATGATCAGGTGGGGAAAAAGATACTGCCGCAAGCGTTCGCCGGTAATCTCTTCATTATATATATGAAACTCAACAAGCCGCCCGTTGACAATTCTGCCTTCTTCAATATACTGAATATAGATCGACCTGCTTTCTATGTGCAGCAGTATATATCCGTCGTCTTCGATAAGGGCCTGCATGCCGTGAAACAGCGCGACATCCTTCGGAATGACCGCTCTGAGGTTTTCCCTGTAACCGCCGAAACTTTCAAGCAGGGATCGAATTCTCGCCCTTTCAACGGAAAAAGCCTGCGCCTCATTGCCGACGAGATAAAAATCCGTAACACAATCGGGATCCTGTACGGGTAACGAGTCTCTCACCTCATACCCGATCACACCTTCAATTTTCTGGGGATCGGTAAAAGGAAAATGAATCCTGGTTCTGAAATAGCCCCCTGGAGACATGACATAGTATATATTTTCCTTTTCAATGCCCGTATTCGCGAGAATTTCCTCGATTGTCATGCCTTTGTACGTACTCAGCAGAAACGGTTCCCGGGCGGGGAGCTTCTCATGCGACACCATGACCCTGAATCCATCTTCCATCTCTTCAATGAATACCGCCCGTCTGCTGACGCCTATCCGCATGCTAAAGAGATCTGTTAAAGTAGACAACTCTGAACCCCCTGCTTTCTCTGACAACCACAGCCGTGATCGTCTCGACAAACTCTCCGGTCGTCCCTGTCGCGGTAATTCTGAATATATCGCTTTTCACGGTAATGAGAGAAGCTATCTCATCATATAATACATCCGGTATTGTTTCAATATCCTTTAGGTCGGCTGTTTTTTTAAATGCATTCTGCTCTCTGTATTCAATTATATCATCGACAATCGACTCATCCATATCCTTGGAAAGGCAGCGGATTACCGGAGGTTTTGCCGTATTAATATTTATTTTTCCGTCTCCGTATACGGTTATGTAATGATTCAGCGGTTCAAGATCCTCCGGGAGATAGCTGTTTCGCGCTGAAGGAGGGAGGAAAAAGAGGTCTCTATCGATGCCTTTGATAAGAAGAAGCTCTCCGGTCGTTATAATCGGTGCATTTCTTGCCGAATAGGGGGGGGTGAGATTTGCGTAATACGCCGACTCGGCTCCTGCGGGCAGGGACACGTCATCAGAATCCTCCCAGTCCACGATTGCATCAATGACATTCGTATCGATTGCGAGTATATCGAAAATTCGGCCGAGCATCGCACGCCTTCTCTCGTCCTCGGTGCCGCGGCTTGTGACGAGTTTTCTAATGTTGAAATTCGCCTTTTCGTCCTCTATCGAAACCATGAGGCTGCCGTCTTCCAATGGTATCGGGGGAAGCGCCGAGTACCAGTAGTCCCCGGGGCCGTCGTAATCGTTCGTATCCATTTTCAACAGCTTCAGCGCGGTCTGGTAGCCGCCGTATGCATAGTAGTAGGCCTTTCTCGACTGTGCGTAATTGACCGCCATTCGAAGGCCGATACCGCTTCTCTTTGAAAACTCAAGCGCGATCAGGGAAAGAATCGATACAAGTATGAGAACAGATATAAGCGCGAAAGCATTTCGCTTCACTTTACATTTCCGAAATAAATACATTGAAGTATTCTCTGAACTTTCTCTCACCGATGGTAAAGGTAAGCTCTATACCGTCCGGCAGTCCGTCCATCTTTTCCGTATCCCATGAATCAAACCACTTGCCCGCACTGTAAAACCGTAAAAGAAAGGAGGTAAAATCGCTTCTGACTGTGTATTCAAAAGGCTCGGCGGATTCCGGCGGCAGAAGCGTATTCCGGTAGATTCTTTTGATGAGCGTCAGATACTCCTCATTCTCCGTATTCCGGGTTGTCTCATACTCGATTCGAATTATTTCACTCCTTGTGCCCGTCTCCAGAAATGTCCTCGGGGAAACAGTCGCAAACAGTAAATCGCTCGTCGTACTACTGCCCAGTTCCTTTCGTTTCGATACAAAGTGCGTGCTCTTGTCGCTTCTCACGTATACGGCACCGTTCAGTTCGACATCGAGTCTTTCAAGAAAGCTCCTCAGCTCCCGGAGCATATCATCGTTCTGTCTGTGAATTTCAGAGGCCCTTTTCACCGAAACAAATGTCGTATAGGAAACCGCGGCAATAATGGACAAAATGGCAAGAGATATGAGAAGCTCGACGAGCGTGAAGCCTTTCAGCCGGATCATAGCGCAATACTTTCATGTACCGTTGGGTTTGTGCCGCTTTTAAGGCAGCAGATAAATCTGTGCGACGCCGATCAGTAGCGGGAGAGCACCGTCCGTACCGCGTACTTCCCCCTGGTTCCCCACTCTATCTCAATCGTAACGAGCTTCAGCTCCTCGAGATACGGAAACTCTATCGTTTCGACGCTCTTCTTCCATCTGAAGCCTTTATAATAATCATCCTCAAACTCGCCCTCGTCCTCCCCCGAAGCAGGGTACCCGCCGCCGATGACTTCCTTCATCATCATGTCCGCGGCTGTTGCCGCGATGGTAAGGTCCGTTGCCTCCTTCTGCGAGCGGAGATTGAAAACACTCCCGTTCAATACGGCAACAAATGCAACAGACACAATGACGAGCGCTATGAGCACTTCTATCAGCGTAAAGCCGTACAATTTCACAGCATCCGCCTCCCTGCGTTTAAACTTAATCGATAATCTCTCTTTGTACAAGGACGTTTCATTTTTACATGAACTATTCGTCTCAACGTTAGTATATTTGCATAAATGCTGTGAAACAAATTAAAGTTTTTTTTTCTGTATGGAGGTATGGATGGAGATACCGAAGGTCGCCATTCAGGGAGAAGAGGGATCCTACAGCGAGGAAGCGGGCGTACTGTACTGGGGAAAATCCGTGGAGTTTATCCCGAAGAAGGGCTTCGATGAGGTGATATACGCTGTTCAGAGTAGTGAGACGGATTACGGGCTTTTACCGCTTGAAAATACTCTGATAGGAAGCATTGCACACACATACGATCTGCTGCTGGAATCCAACCTCCCAATCGCAGGTGAGGTGATAACAACAATATCACACTGTCTTCTCGCAACGAAAAAAGTGCCGCTCGACAGCATACGTCGCGTATATTCACACCCTGCCGCACTTTCTCAGTGCACAATTTTTCTGCAGAATATGAAAGACTGCGAAATAGTTCCCAACTACGACACAGCGGGAAGCGCGATGAAGGTGAGCGAGGAAAAAGACCCGACAATCGCCGCTATTGCAAGCAGGCTTGCAGCACAGATATACAATCTTGAGATAATCGCCGAAAAGCTCGAAGACTATCCGAACAACCAGACCAGATTCATTATTGTCTCGAAAGCATCCGAAGCGCGCCACTACAAACATTCCAAGACATCAATCGTATTTACCACCCTCCATCAACCGGGGGCCCTGTACAGGGTGCTCAAGGTGTTCAACGACTACGGTATTAACCTTACCAAGCTCGAATCGCGCCCCCACAAAACAGAGCCGTGGCGTTCATACTTCTATCTCGATTTCGAGGGGCATACTTCTGAAAAACTCATACAGGAGGCCATGGAAGAACTGAAGGAGCAGACGAATTTCCTGAAGATCCTGGGAAGCTACCCGACCTGGACCGGCAAGAAAAGGCTGGAATCCCAGGAGGAGGAGGTTTATGAGGAGGACAGGTCTCACCTTCCGCTGTTCAGCCGTGAAAGAAAGAAAGAGCCCTCGATAATCACTCTCATGAGAAAGGGTATGGAGCCGGTTTCGATCGGGAGTAACGATTTTACCATTATCGCCGGTCCCTGCTCCGTGGAAGGGAGAAAACAGCTCTTTAAAACCGCAAATATCATTAAGCAATCAGGTGTAAAAATTCTCAGGGGGGGTGCATTCAAGCCTCGTACATCACCGTACAGCTTTCAGGGACTCGGTGAGGAGGGCCTGCGCCTCATGCGCGAGGCGAGAGAAATATACGGTCTGTACATCATATCCGAGGTCGTCTCGCCTGCGGATGTCGGACTCGTTGCGGAATACGTGGACATTCTTCAGGTCGGCGCGCGCAACATGCAGAATTTCACCCTCCTGAATGAGATTGGTAAATACGACAAACCCGTTCTTCTGAAACGCGGCATGTCTGCGACCCTCAAGGAGTTCCTCCTCTCTGCGGAGTATATTTTGAAACACGGAAACAGCATGGTCATTCTCTGCGAACGCGGAATCAGGACATTTGAAACGACTACACGAAACACTCTCGACCTCTCTGCCGTTCCGCTCCTGAAGGAGGAAACACATCTCCCTGTCTTCGTCGACCCGAGCCACGGGACAGGTTCCCGGAAGCTCGTGCTTCCGATGAGTAAAGCTGCAATGGCTGCCGGTGCGGACGGCGTCATCGTCGAGGTGCATTTTCAACCGGATTCGGCGCTGAGCGACGGCAACCAGTCGCTCGACCCTGATATGTTCCAGACCTTTATAACGGAGCTGATGTCGCTTGAGAGCAAGCTTCGCACCTGAATACGCCGCAGTGCGTGCCGTTCACATTCCGTTGAATGTCATACCGTCCTCAATGCCCAGCGCGCTTTTACAGCTCCCTCGCACGAGACAGCCCGAGCCCACACGAGAAAATTCGGGGATATCGACACCCTCCCCGATCACCGTAAGCCCTTTTTTTAAAACATTCGAAAAGGCGCTGTTTGCGACGTTCGAGAACCGGCCGATGCTCGATTCCCGGCCGATGGTTCTTCCGTTTCCTTCGAGTACGATTGTATTTGCAACCTGTGTTCCCTCATCCACTGTGTTGAACGGCAGTATAACACTTCCCCGCACAGAGGCGCCCGGTGCAATTCGCACATCGTGAAAAATAAGGGAATCTTCGACATAACCTTCAATCCGTGAACCAGAGCCGACCATGCTGTTTTTGACCGTCCCGCCTTCGGCAATTGCCGCACCTCTGGTATGTGAGTTATTCAATCCCGAGTAGAATTCGAGAAATGCGGTATCAAGAAAATACTCCCGAAGTCTGAGGTTTTCCCTGAAGTATTCGGATATATTTCTAAAGAGGAACGAGCGTCCCGGTATTCGCACTATCCGTTCAAAATTATGAAATAAAAATCTGTCGAAAAGCTCATCGGTAAAATCCAAGGCAGCGCCACGGTCTCTTCTGAGCCTCCGGCGCACCAGCCGTACAAAATTTTCCCTTTCCATTATATAGACATCGGAGGGTACGGAGCCGATCTGAACTTTAGTAATTCCACGTGTGCGCCGGATTAATCGGCTCACCCTTTCCCAGTCTGCACAAACCGCATTGCCTGCACGCCTGAGGATGAGGGAGCGTGTATTAATTCTGTTTTCGAGCAGAGCAATGAGTGAAAAAAGATCCGATTTTTCTCTGCATAGAAATGGAGTGAACGGCATATCTTCGAGCCCTTCACGGCCAAGAAGGTCCCCTACGCTGAACTCCATCCAGACCGGCATCTCGTCGAGACCTTTACCGCGTGAAACACCCGGGTAGTTATCATGAACCGTTTCGTTGAAAAGGAGTATGTGGAAGTTCGGCATCATATGGATATGCACGCTCTTAACACCTGAGTAAATAATATTAACTTTTATGGTTTTATCCATGTTAAAGTCTGGTCTAGCGAAGCGATATCTTTTCCTTTTGTATCAGAATTTACAAAAGACAATGATCTTTTACTTTTCAACGATCCTTTAAGCGTTGGGATATCAAGGTAAAAACCATTAGGCAAGTGATAAATTGGATCTTTTACGCTTGATAAGTTCACTTACCTATTTAATTAAAATTGCTATTGTAATTTGTAGGAGTGTTGGTATAATATAGTTTGTATTCCAAGGATATTACAATGGATATTTATACACTGGCGCCCGAAGAACGTATTTTTCATGTTGACGACGAATGCTATCTTTTCTATCTCGGGTCCGACAGGGAAGACGACCGGCCCTTTGCGCGCATCGGAAACTCAAAAAAACTCAGCAGCTCTATTATCAGTAATATTTCAAGTATTATAATTACCGATTCGATTACCGGTCACCCCCTGCTCGAGCCGATGAATATCAACCCGGACGACATGCATGCGGTCCGGTATGTCGGCGATAAAAAAACGGTCCAGAACTACCTCAATTTTATACACAACTACAATGTCAGAAACGGGCACATCAGCTCCCTCGAGGGCCTTAAACAGAGTCATGACAGGGCAGAGGTGCTCTTCTTCAAGGATGGAAACATCCGGCTTCTATACAATCAAATACTTCTATTCGACCTGAAACGGGCTGAAAAAAAAGACCTCCACTTCAATGAGAATGCAAACCGGCTGAAGGCGCTACTCGGAAAAAATGCACTCCGCTATACACATGAGGATTTCAACAACCCGGGGTTTATCCTCGAGGGGGACAGCTTCCTTCTATTCGAAAAGCAGAACATTACGGCATTCGGGCTCCCGGAGAGATATTTCGAAACACTTGTTTCACGGGGAATCGATCCCGATTTCATCCAAACAGTCGTTTCCGACAGTGTGACCGATTCATTGATTCAGCTGCTCAAGCGAAAGCAGGCAACCGGTGGAACAATCAGGATTCTCACTAAAAATGCGACCGTAATGAGAAGCGCGATCCAGCTTTTCAGAGAAGGACAGCGCAATCCTGTCAATGCCGAAATCGAGGAATTCCCCGCCGACGGCAAAAAAAAATCCCTCGGTTTCGACATTGAAAAAAACCCGACAGGTTACCGCTTCAACCATTCGCGTATTCCGTTCGGTTTCTTTTTAGCCAGGAAGAAAACCCGGCCTGATGAAAACAAGATGATAGTCGATCCTGTCAACAGGGTTATGGTACTGCCTGCGGATTCATCCCTGAAAAAGGCCCTCCCTCTTTCGGATGGAATACCCTACATCTTCAGCGGAAATATGCAGCTTACGGATGAAGAATTGGTACAACGGTGCTTTACCGGCCTTATTCCGCTCTGTGAAAATATTCAGCCTGCTGCGCAGACAGGTACCCCGGTACCGGACCCCTGCGAATCGGCTCTCCTGACCCGCTTTTCGAGCCTTTTCAGCGACATATCGGCGAACAGATTTTCGAGGGCAACCGCCGATAATCTGTATAAGCACCTTAAAAAGACTAAACTGAAAACCGACAGCAGTCTGGTTTACCTGCTTTTCAATATCACCGGAATTACACGACGCCTCGCTTCTGCCGGGACGGCCGGGCATGCAGAGAAGGATACACTTTCCAGGATCGCCGATCGGACCGAGAGGCTTGCCGGTTCGCGTACAGGACGCGGGAATCTGCCGCTTGTCGGCGAGCTGTACGCGATGGATGACGGATTGCAGCTCTATTACAGGGCTTCCCGGAGCCCTGTGACCAGGGACGACTGCATCATGTTCCTTGACAGCGCCACGGAAGTCTTTGAAAGATACCGGGAAAACGAGAGAATTTTCACAGGCGAGCTGAATCGGCTGAACGCATTTCTCAAAGAGCTTGAGTCGGGAATCAGCGAAAAAGCGCCTGCCGGCGCCGGAGGCATCCCTGAATCAGGCATTGCAACCGCAGCGGGTATTACAACAGGCGAGCCTTCGGTGAGCGTCAGCGGCCTCGGTATACCTGCGGGCCTGCGGAAAAAAGGAAAAAGACATAAAATAGCTGCATCCGCACCGTCCGCGGGGGATGCTGAGGTAAAAGTCAGCATCTCCGGTCTCGGCATCCCGGCAGGCCGGAGAAAAGACAAGAAAGATAAGGATAAAAACAAACGGGGCAGGAGCCTCAAAATCATTATTCCCGTTGCTGCAGTCGTTGCCGCCGGAATCGTCGCCGCCCTTTTTCTCATACCCAAAACCAGATTCGGCGAAAAGGGGCCGGGCGGTGTTGTTGGTGAGGAGGGGACGCGGCAGGGTGTCGAATCGCGAACACCCGCTGCATCTGCGGGCAAAGAGACAGTTGAATCGCAGGAACGGAAGGAAGGCGTATATACCATAAGCGTCGGTGATGAATCCTCACCATATCGAATCGAGGTGCCGATTACAATTCTTGATATCTATTATCTGACCAACAGCATAGCGGTCAAAAACGGATACAGAAAGATGGACAGCCCGAAGGAAACGGGACCGGACCCGGACTGGATATACCCGGGCAACCTGTTTACCCTTCCGGATGACTCTCGCTACACGGTGGTGAAAGGCGATACAATCTGGGATACCGCACACCGGTTTATAAAAAAGACGCTCGAGGCCGACTGGCCGACATACGTCCGTATATCCGAAGAAGTCGACAATCCGGACACCAGGACCCACGACAGGGAAACACTCAAACGGGAGCTTGAATCTCTCAAACAGCGGTCGTACAGTGAGAACTTTTCCAGGGAAATCGATAAAAAAATTGCAAAATTAATGGGGGAACAGTAGATTATTCTCCGATATAATGATAAATTTCAAACCATACAAATACATGGCATGAACATGGTAATAAATTTAACTTTACAGGAGGCAAAAAAAGATTTAAAGTTTCCTATACTCAACTTTGACAGGATTGAAGAAATCAATCAGAAAGGAGAATAAAATGGCCGCAGATTTACCAAGAAGTCCAAATGTTTTTCACCCGACCCGGCCCTCCGCAGTAGGTTCACGAAACAGCCTTGCGCAGGAGGGCAGAGTCCAAAACGAAGAGATGCAGCGTGCTATAGAGGAAGAGACCGAAAAGGTATTGAAGGAGCTCCGGATAAGGCTTCCGAAAGAGGTGCTTGAAGAGCTCGAGGTTATGGGCGGAATCAAACAGAAGCTCTACAACTATTTCAACCAGAACTATCAGAACATGTTCAATCGATACATCACCACGACTGAAGATGAGATGGTGAAGAAGGTTCGGAATTTTGTGGATAAGGAAGAATCAAAGGTCCTTGCCCGCTACACACCGAAGGAAATCGCCGAAATGCTCGATCAGATCGGCGGCGCCGACAAGTTCAATACCGGTGAAATCGAGAAGTCGATCGTAAATATGTACGGACACCTCCAGGGCCACATTCAGAGGGGCCTCAACGATCTGGAAAACGACACGAACTCACTGCTCCGGCAGAAGGCGGATGTTGGGGCATTCATCAGAGGTGAAAACGCCTATTCGATCGTCAAGTGCTCGTTCAATGACAATTCTTTTAAACCGAAAACGGTAGCGGATGTGAAGCTGTCGATCAACATTCTCGATTCAGAGCTCATCAGCCCGATATTCCACTATCAGGCAACCGTCGAGTATCTCATCAAAGACCAGATTTCAAGAACCATCATGGACCTTATCGATCGTGAGATCGAGAGGTTCAAGGCTCAGCTTGTTGATGAAGGCAAAGAAGAGCTCTCGGACGGCGAGGTTATGTTCGAGAAGATGAAAAGAGTTCCCAACTTCACGGACGATGAAAAGGATGAAGAAAAATCAAAGAGATATACATTTCTTGCAAAGAACCTGATGGACAAGATCGAGGGCCTTCGGGCCGAAATCGATTTTAAAGAGTTCGATCCGCTGAATATCCGTGAAAATCTGAAAAAAATCGTCGACATGGAAAATATCAGAAACAGGGGATTCAATACGGCAATCAACTCGATAACCTCTATCCTCGACACGAGTAAAATGGGCTACCAGTACATCGAAAACCTGAAAAATGCACGGGAGATGATACTGAGGGAGTATGAAGATACCGATCCCGCCAATCTGCCGGATGAGCGCTACGCCATGCGTCTCAGGTACTTCGATCAGGCCCAGCTTCTCAAGGACCGCGAAGCGTATGACCAGCAGTTTGCCGAGTACAAGAAGGAAATCGAGCATCTGTACGACGTAACCGAAATCGTGTACCAGAACAACAAGTCCTTCTGGAGAGTCAACGATTTCGACGACATCGCCAAGAAGGTCAAGAACAAGATCAAACGAAGGATCAAGGCGGTGACCGGAGACCCGCTGTACGAGGATATGAAAAAAACCTGGAACGAGATCATGTACATCAAGGCGGGAGATACGGACGTCGAGAAGCTCAACCAGACCTATCTGTACGAAAAGACACTGCTGAAGAAGATGCTCAGGAAAAACCTCGATAAGATAAAGCTCATCTACGGGTACAAAAACCCGAGAATGCGTGTGCTGCTCGAGGACAGAAACAACTTCCTCATCAAGGAGTTCGATTCCTTCGATTATTTGATCAACCCGTACCATATTCAGCCCGGGCTCATCCTCGATATGGATATAACGAGCATAAAGAGGAAAAAGTTTACTCTAAACGGGATGGCCAATGTGCTCAATGAATTTTTGCACGGCATATCCAAGGGGTTCCAGGATGCTGCATTCGCCTCCTTCAAGCGCCGAAGGTCCACGATGAGAGAGGACATTGCCCAGAGCTTTGCGGCGCCTGAAGATGTTGAAGAATCTCAGACACTGTCGGAAAACTACATGAGAGCCGGCACAGCACCTGGAGGAAGACCCGGGCCATCGGCCGGTGTTAAGGGCAGGGCGAACGTCACACCCCCAAAGAAGAAGAAATCAGACCTTGACGACTTGAAAGAGTTGTAATATGGAAAACGAACTGAACGTTTTGGCGAACAGAGCAGGTTTCAACACTGCTCTGCGCCATTTTAAAAACGTCACCAGCTATGTTGGGGAGATCGGCGAAGGCCGCAACCTGGCTGACCTCATCAATGAATCGCTCGATTCCGGCGCGTTAAAACGTTTTCAGGTGAAAACAATCCTGAATGCGCTCCTCGTCGACAAGTTCGCCTTTGCCTATAAATCCCATAATATACTCGATTCCGTCGAAAAAATCGACCATATCGTCGATTCTGTTTCCGAGTGGGGAAGACTGCATATTGTTCTTGCCTACTTCCACCCACAGGCAGGTGTATACGCTATCAATCCGAAAAACAGCGGCCACTGGACGGAAGCTCTTCCCCTTATCAAAGATGAGCTCTCGGTAATAT
Source organism: uncultured Spirochaetota bacterium (assembly GCA_964521865.1). GTDB lineage: Bacteria > Spirochaetota > B62-G9 > B62-G9 > DRHN01 > CAYSRJ01. Next base: position 52,842 of record CAZFTJ010000007.1, on the reverse strand, counting down.
ACGCGGGTCCGGTTGAGGGTGAAGTTGAAAGAAATGTGTTGAATACGGCAATCAAGGACTTTGTAAGCATACTCTACGGTAAAAAAGTAAAACTTAAAAAAGAGTATGCGGGGGAAAGGGCGGCGCCTGCGCCGGTACGGCAGGCCGCCGCACCCCCTCCCGAAGCCCCGTCCGTTACAGGCAAGAGAAGAGTCACTCCCCGGTACTCGGTGCAGGTCACAAACGAGCTCTTCCATAACGGAAACGTAGAGGCATGGAAAAAGATTGTTGAGAGTTATAAAACCAGGTACGGGGGCCTTGATGTGCTCATCTGGTATGAGAATGAACGGATCAACGATATCAATGCCCTGTTCAAGTGGGGAAAGGTCAAGCACGGCGGGTTGATTTTTTTCAGCGTCTCCGGTGAAAATATCATCGGAGTTTCGAAGTTGCAGAGATACCTCTTTGAAGGTGCGAGCCCGCGATTTGAGGTGTTTTTGCGGGGAGGAATCGGAGAAGTACTCGATCTGTTCTGAGAGGTATTCCATGGCCTGTACGCGAGGGTTACAACCTCGCGACTGTATTTGTTCATCCGACTGCGACGGGAGGGACCAAACCAGATAGGTACATCGACTGTACAATCCGGCAGCAGGATGCATATGTATGGAGAAATTAAAGAGGAAATGAAATGAAAAAATACCACTCGTTCAGCAGTACTGAATATTTCGATACTCCGGAGATACAGGATGTTGTCGGAGTTCGGGGCAAGAGGCTTATGGAGCTCGCGTCCCTCGAAGCACCGATACTCCCCGGGTTCATGATTCCAAATGAGACTGTTGGAGAGCTGGTGAAGGATCGGGCAGGGGCGAAGAAGTTCTTTATAGAGCCCGTATCCAAGGTCGAACGGCTGCTTGGAAAAAAGTACAACGATGAAAAGGATCCCCTGCTCATAAAGGTCGTTGAGAGCCCCATGCTCAACATGGTCAATGCCTTTTCGATCCACAATATCGGGCTCTGTGACAAGACCGTCGGCGGTTTCGCAACCTTTGTCGGTGAGGAGTTTGCCTACCACGAGTACAGAAACGTATTCAGAAAGATGATCGAGCTCGAGAAGATGGGCGATATAGACACCGCACGGGGGAAAAAGCTGGATTCATTCTTCAAACACCTCACCGCGGCGAAAAAACAGCAGAAGGTAAAAGAGGCGATCGAGGAAAACAAACCGCTCTATCCGAAGGAAATTTTTTCAAATGCGTACGATCAGCTCTGCTTTATCATTGAGCTTTTCAACAGATTTTTCCAGCACAGCTTGAGCAACGTTGATTCGGCCATCCTCATTCAGGCGATGACGTTCGGGAACTACGGCGAGGAAAGTTATTTCGGAAGCTACTACACACGAAACATCGTCTCCGGGGAAAGCGAAATCAGCGGAAAATTCTTTGTCAATTCGTTTGATGCGACCGAAACGAGGGGTAAGCCGATTCTCAAAATGCATGAAAGCTACCTTAAAGAACTTAAAAAAATCGCCTTGAACCTGGAAAATCATTTTAAAGAGATACGGCAGATCCGTTTTACCGTGGAAAACGGGAAGTTCTGGGTAATCGATCAGGTGCCTGTACCCAATAAATCCACCCAGGCGGAAATAAAAACCCTGCTCAGCCTCAGAGAGAGAAAAGAGGTCGATGATGCCTTTGTCATCGGTGCAATCAAACCGGGAAGGCTGGCGGAGATACTGCACCCTGTGCTCGATATAGAGGGCGCGGCAAAACTTCCGCGTGTGGAAGGGGGTATTGCAGGAGCAGTGGGCGCTGCAATCGGAAGGGTATACTTCAACACCGAAAAATTGCTCAAAGCCTACAAGTGGGCCGTACAGTCCGGCGAAGATAAAAACTTCTTACTGGCTATGCCGGCAACCTTTGCCGAGGATGTAAAGGCTATCGAGGTGGCGACCGGCGTCATCTCCTCTGAAGGCGGATACGCCTCTCATGCCCCTGTTGTGGCGAGGAGCCTCGGAAAGGTCGCACTGGTGTATCCCGGCATAAAGTTCGACAGGGGGTCCATGAAAATCGGAAACAGAACGGTCAAAGAGGGAGATTACATCGCATTGAACGTTCCCTACTATGAAACCCCCGCAATCTATTTCGGCACGGTCGGCCTCATTCAGCCCTCCCCTGAGGGAAGCGGGCTGCTCGAATTCATGGAAATTGTGCAGAGAAATCTCGGAGACTTCGACGTTCATGCAAACGCGGATCAGCCGAAGGACGCCGAGCTTGCAAAGATGTTCAAAGCACAGGGTATCGGCCTGTGCAGAACCGAGCATATGTTTTTCCATGAAAAACGCATCAATACCTTCAGGGCCATGATCATTGCCGGCACAAAAGAAGAGCGGGAAAAGGCCCTTGCCCAGCTGAAGGAAATGCAGGTCGCCGATTTCTACAAGCTCTTCAAAATAATGGAGGGACTGCCGGTAACCATACGGCTTTTAGATGCGCCCCTGCACGAATTCCTGCCCCATACCAAAGAGAGCATGTCAAAATTTATCGCCTATATGCGAAAGCGCTATCCGAAGCTTACCGAAAACGAGATACGAAGACGGGCGAGCATGCTGAAGGAGTTCAATCCCATGCTCGGGCATCGGGGCATCCGCATCGCAATCTCCTATCCGGAGATATACAACATGCAGGCACAGGCAATTTTTGAAGCCGCATACAGCCTCAAAAAGGAAGGTATCGACGTCAAACCCGAAATAATGATACCTCTCGTCATGAGCGCAACCGAGATCAAGACGATACGAAACGGAAAGAAGATCGAAGGAAAGGCGATACGCGGAATTCGGGATATCGAGCTTGAAGTTCGTACGTCTTTCAAGAGCGACCCGATCGACTACAAGGTAGGCACGATGATCGAGCTTCCGGCAGCGGCTTTGCAGGCGGACAAGATCGCCCGGTATGCGGAATTCTTCAGCTTCGGCACAAACGACCTCACTCAGACGACAAACGGGCTGTCCAGGGACGATTTCAACAACTTCTTCTCCGATTACAACGAGTTCGACCTCCTAGAATACAACCCGTTCAAGGTTCTCGGTGATCAGGTGAAGGAGCTTATCACGCTCGCAGCGCAGAGAGGCACGCTCACCAGGCCGGATATTGTCATGGGACTCTGCGGCGAGCACGGCGCCGAGCCGCAGAATATACCCTTTGTGAAGGAAACGGGCCTGAACTACGTATCCTGTTCCCCCTACGGCATTCCTATTGCAAAGCTTGCAATCGCTCAGCTTTCATTGCCATCCAAACCGGCTTCATAAAGGACGAGCCGGCACATCAAAACCGCATTTTATGCAGTATCTGCACAACCGGGGTAAACACCGAGAGGAGGTGCAGCTTCATCAACGTTTCTGCAATGCAGATGCTTCCCGTATACTTATTTACTACAGTCATGAGCTCCCGTTTGCTCAACGTCATCCTCTCTGCATAGGTGCCGTTTCTCACCTGTATCAATTCATCCCCGAACAGTGCGTCCTTGATCGCGTAGTCAAGGTGCTCGCTTCCGTTTCGGTAATGCCTCTGGGCGGTGATGTCGGCTCCGGGACCGACGGGAGTGAAATGTGTGTCAATCAACGCATTCTGATAGAACGCCCTGGAAAAATTGATGAACACCTCAAGCCGCACCCTTTTCTGTTCTGAAAGTGCGTACACCTTCAGCATGTCCAGTCTTTCAATGCCCTTTTCCATTGAACGCATACAGTCCCTGTACCGAAACTTCCGCACTCCTTCATTTCGAATCATAACATTCTCGAGTCCGTACTGGTAGTAGGTGTATATACCGTCCAGCACAGTATTGACGGCCCTGTTGAAGTAGGCCTGGAACCTCACATGTCTCTGACCGGTCTCCGTGTACCCCTGAGCTCTCCGATCGGAAGTCAGATAATCGAGAACGGTTTCATAGGCCAGGTTGAGATCGGTCATAATTCTGTGTGCCCATGACTCCCTTCCCCTGTTTGAATCCGGGTGATAGGTTTTCGCAAGTTTTCTGAAAGACTCGTTAAGGTTATCAACACTGCAGTCAGGGGCGAGCTTAAGAAGTCTTAGTGCCCGGTTCAATTCCATGTATCCATACCTATATTTTTCTGCGCGAAGCGCGGAAAGCTTTAATAAGGTGCAGCGCCCCTGCCTATGCAAAGCAGCCGTTCTGTAAAGCACCCGTGCAACGGCGCGTATTTTACCGGTTTCGCATGGTAAGCATACGAACCGTCCCCTGCAGCTCCTTGATACGCTTTTGCTGGGCGCTTATTATAGCAAGCATTTCACCGGCGTCGACATCCTCATCATGGCCGCTCTGTCCCCGCATCAACTCGAAATCATACTGCGCTTCAATCGATGCAAGCTCGAAACTGTCGGCATAGTAATCAAGCTCGAGAGGCATCTCAGGGTATTTCTCGGATTGAAGAATCTTCTGGGAGATTCTGGAGATCTGGCCGGCTGCAACCGAATCCGGCCGAAAAAGCGCAAGCGGCATCGATGCGGAGATGGATTCATCAACAGCGGCGTCGTCGAATATCAGGCCGATGCACTCGACATCTATACCAAGGTCCTCCTTTATCAGATCTTTAGCCCTCTCGATTACATCGATATCCTCCGGCGACGACGCTTTGTTGACGATAAATTTCGGATGCAGGGCCCCAATGTACGAATGCGCCTTTTGCCCGAGCACGCTGTCGATGCGCCTCATCTTTTCAATAATTTCGTCTACAGGAGGAACTGCGCCGGGCCTTTGAGCACACAGGACCCTCTTTAAGTATTTTGCAATCTCCCTGTGCGACACAAATGCACGCTGCAGAAAACGAAACACGAGATTTTTAAGGAACGAGTACGTATTGACAATGGAAGTTTTTTGGTTTCTTACCACGAGCACGCCCGAATTGGATATGAGGAAATAGTCGAGAACATGGAAATTACTTCCCGAGCCCAGATCGAGAATGATATAATCGACGTCAAGACTCAGAATACTGCTCAACAGTCTCTTCTTCTGAGAAAACGGTATATCCGCCAGCCCGGGAACCAGCACATCCCCCGCAATAAAGCTCAGGTTCTCATAGGGGGTGGCGAATACGATATCTTCGAAATTTACATCGCTGTCCGATAGAAAGGTGCCGATACCGGGATTGAGATTTTTTATTCCGAATATCGTATGGAGGTTCGAGCCTCCCAGATCGAGATCAACGGCAACAGTTTTTTTGCCGGCTTGGGCGAGTTCCACGGCAATATTCGCCGCAATAACCGTTTTCCCCACTCCTCCCTTTCCACTGGCGATCGGAATAACCTTCCGCTTTGAGTTCTCGTTTATAACCATTTTGATTTTCCTCGATACGTTTACATTCTACCACTAAAATAACAAAATACATGAAGACCGGTAACATTTTATGGACGATTCCATAAACGGATACTATTTTCATCGTAATTTTTTCCCGAATACGATCTGTTCTGCGGCCATTCACCCGGCTGAATGGGTTTATCGTATCTCAGGAGGCCGAATAAGGGACATGCGCCCCATTTTTTGCACCGGAATTTTAAGATTACCCGACTGTTTTATGGTACAATTACCCACGCGTACCCGCTCTGGAGAATACGCCGCTCGAGGGCGGCTTTATTCACATATCAATCATACGTAGAGGAGGAACTATGGAGTACAGGCGTTCTATCAGCCCCTCACTTCTTGCCGCAGATTACGGATATCTCGCCGATGCGGCGATACAGGCCGAAGCCGGAGGAGCGGGCTCTCTTCACCTCGACTACATGGACGGTCATTACGTGCCGAATCTCAGCTTCGGCATCGACCTCATCCCGGCTTTGCAGAAGAAGGTAGGCATACCTCTGATGGCCCATCTCATGATATCAAATGCCGGAGAGCGGCTGGATGATTTTATACGCGTACACCCCGACTATATCGTCATTCAGGAGGATGCAGTGGATGACATCGGCCGGCTTCTCGGCAAGATCAAAACCAGCGGTATCAAAACAGGCATTGCTATCAATCCGTCGCGTCCCCTTACACATATCCATGACCATCTTCACCGTATCGATCATCTGCTCATTCTCGGCGTCAACCCAGGATTCGGCGGGCAAAAATTTAGGGTCGAAACCCTCGAAAAGATGAAAGAAGCCCACGATTTTCGTGTAAAAAACAGATTGCCATACGATATCGCGGTTGACGGCGGTGTGAACCTCCACACTGCGGGCGATATTCTGAAAACCGGTGTGAACATACTGGTAGCCGGAACCGCCGTATACGGGAGAGACGACATCAAAGGAGCGATCGAAGCGCTCGCATCACTATAATACCGCCGGTGAGCGTCATGCTCTCCTTGACATGAAAGAGGGTGTTCGACCGCGTTATACGCGCCTTTACCGCATCACCTCAACCTGATCGTTGTGTTCTCTGAGAAGCTGTATCCTGTTATTAAAAGCATTACCGGCAAGAACGAGATGCAGGTCATCTCCTTCTTTGATTCGAATCTCAAAAGAGTGAAGCATGCCGTTCGGAGTAAACACAACGGCAATACTGCCGTGGTCCACAACATCGCCGGGGATTATCCTCGCACTCTCGACCTCCAGATGAGGGGGAAAGGATGCAGGTACAAGGTATCGGTCTTTCACCTCGCCCTCAACATTCCCCTCCCGAGAAGCTGTGAAGTAGTAGCGCCTCTCATCAATATCGAAAATAAAGAGTATTACCTGCTTTTCAAGCACCGTCTTTTCACTCAAATAGGTCAATGCGCTGTACAGGCCGAATAGAAAATGCTTCGTCTTCTGAGGATTGACCGATGAAATAAAACGCGGAGTCGCAATAAGCAGCACAATGGAAAGAACCACAAGAACCACCAGCAGTTCGATAAGGGTAAAGCAACATACCCGGGACCGTTTCATGTATCCTCTTTTGAAGGATTGTTTCTACCCAATATTATTCGGAGACCTCGTGTCCGAATAATGCAGCCGGTGAACGCACACGACTTGTCGTCCGGACACTTCGCGTCCGGATAAACCAGGCAGAGCGGACATAAACACGGATTCGAGCCTTCAGCTTGAGGCTTCTCATCTGCGGCATTACGAACAGGATTCAATCCCAGTTCGTAATATCCGCATCGTATCCCTCTCCTCCTTCCCGGCCGTCCTTTCCGAGGGAATAGAGATCGTAATCCTGGTTATGCGTCCCGGGTGAAACGTACACATACTCATTTCCCCAGGGGTCTTTCGGTAGCTTTGACTTTGCGAGGTATCCGCCTTCACGCCAGTTGGACGTATCCGTGGAAGGTTTTTTAACAAGCGCTTCCAGGCTCTGGTCGGTTGACGGGTAGCTCCCGTTGTCGAGATAGTACAATTCGAGCGCCTGCTCAAGATTGGATATTTCGATTTTTGCCTTTGTGACCCGTGCATCCTCGGGACGTTTTGTAATCCGCGGAACCACAAATGCTGCGAGAATACCCAGTATAACGATAACCACCATGAGCTCAATCAGTGTAAACGCCGCAAGCCTTCCACCGGGTCTCCACCAGCGGGTTAAAAAAATGATCTTTTTAAGATCCTTCTTGAGATCTTTATACAGGTTTCTCGTTTTCATAACGCAGCTCCGACATAAAAAAATCTCCCCTATAATAATAAGGCGAACGCGGTTATTTTACAACTTATATGATGCAGATGCCACCGATTGTTACCACGGGTGCTTTTTATATAAAGAGATCAAGGGTAGTATTTTCATTTGTTTTGTCCACGGATTCTCTGTACATTGTATACGCCGGTTTTCAGTATCCGGCAGCTGTCTGATCAGCCTGTATGGCCGTATCCATTATGTGTGCATGATATTCGGTCACTTCATATCCGAACGATGCCGCCGGCGTAAATCCCCGGATTTACTACGATACGTTGCATTGTCATACCGGCTGTGCCCTAAAGACGTATTCAGGTAACCTCTTCAACAATGAGAAACGTGCAAGACCACTATACGAAAAAAGCGCATGCAGAGCATTACAGGGCGCGGTCGGTGTACAAACTCATCGAAATGGATGAAAAGTTCGGTATTGTTAAAAAGGGTATGCGGGTCCTCGATCTCGGGTGCTCGCCCGGTTCATGGACACAGTACATGCTGAAAAAAATCGGCCGCGGTTCTGTTGTCGGGGTCGATAGCACCGGGCGTGTGCAGGTGCATGACAACCGCTTCAGCTTTATATCTGCAGATATACACGTCCTCACATTGAAGGACCTCGGCCCAAGGCGATTTGATCTTATCACAAGCGATGCCATGCCGCACACAACGGGAAATAAATTTGCAGATGCTCAGGCTTCTCTGAACCTGGTCCGCTCGGTTTTTCGGCTGGCACAGGAGGCCCTCATGCCCGGCGGTACAGTCGTGGCAAAGGCGTTTCAGGGAGAGGACTTCGGTGAATTCATCCGGGAGATAAAAACAACGTATGAGAAGATTGTTCTTTTCAAGCCCAAAAGTTCACGGAAGAAGAGCAGGGAAATATTCATCGTCGCCTCGAGCCGCGAAAACTGAAAAAGCAGGCGGATATAATGATTGGATGTTCTGATATACCGCTTTGTGTTGGGAGCGGGTGAGGAATCATCAGGCATTAGCCGGAGGAGTACAACATGATACGCAGCAAATCGGCGCTTACCGGAGCATTATTTGCTTCGATGCTGTTCGTCGGGATCGGATCCACAATTATCGGTGCCTCCGCCCGGAACATCGGTCTTACTCCCTATCAAATCGGCATACTCATAGCTGTTGAGAATCTCGGGTTTATGCTTGCCGTCATTCTTACCGGCGCTCTGTCGGATGTATATGAAAAGCCGAAAATCCTTGTTGTCGGGAGCCTGGTACTGGCAGTCGCATTTTACACATTCTATATATCCGGTATATTCTCCCTCAACCTCATCATAATGTTTTTCATAGGCGCCGGAATCGGCAGCTACGAGGGTGTGACTGATGCAATGCTTCTGGACATACACAGTAAAAAGGAGGGCCTGTACATCAACGTCAATCATTTCTTTGTTACCTTCGGGTCTCTGATGATTACCCTGTACCTCATATTTCTTCAGATGAACTGGCGACATGCCGTTACGCAGTCCGGCATTGCGGTTTCATTGCTGGTCGTTATCTTTCTTTTCTCAAAGCTCGAAACAAAAAACAGTTCTCAGGAGAAACTGACTGAAAGAATTAAATTCCTCGTCAGGGAACGGGCGGTCGGTGTTCTCTTTTTTACAACGATCTGCGCAGTAGGTATGGAGCTCGGATCGGTCAGTATCATGACGACCTATCTCATGGAGTTTCGGGGATTCGACCAGATTACCTCCAAAATCGCACTCCTTGTCTTCCATGCGGGCATAGCATCGGGCAGGCTTCTCATCGGCTGCTTTTCAAAAAAACACCATATATCTGATTTTATTGCGCTGTTGCTCGGAAGCGGTATACTTTTTCTCGGGATTCTCTTCTATACCGACCTCGGGAAGTATACATATGTTCTTATCTTTTTTTCGGGGATGACGATTTCATCCCTTCTCCCCCTTGTCATTACTCTTGCGGGACTCCTGTATAAAAATCATTCGGGAACGGCGCTCGGTATTATCAAGATAGCGATCCCAATAGGAGGCTCCCTGATTCCGTTTCTGCTTTCCATGGTAACGAAGCTCGCCTCCTTCAGAGCGTCTCTCGCCCTGTTTCCCTTTTTTGCCCTCGCCGGATTCGCCGTTATCATGCTCAATATGGGAAATCTGAAACTGGCAGACAGGACATGAACATGCCTTCATATGCTATTGAGAGGTTTTTAATAGAATGAAACACAGCTCCTTTCTCTGCATTGATGCGGGAACTTCCCGGTTCAAGGCGGCACTTCTCTCCATTGACGGAAAAATCATTGCAAAAAGCGATAAAATCTATGCACACAACAAAAAGGTGCATGAATATACGTCTGATGATTTCACCCTCATCGAAGTTTTACAGAACCTCATGTGCAAAGAGCCCGGAATACGGATTATCGGAATCGGCATCACGGGCCACGGTCCGACGCTTATCCCAATCGATCGGACCGGCCGCTCCCTGTTTCCGGCAGTCGGGTATCTTGACGACAGAGTAAAGAAGTACATTCAGAGGCTGTCGGATAAAAAATCCGACAAGATCGCCACCACCATGTATATTCCCATTGCCCTTTTTTTCAAGGAGGAGCATCCCGATATTTACGCACAGACATACAAGTTCCTTCAGTCGTTCGATTATATTGCCTATCGATTGACGGGAAGGCCGTTTGCCTCTTCTTCAACGAGCGGAATCACCCTCTGGAACGAACATCGACTCGAGAAGGCGGGACTTGATATTCAAAAGTTTCCCGAAATACGGTATATGGGAGAGAAGATCGGCAGCACGACCGAGAGGGCAGCGGATCAATTCGGGATTGACGTACATATACCTGTTTTTGCCGTGGGTGTCGATTTTGCCGCAGGCCTAGTCGGCACAGGCGCTCTGAGCACGGGAAGATCGTGTGAACGGGCGGGCTCCTCCGGAGGAATCAACCTCTGCTGGGACGAACCGATTCACGATACACGGCTTCTCTGCTACAGGCATTTTATCAAAAACAGGTACAACATCGCAGGCATAACGAGCACCTATGGAAAAGCGCTGGAATGGGCACGGTCGATCATGGGTATCGAAGGGGTGCATATTGGAGGGAAAAAAACCGCTCCCAGGGGAAACAAACCCCCGCCGATCCTGTTTCTTCCCTATTTGAAGGGAGAAAGAACCCCGCTCTGGAACCCTTTTGCAAAAGGCGTGCTCATGGGCATTGATGAGAAGACCACAAAGGATGATATCCTCTACGCCGTGTACATGGGTCTTGCATTCAGTATCCGCGACGCCATTGAAATAATTGAAGAAAACGGGGGCACATTCAAATATCCCGTCGTTACCACAGGCGGTTTGGCAGAGGATGACTGGTTCATCCAGCTCAAAGCGGATGTAACGGGAAAAGAGTTCGCCGTAACCCAGACACACGACGCAGAACTTCTCGGAATCTCGATTGTGATCGCACAGGCGGCAGGGTTGTACTCCGATGCAGGGGAAGCGGCTTCAAAAATTGTAAGATTGCAGAAACAGTTCAAACCGAGAAAAGAATTATTCAAGGCGTATAACAGCTTATACCGACTGTACAAAGAACTTCAGAGCACGTTGGCTCCTTATTTCCTTCCATAAAAAACCGGGATTACGTGTACGGAGGCTCTGCGTTGTCTGCCGTTATACACTTTCAAGGCAGGGGTATGCCTGCCGATAAAAACCCGAACTCATTCCTTGCTTAAAGGTATTGACATCACCCGTATATTATTATAAATTTCGGTTTTAATTTGGATTTATTCGGACGCCTCGCGTCTTAATAATGCCGCCGGTGCAGATACCCGGACGTATCGGCAAATCCGGGTGAGCGGACATAACCCCGCTTTATATGCTGCGGAGTACGTGCCGCTTAACGGCGGCATTGCCTTGAGCCTGTATACCGGAGTTTCGGATGAAAAATTATACCATGGTGGTTCTTGTAAAGCAGGTACCGGATACGAAGAATATTACCGGTGAAGCAATGAAGGAAGACGGCACCGTAAACCGTGCAGCTCTGCCGGCGATATTCAACCCTGAAGACCTCAATGCCCTTGAAATGGCTCTTCAGGTAAAAGAGATATACGGGGGAACGGTAAATGTAATAACCATGGGACCGCCGTCCGCCGTCGAGGTACTGAAAGACTCACTCTACAGAGGAGCCGATAGTGTTTTTCTTGTGAGCGACAGAAAGCTTGCCGGTTCCGATACACTCGCCACATCGTTTGCACTCAAGCAGGCAATTCTATCGAAGATACCGGACTTTGATATAATATTCTGCGGCAGGCAGGCTATTGACGGCGACACCGCTCAGGTCGGTCCGCAGACGGCGGAAAAACTCGATATCGCGCAGGTTACCTATGTCAACGGCATTGAAAAACTGGAAGAAGACGCAATAACGGTGAAAAAACTGATAGAAGACGGATCTGAAATTGTGAAGGCTCCCCTGCCCGTTCTTATTACCGTTATGGACACGGCAAACGAGCCGCGCCCTTATATTGCAAAACGTCTTCTCAAGTACAGGAGGGCGGTCTCCGATTTCGGGCTGCACGAAGAGTTGAAAAAATACCCGCAGTGCAAAACGCCGCACCAACTGAAGGAGTTATTGATCAAGAAAGGCATATTTATACCTATTTGTTCGGCCGACGACATCGGAGCAGAGGCCGGGCAGATCGGCTTTGCCGGATCGCCGACGATGGTGAAAAAAATCGAGAGCATATCTCTCACCGGCAAGGGATTTAAAAAGATCGAAGCAACAGACGAGGGGATAAGGGATTTCGTTGCAGAGCTCATAGAAGACCATACGTGGTAAGTCAATGGTTAAAGTGTGTAAAAGACAGCCGCAAAATCGTATCAATTAAATGGGGTTAATCAGATGTCGAAATACGGTGAGGTATGGGTATATGCAGAGCAGGATTGGGGGAGTCTCCATGAAATAGGGCTCGAGCTTCTCTCCAAAGGCAAGGAGCTTGCCGACGCGCTGAACGTGAAACTCTGCTCGGTACTTGTCGGTTCGGATTTAAAAAAGCACAAGGACAGACTCTTTCATCACGGTGCGGACAAGGTGTATGTGTGCGACAGCCCTTCTCTCAAACATTACGATACGATAAAATACGCAAGAGCCATCGAGGACCTCATCAAAAAGTACAAACCGGAGATTGTCCTGTACGGTGCATCCGTGCAGGGAAGAGACCTCGCTCCGCGAATTGCTTCGAAGCTCCGTGTCGGATTGACAGCCGATTGCACCGATCTGCAGATCGGCGATTACAAACATACGGACAAAACCGAATATAAAAATATTCTGTACCAGATTCGCCCCGCTTTCGGCGGAAATATCATCGCCACCATCGTTACCCCGAAACACAGACCGCAGATGGCAACGGTGCGCGAAGGGGTTATGCCCACACCGCCTTTTCAGGACGGGCGGACAGGCGAACTGGTAGTGCAGAATCTAAACCTCGATAACCTGAAGAATATCACCGAAATCCTTAAACGTGTGAAAACCGAAAAAAAAGTCAACCTCAAAGGCGCCCAGGTCATCGTGTCCGGAGGATACGGCGTCGGCTCGCGTGAAAACTTCAAGCTCATCAGAGAGTTCGCCAACGCGCTCGGGGCCGAGGTCGGCGCAAGCAGGGCCGCTGTTGATGCAGGATTCATCGAAAAGGATCACCAGGTCGGGCAGACCGGAACGACGGTTCGGCCGAAACTGTATATAGCCTGCGGGATTTCAGGATCGGTTCAGCACAGGGCGGGTATGGACCAGTCTGCGAAAATCGTTGCAATCAACACCGATCCGGAAGCACCTATACTCGGTATCGCCCATTACGGGATTATCGGCGATTTGAATGTTGTTATTCCGAAAATTATCGAAGATATCAAGAAAAGGCGGGTGGATTAATGGAAAATTTCTTTACGGAAAACAGGGACATCCAGCTCATCTTTGATAATACCGATCTTACGGAAATAATCGATCTGAAAGAATCCGGATATAAAGAAGCAGCCGAGTACGATTACGCATTTACCGATGCAGTCGATGCAAAAGATGCCTACAGGGATATTCTTAAGCTCGTCGGAGAAATAGCCGGGCAGGTCATCGCCCCCCTAGCCCCGGAAGTCGACGAGGAAGGCTGCAGTCTCGATTCGGGTGTCGTCACCTATCCGGAAGGTATCAGAAGGGACATGGAGATATTGAACAAGTCGAATCTTATGGGGTTCACCCTGCCTCGAAGATACGGAGGCCTCAATCTTCCAACCTTCCTGTACACCATTGCAATCGAGATGGTTTCCCAGGCGGACGCAAGCTTGATGAACATATTCGGGCTGCAGGATATCGCCGATACCTTGAACGAGTTTGCAGACGAGGAGCTGAAGCAAAAGTATCTGCCGCTCTTTACAAGCGGCAGGGTAACGGGCGCCATGGCGCTTACAGAACCGGACGCAGGCTCCGATCTGCAGGCTGTTCAGTTAAAAGCCATATACGATGAAGCCGACGGCTCGTGGCATCTCAATGGTGTAAAGCGTTTTATCACAAACGGTTGCGGTGATGTCTTGCTCGTTCTTGCGCGAAGCGAGCCAGGAACCAAAGACGGGCGCGGCCTGTCAATGTTCGTATGTGAAAAGAACGAATCCCTCGTTGTGAGAAGAATTGAAAACAAGCTCGGCATACACGGCTCGCCGACCTGCGAGCTTCAGTTCAACAACACCCGTGCATGGCTTGTAGGCAAACGCAGGATGGGACTTATCCGCTACACTATGGCACTCATGAACGGAGCCCGTCTTGGCGTTGCCGCACAGGGGCTCGGCATTGCGCAGGCCGCATATCTCGAAGGCCTGGACTATGCGAAGGCCCGGGAGCAGTTCGGTACGGCAATCGTCAACATGCCGCTCGTGTACGAGATGCTCGTCTCTGCAAGAGTGGACATTGAAGCGGCACGCCTGCTCGTTTATGACACGGCGAGAATCGTCGACCTGAAAAAGGGATACGACCGGAAACTTGAGGAAAGCGAACAGCCGACAAAAGAGCTCAGACGGACGGTCAAGTACTATACGGCTCTCGCCTCGCTTTTGACGCCGATGGCAAAGTACATCGCAACAGAATATGCCAACAAGGTTGCTTACGACATGCTGCAGATTCACGGCGGCACGGGGTATATGAAAGACTTTAATATCGAAAGGCACTACCGCGATGCAAGAATAACGAATATCTATGAAGGGACAACGCAGCTCCAGTACGTTGCCGCCATCGGGGGAATCGTTACGAAAGTTATCGAGCCCGAGCTCGATAAGCTGGAACAGCAATTCACCGAAGATTTTCAGAAGCCGTATCTGAAACAGCTTCGTGAAAAGAGGACACTATTAAACAAAGCCATCGATTATGTGAGGGAGAAGGAAGATCACTCCTACCACTCCTACTACTCGCGCGCAATGACCGATATGGCAACGAAGCTGTACACCTCTTATCTCTTTCTCACGTATGCCGCCTTTTCGGAAGAGAAGAAGAAGACGATGAAGATCTATTTCGAACGCGAGATGCCGATTTTCGATAAAAACTACAAAGCGGTAACGAGCGGCAAAAGCAGCGTAATCGAAGAGTTTGCCGATCTTCTGGAGCTCGATGGATAAAGGGACCCCGAACCTGCTCTTTTCGAGCCGTCTCGCGGCGTGCTGTAAACATCAAGAACAAATCTCAAACTTTTCTCTCGACAAAACGTGGAGGAGTCCTGTATAATCAATGACAGTTCTTATTAAAGGGAAAAGTCGTATGGGAAGAACAATCGGCCAAAAGGGGGAAATTTTCAATGGAAAAGGAGCACGTGTACTGGAGGCTTTTCGGAATAAAACTTATCAGTTTCAAGAGGCTCGAGGACGGGAGAATCGTGGGAACGGGCCTTCTGAACCCGTTTATCGACAGGCTTCGTCTCTTCACCATGATCGCACTGCAGGCAAAATTCTATAAAAATTATAAAAATCTCGGCACATGGCACGGAAAAAGAGTGGCAAATACATTCGCCCCGCCGGTCGGTTCGCGCCCGCAATTGAGGGCGCTCAAGGGGCTGTTGAAAACGCACCTGCTCGGGAGGACATTTCCCGTTGCCATGACGTATGCGGTTACGTACCGATGTCAGATGAACTGTGTTCACTGCAGCGCGGGCAGCCATCTGAGAACGGCCGTTCCGGAGCTTTCAACAGACGAGGCAAAAAGACTCATTGACGACAGCCTTGATCTCGGTATTACCATTCTCGCCTTTACCGGCGGCGAGCCGCTGCTCAGAGATGATATCTATGAGCTCGTCGCCCACGTCGATCAGAGAAAGGCGCTTCCCCTTCTCTTTACGAACGGGCTCCTTCTCACCGATGAAAATGTTGACAGGCTCGCAGATGCCGGCCTGTACACGCTGTTCGTGAGTATCGACAGTGCAGATCCTGCGGAGCATGACCGTCTGCGAGGCAAACCCGGGCTGTTCGAAAACGCGGTGCTGGGCCTCGAACGGATGAAGTCCAGGGGCGTGTTCGTCGGCCTCTCATCGTATGCAAATCGCTCGAATACGGATCAGGGAATGTACAAAAAGCTGCACAGCCTCGCACAGAAGCTCGGCGCCCACAACCTGCTCCTCTTCGATGCCGTTCCCACAGGCAACATCCTCAGGGATACGAGCGAAATGCTCACCGCCGAGCAGAGAGAAGAAATCTACCGGTACTCCGCTATGATTTTCAAAAAAAACATAATACCGCCGCTCTCGTCCCAGTCATGGCAGAACTCTGTAGAGGGCAACCTTGCCGGTATCGGCTGTCTTGCAGCACATATCCAGTTCTACGTGTCTGCCTACGGTGATATTGCGCCCTGCGACTTCACCCCTCTTTCATTCGGCAACATACGAAACGAGCCGCTCGGAGTCATCTGGAAGAAGATGATAAAACATCCCGCGTACAGACGAAAGGAAACCTACTGCAGGATGCAGAATGCGCGTTTCCGCAGGTTTTACATCGACACCATACCTGCGGGGGCGACTCTCCCCTATTCGATCGAAAAGATTCCCCCGGCGGATTATCGCAATGAAAAACCGCCTGTTGCCGCCCGGTCCTTTGCGAAGCGGATGCCGCTTGAAACGAAAAGATAGGAAATCACCGTACCGGGCGCCTAAGACCTCATTTCAGAATTCTATCGAAGAAACCGATCCGTGTAGCACTCCTCGGGACGGATTTTCTTTTTCACCAGGCCAAGCTGAAAAAGCTGGTCTATCGACTTTTGCCAGTCCTCCCTGGTGGTATAGCCGAGCCGGTTGCCTTCTATATCCTTGTCTCTCCACAGCTTCATCGACTCAATCAACACTTTTTTATTGATATCCAGGTTCTCATCGGTAAGGGTCGGTATCGATTTTCTCAAAAGATCCATAACCTGTCCTCTGTTGTTCAGAGCGAACTCGCTTCCCCGCACCACCGCACGAACAAACCTTAGAACCAGATCGGGATTCGACTGGATACGCGTGTCGCTCGTAATGATTGCAGCGGAGACCATCGGAGTGACATTGTACGCTTCTATAACGTTTACCGCATAGCCCATATCCCTGAGTACGATCGCCTCATTGTTGACGTACACAACGGCTGCATCCACCCTCCCTGCGAGAAGGCTTTCGATCTGCGTGTACCCGATGTATTTGAGCTGGACTGTATCCAGGCTGAGTCCCGCATGTGCCAGAAGTATCTGCAGCCCTATATAGCTCGAACCATAGGGGCCCGGAAGGCCGATGCTCCTTCCTTTGAGATCGGCTGTACTTTTAATACCGGTTTTTTCCAGAGCTACAATACATACCGGGTACTTGACATACATTGAGTACACGACCTTCACCGGTATACCCTTCTCCCGCGCTATGATCTCCTGGTCTCCGTCCGATATACCGAAATCGATCTGCCCGCCCGCCACCAAAGATATTATATCAGTCGACATTCCGTAATCGAAGCTCACCTTCAGGTTTTCATCCCTGAAATAGCCCTTCTGCTCCGCGATATAGAACGGGGCAAACTGCACGTTCGGAATATACCCCATTGCGATCTTGATACTGTCGGCTGAAAAAGCGGTGCCCGAAAAAACGAGTACCAAAATCGAAATCAACACACATGTTACGATTCTCTTCATTATTTCACCCTCTCATTTATTTTTAAAATTTCCCGACCTTTCTTTTCGTCAGGTTTACCGTCACCCTCATTCGGTTTTCTTTACCCTGTGCCCGATAAAAAGGAATTCTATAAGCGACATAACGAGATAGAAAAATATTCCCAAAACTCCAAGAAGAATGATGCTCACAAATACGAGAGGGGTGTCGAAGCTCGACCTGGACATGTTGACCAGCGCCCCGAGTCCTGCAGACGCACCCAGAAACTCACCCACGACCGCGCCGATAACCGAGTAGGTGATCCCAAGCTTGAGTCCGCCGAATATAACAGGCAGGGCGGAGGGAAGCTCGAACTTGAAAAACGTCTGAAGCGGCCCTGCATCCAAAGATGTCAACAGCTCCATTATCTCCCTGTCCGCCGACCGTATGCCGACGATGCTGTTGATCAGAATCGGAAAAAATATAATCAGCGCTGCGATGAGCACCTTGGTATTGATACCGAAACCGAACCATATGATGAGCAGGGGGGCAAGGGCCACGATCGGAATCGCCTGCATTGCGACGATGTAGG
Organism: uncultured Spirochaetota bacterium; assembly: GCA_964521865.1. Classification (GTDB taxonomy): domain Bacteria; phylum Spirochaetota; class B62-G9; order B62-G9; family DRHN01; genus CAYSRJ01. The sequence goes on along the minus strand of CAZFTJ010000007.1, from coordinate 34,551 downwards.
GTGATAGTATTCGTTCCGCAGTCCTGTACTTGGCAAGCGCATAACCGAATAAAAACGCAAGTGAAGAGCCGAGGGCGAAACCGAGCAGGCTTTCGTACGCCGTTACCGCTATATTGCTGAGAAGCAGGTCTTCCCTGCCTGCCGAAATGAACCGGTGCAGTACCGTCTTCGGGAGAGGAAGGATAAACTCAGGCAAACCGCTCACCCGTGAAATCAGAGCCCAGATGAGTATAACGGCGGCAATTCCGACAGGTATGAGGAGGTATTCATAGTGTAACGCGAGTCGTTGAAAGAGACTTTTTTTCTCTATCTTTTTGAGCTCGGTACGAAGATCATGACTGATTTCCTTTGTCCATTCACTCTTGATTCGTTTTCGTATATCGACGACTGTCTTTGAGATATAATCGGACGAAAAAATGTCTTTTCCGGCTTCCTTCATCCCGGGATCAAGCTCCACCACATCTTTCACCTTCCCCGGTGATCTCGTGAGCACCACAATACGCGTCGACAGCAGCACCGCCTCCGAAATACTGTGAGTAACAAAGATGATCGTTTTCCTCGTTTTTCTCCAGAGGTCGAGAAGAAGAAGATTCAACCGCTCCCGCGTTATTGAATCGAGGGAGCCGAACGGCTCGTCGAGAAGAAGTATTTCCGGATCGAGTATAAGCGCCCGTGCAATAGCGACTCTCTGCTGCATACCGCCTGAAAGCTCGCCTGGGTACATATTTTCGACGCCTTTCAGTCCCATCATGTGAATGAGCTCCTGAGCCCTTTCAACGACTTTTTCTGTGATTTCGCCGCGGGCAACCTCGACCGGGAGGAGAATGTTTTTCAGCACGGTCCGCCATGGGAGCAGCGTCGGCGTCTGGAACACGTTGCCGGTATCTCTCCTGAGATTATGCACAGGCTCGCCGTTTATAAGCACCCTGCCGGAAGTAGGGTTTATAATACCCGAGATCAGCTTGAGCAGCGTTGTCTTCCCGCTGCCCGAAGCACCCACGATTGTCACAAACTCCCCCTGCTGCACCGTCAGGTTCAGCTTGGAAAGCGCCTTCACGACCTCTTTCCTATTCCTTGCAAGGGGGAACTGTTTTGTCACGTTGCTGAATTTAATGAAACCGTCCGGCATTCGATACCTGTCCTGTAGAAAAATCTCAGCATATCGATTTTATGTATCTGATAGTACGTTTTCCGTGTTGATCGGGGTTTCAACATGCATGCGGCAAAGTCGTGGAAACCGGGAGCAAACCCACCTGCGGGCATTTCATAAGAAGGTTTGTTCTTCTCCCATCCAGACTTTCACTGTCGGCTCCGGAATTTCACCGGATCTGTCCACCGCAGGTGCGGAGTGACTCGCGGGCTCTACCGCCGGTCGGGTGTTGCACCCTGCCCCGAAGAACGAAATAAATGTATCAATTTAAAGCAGGCTCGTCAATAAAAATGAATGCTGTTATAATGTACTACCATCGGTGGCCGGCACGTTCTCTGCGATACGCAAGCGGGAGTTGTGTCCGTTCAAACCTCGACTGAGTGTCGGCTTAACACAATGTCGGATAAGCAGGAGAAACCGCTAAATGGCACTTGTACGAAGCGGCATTTCTTCCATGATACTGAGCGTTTCGCCCATATTTTTCATTCCGCCGGAAGTCGTTATATCACAGAGGCATATGCCGGCCATGGCGTTTGCGAACCGCATCGACTGTTCGAGCTCCCAGCCCTCGTGCATGCCGTACAGCATACCCGCGCAGAATGCATCGCCCGCCCCGGCGGTACCGGCAATATAGCCGGGTGGAAGCTCATAGGAAGGGACAAAATGAGGCACGCCGCCTTTTAACGATGCATATGCGCCCTCGGGAAAGTGTATACAGACCAGCTCGGTATCGCCTCTTTCGACCAGCATTTTGAGAGCCTGTTTCAGATTGTCCCCGTTCAGTGCTCCCGACCTGTCCCGTATCTCGTAGCCGGTGGTCCTTCCCGCCTCGATTTCATTGAATATAAGGTAATCGGTATACTGGAGAGCGGGCAGCACGACCTTATTGAATCGATAGCTGCTTTCGCTCACCACATCAACCGATGTCTTGAGTCCGGTGTCCTTCGCCATCTTCAGGAGGCGTGCCATTCTCGTACCGAACTCCGGGTCCGGACCGTCGAGCGCGTCAAGAAGGAGGATATAGCCGATATGAAATATCTTCGATTGTACTCTCAAAAAATCAAAATGCTCGATATCGAGGTATTTGTTCGTTCCCTTGTTGTGAAAAAAAGTCCTGTTTCCCGTATCCTTCACCGTGATGACGTCGGTATAGGAGGTCATGATATTGTCGATGGTCTTCATCATCCCGGTATCGATTCCGTGAGCTCTCAGGTCGTCCAGAATATACCGCCCGTCCTCGTCGCTGCTCGTAAGGCCGACCGCAGACAGGGGCAGACCGGTTTTGAGAATCGCAAGGTCCTTGAGCACGTTGTAGGCGCACCCGCCGCTTGCCCTCCTCTCCTCGCTGATAAGGGAGAGCATGCCCTCATCGGGCCAGAGATCCACCATTTTCACATGATCGATGATAAAGTTTCCCGCTCCGGTAATGCCCCTGCGTTCCATGTATCGCTCCCCGGTGTATGCTTTCTCTACGACATGCTTTCGATTTCACAATCCGATGAAACGTAACCGGACTGCCGATTATGAGATACTGTATCAATCTCTATTTTTTCCCACCAGCCTCTGCATCCCCAACGTACTATACGCGGCACTGGGAACGGTGCGCCGTATCGAAAATGCTCCCTGCAAAATTTTTACATAGATGAACGCAGGTCAAACCCGGCCTTCTATGGAAACCCACGTACCTCTATTGTTCACCGTATACAGGCGGTTCATGACATTTTGAATGTACGCTCCGTCTTTCAGCGAGGGGAATGCCTGTCTGTTCTCATGCACGCACTGCATGAAGCGGTACTGGCTCGCTATATGGCCCCTGAGCCAGCCCGGGCAGAACCGGGGCCCCGGAAAGTTGCTCTTCGATTCAGGGTCTTTGTTCATCGTTTCAACCGCCCTGTACCCCCTGTTTCCGCCGATCGGCGTCTCTGGCTCACGCATGTCGTACACCTGTACATACCCCGGGTTCATCGAGTTGAAGCGAAGCGCGCCTTCTGTGCCGTAAATCTCAACCGTCAGATCGTCGTTGCTGCCGGCAACTATTTTCGACGCTTCTATGGTACCGAGCGCACCGCTTTTCATCCGGACATTGAGCAGTATATGATCCTCGGCCTCCACCGTGACCATGTTCCCGTTCTCGTCCGGACGCTTTTGGTACAAAATAATACTGTCGAGGCTCATTCGCTCGTACTCGCCGAGATAGTGGTAAATGAGATCGAGCACATGGGAGCCCATATCGACCAGGGTCCCGCCGCCGGCCAGGTTAACGTCAAGCTTCCATCCTCGAAACTTCTTCGTTTTGATGTTGCTCGAATGGTAGTAGGTCGCGCGAAACGAAATTACCCTGCCGAAAAAACCCTCATCGCACAGCATCTTTATCCTCATCGACCACGGATAGAACCTGTTGTGAAACGCCATTTGATGCACCATCCCGGATTCCTCGGCAGCCCTCACGATTTCATCCGCCTCCCCGTCGGTGATGCAGAGCGGCTTGTCGGCATACACGTGCTTTTTCGCATTCAGCGCATCTACTATCTGTTCGCAGTGTACGTTGTTGGGGGTGCACACATCTATCACCTGTATATCATCCCGTGCAAGAAGGTCTTTGTAGTCGCTTGTTGCAAACTCGAAGTTGAAATCTTCTTTCAGCCGTTCGGCTTTGCTCAGCGTCCTGTTGCAAATGCCGACGAGCCTGATCCTGAATGGCAGGCCGTCGTAAAAGAGAGGCATATTCAGGTAGTTGTAGGTGTGTGTCTTTCCCATGAATCCTGCGCCGATAATCCCGACTCCGTAGGTTTGAACGCTCATGATTCCTCCTGTGTATAAGCAACTTGAAAAAAATATTAATATACCGCCAATATTCGAGTCTGCGCACTCCTGCCAGTGTTTAGATTTAAAAAGCTATTTGTTTGCCTTGCTTTTTAACACGGGTCTTGCAATTCAGACAGAAACCATTGAAATATATTTTTTTCTGCTACTTGGTAATTGCAGGGTCGCGCATAGGAGAAAGCGCTATCGGGTTAGCCACATTTAATTTCTCGGTTTGTGTGATCACATATAATGACCATTCGGCGATTGTTTCGACTTCAAGTACGTTTTCTCTATTGGCTGGATTTAAGCCAAGGCCCATCTCAGTAGCAGTTAAACCGGGACAAAGAGCGACGGAATGTATATTGTATTGTTTATACTCTGTTAAAATATATTGAACCAGATCATTTCTACCATGTTTTGTCAAACCATATATTACCTGATCAGGAAAATAATGAATACCGGAATCTGAGCTTATCATGAGAATAAAACCATAATCCGTCGATCTATATCTAATTTCGAGATTACTTTTGCGAATAAATTCTGTAGTTAATTTGAGACGCTGTTCTCGTCGACCTGCTATCATGACTTTGGCACCAGCAGAACATAACCGATCTGCAATAGCCGCTCCAATTCCCGTGCCTCCCCCAGTCACAATTGCAGTTTTTCCTTTGATATCCATATTTACCTTCTATTATTAAAGATACTTCATGCGGATGTTATCATTTGAGGAATTTATAAATTTATCTATCGAAGAGAATTCCTAAAACTCATCTGTATTATAACCACCTGTATGTAAAGATAAAAAGTTGACTTGCCCTTGACAGCTTAATATCGTATTTCATTTGCAGCCTCAAACATTGCCGTAATATTTTCCGGAGGAACATCAGCGAGAATATTGTGTACCTGATTGAATACGAAACCTCCATCCTTCATAAATATCTCAGAATTCTTATAAACATCCTTTTTTACATCCTCAGTAGAGCCGTTGGGAAGAACGTGCTGGGTATCGCATCCCCCTCCCCAAAATACGATATCTTTCCCAAATTCCTTCTTGAGTTTTTCCGGCTCCATACCGGCTGCGGTAATTTGAACTGGATTAATAATATCAACTCCTGCCTCAATTAAATCAGGAATAAACTCTGACATCGCTCCGCATGAGTGAAAATATACATACATATCGGTCTTTTCTTTCACCATTTGAAACAATCTTTTGTGATATGGGAAATAAATCTCTCTATATAATTCTGGGGATATCATCGGTCCAGATTGCACCCCAAGATCATCTCCCATACGAATAATCTGTGTATATGGTGATACGGCATCCAGTACTTTTGGAAGTTTCTCCATATATATATCAGTTAATTTTTCCACCATCTTTCTAATTTCATGTTTATGTGTAATAAGATTAATGAGTAGCTCATCTGTTCGGTAAAGGTATTGGCCAAATTCGAATATACTTCCGCCAAAGGGCATAATAATTGCGTAATCAGTTTTTTCATAGAGTTTTTTAGCATTTTCTCTCAGCACGGAATAGAAATTGAGATTATTCGACTTACTCCACATTGGGTCAGTAACATAAGCCCACATTACTTTCTCAATATAGAGCGGAAGATCTTCAAAATTTTCTTTATGCATTCCCATAAGCGGCCAAATTGATTGATCAAAATAGTAAGCAGAATCTGGCATTTGGCATATCTCTTCACCCTTTTCATTTACGATGACTGTCATATCATGTCTTCGTTCCATCCTAATCCACGCCTGGATTTTCGCTCGTGAACCATCAGGGAGAATCCAATCTTTCCAATCATCTGGATTATCAGCAAAAGTTCTTGCGAGGTCGACAACATCAATCTGAAACATATCAAGAAACCACTTTTCAGGAATTACGCACTGCTGAACGGTATCATTAATTTTAGTTTCGCCTTCTTTTATCCCCAAATACTTTTTTAAGTTATTATATGCAATTGCTTGAATAGTTGTCGAACGTTCAGCACCACAGTCAACCGGAATTTTATCCGGTTCTCTATGCTGAAGTGCTGCTAAAACTCTTTCTCTACTGGTCATTGCAAACTCTCCTTATTATGAAATCACAGGCTTAAATATATATAATTTTACGATATTACATTTAGATTACTCCAAAGGGTTACTGAAATGTTTATTATGTACCTGGCAAATTATCAATACCAAGAAGCAGTTTTGCTACTAACCATATTTCTTCTTTTTTCCCAACATACTGCCAAAAATCTATAATATCTCTGCTTTCCTTTCTTCCCGTATTCCCTCCAACCGCACACCCATGAACCTCTATTTCGCCGAAACCTCCAAGATTGCCATCATCGTTGTAAATTTGTAGAGAATCTCCACTACTTCCAGGTTTTTTAATGGGTTCATCAATATACGGGAAAGAAGGGTTATTAAAAAAGTTTCTAACAATAAGTCGTACATCTTCTCCTTCTATATCCTCAATGTAACCGACACGTCCAAAAACACAGGCACTTTTCACACCAACCTTGTATTTCCTGCCTCCAGTGAGCTTTAAAAAAATAGCCTTTTCCGTCACTTTCATATAAGAAGGGTCAATTGGGGCATAATAGTCCTGATATTCAACTTCACCAGCTACAGGAATGATTGCAAAACCGCCTGGATTAACTTGTATGAGATTCCATATTTCAGTCATTGCACTATCCGGTGTTCGATCCTTCAACTGAATCATCTGAGTATATCCCGTATATTTGACTTTCTTAGATATATTCTCATAACCTCTTACGCAACGGATAGGGTCCATTGCAGGGCTTATCAATCGTTTTAAACTCAGATGCTTGATACCGGCTGCTGTGTTATATAATTTCAATTTCATATCCTGATATAGGAGGACATCCCCAATAGCCGTAATATGCAATGTATAGTGACCAGGATCAATCTGTGTCTGCAACGAGTAACCGTTTTTCGTTATATCAGAAAATCGATCTGGAATATTATACTGTACTTCCGGTGCAAGCCATATCCTGTCACCACCTATGCACCAATCTTTTTGTTTAACCATTTCGGAAAAAAGGGACTCGTCATATATGGTGCCTGATGTCCATAAGGACCCTGAGCCTTTGTCGTCACCATACGGCCCGAATATCCTTCCCCAATATTGAGTCACGAGAATTTTATAATTATTTGGCAGAAAAATTGTTGCATACTCAAGTCCTGCCTTCTCCAGTGCATTCTGAAAACTCGATAATGGCTCTCTTCTGCTCAAAATGTTTCCCGCTGTAAAGGTCTTTACACCCTGTTTTTCATTGTGAATGTTATGATTTGGGACTTATTTTCCAAATTCTTTATTAAAGCACCTCTTTCATCAACAACTCCAAAGCTCCTGCAGCATCATTTTTTGTTTGGAGGTCTTTTATAGCTTCATCATCAAGCCTGTCAACTATCTCTCGAAATTTTTTTATCATTTTTATTGCAAGCCTGCATGCATGAAAGGGGTTTTCTCGATATGGAAACATGTCTAAAGTAATGAATCCATTATAGTCAGTCTGTTTAAGATACCAAAAGAATTCTATATTATTCCAGATATTGACTGATCCAGCTATGAGATCATCATCCCAATTACCATATGTGTCATTATAATGTATATTTAAAAGTTTCTTTGCCCTGTTGATAAGACAGAGCGATTCCGAAGGATTCTCATGTGCAAAAAGCGCATGTCCGTAGTCGAGGGTAACACCAAAATTTTCAGCATCTACTTCATTTGTTAACAATACCGCCTTAGCTGCATTGCTAATAATAGAAAACATACGTGGTTCTCTTGGCTTGTACTCGTAACCAATTTTCATATCCGGTGCATATTCACATACCTCCTTCATTGCTGAAACTGTGCTATCCCATTGATAGTAATAATTATTCTGAAAATAATAATCAAAACCATCCTGGCCCGGCCATAAAGAGGAAATAGATGCGCCCATTTCACGCGCAATATCGATCGATTCTTTTGTTAGTTCAATTGCCTTTCGCCATATCTTTTTATCTGTGTTGGTAAATGCCCCGAATTTAAACAGTGGGTCGCCGAAAATATTTGCGTTTACTGCATTAACCTTGAGACCATTATCCTGTACAATTTTCAGAACTTCCTTAGGCTTTATACCTGCAAAATCCGAGGAATGCAAGTCGACTGACTCTGCATCTTCAATCTTCGATACTATCTCGATTTGCTCCTTTACTGTTTTTTCCATTCTATATCCTGTCGGCAAAAATCTATCAGCAGCAAAACTGACGCACCATAGTCCAACACCAATCCTTAATCCGTCCATACATCATCCTCCGTTTTATTAATTTTCAACTTTATTATAAAGAATGTACGGTATATGGCATTCGCTATCCCTTCAAGGCTAGCCTTAAAACCTTTTCCTTGGAGGCCTGTTCTTTTGGAAAATCAGCAACCAGCATACCATTGCGCATTATGAGGATCCGATCACATTCCGCCAGCACTTCCGGGAGCTCGGAAGAAACAACTATAATTGATAACCCATCTTCTCGTAATCGACGAAGAATCCTGTATATTTCAGCTTTTGCACCGACATCGATTCCTCGTGTTAATTCATCCATAAGAAATATTTTAGGGTTTGTTGCAAGCCAGCGTGAAATAATTACCTTTTGCTGATTTCCCCCACTAAGATTTCTTACAAGCTGTGTAATGCTTCGCACCTTTATCTCAATCATTTTTACAAATTGTTTTGCAAGGTACAATAAGTTTTTACGTTTAATAAACCATAATCTTGAAATATCCTTTGTACTGGAAATACCAATATTATCCTTTACATCCATATTTGCAAACAGTCCTGTGCCACGTCGGTCTTCCGTTACCATTGCAAATCCATGTTTAATTGCATCAGCGGGGCTCCTCACATTTATTTTTTGACCAAGAGCAATGATCTCACCGGAGTCAGCACGCGCCAGGCCGAATATAGTTTCAAGAAGTTCGGTTCGTCCGGCTCCCTGAAGACCGTATATTCCCAGTATTTCCTTTTCATATAGCTGGAAAGTAATATGCTTGAAAAATTCCCCTCTTGATAAATTACGAACCTCAAGCACAACACGGTTTGAATGTGTTTTTGATTCGTGTGTCTGTGCAAGTTCAGTTGAAAGTTTTTTACCAGCAATCAAGGTTACAATATGGTCAAAACTCGTTTCACTTGTATGAAATGTACCGAGGTATTTACCATCTCTTAAAACTGAAATCCGGTCTGATATTTTAAACACTTCTTCTATTCTGTGGGAAATAAATATTATTGTTACACCTTTTTCCTTCAACCGTATTAAATTTTTGAAAAGATTTTCAGTCTCAGTAAGCGTCAATGCGGAATTCGGTTCATCCATTATGAGTACGTCGGATTCAAGGCTTATCGCTTTCGATATTTCAACAAGCTGCTGTTCGGCGATAGAAAGATTGCGAACGAGTGTTCTAAGGTTCAATGTCACTCCCAGCGATGCAAAGACTTCATAACACTGCGCATTCATTTTCTTTATTTTAAGACGCCCCCCACTACCTTCACGCTCCCTGCCCAAGAAAATGTTTTCAACAACAGATAAATTTGGACAGAGCTTCAATTCTTGATATACAATACTGATTCCATGCCTTCGTGCTGCATATGGGTTCGGTATCTGAGTTGCCTTTCCCCTGAGTATTACTGAACCTTCATCTGGCTGAATCTCTCCTCCGAGAATGTTCATCAATGTCGATTTGCCGGCACCGTTCTCTCCTACAAGCGCATGTATCTCCCCCTTTTTGATTGAAAAACTCACATCGTCAAGTGCGATTACACCAGGGAACCTCTTTGTAATATGTTCAAATGTGATTATATCTTCCAAATGCACACTCCTTTTATATCAGCGGCCCTCGTTATTAAACAGTTCTCTTTTTTGTCCACATATCAATGCCAACTGCCCCGATAATAACAACTCCAATAATGAGAATCTGCCAAAAGGGAGAAACTCCAAGTAATATAAGGCCGTTTCTTAATACACCAATTATAAGTACCCCGATAATTGTTCCGAGAATGGTACCCTCGCCACCGATCAGGGTTGTACCTCCAATAATGACCGCTGCAATAACATCGAGTTCGAGTCCCTGCCCTATCGTACCCTGAACATTTGCAAGAAATGAAAGATTTAAAACACCCGCTATAGCACAGAGAAGACCGGTAATTGAAAAGGCTGATATTTTTATTATTTTCACATTTATACCCGACGCGCGCGCTGCAGCAGCATTTCCCCCAACACCTCTCATATGGTACCCAAGGATTGTTGTATTAAAAACGATATAAGACACGATCGCTATAACAATCAGAAAAACACTCATCATGGGAATCACACCAAATAACTTTCCCTGCCCCAGAAAAAGAAATGCATCTATGGAAGGATCTGATACCGTACGATAGTTCGTCGAAATAACCTGTGCTTTACTTATAATAAGAGAGGCTCCTCGTGCGACATTCATCATTCCAAGTGTGACGATCAGTGCCGGGATTCGAGCGTAGGTGACAAGCAGACCGTTCATCGTACCAAAAACGATTCCACAGACAAGTGCCACAATGATTGAAAGCCAGATGGATATACTATTTGTCATGAGTATGCCTGCGATTGTCGAAGCAAATCCGTAAACAGCTCCAACCGAAAGATCTATCTCTCCCGATACGATGACCATGGTCATACCCATTGATATGATTCCAAGAAGCGATACTTGACGGAGAACATTAAGTAGATTTTCTAAACCGAAAAAAAATGGAGAGGAAACGGAAAAAGTTATGAAAAGCAGAATAAGTGCGAGGAGGACTCCAATTTCACGTATTTTAAACAGACCTGAAATAAATCCGGTACTTTGCCGTTTGCCCTCAGCAAGATCTTGAACATTTCTTTCTTCATTGTTATGAGCTGTAATATCCGACTCTACAGAAGAGGGTTTTTCTTTTTCTGACATAACTCAACCTCGTCGCAATAAATAAGAACGTATATTAATCAAGTAATCATACCAATTGATTAAAAATCAATCCCACCGTGAATCCTCCTTGAGTTTCACTAGCACTTTGCGCCTCGCTAGTAATTTCAGACAATGTAGCATAATCTGTTTAATTAACACCGGGGCAAGCTATGAAAAGACATATGGCGCTCTTGTTGGTACCGGAAAAATTTAATCTCCCACAGTCAATTAATCATCTTTTATACTCATATTGAACTGTACATTTAGTACCCAAAAAGCGCCATATATTATAATCAGATAACAATCAAAATCTCAACCAACTGTTTTGTCTCCTGCTTCGAGTCTCTTTATATACTCTTCAACATTAGCTTCATCGACACGCAGAATACCGGTATCGACACTTTCCAGTGGAGCACCCTCAGTTACGTGTTTAAAAAGTTGCTCAACCGGCAGGTACCCCTGCCGATAGGGATTCTGACTCAAGGTAGCATTTGTCGCGCCAGCTTTAATGTTATCTAAAGTTTCAGGCATTAAATCATGGCCAACCTGTTTAATTTTACCTTTGAGGTCGTACCTCAATATTGCCCTACCAACAGCAGGTGTTGTTACCGCATCAAGACTAGCAATGCCTGTTACGTCCGGGTATGCCTGGATAGCGTTTTCAATTGCTGCATAACACTGCTGCTCATCCCCTTTTGCGTTGATGATATTAAGCACTTTTATACCAGGATGCTTGGATAGCTCCTCTCTTACCCCCTGCTCTCTCATTTGAGACCAGGGAGCGGCTGCATCACAACTCGTAATGAGAACTTTGCCATTTTCGCCCATATATTCGATCAAAATCTTTGCCTGTACTCTTCCTGATTCGACCAGATCCTGACCGTAGAAAGCTATTCTCTTTGATGTAGGCGAATCTGTGTTAAAAGTTACAACCGGAATACCTGCATCTATCGCTTTTGCAATAATGGGGTCAATTACTTCAGAACTTAGAGGGGCTATTGCAAGCCCATCAACTCTCTGAGTAATATATCCCTCAATTATTGAAACTTGTTGATCAATATTCCAGTTAACCGGTCCATCAAGTTTTGCGTCACAACCAAAATCTTTAGCAGCTTGCTCAACTCCTGCTTTAATGGGCTGTGCAAAATTGATCGAAACGTCCAGATATACAACCGGAATAACAACATCTTCCGGCTTTTTAGGTCCCTTTGCTTCTTTACTCCCGGCTGCTAACAGAAAAAGAGAGCATAGCACAAGAAAACTGACGCCTAAAATAATAAACTTTTTCATACCGCATACCTCCATTCATTTTAATATTGTAAAATCTAAAACAATAGTGATTAAAAACCACCCCTTACTAAAAATTATTTAACATTTTAAAGTGCAGAAATAATTTGTCAATACTATTTTTAATTTCTTTGATATTCGAATGCTAAATTATAAGGTTGTTATACAGAAAAGCCAAAGCGAATACCAGTTTTATTTATCTTTTAATTCTTAATATTTTAAGTAATTAAGTATAGTTACAGAATATAAATTATCGTTTTATTAAATCGAAAAGCACTTTTCTTTATACTTAAAATATGCTAAAATAGTCTAAAATATTTTAGTGGGTACAAATGTCTGGAACAATAAAAGATATTGCATACGCTGCAAATGTATCGATTGCTACTGTTTCTCTTGCTCTCAACAATAAGCCTGGAATTAGTGAAGCCACTCGTAATAAAGTTCTTGAGATAGCAAAATCGATTAACCCTGAATTGTTTCAGACAAAATTGAAAATACTGAGAGCTGGATCGGTTCGTTTTTTAAAGATTGTAAAACACGGACATGTGCTGAACCGCGACCATGATGTATTTATTTCTTCATACATTGACGGACTACAATTAGAGGCGAGAAACAACGGTTTTAATCTTGAAGTTAACAGTTACAAAGCTTCCGATATAAATGAAATAGTAGACCAGATTCGTACTCCATCTCTCGATGGAATCATCGTTTTAGGCACGGAACTTAATGATAAGGACTTGAAACCCTTTGAAACAATAAATAAACCAGTTGGAATCATTGATACGAGTTTTGATTTCATGAAACTGGATTTTATTGATATGAATAATACTGAAGCCCTGTTCAAAATAATCAGATATTTCAATGAAAATGGACACCGCGAAATCGGCCTTATCACCAGCCGAGTCGACGTAAGAAACATATACTTGAGACATAAGGCCTTCAAGAAAGCTATAAATTATTTCAATCTCCGTTATCATGACGAGTTCATTTTTTCAGTTGATTCAACCTTTGATGGGGCATATACCGACATGCTTCGTATGCTGAAAAAGAGAGTAAAAATTCCTCCTGCTATCTTTGCTTCAAATGACATCATTGCATACGGATGTATAAAAGCATTTAAGGAACGGGGTTACAAAGTACCCGAAGATATATCAATTATCGGTTTCGATAATCTACCTTTGTGCGCGTTCATGGACCCTCCACTCACAACAATGGATGTCTCCAAGAAACAAATTGGTAAAATGGCGATGAGGATGATTATAAACAGGATAAATAATGATTTCAATGCACCTGCTGTAAAAATATCCATTAGCGGTGAACTGATTCAGAGAAAAAGTGTTAAACAGCTCAATTCTTGAAAAGAATTAAATCACAAATGATTACTTGGAGTTTATAGATGGAATTAAAGGAGGTACGAAATATCCTAAAATTTAATTTTAAATGATGCTTGTTATAGTGTATTCGATAATATTACTCTAAATATTTATAAAAATAAATAATGATATCTTATGTTGCATAAGGCACAATGAAAAACACTGCTATATTATTATTTGTATATGTTTTAAACATGATTACTACTACTGCATTCGTTTATTGTGCATCACAAAATAAAAACGATGTTATCCACACTACGGATTCTTACAAGAATGCTGTTATTAGTATTCAGAATATTGAAGAGTTCAAACACGAAATACAAAACACTAAAAAAATAGCACTTGTTGAATTCTACTCTGATTGGTGTACCCCTTGCCGAAAGATGGCTCCCATTCTTAATGAGTTTGCACTGAACAATTTTGATAAACTTGCAGTATACAAAGTAAACTTTGATTACATGCAAGAGCTCGTACGTATTTACAATGTCTATGGGCTTCCAACTATAATAATTTTCATGAATGCAGAAGAGGTAAGACGTGTTTTGGGGTACAGAGATTATAAACAGCTGGAGTCATTAATGGATGCTTTATTGAATGGTCTTAGTCAGTGATCTTCTTTAAAACCTTATATGTCAAGATTGTTGTTTTACTTGGGTACAATACATAGATTGTATTTAGGGTGAAAATCATGTCGGAGAAAGGAGTTTAAAAAACAGTATAACATTTATTTCCTTTACTTTCCGGCGATTACCACTTCGACCCCATTCTTCGCAAATGCGTCGACCTGCCTGCAGTCGACCTTCCAGTCCGTGATAATCGTGTGAACCATATCTGTGCCGGCATACTTCACGAAGGACTTGTGCTCGAACTTGCTGCTGTCGGTGACCACAATGACCCTGTCCGCAAGCCGTACCATCTTCTCCTCGATATTCGAGATATTGAGATCCGATGTAAAGAAGCCCTCCTCTGCAACGAGGCCGTCGCACCCCATGAACAGCGTATCTGCATGAAAATCAAGCAGGTTCTTTTCGGTGAGCGGACCGATCAGGTCGGGTATCTCCCGCCTGAGAAATCCGCCGAATATCAGCACATCATGATGGGAGTTGAAAAGTATACTTGCAACAGCAAGTGAGGTGGTTGCAACGGTGATGGTAAAGGTGCTTTTCACGAGCTCCCGTGCGATGTACAAAGTGGTTGTCCCCGTATCAAGAATGATGTTGTCACCGGCACCGATCATTTCAAGCGCCTTTCGAGCTATGACCTTTTTTTCCTCAACGTGCTCCGTCTCCCTCTGGCTGAACGACTGGTCGAAAAAGAGCTTTCTTCGTGCTATTACACCCCCATGAACGCGCGTAACGAAACCGTTTCCCTCGAGAAGGGCGAGATCACGCCGAACCGTCATTTCGGAAACATCGAACATATCCTTTATCTCCGAAATGGATATTCTTTTGTTTCTCTCGATGAGCTCGAGTATCTTTGATTGACGAATGTTCATAAGAGTACGCGCACCTTTGGAAATTTTTCTGAAATTATAGCATTTACTCATAAAAATATGTTGATTTTTTTTTAATTTAATGTTAAGTTGTGGTCAAATCAATCATTATTTACCATTTATATAAACGAATATTACAAATTTCTGCATCAAACGTGCACTAGAGCTTCATTCGGCAATAATTTTAATAAATAGGCAAGTGAACTTTCAAACGTAAAAGTTTCAAACCGGCACTTGCCTAATGGTTTTTACCTATAGAATGTAATGATATGAAATTGTAACACAATAAGTCAGTTGAGCATAAAAATTCTGGTACAAATAACCGGAATCTTCTTAATGAATAAAACCATAAAAAAGTACCACGTCATGCTCTGAATACATACACTCGATTCAACCCGGAGCAAATTTGATGAGCGACAAAATGAAAGCGGCGCTCTTTTACGGTAATAAAGAAGACATGAGAATTGAAACCGTCTCTATCCCCGAGGTCGGTGACGGCGGCGTGCTTATAAAGGTGCGCGGAAGCGGTATATGCGGTTCTGATGCCCGAAGTTACTTCAACGGTGTCGAAGAAAGGTACAAAATCCCCGTAATTTTCGGCCATGAGCTGACTGCCGAGATTCACAAAGTTGGAAAAAAAGTCAAAAGCTATGCCCCCGGTGAACGGGTGGTTGTCGCGCCGATTTACGGGTGCGGCCAGTGTGAGTTCTGCGTCTCCGGAAAAGAAAATCTATGTGAAAACGTTGTGGTCTTCGGCTGCACCTTCGACGGCGGATACGCCGAGTACATGGTCATCCCCGAAAAGGGTGTCGAGAGGGGCGCGCTCGTCAAGATAGGCGAAGATGTGTCCGATGCCGCAGGCACCATGATCGAGCCGATAAGCTGCTGCTTCCACGGGCTCCGTCAACTTCGCATTCAGCCCGGCGATTCGGTAGTTGTCTTCGGTGCAGGTCCCATAGGACTTTCTCATATGACTCTCGCGAAAATGATAGGAGCCGGCAAGGTCGGAGTTATAGATATGGTGGAAAGCCGGCTCAAAGAGGCAACCGCATTCGGCGCCGATATTACAATCAACGGCGGTGTCGGGACATGGGAAGATGAGGTGTTCGATTTCTGCGGCTCTCACGGTGCCGATGTCGTCGTGACCGCAGCACCGAGCGTCGCCGCAGTCGAAAGCGGCATAAAAATTGTGAAGAGCGGCGGAAAGCTCCTCATTTTCGGCGGGCTTCCTCACGGCAGTGTCTGGAACATGGACCCCAACATCGTACACTACAGGGAGGTCACGATTTACGGCAGTATCGACGCGACCATCGACGATTTCAGGCGGGCCGCGGCAATAGCCCCGAAACTCGATCTGGAGAGATTCGTTACCCACACCCTGCCGCTCGACAGGGCAAAGGAAGGCATGGAGATCATGCGGCGCAAGGAGGGTCTTAAGGTTATTTTCGATGTGGCGGAGACGATACAAAAAGGCGCGTAAATTCACCATTTAAAAAGAAAGCCGTTTGACGAACCCGAAGACCATGCGCTAAAAATTACAGGGAGGAGCAACAGATATGTTTGAAAACGCAAACCCCAAAGACCTGGAAGAGGGGAGGAAGTATCTCATGTCAGGCTCGGTAGGAGGGGGCCTGCCTATCGTTGTGGACAGCGGCAAAGGTGCAGTAATAAGGGACACCGCCGGAAAGGAATATATCGACTGCACATCCCAGGCGTGGACGTACAACATCGGCGTAAGCCATCCGAAGGTAATAGAGGCCGTACGGGAACAGATTTCAAAAATCTCCCATGTACGGACGAGCTTTGAAACAATTCCCAAACTGCTTTTGTTGAAAAAGCTCGGAGAGCTCGCACCGAAAAACCTCAAGAAGATAAGCTTCTGCCTTCACGGATCGGTCGCAAACGAATCGGCTATGAAGCTCGCTATCACGAACAATCCGGACGGCATGGTATTCCTTGCACCCTTTGAAGGCTACTCGGGCCGCACGTTTGCGACAATCGCCGCAAGCTGGCCGTACCATCCCCTCAACCGATTGTTTTCCGCATATATGGGAAATGTCGTTCGAATTCCCAACGCCTACTGCTACCGGTGCCCGTTCGGGCTCGAATACCCGAAATGCGGCATCATGTGCGCCGGGTACGTGAAAACAATGATAGAACGGGGAGTCGAGCCGGTTATCGGAATAATCATGGAGCCGATGCAGGCTTCGGGCGGCATGATTCCGCCCCCTCCTGGATACCTCAAACGCATCAGGGAGATATGCGACCAGTACGGCATCCTCCTCATCTTCGATGAGATACAGACCGGTTTCGGAAGATTGGGAGCCATGTTTGCGAGCGAGCTGTACGGCGTATATCCCGATATCCTCACCTTCGGAAAGGCAATTGCAGGCGGGTTCCCCCTTGCAGGGGTGATGCAGCGTGACGACCTCAAGCCGCCAGAACCTGCAAGCGATTCCTTTACCTTCGCGCATTTTCCTGTATCGTTCGCAGCCGCCGTTGCGACACTCGATGTGATTCGGGAAGAAAACCTGATCGAAAAGGCGGTAATTATGGGCACGTACTTTACCGGCAGGCTGAAGGAGCTTCAGGAAAAATACGAGATGATCGGAGATATCCGCGGCCCCGGACTGATGATCGGCATAGAGCTCGTGAAGGACAGAAAAACGAAACAGCCGGCAAACGATGTGTGCCACAGCATTGTGAAGGAAGCAGTCGAGCACGGCGTCATCTTCGGTGAAAGCAAGTTCAAGGGCCTCGGAAATGTGCTGAAGATCAAACCGCCGCTCGTCATCAGCGAGGCGCAGG
This sequence comes from uncultured Spirochaetota bacterium, assembly GCA_964521865.1. Taxonomy (GTDB): domain Bacteria; phylum Spirochaetota; class B62-G9; order B62-G9; family DRHN01; genus CAYSRJ01. Next base: position 16,669 of record CAZFTJ010000007.1, on the reverse strand, counting down.
CGAACAGGGTTGTTGAGGTTTTTGAGACGCTTTTAAAGAAATATTCCTGAAAACCTCCTTAATAATACCGGGACCGATAACCTGCATCCGGCAGAATGTCGGCCCCGGGAATTTAACTCACACAGGTATGATCGATTGAAAGGGGTTGCCGATGGCTACGCGCTCTATGGACACACTTTCGGATTTTTACCTCAATGCTCGGGAAGTTTTCGAAAAGAAAGATGGTGCAGAGCTCGAGAATGCGGTAACCTTCATGCTCGGTGCGAAACATATCTATGTGCTCGGCATAGGACATTCCGGAATGTTCGGCAGGATACTCTCGATGAAGCTCAATCACGTAGGCCTCAGGGCATACACCGTATTCGATGAAATAAACCCGCCCTTCGATGAAAAAGATCTCTTCATCGCGATCTCACAGTCAGGCGAAACCAAAACCATGCTCGCTCTCGCCCGGAAGGCCAGAAAACTCGGCGGAAAGATTCTTGCGGTGACATCCGACAGGGAATCGACGCTTGGAGGGATGGCCGACGCCATGGTCTGCATCGAGAAACTCGGCATATCTTCCGGCTTCAAGGCTCTTGGAACAATAGGCGACATAAAAAACCAGAACCTTCTGGGTGCGCTTTTCGGCTTCAACATCTACGTTCTGTTCTACACGATCGTCATCATGCTCGCAGAAAGGAAAAACGAAACACCCGATTCCATCAACGCCCGACACGCGAATTTACAGTAATGCCTCTGTCAACCTGCTCGATCTCCGCATCAGGGAGCAACATTCCTGGAAAAGACGGCCGTACTGAAATGCAAAGCTATTCCCTGTGCTTCCTGAACAGAGGCTTGAGATACTCATACAGCTCGCTGTACAACAAAAAACCTTTTTTATAGAACGCAGCATTCGACGAATCGGGCACAAACCGTTTCCCTGTCCTGACCATCGCCTTGACCGCCTCTTCATATGAAGCGTAATCTCCCGTTCGAACCGAGGCAAGAATAGCTGCACCGAGCGTGGAGGTTTCTTCCTCCATCATTTTCACAAAAGGGCACCCGCAGATATCCGCCTTGATCTGCAGCCAGAGGTCGGAACGCGCCCCTCCACCCATCGAATGGACCTCCTGCACTTCTATTCCCGCGCTTTCCACGATGCCCAGTATCTTCTTGAGCATGTAACCGATCGACTCCAGTATCGCACGAGTAAAATGAGCCTTGTTGTGCCGCAGGGTAATACCGTAAAATGTTCCGCGTGCGAAGCTGTCGTTTTCGGGAAAAGATGCGCCTGCAAGAAAGGGCAGAAAAACGAGACCGTCGGCGCCGGGTCCGACCGATTCTGCGAGCCTGTTGAGCGCATCGAAAGCCTTCTCAAGACTCCCCGACGATTTAATTTCCTCTTTTCCGAACACATCTCGAAACCACTTGTACACGGCGCCGGCGGTCTGTGCAAACGGCATGTATATGTACAGACGGGGAATCGCGTGCGGCTGGCAGGGGAGCCCGATGTTCTTTAATGTGTCTTTTTCTTCAACTGTAATACCGATGGCAAGCGCGGAACCGGTCGTTTCTGTGATAACGCCTCTTTCAATGTTGCCCGCACCGACAGCGCTCGTATTCTGATCCATCGAACCCTTCACCACGATTACATCTCTGCCCAGCCCGATCTCATCTGCAGCATTTGGGGCCACACGCTCCACCACGCTCCCCTCCTGTACGATGGGCGGCAAAACATCCCGAACGCCGAGAACATCCACCATTCTGTCCCAGTATTTTTTTCTGTGTATGTCAACGAGCATGCTGGTGGACAGAAGAGACGCCGAGGACTGCGGCACCCCTGTGAGCCGGTACACGATGTAATCCTCGACGAGCATTATGCGGCCGAGATTCCGAAAGACATCCTTCTGGTTTTTCTTTACCCATAGTATCTTCGGTGCACTCCACATGGGGTCAAAATCCTGAAGGCCTGTCGTTTCGTAGAGCTCTCCGCTGCCGATAATATCGTTCAGCTCCTCGGCCTCCTGTCGCGCCCTGCTGTCATACCATACCAGGGCCGGCCGCAGAGCTTTTCCCGCTCCATTGAGGAAGATAACGGTTTCTCCCTGACTGCAGCCCGAAATAGACTTCACTTCCCCGAATGAAACCGAGCTCTTTTCGGCAATCTCCCTGAAACCGTCAACCACCGCATTCCAGTACACCTCAGGCTGCACCTCGTACCAGCCGCTCTCAGGCGAGCTCAGAGTGTAATCGTTTATTACCTTGTAAATCAGCCTGCCGTCTCTGCCGAAGAGCGCCGTTTTGACCGAAGTGGTTCCTACATCGAATGTAAGATACATCAACCCCTCCATTCGTTTCGTACAGCTCCCCCGAGTATTTCCGCACACAAAGAGCCGCCTGTATCGCGAATATCCTCCCGGCGGCCGCAGCTTTTAAATACTGCAGCTTGTAAATACTCCGCCGGTATCATAGACGGTATGTTGCTAGCGCACCAGCAACTCGGGTCTTTTCAGCACCACGCCGTTGTATTCAATCTCCCGCGCAGGCCAATTGTCCGACATAGAGAGTACTTCGAAGCTCTTTCCACGCACGAGAATAGAATCTTCGAGCTTCGTTCCCTTTATAGTCGGGTTGTGCGCGAAAATCTCGCCGTCCTGAATCGTATATTCCCCATCCGGAGTCAAGCCCTGTTCTCTTGTCAGGTAGCCGCACGTTCCGCCCTGAAAGTGCTTCAGCTCTTCTCCCGAACAGCCCTCATCCGCGTACACCTTCTTTCCTGCTGCAAAAATATCCTTCATGCTGTTTCCCGGAACGGTTGCAGTGATATAGGCCATTTCGACCCTGTACAGGGAATCGAATTTTTTCCGTATCTCCTGCTCAGGCTGCCCGAAATGCGCAAGGCGCGTCATGTTGAGGATAAGCCCCCACTTCTGCGCGCAAATAACGACCATGCAGTATCGCTCGAGCTTCTTCGATGTGGGCATCGGGTGCCTGAAATTGAAGACCCGTTCGTCCGTCCCTACAAGAAGCACCACCGGGACAATACCCTTGGCTAAAAGCCTTCCGCCGATGACGCTCTGTATCTCGAACTCATCCAGACCGGGTTTCAGAGAAAACATCGTCTCGTCCATCGCGGCGGCGCATAAACTGCCGAGCTCCCTGTATCTTTCAACTTCATTCTCAAGAAGCGGCACCCGCAAAAGTGCCAGATTCGCGCTCTCGTTGACCGCGCCGGGGTAGGCGAAATCTGCGGCCAGCCTCCCGCTGCCGACAACATCCCTGATATCCTCGTCCATTGAACCGGTCCAGATATACTCAACGGTCTTAAAATGAATTCCCGCGGTCTCTTCCACCCTGATCCTCGGCATCTCGATGTTGTTGGCGATCAGGTATACATCGTCCATCGTTACGAGTATATTTACAAATCCCATCTCCGCCCCGTGAATAATCTGGTCGTCTCCTCCACACGACAGCCATGAAAAGTTATGCTGAGCGCCGAACAACACACCCGTGTACCCGCCTCTATTTAGAAACCTCCTGACCTTTGCAATTTTCGCGTCAAACTCTTCAAGTTTTGTCATATCGCATTCCTCCTGCCATGTATTCCCTTTCGGGACGAAAACCGGTCTGTTTTCACTTTACGCGGTTTCGACGATTGCCTTGATATCCAGCAGATAGCAGAGGTCGATAAGCTCCTGAGAATAATCGCCGTACACCGCTGCAAAATGCTGGGACATCACGTTGTCCAGTATTCTTCGCACACTCCCGTCCGGGTAAAACTTCACACTCGGCCACGACGGAAGCGGCACCCCCATCTCCACCCACTGCGGAGGCTGTTTCCCCTCCCCGGTGACGATATGCATACGGTAGCCCGCGTCGTCTTCCGCCAGGCAGGCGAGAGTCATCCGTCCCGTTTTCATTTTCGAACAATGCGCAATCCCACCGAGCAGTGCGGTCGACACATCCTTGATCTGCGGCTTGCCGTCTATAAACTCGTCCGGTATGTACCCGTCTTCACCCAGCAGTATCCAGTCGGGGTTGTGCTCGTAGTGTTCCACGAACATTACCTGTCTGCCGGAAATCCATTTGAGCATGAGCTCGGCCACCAGGTTGCCCACGTCGTTTTCGTCTACGTACGGGTACCCGGCAGACGCAACGAGTGCGGACGGAACGGCGTGCGTCGCGTTCATCTCGAGGTCTATCCCGTCGACACACTTGTAGGAAAAACCGCTGAAGCGCTTTTCCCTGCATATTTCGACGGTGGCCATGTATATGCAAATCGCCCGTTCGATCACCTCATCCCTCGGTTTGCCGAGGGGATACTCCCAGTCCTTAGTTACCTTCGCGATCTCCTTCTTTACCGCTCCGCGGTCGAGAGCCTCAATCTTTCTTTCGAGTTGAAGCATGTCGATGCTTTCGACCTCAGGGCCGATCATATCCCGCAGCCGAACCGGGTTGAAGCCCGTCGTGTACAGTCCCATGTCGTTCCACCCGATCATTCCCACCCGCGCATGACGAAGCAGATTTATCGTTCTTGCCGCACGGCCGAACTTTACGATGCCGTCGACATCCATTGGAGAATCCGGCCCGTTGAAAAGATATTTGAACTTGAAGCCCCACCGTTCGAGAGGATATCGTATCGCTGTAGTGCCCGCACCTGCAGCGGGAGAAACAAGTGTGTCGCCTTCGGTAAACCCGCCGAAACTGTAGAGAACAACGGGACGATCGCGAAACTCCATGAGCACGCGGGTCACTCCACGGACCTCGATCCAGTTGATGATATTTGCGATCAGGAAATCCCAGTCTTCCGTATTTAATTCACGTATCGCACGCACCGGCTCTTCGCCTTCGCCGAATACGGGGTCGGTTTTAACAAGCTCGATGCCCGCATCTTCGAGCTGCTTTTCGGCTTTCCCGCTGATTTCCTTGAGCCGCCCCGGTTCATAGTACTGTGTACCGAATGGAACATACCCTGCCCTCAACTTTTCCATTTTATTGCTCCTTTATCAAAGGTTTATTGAATTTTTACCCGCTTCTTAAGGAAGAAAATGTCGTAAAAATCAGGTTATAAATTCCAGTCTCCAATGAACTTTTCGAGTAACCTGTAGCTGCACCTTTTAGAAATTTCAAACTTCATTCCGGCAAATCTGTCGGGTCTTACCGGTATTTTTATTAGCATGGGTGTTATATTTTCCATAGGCAGACCACGCTCTTCATGAAGCAAACGCACTATATTAAGATAACATGTTTTAGACCGACAGAGCCCCATTTCCGCTCTTGTAGCCCTCTTCACTCCATCCGCCGTACCGGCTCCTGCGCGGATTGCCCCCCGAACTTCATCTTCGGTTACCTCCTCACAGCGGCATACAAATATTTTTTCCCGATTCAATTGCTTTTCCATTTAATAACGGATGGCACGGACGATCTCAAAATATTTTTTTGGAACAGATACGGCAATTCAGACTCATCCGGACATCCCGGCAGCCGCCTGATGCGCTCAAGAGATAAAACTCCATTATAACTGTCATTGGGAAGCTTGTTTAACATATACACCGGGCTCCTCTGCTGGCAAAGTCTCGAAAAATATTTTCCTTTTCAAAGTCCCTTTTTTCTCCAAATGTGCCGGACCGCAGAGAGCGCAATCTCTTATTAATTTCCTTTTTCAACTCGCCGGCCCTGCTCCGATGACAACGAGCTGATTGTTCATTCACCTTTTTCCCATCGGCCGATACCTTCAATTGATTCTACAACCATTCCATCCCGGACCTTCGTTACACTAGTACGCACATGGGGGCGCCCGTTCACCTTCATAATGCAATCGGTGCACCGTCCGCGATTGCAGAATACACCCCCTGGCTCATGGTATTTTGGGGTTGTCCTGTGGACTTTTATATCTGCTGCAAACATGGCGGCAGCAATGGGCTCACCCTCGAAAGCCTCTATCGTTTTCCCGTTAAAGTTATATGTACTTTTTCCCGTTCCGGAAGATCATCCAGAATCGGATGGCCGGTAATCCGCATTACGCCTCACCAATCGGAGCTCTCATTCTTTTATTGCACCGAATGATAAGCCCCGGACAAGATACTTTTGCATGAGAATCGCAAAAATGATTACGGGCACAATCATGACTGTGGAAGAAATCCCCAGCATTGAATAATTTACAATAAAATGTTGATAGGTTGTATACGCTGCCCAGACAGGGAGTGTCCTGCAGGATGAAGTCGTCAGTACGGAAGCAAACATAAACTCGTTCCAAATAAAAATAAAGGTGAGAATGGTTACCGATAAAAGACCGGGCGCAGATAAGGGAATTATAATTTTAGTGAGCTCCATACCCGGACTGCACCCATCTATCCTCGCTGCTTCTGAAATTTCATCCGGTACTTCTTTGAAAAATCCCTCAAGCAGCCATGTTGCAAGCGGGATATTAAATACAATATAGATGAGGATGAGTCCGGGCAGCGTGTACAACAGTCCTATTTTTTTATATACTACAAAAATGGGAATTATAACCGCAATGCCGGGAAGCATTCTCATGGCAAGAAATTCGAAGGAGAGAGTTCGTCTGGTTTTCTCGTTCATTCTTAATTTTGCAAGACCGAATGCCGCCGGTATGGCAAATAACATTACAATAGTTGTTGAAATAACGGTCGCCAGTATTGAATTTCTCAAATAGAAAAGAAATCTCTGAAGCCTTACCGCATCTTTCCACACTTTTACAGTAAGGTGTTTCAAAGATACGATCTGTTCCGGGTCATAAATTGTACCCAAATCTTTGAATCCGGAAATTATCTGAAAAATTATCGGTGAGAGAAATAATACGAGCAACAATCCGATTAATATAAACTTGGGAATTGATGCAACAGTTTTATATTTCATATTCTTTCCTTATGTGCCGGTTGTGTTCCACAAGAGATCAATCTGTCCTCTGCACCACTCTGATGAGAAATGTTCCAAGTAAAATCATCACGATAAGAATTATAATAGAAAATGCAGACCCTAAACCAATGTTGAATTCTTTGAAAGCAATAGTATAATTTCGTATTGTAATCAGATCGGTCGCAAAATCAGGACCTCCCTTTGTCATAATATAGACCTTGTCAAATTCCTTAAACGTATCGATGATTCTGATCAGCATTGCAAGGAGGTAAACATTCCTTAAAGTGGGCAGCGTTACTCTGAATAGGATGGCGAAAAAGCCTGCGCCTTCTACTTTCGCAGCTTCATAATATTCATTCGGTATCCCCATTAAACCGGCCAGCACAATCAAAAAGACGAATGAAGACCATTCCCATACATCGAGAATTATCATGGTGATCAACGCGCTCTTTGTATTTCCGTACCATATGATCCTTGGCAGATCGAGCAAGCGAAAAACCCAATTTACAATACCGACCGCATCGTCAAAAATGTATCTTCCCATAAGACCGACAGCAATAGGTGTAATAACCATTGGAATAAGAAAAAGGGATCTGAATACGTTTCTTCCACGCACAACATCTATAAGCAACAGCGCCATGAAGGTTCCGAATATGAGCTCGAGAGATACAGATGCAGTGGAGAATATCAGCGTCAGTTTGAAAGCATTCCACACATGGGGATCGGTAAATAAAAATGCGTAATTCTTTAATCCGATGAATTTATATGGAATTTGCACTTTCGCGAGGTTATACTGATGAGTACTTATAAACAGAGAATAAAAAAGAGGACCTATGCCTACCAGTAAAACCAAAAACAGGGCGGGGAACACGTACCATCTCCACACTGTATACTCGTAACTATGTCTCAATTTCACGTTTAAGCCCTTCCTTATTCAGATGGTTGCACTAATTAATGCGAAGGCCTGGTTATATCTCTATAACCAGACCTTGGATAACAACGCCTCGCCCAACCCGCGTATCATTTAACCTCTGCCCATTTGCCGTTGATTTCTTTACCCATCTTGCCCAGGGCCTCCTGATTCGTAAGCTCACGGTTCTCAAGAGCAGCCAACGCATTTGAAACAATGAGGGTTTCTTCTTCGAAGATCAAATGCGCAGGAGTTGTATACAGGTTATCCGAATACTCAAATTGCGCCGCAAATGTCGGATTAGCCGCGATAACGGCAGGATCTTTATACGTTGCCTGTCTGACCGGATTGTGCAAGCTCGTCAATGCCATTTTCTTGTCGATCTCCTCAGAGCCGGCCCAGATTAGAAAAAGGTAGGCAATTTCTGGAATATCGGTATTTCCGGTGATAAACGATATCCATCCGCAATCCTGAGCAGATCTCGGTTTTCCTTTGATTCCCGGAATATGGGCGAATCCAACTTTGTCGGGTCCCGATATCTTGAACTCTGAAGTTTCTGCCTGTATCGGAGACCAGGTAGGAGCGTATTGAAACGCTATTGCGCACCGTCCGGATGCAAATGTTCCGAGAATTGAGGCCCAGTCTGTCTGTAAAATTTCCGGAACTTCATACCCTTTGTATACAACATCAAGCATATCCTGTAAAGTTCTCAAACCCGCTTCATCATTGGCAGTAAATTTTCCTGTGGCAGGATCTGAAAGGAGAGGCTTGTCCCTATCCCAATAATTGAGGTATCGCGACATAAAGGTATCGCAGGCCGCATAGGGAGCAAACATTTCGGCAGCACCCCAAAAATCTACTTTCCCGTCGCCGTCGGTGTCCCGCGTGAAAAACTCGGCAACATCCTTGAAAGACTTATCCCAGGTCAGATTGTCAATATCATAGTCGTATCCATATTTGGTCCTGAATGCAGATTTTTCCTTTGGATCTTCGATTAAGTCTTTCCTGTAAGCCATAATGTAGTCACACCAGTAAAATGGCATGGCTCTGTGAGTACCGTCGTCGGCAATACCCCACTTTTCTATTCCAGGTATCATTGTCTCAAACTTAGGATCATATTTCGCTATATATGGATCTAAATTGAGAACACCCGGATTTTCAAGCACAGGTTTGTGGATATACCGGTCGTACTGAATGATGTCGTATTCCGGCTGGCCGGAGGCTAATTCAAGATTTACTTTCTGGGACATCTCAATCGTCGAAAGAGGTTCCGTAAACACCTTGATCCCCGTTGCAGATTCCCACTCGGGCAATACCTTCAGCAAGGCCTGTCCAGGGGCATCCCATGTCAACAACATGTGCAGCTCAATCTTTTTCCCTTCTGTCAACGCCTTTGCTATTCTGGTCGCCATCTTGTCTATCGGTTCACCGGGCATCGGACCCAGCTCTTCTTTAACCGCACCCTCTTTCGCTTTCTCTTTCTCCTTGCCGCCGCCGGCAATGAGAAATGTTGCACACAACAGCATGCTCAAAACCAAAGCAACAGCAAAAAAAAGTCTATTCTTTTTCATGACCTTCCCCCTTATTGATTTAATTATTTAGTGTCGTCTAAGCTTTTAATTCAAAAAAGTTCACCCCCTTTCAATGAGAATTTATTTGCATACACAACGCTGCCTCCGGCAATAGTTGGATCGTCTCTAACTTACTTGCCGCACGTGTAGCCGCCGTCCACACTAAAAATCGCTCCATTGGCATATGAAGAATCATCACAAGCCAGAAACAGAATAGGTTTGGCTATTTCAATCGGCTCAGCCAACCTGTTTATGACATGCATCTTGTAAACTTCTTTTTTAAACTCTTCGGAAGCATGTTTTTGAAAAAATTCCTTCACCATTTCCGTATACGTACCTCCCGGAGCAACTGCATTCACCCTGATATGGTAGTCTACATAGTCCAGGGCCATGCTGCGCGTAAAATTAACGATTGCACCCTTTGAGGTCGTATATGCCAATCTGTCTGCCATTCCCATCAGGCCGATGCTTGAGGCAACATTAATAATCGAACCGCCTTTTTTATCTTTTTTCATCAGAGGGATGATATACTTGGTTACCAGAAATGTGCCGTAGACATTCACATTCATGATTTTCCGAAACTCCTCTTCCGATGTTTTTTCAACATTTCCGATAGTATCGATCGCCGCATTGTTCACGAGAATATCGACCCGGTTGAATCTTTTTTCGATTTCAGATGCAAGGTGCTTCACATCGTCAGAGCTCGTTATATCGGCTTTCATATAAAGAGCTTTATGCGATTCACCGAACGCCTCCCTTATCTTTTTTTTATCGAATCTCTTATGATATATACCAACGACGGCGGCGCCGTTTTTAAAAAAAAGCCTCGCTGTTTCAAAACCTATTCCCGTTGCAGCGCCGGTAATAACCGCAATCTTGCCTTTTAATATCATGAGGCTCCCCACTTTCTATACCAGCGACCTGCCTGCTGCATTGCATAATGTCGCCCGTATTATTACAGGGCTAAAAATCGAAAGGTCATATATTCGTATATAACTTGCGCGCTCTTTTAAGAATATTTTCAATTTCCCTGTCCTGATCTTCAGCGAGCGGTTTACACCGATGAGTATGAAGGATTTCTTCAAACCGTTCCCCGGCAAGCTTCAATGCGTCTTTTCTCCCCTGCTCCCTCCATTCCTCATAGGGAAGCATGTCTGCGGCTTTGGGAAAGAAGCCCTCCTTGTCGAAATAATTTCTCGTATGTGCAGTCGTCAGAAAATGCCCCGGGATAGGTCCAACCTTCTCTATCAGATCTGTTGCAAGCGTCTCATTATCAACAATTATACCTTCTATAAACTTCCCCACCATACCTGCAACATCGTTATCCAGGATTGCCTGCAAAGGATGAAAGGCAAGCTCTCCATATACTCCCCCAAACAGGTTTGCCACATTGCATCCCGATAATGCGATAATAAGCGAGGTGATTGATTTCTCATACCCATCCTGAAAATCTATCTTCTTTGAGTTTGTCCATCCTGAATCGGCAAATGTCGGGATGTTGTATCTTCTCCATACCTGTCCGAATGCCCCTATATGAAGACACGCGGTAATACTTCCAAATACGGGAGAACCCGAACGCATATCCATGGGCAGTATGGTATCTTCAACCACCACTTTTGTACCGGATTTGACCAGTTGAGAAAGAACAATGCCGCCGATCACCTCGGCATCGAATGATACCAGTGTTCCGGCAATGGTAGCGGGAGAGGTGCCTCCCATCATGCAGCCGCTCGCAAAATTAATTGGAAACTGCGCCTCAGCATATCGAATCGTCGATTCACACGCATCGGAGTAATAGGTTAAGGGAGCGGAGGGTAGACCGAGGCCCATAATATCCTGATCCGTAACTTTAGCCATTTCTATATTAAAAACTTCACAGTCATTCTGATACCCTGTCCATTGAACCTTCGTGGAATAGCGCATCTTCGCAGCAACACTTTCCAGAATCGACATTGCAGGAATTACGCCCTCTATCTCGAAATAAGGGGTATAGGAACACAGTATATGAAAATTCTCAAGTGCGTCCAAAACCCTAAGAGCTTCTTTATTTTCATCCCGCGTCGCCTTCCTCACCTCCCATGTATTCAAGTCCAGGATACCCTCACCGGGCATATCCGAAAAATAGAACGTATTTCCTCCGATCCTCACATTGTGCTCGGGGTTTCTCGACTTCATCGTAAAACTGCTCGGACATCTCATCAGCATTTCCTCCACAATGTAGCTGGGAAACCGTACCCTCCTGTCTTCAAAATCAACAATACAGTCGTTTTTTTTGAAAATCTTGAGCGCTTTATCACTCTCAAACCTGATCCCGGTCACCTCGAGAACATCCAGTGTCGCTCTGTGAATCGCCTCGACCTGTTCCTCGGTAAGAATATCAACAGGTTTTATATTTCGTGTAAATCCTCTCATCGACATGCTGTTTCCCTTGTATGCGCCCTTTTAATCAAAGGCATCTCCACCATATTCCTTCATTACCATCTTCATTTTTCAGTAAACCTACTTCAGACAGTACCACGATGCGTCGCCGAGCCATGTGCTGTATATCATCCGAACTTCAGGCTATTCGGCGATCAGGCGTCGTGCTAATTTTACAGCCCCCGGAGCCGTACCGCTGTACCCGTCAGCCCCGATCTCATGTGCAAATTCATTCGTTATCGCCCCTCCCCCAACCATCACCTTTACCGTGCTTCTTATGCCCTTCTCCTTCAACAGCTCTATCACTCTGCTCTGCTCCGGCGCAGTTGTTGTCAAAAGAGCGGACATTGCAAGAATGTGAGCATGATTATCCGTAACAGCCCTGACAAACTCCATTGCCTTAACATTTATACCAATATCGTGTACCGTAAACCCTCCTGCAGCAAGAAGGGTTGCAACCATTGTTTTCCCTATGCTGTGAATATCCCCCAACACCGTGCCGATGACGACAGTTCCCAGGCTCTCAACCTTCTTTCCTCTTCTCCTGATTTCTTTCATTATAATGGGCATACCGCCTTCAACTGCATCGGCGGCGCCGACAAGATGGGGTAAAAATAGCTCCCCTTTTGAAAAACCTTCTCCAACCGTACCGATAACTTCCTTCAATACATCAAACATTTTAAGAGGATCTATATTTTCACTGATCCCCTTCGCGGCAAGCTCCGCAACCGCATTTCTATCGAAGTTCAACACAGCTTCTTTTATTTCCTCAAGAATGTTCTCCATACGATTTCCCCGTAATTAAGCATGAGCGGTTTTAATATCGATAGGGATACCTTTCACCCAGGAGCTCGTACTTATATAAACCGTATTTGTGGTAATATAAATATTCTATTTCTACGTTCCTTCTTTTTGATTTTATAAAATCAACTATTTTTTCCTTCTCTTCTTTCGAATCGTTAAAATGCGGAATCAGCGTGATTCGAACAACGATCTTTTTATTCGACTTAAACAGCTTATCAAGATTGTCCAGGATGATCCTATTTGAGGCGCCTGTGTAATGCCTTTGTTTAGAATCATCAACGTGTTTTATATCAAACAGCACAAGATCCGTCTTTTCCAGCAGAAGGGAAAAACTGCTCCAGTCGGCCCAGCCGCATGTTTCAATTGCCGTGTGTATATTGTTTCTCCTGCACTCTGCAAGTAATGCCCCGGCAAATTCAGGTTGGTACGTCGGTTCTCCTCCTCCAAGAGTAACTCCACCGCCGGAGTGCCTGAAAAAAACCTTATCTTTCTCAACGACCTCCATAACCTCCTGAACCGTAAACCATTTCCCTGAAAGAGTTCTGGCTCCCGAAGGACATACCTCAATGCATTTTCCGCATACGGTGCACTTCTTCCTGTCGTACACTATGGTGCCGTTTATCAAGCTGCTGGCGCGGTTACGACAGACAGCCGCGCAGCCGCTGCATGCAATACATCTCCTGCTGTTGAACAATATCTGTTGTTCCATCACCCGACCCTCGGGATTTGAACACCATTGACATCTGAGCGGGCATCCCTTAAAAAACACCAGAGTTCTTACACCGGGGCCGTCATGAACCGAAAACCTCTGTATATCAAAAATCAATCCGTATTTTTTATCCTGTTCAGATTCCGCCATGAATGGTTCTTGAAATGATATCCTCCTGAACTTCGGGATTGAGCTCAACGAAGTATGCACTGTAGCCTGCGACTCTCACCATTAAACCTCTGTAGCGTTCGGGGTCTTTTTGAGCCTTCCGTAAAACTTCGTTGTCTATCACATTGAACTGAATATGATAGCCCCCCAGGTCGTGATACGACCGTATAAGATCCACTACTTTCGCCATATCCTCATCTGTGTCCAGAACCGAAGGACTCAGTCGTATATTCAGGAGCGTACCATTGCCGGCCGGCACGTTATCGATTTTGGAAGCGGATTTTATTACTCCCAATACTCCGTATTTCTCCGAGCCTGCTGCCGGGGAAATTCCTCCGTCCGCCAGCGGCCGGCCGGCCTTTCTCCCTTCCGCAGTCGCTCCTGTCACCAGACCAAACGGCACATTGATAGAAACAGCGAACAGACCGGGTCTGAATCGATTTCCGAAAGGTCCACTGAATCGCGACACTTCCTGACAATAAAATTGCCCGACCTTCCGCGCAATGGTATCAACATAATCATCGTCATTCCCATACTTTGGAATTTTATTCCATAACTCCAGCCGAAGCCGTTCGTTGCGATCAAAATCAGCTCTTAGAATTGTTACAAGATCTTTCAATGTTATTTTATTTTCTTCATACACGACCTTTTTTACAGCAGCAAGCGAGTTTGCTACATTGGGGAGCCCCACTCCCGTAATACCGACGAAGTTGTGCTGTGCTCCCCCTTCAGTAAAATCCCTGCCTTTTTGCATACAGCCGTTTATTAATGAAGAAGAAAAAGGACAGGGGTAAAGCTTTGCCTGATACTCTATAACCGCATTCATTACGATAACTGCATTTTTTACCGCATACGAAACCTGCTGTTTGAAGGCATGCTCGACATCATCATAATTCTTCAGAGTATCCGGAATTCCCGTTCTTAAACCTATATACCGGTCTCTGATAAAACATTTTCCATCATCCAATGCCAGTTCCAGGCACTTTGCCAAGTTAATAAAAACAGCACCGGTGTATGCAGCTGTGTTGCCGGAAGGAGTCAATTCGACACATCCCACCACTGCATAGTTTCTGGCCTCTTTCAGGCTTACATCGGTATTTCGGATCATAGAAATCGCAGCATTATCCATAAAAAATTTTGGTTTTCCTCTTCCCAGCCGCACCTCCTTCATGGCCTCCGCCATGAGACTTCCCGGGGTGCAGCTGTTCACCCTTACTGCTAATTCCGGCTGCAGCAGACCGGTATTTTTATCTGCCTCAATAAGCAAATATGAGAGCTCATTTGTGGCATCATTTCCATCCCCATCCACTCCGCCGACTATCAAACATAATGTCATAGAAAAGCCCGACCAGTACGAGGCGGAGTCAAAATCCCATAGTATGCTCATTTCGGACAGTTTAACGAACAGACACTCTATTAATTCAACAGCCTCCTCTTTCGATAGCGTGTTGTTCTGTATATCATTTTTATAAAACGGATACATATATTGATCAAACCGGCCGGGAGATACCGCCGTGCAGTTCTGTTCCAGACCAAAAAGCAATAATTGTGCAAAAAACCAGGTCTGAAGCGCCTGCCTGAAGGTTTCCGGCGGATTCTTGGAAATGAACATACAATCTTCGGATATTCTTAGTAATTCCTCCGTCCTCTTCTCATCTTTGCAATGTTGGGCCTTTTCCTTTGCCAGGTCTGAATACCTTTCAATCCATTTCTGCACTGCTTTATACACGATAATAACCGAAGTAAAAAATATTTTCTTTCGAAAATTCTCCGGAATTGCAAGATCCATTTCATCTACCATTTTTTCTGCCGCAGAGCACATGCCGCTGAACCCACAGGCGAGCAACTTTTCATAGTCCACTACAACATGCCCGATGCCGTTTCTCAAATACACCTCGGGAGCTACCGGAGTAGTATTAAGCTCTCCGAGAGAGGCAACACCGGCATCGATAACCGTCTCCGGTAGTATATCGACAACTCTATCCTCAACGGTTTTACCCAGCCAGTAGGGAAGAATCTCTTCTGAAAGAATATCCTTCGTTTCGTCCGATATAATATGAGTATCCTGCGGCCGCTTATCCGGAGCTTTCAACGGATCGAACAGCTCCCTGTTCAGCCAGTTTGCACCGTATTCCGGCGCCACAACAGAACCCCGCGGTCCGGATGAGTTGTTTCCGACGATCAATTCGTCTTCATTGATATAGATTGACATGTTTTCAAGCAGGTGCTCAAGTGCCAAAGCCCTTCTTATCAAAGGGTCTTTCCCTTCACTGTTTCTATACGATTCAGTGATGAAGCGGGCCCGCTCTGTACACACAAACGGCTTTGTTCTAACAGCCCTATCCGTGAGCCTGTTGATTCGTTTGGTAACGTTGCGTTTATAATTGAGCTGGTAGGTCTGAATATTCATACGGTGCAACCCTTTAAAGGTAATGTACCGGAACCGGTTCCGGCTCCCGCACTAGTGCATTTCATATCCTCCGGTGACATTTATTGCCTGCCCCGTAATATATGAGGCTTTATCCGATGCAAGAAAGAGCACAAGATCCGCAACATCGTCGGGAGCTTCATATCTTCCCAGAGGAATCATTTTTAAAAAATCCTTTCTCAACACTTCTGTGGTTTTGCCGGTAAGCCTTTTCAATGTGTTGAGCTCCTCATCCATCATATCTGTATCCACGATTCCCGGGCAGACGGCGTTGACGGTTATCCCGTTTATTGCAAGCTCTTTCGCAAGGGCCTGTGTAAAACCGATAACTGCAAACTTCGAGGCGCAATAGTGCGTATATCTCGCCCCGCCGGTTTTGCCCAACTGAGAAGAAACATTGATAATCCTGCCCGACTTCTTCGTCATCATATATCCGGCAGCCTCACGTGAGCACAGAAAAACGCCACGGCAATTAACTGCCATTGTACGGTCCCACTGTTCGTCGCTTGTATCGATACAATCGACAACGTAAATAATTCCGGCATTGTTGACGAGAATATCGATCGTTCCGAATTTCTCCAGGATCTTCTGAAAAATCTGATGCACAGTTGCGGTATCGGATATATCTCCAGAAGCTTCAAAAGCTCTGCCGCCCGCACTCCTGATTTCTTCAGCTACCTCCCGACAGAGATTCTCCCTGGTCCCGTTTATCACAACCGATGCCCCTTCCCGGGCAAAAGCACGCGCAATTCCCCTGCCAATTCCTCTCGTGCTCCCGGTAACAAGAACGATTTTATCGC
>CAZFTJ010000006.1:132920-192508 GCA_964521865.1 uncultured Spirochaetota bacterium | reverse complement strand
CCTTATATATTAATACAAGAGCCTGTTGCTATTGCCCTCAACTGTAGAAGATGAGCTTAACAAAAGTGCCCCAATCATTTTGGTACGCGTTCCTTCGCTAAAACTCTGCCTGTAACATCTGTTTCTGATTTTTTAGTGACCCTTCCTCTACCTTTGCTTGTGGTGATATGGAAATACGGATGTAAAAGTCAACTTGTCTTTTATTATACATTTTCAAACTAAATTGATAGTATGAAAACGCTGCGTCTCCATGCTAAGCGAGATAATTATTAAAGGCACCCCCTTCGGCATGGGTTATGAAGGGGCTTGATGGTTCCCAGTATTGGGATTACCATCTTCCCATAAGATCTGCTCTTCAGATCTTAAAACGGGATCCTCGTAAGAGGTCCCAAAACCTTTCAACCAAAGGAGGTGCGTAATGCAATTCTACTGCGGAATCGATCTTGGTGCAAGAAAAACTCACGTGTGTCTCATCAACGAGGATGATCACAAACTGCTGGACATGAAGATGGACAATGATTTCGAGTCCATCGAGGCTGCGCTTCGTCCTTACAGGAGTTTCCTTGAGGTTGTAGCGGAGTCGACCATCAACTGGGAATGGCTTGTGTACGGTCTTCAGAAGTACGACTACGAGGTGAAGCTGGCCCACACGCTGGGTCTGAAAGCAATTACCTGGTCAAAGAAGAAAAACCGACACCTGGGATGCATTCACGTTGGCGAAACTGCTGCGGGGACGGCTTATTCCCGAGGCGTACATCTACCCCTATGAGCTTCGTCCGGTGAGGGACTTGGTGCGAGAGCGCATCCGTCTGGTCACGAAACGGGCCACAGAGTACGGGGCCATAAACCGTATGCTTCTCAAGTACAACATCCAGGGGTTTGACCGTAATTCGGTGAAGCATCTGAGTGAGAAGGAGATGCACGAGCTCTACCACCATCCTTTTGTACGCGTCAAGGCAACCATGGAGCTGCAACGCATAGAGCTGTTGACTGAACAGATTAGGCACATCGAGAAAGCACTGTTTGAGAGAGCACGGCAGGATTCCACGTTCTCTCTCTTGCGAACCGTTCCCGGTATTGGTGATATACTCGCACTCACCATTCTCTACGAGGTGGGAGACATTGACCGTTTTGCACACGCCCGGGCATTCTGTTCTTACAGTCGTGTGGTGCCCGGCATCCACCAATCCTCAGGAAAAGCGTATCGAAGCCCCAACAGTAAACAGGGAAACCGGTATCTGAAATGGGCATTCTCCCAGGCATCAATTATGGCCATTCGGTACTACCCCCAGATACGAAGGTTGTACGAGAGGCTGGCTGCGAAGAGGAGAAAGGTGGTACGTCTGGTAGCCCGTTCAATCATTGCCCACAAGCTTGCCCAGGCTGCTTTTCATGTGATGAAACACCACGTAGAATACAAGGAGGAGCTTCTGTTTCGATTTTCCAAGGACTATGCAGAAGGGAAGGCGGTGACACCCTCATTGTAACTGGCCCCTCGCGGTGGTCTTCGAATAGATTGGGCGCCGTGTTCCCCGCTGAAAAAGAATAGGTCGGCCGATGCGTAAACATGCTCTTTTACAGTTTCTGAACTGCCCCTGCCGGTATCTCCTTGATAACTGGGGCTTGTTGAGACCCCTTGAGTCTGAGAATGAGGCCGGTCGGGTACCGATACTTTTCTGGGTTTGATAATACTGCTGTATGATTATCAGTACAGGGGGTAACAGGACGACCCCTGTATCAATCCCTTTTATAAGTTTGGTGCAGGTTCAGTAAGAATCTCCACCGAACAGTGAAAGAACGAGTCAGGGAAGGGGAGCGGCTTTCGGCGCTGGTCGGCGTTACTTTGCATAAGAAAAAAATGCTGCTTGCCAGCAGCATGGGGGAAATTTGTCTCTTGACAAAGTGCCTTTATTATAGGTTATTCTACACCCCAGGAAAAAAGCTTGGCAGAAAGGAGGCGCAACAAGTGAATTATATCGCATTTGACTGTCACAAGCGATACACTTTCGCATCTGTAGAAAACGAGAGTGGGAAGGTGCTTCGGGAAACCCGGATTGAGCATCGTCAAGGAGCATTTGCAGAGTTTCTGAGTCAATGTGAGCCGGGGTCTCCTGTTGCAATCGAGACTGTGGGCAACTGGTACTGGATCGTATATGAAGTGGGAGCAGCCGGGATGCTGCCAAAGCTAGTTCATGCGCGCAAGGCAATGCTCATGGCGGCCATAGTGAACAAGACGGATAGACTCGATTGTCATGGACTGAATTGTCTTCAGCGAACCGGTACATTACCAGCTGTTTGGATTCCGCCATGAGAACTTCGTGACATGCGGGATTTACCCTGAACCCGTATGGTGTTGAGCCAGCAACGAACGAGACTGAAAAACCGTATTCACGCGACATTGTCAAAGTACGGAGTGAGTATTGAGGAATGAGCGATGTGTTTGTGAACTGTGGCAGGGAGCAGATTCAGCAAACGTTGAAGTATTTTCCTCCACACCAGATGTGGCCTTGAACAACTCCTCTCTCACCTTGATATGATAGAACAACAGACTGAACGCTTTGAGAACAGGATGCGGGATACTTTTTCTTCCTGCCGGGAACTGGACTCTTGCAGACACTGCCGGGAGTTGGTTTCATCCCGGCAATGGTTATCCTGGTTGAGATTGGGGAGATAGAACGATTTCCTTCTACTTCCCAATCGGCGTCTTATGAAGGCGCCACACCTCGTGTGCATGCATCGGGAGACAAGACTCCAGATGGGAGAGTACGGTCTGATTTCAATCGGTATTTGAAATGGGCCTATATGGAGGCTTTAAATGCGGTGTGCTGAGCTCAACGATTTCATGCATTTTCTCACGCTACTCAACTGTACTTTGCGTATTCGTAAACGAAAAGGGCATCAGAAGGCAGGTGGAGCGGTAGCCCGTCATCTTGAAGAGGCGACGTATTGGATCTTGAAGAAAGGTGAAATGTACCTAAGAGCCAAATCGAAGGCAAGGTTTTGTCCACCTCAGGGTAAGCGCGTTAGTTCGCTGAGCGTAGAGCTTGGAAATTGATTGCGAAACCCCTCCGGGCTTGGTCTGGGGCATGCTGATCAGAAAGTCTCAAGCTGTCTGGATTTTTGAAAAAATATCATTTTTGGGATAAAGTAATAAATCAGAATGAGAATTGAACAAGGACTTGAGAGGAAAAATATTATTTTCTGAGCCCCCAGGAGCAATGCCATTAATTTTCTGCACTGACATATGTGTTTTTTTGAACTGCTGAATTATAATTTGCTATCAGTAAATAGATGGAGTATTGAGTGGCAACTTTCATCAGAATATGCATCAAGCAGAACAATTCTATCAATAAATTCCTATCAATTATCGGAAAAGATTCTGTAGCATACTGGGGATAAACCATGACTACCATAAAAGAATAACCCGACTTTATTTATTATTTTTCAAACTAATTTTAAACACACAAGATCATTCTCCCAATTATTTCTAGATCCCCAGCAACTCCGCTATAGTACCACCCATAATAAGTTCGCATTCCTTTGGAGAAGCTATCTCCTCGATCATCTTCCTCCCAAGTGAATAGCTACCCCAAGGTGCATCAGTGCCCAGTGTAAGGCGGTGCGCACCAATTTCCTTAACTGCTCTTCTCGTAGCAAGAATATTTACATTAAGCATCAATTCCAGGTATATATTTTCGTGGTCTTTCGCAACAGCAATCATTGCATCGGCCATAAGCATCCATCCAAGTTCGGGAATGATGAAGAAAAGCTCGGGATAACTCTGAGCAAGACCACCAATCTGCTCTGGTACCGTGTAGTGGAGATTATTTCCTACTCCGTGCACAAGAACTGGTAGTGATCGCCCCTCCTCTTTCTGAAGCTCTACCAAAGTATCAAGAACCTGGCCGACAAACTCTAGATTGTTCGGTGCGTATCCCTGAAAATCAGGATGCATAAACAGTCCATTCAATTTAAGCTCCCCTATCGCCCTCCTGAGCTCTTCGACTGCATTATTTTTATCTACAAGTTTTGTAACTCCGGCTTTCCATCCGATCGTACCTATATTCTGGTCAAAGAAATCGACCATACAAAAACCGATTATCCTGTCAGGATAATTACTCTGCATTTGGGCAATGTAGTCATTACCGTTATATGGATTATGCTCAGGTGATGCGCCGAATGGCCCGCCGCCACCAGCTATCATTCGTATTCCTATAGTCTTATCAAATCCTGCCTTGTCTAATTCCCGTACAACCATATCACCGGTAAATATCATACCCGGGATTGCACCGATATGGGTGTGGGTATCAATAACGGGCCATTTTTTTTGGTTTCCCATTTTATATTCCCTTAATTAATGATGCAAAGTTAATTATATAATTCCTTAAAAATATTTTTCATTGCATTTGTACATTATTCAGTTCTTTAAAAATAATAGAGCATCACTTCTCAACAGTTACTATTCGGTTGATATGAGCTGGGTGTACTCAGACTCAATATCAATAAGGTCCGAGTATTATTTTATCTTTTTACCGTAAATTACGGTAAGCGTAGTCTCATCACCGTAATTTCCCCAATCACTCACAACTTTTTTCATTGCATCGCTTGCCACTACCCTTTGCCACTCTCCCCAGCTGTCAACATCAATATCCTCTACGATCATATAGGGTGATTCCCCCTTTTCCGCACCCTCGATCTCATACACTTCAAACCGATGAACTCCAGGTTGAAAAGGTGTGACTCTCTGATCAACTTCCACAGACCATTTTCGATAATCCTCGATTGATACTCCCGGTTTTAATCTGTACATAACGAATACTTTCTGCATTTTTCTCTACCTCCCAAATAAAAAATTATTTGATGAGAATTGTTAATCATTGAATCATTGCCACAGCCCTCACAGGAGAGCCGGACCCTCTTACAATTGGCAAAGGAAATGCTATAAAGGTAAACCGATTAACAGATATGGTTTCTAAATTAGCTAAGTTTTCCACCATCAGTATCGGCTCTTTTCCTATCCTTTTTCGAAGAAGAAAATTCACATGGGCAGTACAAATCATATCATGACAATCTACATTCGGTCCGTCAATACCGACAAGCTTTACCATGCGCTTAATGAACCACAGTGAAGCATCGTGAGCAAGACCTGAATACAGAGTGGCATACTTTTCAACACTCGCTCTTGGACCGTAGGCGTACTTTGCTGTATGTCCTGTATGGAGAATCACAATATCATCTGATTTAACGGTTTCACCGCTTTTGTCTTCTGCTTCGTCCAATTCCTCCATAGTAATGGCATGCCTGCCTTCCTTGCAGGCTTTACGCAGATCCAGCATAATTGCATCTCCGAATGCCTGCTCCAGAGTAATTGATGCTGCATCCTGTTGAGGATCACTTTCAAAATGGTACGGAGCATCGATATGTGTACCCATATGGGTTCCGACAAGCAGCTGTTCGCTTGCCCAACCGTGGCCCTTTCCACCTTGCCCAGCTTCCTTTGGTAGTCCATCGTAGAGTGGCATATTCTCTTCATTCCAATAGTGAGTAAATACATGCTGGGTAACATCATGGCGTTGATTACTCCAGAGCAGCGGTGCACGTGGATGATTGGGATGGTTTATTACAGAACCCTCTTTTATTTTTAAGGTGAGATCAATGAGTTTTGTCATTTTATTATCCCCCTTTCCAAGGAATTATTTACTCACCACGAACTGTTACAATGTAAATATAGAGTAACATGATTTGCTATACACGTATGCAAAATGTTAGATGAGTACATATTGCATAGTTAAAAAAATTAATAATTTCGAAACGGAAGCACCTGTATTTCATCTTTGCCACATGCCCACCCCATTTTCTTGTGCATACAAATATGCCTGAAATAAAGTATCTGCATATTTCTCATTTGGTGGGCTAATTCTGATAAATGCGAAACCATTTCGTAGCATGTTTTCGTTTAACATTTCACATTCAAACCCATCTCTGTCGAGATACACCCTGCTTATGCAGCTGCATTTCGTAAAACAAACATACGCCAAGAGTCTGCCATCCGAATCCATCTTTTTTTCATCAAACTCAACTAAAACGGGAAGGCCATTTTCTACCAAACTTTGTATATGGCTCTTAGCTCTTTCCCGTAACTTCTCGATATTTTTATTTATTTTCAATTCTTTCTGATTATGTACATCTTCAGGAATATCTATCCCTAACAGTCTTACTTCCTCAACGATATCATCAAATGCGATTTTTAATGTGCGCCAATCAACAACCTCAACGATTATTCCCACTTCTTGTGAGTACAATTTTGTGGAAAAGAAAAAAATATCACCACAATCGTACAAACACCGGAGATACATTTAAGGTTAACTAATTTTTTCACTTTTAGTTGAATAGCAGGGGTAAATTTGTCAGACGTTCCGTGACTCCGTCATGATCAATGATATACGGATCTTCAATTCGCAAACCCACTTTATTCGCATCTAATCCATAATAAGATTTTGGTTTTACAGAAACATCAATTTGCACAGCAATACCTTTGGGAAATTTATAATCAGAATTTTGGGAAACTATTTTTTCCTCAAAACATTCAGTCCAACCGATACCATGCCCAATATTGTAAAATTGCTCAAATCCGACACTTGCAAGATACTGTCTGCTTGCCAAATCAACATCCCGTGCAATTCCTCTCCATTTTAATTTGCTCACAGCACGCTCGTAGGCTTTTGATCCGTGCTCAAGAATTTTCATTTTATCACTATTTGTATCATCACCAGCGATCAGAGTGCGTCCTAAAGCGGCATTCAAGCCTTCATATCGTGCACTCACTCCAATAATAACAAAATCTCCTCTTTCAATTATTCTATCTGTTGCCCGACCGATATTTACCGAAACTCTATCACCAGACATCACAATAGTAGTAAATCCCAATCTATCAGCCCCGAACCACTTCATTGTAAAATCTGCATATGCAGCTATTTGCAATTCAGTGAGACCCGGCTTAACTGCCTTTATGGCTGCTTCAATTCCAAGGCTTGCAATTTCTGCTGCTATTTTCATCATTTCAAGTTCTATTGCACTTTTTTTATAGCGTAACTGTAACATCCATGCAGAAAGATCAATAATTTCTCCGGATATAGCCGCTCGAATATCTTCCATTTCCTGAAAAGGTATGAAAGTAAATGGACTTAATATACCAATTTTTTTTACTTTACCACCACTCGCTTTACTGAATGCTTCTTCAAGACTAATCCAGTTGTAGCCAGGGTAATCGGCAGCAGGTATACCCGCCCCTTGCAAACATAAAAATTCACCAATCTTTATCATTTCGTTCGCATAGTAATAAGCGTCAGGCGATCCTAGTATTATGACATTTTTCTTTCCTACGATAACAGCAGAAGATTCAATATGTGGGTCATATCCAGTAAGCCAGCCTATATCGCCTGGACGATACTCATTTCCGTACGCGTAACACACGTCTAAATTACGAGCCTTCAATTCGTGCCGAATTAAGTCAATTCGCTTTGAAAATTCGGTTACGGGCATTTTCTTGTCTAATTTTGGAGGCTTTTTATCTTTAAAAAAATCATGAATATTAAAACTCATTTTTAACCCCTTGTCTCATTTATATATACTTTCATTTGCACTCTGAACATCGATTGTTAATTGAGAAAGAAAATTGTCAGTAATTTCTTCTCCGATTGGATGCATAAATGTATTGAAAATTGGAAACCGACGATCATAATATTTCTCAAAACACAGGGGTTAGACTGCAGATGTCTAACCCCTGAAACCGATGTACCACTTCTTTACTCAAATACCCGCTATAGAACGAGCTTCAGCTGCTAATTTAGCCGCATCTAAATAATTTCGTATGTCCCAATTCCACTTCGCCTGCTCTATCAAGCTTCGGACTTTTTCCTTGTTGTTGACCTTACCAGAATTATATGTTTCCACTACTATTGCCATATCTTTCTCAGATTGAACCTTGTAGTTCCACAATTTATTGAAGAGTTCTTCCGCGCGACTATGTTCTTTAACCGAAACATCCCCAGGATTAATCTTTCCCTGTTCAATGTACCAGTCAATCAGGTATTGAACGCGATTGTTCCAGTAAAATTTATGATTTGGGTTGAAATATGTTTCTTTTGCCTCTTCGAAAGTCTGCCAGGGGCTTATCTGAGAATTTACAATGTTTGCCTGAGCCATAGTAAAATTTGCTCCGCTCATTCGATTGACCGCGTCACGCATTATTTCAAGCGCGACTTCTTTATCGGGACCGCTCAGTACATCCGCCACACGGTACATGGCGCTTAAGTACCGAAGAGATGTCTCTTCATTTTTATTGAGCCAGTCCCTGTTCATTAAATATCCCACAAAGCACCAGGCTTCCTGTCCAAAAAGTGATCCGTCGATTATGGGAATTGCCCCAGCTTCCGCTACTCGGTATCTTCCTGGCAAATCACCGAGGAAAAAATCCCCTTCACCGCGAATAAATGCTGCTGCTCCCTCTGTATGCGGCAAGTCGTTAATGGTAACATCATTCATTGTGAGACCTCCGCGTTCTAAAACAGCCTGTATGAAATTTTCGTGCCCAGCTCCAAGCATGGTATTCAGCACCTTGCCTTTTAACTGTTGACAGGTTAAGCGAGCGGCTTCATCCGAATCACCTACCTCTTTTAAAAAGTCATCATATGTTTTGAATTTGCCGGGGCGGGCCATGACCGCATTTCCCCACCATTCGTCATACGGTGGCCCCCAAACAATCTTTTTTAAAGTTTTAGCAAGAGGAACACTTACCAATGCACATGTACCTGCTGAATCAACTGAGCCATGTTCCAATGCCTCCATCATTGGGGTTTCCTTATTAAATTCTTTTATCGAGGTTATTTCAATATTCAAATCTTTGAAGTAACCGAGCTCATAGGCAGGACGAGGAAGCTGGAGGTCCCAGACCTCGAATATGCCCAGCCGCATTTCAGCCTTCGGCGCTATCGGTTTAAACTGATTTGTAGCCACCAATCGATTCGGCGGTGTGAAATTCAGTACAATTGTACCCTCATCTACCGTTTTTTCGACTTCAACCTGAGGCTGCTCTTTCATCTTCTCAGCTTTCTTACCCTCTGTGAAAGCGAGAGTATAAACAAAGAACAGGGAGATTAAAGCAAAGAAAAAAATTTTTGTCTTCATAATACATTTCCTCCTTAAAAATAAAATTTAAACTTTGACAAGCGCTTCATCATGTGATGCTTAAAAGAAAATCAAAATAATATGTGGCTGCTGCGTCCCAAATCACCTCCTTTGCTATAGAATTTCAAAATTACTGTTACAAATTAACCAAGCCATCTAATCAATTTTCTACTTAGGAATACCACTACGAGATCAATAACCAATGCGAGAATAATTACACAAAAAATCCCCAAGAATAATATATCTGTTCTTAAAAAGCGGTACCCCCGAATAACAACATCACCCAAACCTCCGGATGCGATATTAAACTCTGCAAGAGTCGTTAAATTAAATGCCATTACAATAGACACTCGAAGGCCTCCAATTACCGAAGGAATAATGGCCGGAAACACTATTCTCCTATAAATTCCTCCTTTGGTTTCTCCAAGAGCTGCACCGGCCCAATAATACATTCTTGGTACATTCTTTATTGCCTCAATGCCATCAATAACCATAACAAAGAAGCAACCGAATATTACGAGAAAAAACACACCTTTAATGCTCGTCCCCCACCACAAAATTGCAAAAGGAGCTAAAGCGAGAGGAGGGATTGGTTTAAACATCTGGATAACAGGATTTGTAATTGCATTAACGATTCGACTCCACCCCATCAACAACCCAACTCCCAATCCTAGACTGCACCCAATGGCGAATCCAGAAATCATTCGATAAAAGGTGCGTAAGAAATCGAGTGCGAGATCATCTTTATACTGTAAAAACCGTATATACACATCACTCGGGGAAGGTAAGAAAAGAGGTTTGACTATGCGCAATTCAGATAATAATGTCCAAATAGCAATAACTGTTAGCACAGAGAATATTCCCAATAGATGAAACCATGGAAACTGTATAGCTATTCTTTTTTGTAAACGGCTTTGAATTGCTTGACTTAGATTGTTATCTCCCAATTACACATTCTCCCGCTCAGACCATACAGTGAGATTTTTGACTAATTGTCGTACACCTTTATCAAAAATGATTACTAAAACTGTAATCGCAACAACACCAGCGATCATTTTGGATATTGTCAAGTGTACCTCTGCTTTGATGAGGTAGGATCCAAGACCTTTCTGAGCACCTAAGAATTCCGCAGCTATACAGAATGGAAATGCTGTTGTAATGGCAACCCGGAGCCCACCAACTATTCCAGGAATAATCGAAGGAAGAATAACACGTCTGTATATTGCTCCCTTTTTACAGCCCAGAGATTTTCCTGCCCATATATATATTTTATTTACATTCCGAATGGCTTCGGATGAAACAACAACGATAATAAAAAAACAACCCAGTGCTATATACAGTATTTTGCTCCACTCTCCTAAGCCGAACCAAAGGATAAAAATAGGAATAAGGGCAAGTACCGGGATCGGTTTTATTAGTAAAATAAAAGGGTTGACGATTGCCAAAAAAACACGGCTCCAACCCATTGCAAGCGCAATAACGATTCCCACCGCAGAACCAATTGTAAAGCCCGCCAAAGCACGCAAACTCGTTGCGAGCATATGTTGTGCAATTACTCCAGGTTCCTTTACAAACTCTGCAATCACGCTTGTAGGAGGTAGTAAATACGGCACCCATTCATAGTGAACAACTATAAACCAAATAATAAAAAGGAGTAAAACGATGATTATATTAATAATTATATATATACCACTATCCATAAATGCTTTTTGCTCATTCATAATACTTTCTTCCTTACAATTCTTATTAAATCCATCAATTCATGTCGTAACGAAGTAAACTCATTTTCAAGTTTCAATTCCACATTTCGAGGCCGTCCGAAAGGTACATCAATCGTTTTATATATTGAACCTGGATTACTACTCATAACGTATATCTTGTCCGCTAAAAACAAAGCCTCCTCTATATCATGGGTAACAAATATTGCGGTTTTCTTTTCCTTTTCCCATAAATTCAATAATTCAACTTGCAGCATTTCTTTTGTCTGAGCATCAAGAGAACCGAAAGACTCATCTAGAAGAAGAACACCCGGATTTATTGCGAATGTTCGAGCAACATCCACGCGCTTCCGCATCCCGCCACTTAGCTGCTTTGGGTACAGGTTTTCGGAACCTTCCAATTGCACAAGTTTGATATAATGATCAGCTATTTCATTTCTTTTTTCTTTAGGCAATCCCAATGATTTTAACCCAAACTCGATATTACCGCGGACCGTTAACCAGGGAAAAATCGCATCAGCTTGAAATACGATTCCTCTATCCTTATTCGGTTTAGTAACAACTACATTTCTATGAAGTACAGTTCCCTCTGTAGGCTTAAAAAACCCCGCAATAATAAATAAAAGCGTTGATTTACCACACCCGGATGGTCCGATGATTGAAATAAATTCATTTTTTTTAATAGTTGATGATATCTCATGAAGTACTTTAAAAGGTTTTTTTTCTTTCTTAAAATAGTGATTAATATTTATCAGTTCGATATCGACATGTTGATTTAATCTCTCGGCTACTTTTCCTGAGAATACTGTACCCTCACCATTCATGTATCTTTCCCCTATAATTACTAATAGCTCTCATGCACTGAGTTCATTTGAACATGCTCCGGATGATTCTCGAATAATCAATCTCGTATCAAGAACTATTTCTTTATAAATATCTTTTTTATTTTTGATTTTTTCCAAACATAGGTTGAAAATTATTTCTCCCATTTCATATTTAGGTTGGTGAACCGTCGTAAGAGGTACTCTAAAAAATTCTGAATAGTAAATATTATCAAATCCAAGTACAGAAATATCTTCCGGTATTTTATATCCTTCTTTCATAAGCGCTTCTATAACTCCAAAAGCGACAACATCGCTCATTGCAAAAATTGCAGTTGGTTTTGGTAATAATTTTAATAATGAATATGTGCTGGTAATACCCCCATCAATTCTACCGTTTGAAAGAGAAATATATCGTTCATCATAAGAGATTGAATTATCACTAAGAACCGCTTTGTACCCTCTTAATCTTTCACTTATGGTAGAGAAATTGAAACTTATAGACGCTATGCATGCAATCTTCGTATGTTTTAATTGGATTAGATGGTGAATGCCTTCATAGGCGCCTTTATGATTATTCGCACTCACTGACGAAATAGTTGAATCTGAAATTTTTCTATCCGCAAAAATAACAGGAATATTTGCTTTGGATGCAATGCTGACACTTTTAACGTCATTTTCAACAGGCACAATAATTAATACAGCAATATGTTGTTCAGTTAACAAATTAATATATGTCTTTTCCTTGTCCGGTTGATTATCTGAATTACAGAGCATTACACAGTATCCGTTTTCAAATGCTTTATCCTCAACACCCCTCGCTAAATCAGCATAAAAAGGATCTGTTATATCGGATACAATCAATCCAATAGTATTCGTTTTCTTTTTAACCAAACCTCGAGCTAAAGCACTGGGAGTATAATTTAGCTTTTCCGCAATCGCATGTATTTTAAAACTTGTATTCTTTGATATTGATTTGCAATTATTCAATGCAAGAGAAACAGTCGCGACAGATACCCCTGCTATATCAGCGATATCTTTTATGGTTACCCGTTTTTTCTCAGAAAAAATTATATCGTTTGAATGATTTTTCATTAAATATTTATAAGTATAAATATAAAAGTAATTAATGATTTATTATGTTATTTAAACGTTTTAATTATTTCAAATAATACAAAACTTGTCAAGCTTTTTTTATAGAAACCATTATCACTCTGTGGATTATTTATTAATCAGAGTTAAAAATGGCATGTATTACATAATTCGTAAGAATTGCATATTCCGGAACAAAAATGCCACTTTTTCTGGAGTAAAGTTGTCACCATTCCGGGCCAAAATTGCCACCAATTCCGGTAGGAAAGTTGCCACTTTTTAGGCAATTTTCCGGAATCTATTAACACAATAATTTCATTCAATTCATTCAGAAAATTACATAGTATCTATCTTTGAGCATCAGATTTCAAAGGAAATGACATAATAAAAAGTAAGATATTGGCGACTTCAGCTCTGAATATATATTTGGTCTATATCTGGAGTAGATAGGTAATAGGTTGTATTGATTATGTGGGGCAATGACCCCGTTGAGGAGATTAATCGGACCCTATTACCGAATAGTCACCGTAGGGAATAACCCTGGATAGGAGGATGGTGAGTTGCCGGCAGAGGATCTACTGCGAATAAACAATTAAATACAACCTGAGAGAACTCAAACTGCCGGAGGATTTTACCAAACTGTCGCTCCAGCTCCTCCTCCTTGACGTAGCTCCCACCGCATTTGCCCTTATCAAAGGTGCAGTGGTAGTAGATGAGCGGCCTTTCCTGATCTCGGCAGTAATGGAGCAGCCGCATTCACCGCATTTTAAAAGCCCCGTGTAGACAAAGCCCCGCACATTGGCCCGAGTACAATTCTGTTGTTTAATGTCACAGGCATAAATACTTCAGGGATACGGGAAATACTGGCCGTAGAGCCGGTATATGGTGAATCTGAGGAGACATATACGCAACTGTTCAAGAGGCTGAAGGAGCGAGGTCTGGAAGATGTATGGCTTGTGGTCTCTGATGCGCACAAGGGGTTGCAGGCAGCGGTAAAGAAAAGCTTTCTGGGAGCGAGCTGGCAACGCTGCAAGGTGTATTTTATGCGTAACATCATGGATCATGTAGGACATCGGGATAAAGCGCAGTGTGCTACACGACTGAAGCAGATATAGGTGCAGCCTGACCGGGCATCGGCATTGAAGCTTGCCGAGCTGTTCATCGAGGAGTACGAGGAACAGTATCCTGAAGCGATCGAGACCTTGAGACAAGGGCTCAAGGATTCTTTGCAGTTTTACAACTTTGAGGATTTCGATTCAAAGAAGATCTCCTCGACGAACATGCAGGAACGGCTGCACAGAGAGATGCGTCGTCGCTCCCGTGTCGCGGGGATCTTCCCCAGCGAGGAGGCATATGTACGACTTGTGACCAGCTATCTTATCGAGTACTCTGAGGACTGGGTCACAAGCAGAAGCTATATACGTGCCGAGACCATTGAACTGTGTAGAGCAAAACTGAAACGAGTAGCGTGAATGCCATGGAGTTTATGATGGTAATTAAAAAACAAATTACGAACTGCTATGGACATAATCTAGATAGAGTATATTATATGAAGCTGCAACAACTATCTTTACAAATACCGTTATGTTTTATTGGTTATGTAATCTTCTCACAACCACCATACGGATAAGATAGGATTTTCCAACTTTTAAATGGGACGCGCATATGACAAAAAATGCAAATTAACTTTTTACAATTTACTCAGATAATTAGCAAAGACCTTTATATTTTCTTTCGCCATAAGAGGTAAAGTCCAACTTAAAATAAATCCATCCAAATTTTCATCTATTAAAACCCTCAAATATTGTTCCATTTCTTTCTCGCCAACATCACAAACACCAGGTAGATTTACTGCTTCAAATCCCGGGTATATTGGAATATTTACATTAAACAATGTCCGTGCTTTATACAGCTCATGTTTCAATATATCAGTTATTGGACTAATTTTTTCATCATTATGAGAAATAATAAAATTATTTATACCAATTAACTTGCCCATTAATACTTCTAATGTGTCATACTTTAAATCCTTATTTATTTGCTGAAAAATTTTAATTATTGAACTGATTTCAAGAGGAAGACTAGCTGGCCCCTTCGCATAGCAATATGACATGGATTTTATCCAGTCGCTATATTTGCATAATTGAGAATAATTCTGCGAGACAAGTGGACTTAGGGAAGGTGAAAAAAGATCTAAGCCAACTTCTTTATTGCGGTAATGCATTTCAGTGTAAATATTTTTAACTATTGAAATAATACAGCCCTCGCGGAATTTATAAAATTTCGAAAGCTCACTGTCTAAATTAAACAAACCATAGGCTGAACCTGTTTCTAACACATTACCAACATAATTTAGGTCGAGTTCAGATATATTTTTTATTCTATGTATAATATTTGAGATATAGTTTTGAAACCTTATTAGATCAAAACCATAATTAAATGCCTTTTGTTGGCATGATTTGCAAAAACAACAAAAATGGTTTTCAAGGCCGGTAACCATTGACGGGAAACGAATTCGATCCAAAAAAATCCCATCAAACCCATGTTTTTCTACAAGGTTGATTGACCTTGGTATTAATACCTCTTTTACAAATGAATGATTTGGACAAATAAATTGAAAATTTTCGCTTTGAATATAACCCCAAGGAGCATTTTTTCTCCCTAAATAATTAATCATGTAGGCTTCTTGAGGAACATGTGTATCTTCTCCTACATCTGCTAAAACTCCATACCAAAGGTATGCTTTTGCGCCTAGCTCGTGAATACTTTTTACCGTATAATCATAAAGAAATGGGTCGTTACTAAACCCAACAAGCACACCGTCTACATGGATAACATCTTTTATTTTAGAAAAGGCTTTTTGAATATTCCCTGGAGTAACATTCTTTTTCGGATTTACGAAACTAAAAGGCTGTCCAAAGTGCAGCTGCATTCCTACCCATGGCTGTCCACATTTTTTTGATATTTTTTTCTTAGAATTTCCCATTTTATTTCATTATTAAATGTGAAACAATGATATTTCGTGTTTTACCTATCCTTTCACTGCACCTAAGGTTAGGCCCTTAATAAGAAATCTAGAAGCAATAGTATATATGATTATTGTTGGTATCGCACTAAGTAAAAGTCCTGTAAGTAATAAAGGTTGATTATTCATATATCTTCCAAGTATGGTTGCAACACCTGCAGTCATTGT
Organism: uncultured Spirochaetota bacterium; assembly: GCA_964521865.1. Taxonomy (GTDB): domain Bacteria; phylum Spirochaetota; class B62-G9; order B62-G9; family DRHN01; genus CAYSRJ01. The sequence goes on along the minus strand of CAZFTJ010000006.1, from coordinate 176,498 downwards.
TTTAATTTCATCACTTTGAAGAAAAATTATTGATAATACTAGCTCATTCCATAGCCACACATAATCAAGAATAAAAAGAGTTAGTATTGCAGATTTTCCAATTGGTAAAATTATTAATAAATATATTTTAAAATATGAAGCCCCATCCAATTTTGCTGCCTCTAAAATTTCATTGGGAATTGTTCTAAAAGATATGGTTAAATAATATAGAGCAAAAGGTATCACAACTGCTGTATAAATGATAATTAATGAAATTCTGGTATTTATTAAGTGCAATTTTGCAAATAGCATATATAACGGCAACATTAAAACTTGAAAAGGAATTATCATTAAAGCAATAAAAAACACAAATAATATATTTTTTCCTGTAAATTTTGTTTTAGCAAAAGCATATGCTGCTAAGGAGGATAATATTATTTCTATAAATATGGTTGCTGTAACAATAATTAATGAATTGAAAAATAATTTTAGTATTTTATATGATTTATACATCACTACATAATTATGAAAAGAAAGTTTTTTTGGAGGTCGAAGTGGCCCAAGAAAATATTCTCCCTGTGATTTAAATGAGTTCATAATCATAAATATAAAAGGATATAGAATTGTAATTGATATTAAACACAATACAATAAATATTATAATTTTTCTTAAATCATCTGATGTCTTGACCACTCTTTAATCCTGCCAACCTCCAATTTTTCTAAATACACTTAAAATAGCTATCACAAATATCAAAACAATTACAAATAGCGTACTTGCTAAAGCAGCTGATTGTCCCAGAAGATTTGTTTTGAAAGCCTTAAGATATACCATATATTCTAAAGTTGTTGTAGAATAACCAGGTCCCCCAGAAGTTATTGAAAAAATAAATCCAAAACTTGCTGTAAAAAATATTATTAATAACACTATTGTGTAAAACTCTATTTGTCCGATTATCATCGGTATAATAATTTTAAAAAATCTTTGCCACCAATTTGCCCCATCAACCATTGCTGAGTCAATAATTGAGTAGTCTAATGAATCCATACCTGATAAAAAAATTAAAACCGGCATACCAAATAGACTCCAAATTAAAGCAAAGATGACTAGTGAAAATGCCGTTACTCCACGATTTAACCAGTTTACAACTAAAAAATTCAAATGTAAAAGCCGGAACATTTCATTAATAGGTCCATTTAGAGAAAATGATGTTCTGAATAGAAACCCGATTACAACAGATGATAATACTGCAGGGAGATAAAATAATGCTCGAAAGAATTTCCAACCCCAGGGTTCTTCGAATAATAAATAGGCGATAAGTAAGGCTATAAAAATCTGAACAGGTATTGTTATAAATAAAAGTAAATTATTTTTTAATAATACAAAGAAATATTTGGAATGTATTAAATTCTTATAATTATTCAATCCAATAAATGTTGTACCTGTAATATTCCATTTTGTGAATCCATGAATAAAAATGTTAATAAGTGGATATAACATTAGAGACAGTGTTAATAGCGCTATAGGTAAGATTGAAATCATTGCATTAAAAGAATCTGATTTCCCCAAATCCTGTCTCTTCTTTAATCTAAATGTATTTACAAACTTCATTTAAAACCTTTTAACTTTGTTTTTTTTTACTCTTAAAAGGTCACAAAATATTTATAGTATTTTTTCTCCAAGTCTTGGTGCTTTAAAGAATAACCTTTTAATTAAATTATCAGACTCCTAAATTTTGTATCTTTAGTTTTTCACCAAATTAGATCTTGCTTCTTCTAGAATTTGATTGACTTCCTTTATTAAAGAAGGATCATATTCCGGTTGCTCATATTTATTAATAGTCATTTTAAATTTTTTGTTTGCCTTTTCTAATATATTGTCCTCTCTGCCTAGCTCTGTTTTTAAATCTACCCACACATTTCTGTCTAGTAATTCTGGTAACCAAAATGCTTTACGGCAATTACGTAAGGTGTGATCAGTTTCCATAAAAGATTTTCCTGAGAAAACAATTTCTTGTAACGTTTCCAATCTTATACTTTCTTCATCTAAGGGAATCCCTTGAGTAAACTGCCAGAACCCATTACCTATCTCTTCATCCAACAAAAACTGTACAGGAGAGAAAATCCTCCCTTGATCTAAAGCTCCAGATCCCCCAACAAAGAAACTTCTTCCTGTAAAAGCTGCTATAGCTAATGCTCGATAAACACGTTCATAGAGGGCTTCAAATCCAGGAATTTTTGCATCGATGTAATCATTTCCTGCAGCTATACCTACATGGCCTCCATACATTTTGTCGAAAAGTTCCACAACCCCCACATTTTGTAAAATTGCCTCTGGTGCATTAAACGAAATTATTGCTTTACGTGTATCAGTTATTCCACTACAAATAGCCCCTGTTAAATTTGGCTCAGGAACAAGTGCATTAGTAATAATCCAAGCCCCCAGGATCTCGCAAGCTCCGATAACTATTGAACCAGATATACTTAAAGGTGCGTCCATTCCACTTATAGGTTGAACTCCTATACAATAAAATGGCACCTCATACTTTCTTACCTCAAGTAAATATTCAGCTGTAAGATTTCCCATTGTTAAAGGAGAGGTCATAAAATCTGGTCCTCTTGGGGGAACAGGTTTGCCATAAATTAATTCATTAATCTTTGCAATATACTTGATTTGCAAAGCTGATGAAGCAAAAGTTGTTATACAGGCTGTTGATTTTGTATAGGGAGCGTAGGCTGAAGCTGGAAAATGAGCATATTTAACAAGTAAGGCAAGAGACTCTATTGGCTCAATCATTGGGTCGAAATCTTTAACGGTAAGGGGTAAGGAAACCTTGTCCCCTCTTGCATCAGAAAAACGGATCATATTAATTAAATCCACTTTTGTAGCATAACGTTTTTCTTTTTTATCAAAATCATAATAAAATGGAGCAATTAATGCAGCTACTTGTGTAGCGTAGTTATTATCAGATAATTTTTCTTTTATTGTTCTTTTTTTCTGATATTCAATAATATCTATAATGTCATTAGGGCGGAATTTAACTATTCTTTCTTCTTTTTTTACATTCAGTCCTTTTTGACTTAAAATTTTAAGAAGGATCTCATTTTCGACTTTAATACCAATATTTTCAAGTACATCGAATATTGCGGAATTCAACTTTTTTATATCACGTTCTTCAAGTATGTTAATTCTTCCAATAGAATACATATCTATTCCCTAGATTATTGCTTAAGTAATTCATACAATTATTTCACTTATTATATTTAGTAAGTCAATTCAAACGTATTTAATTAAGTCATTTATTTTGAAGAGATTTTTAAAAATTATTCTATATGGAAAGTTAAAACCTATAATCACAATAAAACATTTTTAATATATTGATCTTCTCCAGATTATAGCTTTTAAATTTTTAAGAAGAATTATTTAAAACAAGGTACTCACTTGTTGAATAAAGATTTATTCATAACTTTTTGTGCGAGCACCTTGCCGTTTTCTTTTGCCTTTTCAGTAACTTCCTGTAAAGTTACTTGTTGATACCCGGTTGACTAGATGGCGTACCCCGCTTGTAACCATGATTGTATTTCAATTTATACCCGATTCTTGTCCATTAACTATAAAAAGTTACATTCTCAATAATATTATACTTATTGAGAAGAGAGCACTTCATCACGTGTCTTATCCATTTCTTTTAAAAATTCATCGACCGTCATCTGACCTGATAACAAAACGGGTAAAAATTTAAACCAGGCATCTACAATACTCATTGGCATTAAATTATCAGGAAATGGGGCCACGGGACTAAATTTAAGAATTTTAACTAAGAGTGGATCTGCTAAAACATCATCGTATTTCCCTTTTACATTGGGCAATTCTCCAGTTTCTTTTACAAATTTTCTTTCCTCTTTATAGGACTTTAAGAATTTTATAAACTTTACTGCTTCTGCTGGATGTTTCGAATAATTTGCAACAGCAAGGGAATCCACTCCATGTCCTCCGACAGCAGCTCCAAAATTAGGACTGTCTGAGCTTAAAGCTGGCATTTTCATAACGCCTAAATCGTCACCTATACCAGCTCTTGCACCAAATACATCGAAGGATATGCTGGGCAGCATTGCGCCCTTACCTTGAGCGAATAAAGTTACTCCTTCCTGTCTATTAATTGTTGTAAGATCTTGATTATAAAATCCTTTGGTTACAAGGTCTTGATGAGCTTTAAGAACCTTCTTAAGTTCATCTGTTGTACTAAAATTCTTTTTACCAGAGGCCAAATCTGCTATAAATTTTTGCATGGTTGTAGGAATTTCATCAGCCAACATAGTAAATCCAAGCCAGGATACTCCCCACCCATCAGCACCACCATTTACCATAGGTGTTATTCCAGCTTTTTTAAGCTTTTCACAAATATTTACAAGTGATTCATATGTACCATCATAATCTCTTTCAGCCACTACTCCTACTTTTTTAAACAGTGACTTGTTATACCATATACAGGTATCCATTGTCCTTATTGGCACGGCATAATATTTACCGTCTGCTTCATGAGTATCCCACCCTTCAATATTTGCCATTTCTTTTGAAGTAAAATAATCATTCAAAGGCAACAAGCCATCTTTAAGGTTTAAAGTATATGTGCCTCCCCATAGCGCAATTACATCTGGTCCTTGTTTTGCCATTGCAGCAGCAGTTAACATTTCTACACCTTTATATCCCTCATGAAAAGCAATTTCAATTTGAATATTTAGGTTTTCATCCTCGAATCTTTTAATAGCTTTATTTATGTACCATTCACTTTTTTCTTTATTCTGCTCCAAATAGGAGAGTCCGTAAACCCCAAAACTCCAAAATAAGAGTTTAACGGATTCAGCGGCTCCTTTTTTAGCCTTTTCTTCTTTTGTACTACTGGCAAATAACAAACCCACTGAAACAAATACGCATATCACTATTGTCAGCAGTTTAAACATCATCTTTCTCATTTTCTTTGCCCCCTGAGATAAATAGATTTAATTAACTGTTCTACAAAAATAATTTAGAATACTCATATTTCCATCTCAACCCTCCTTTATTTGTAAAAATTTTTAAAGGCTTAGCGGTAATGAAACAAAGCATCTCCCTTTCATTGCTTCATAACCTGCTAAAAGAATTTCTAAATCTGCACGTCCCTCCTCACCAGAAATAAAGGGTTTTTCTTTGTTTAAAATACAATTAATAAAGTATTGAAACGGGCCATGGTATTTGGTTTCAGATGGTATATTTGGGAAAAATTTTCCTCTTTCAAAAACGCCCTGTATACCAGCAATTTCTTCAATACCAGATTTTAATTCAGGCCTTTCCTTAAAACTTCCCGTAGAGAATTCCACATTCACTGGTTTTTTATCACCAATATTAATTTTAAGCGTACCTTTTTCAGCTCTTACAACTATCGTAACATCTAACACACTTGTCCAACTTGCTTCTATAATACCAAAGGTATCATCTTCAAATTTACACATGCATATTGCATTATCATCTAAATCTATATCTTTTAGACAACTACCACCCATGGCCGTAATTTCACGGATATTTTTTCCAGAAAAATATCGTACCAAATCAACTGCATGAATTCCGACATCAAGTAATGCGCCAAACCCTGCTTGTTGCGGAGAAAAAAACCACTTGCTTCCAGGAGCCCACATATCTGGTCCAGGAGTACAAAAACTACCTTTAATAGAGAAAACCTTCCCCAGTATTCCATTATTAACTATTCTATAACCTATATTTACAGCAGGCAAAAACCGAAACGTTTGTTGTATCATAAAAATTACATTATTATTAGAAGCTGTTTGAATCATTTCATCAGCATCTTCTAGGCTACAAGCAATAGGTTTTTCAACCAAAATATGCTTACCAGCCTCAGCAGCAGCGATAGCTATTTCATGATGTAAATAATTTGGAGTAGCAACACACACAGCATCAATTTCTTTATTATTTACTACTTTGCCCCAATCTTCATAAACATGCGGTATATCATATTTTTCTGCTAATGTTTTTGCCCGGTTAATATTTTTGTCACATAACGAAATTACTTTACCATTATTACAGCCACCGAAATTATACCAGCCAATTTCCGGTTGACTTAATTTACTTCCACGAGGTGAAAAACCCGGAAGATGCGCATTCTGAACTACTTTACCCGCACCTATAATACCTATCCGCACCATGTCATGCTCCCCTTGTTATAATATATGCATCCACCTTTCCTTGTCTTTTGTATTGATCTTATTCTTAAAACTTAATTGATAAGATGAACATTGCTAATCTAAGCACTTATATACATTTCTCAATTTCTTTAACACCATCATTAATTACTTCTATAATTTTATCTAAGTTTTTTTCTTTTATAGTTAATGGTGGTTTTATTTTTAACACAGAAAAATTTTCACCCCCTGCCTGAAAGGTGACACCATGATTTCGAGCATATTCTAGAAATTTTTGCATCCCATCCGTATATGATTCTTTTGTCTCTTTATCCTTTACAAATTCAACACCTACATATAAACCAGGCCCTCTAACATCGCCAATTATTTTACTTTTATTCTGAATTTCCAAGAGATGTGTAGTCAAATATTCACCGAGTTTTTTCGCACGTTCTGCTAAACCATTTTGTTCTACATATTCCAAAACGGCAATGGCGGCAGCAGCTATGATAGGATCCATTGTATGAGTACCGTAAAATATTTTATCAGTTTGTTTTGAACCACCTACATAATTTTTCTTGAGCTGTTCGATAACCCTATCATTTAGTAATACAGCCCCAATAGATATTCCTCCACCAAGAGCCTTTCCAAGAGTAATAATATCAGCAGGTATATCGTAGAGATGGGTAGCAAACATTTCTCCTGTCTTAGCTATTCCAGTTTGGACTTCATCAATGATTAAAAACATATCATGGGCACGACATATTTCACTTATGATTTTAAAATATTCTTTAGACGGAGGACTAATATGTCCACCAAATCCCTGAATTGGCTCCATTATAACAAAGGGAGCGTCATAACCGCCCCCATATTTAATAACATCCTCTAGAGCAAAGGCACAATGCAAACCACACTCCGGGTATTTTAATTTATAAGGACAGCGATAACAATATGGCCGAGGTAAAAAAGCAACACCAGGTATGTTATTGAATCCATATTTAAAAGGGGCAAAACTTGTTATGCTACGAGCCCCAACTGTCCAACCATGAAAAGCTCCCGTTAATGCAATGGCTCCCCTTTTACCTTTCGCTTGCCAGGAAATAAACATAGCAGCTTCAACAGCAAGCGCACCAGATGTAACCAAAAATGAATTATTAAAGCCTTCCGGAGCCACCGACGCTATTTTTTGTGAGAATTCTATAAGTGTATCTGCAATAGTAGTTGGGCTCATATTATGTATTAATTTAGCTGCCTGTTTACATATTGCATTTACAACATATGGATTGTCATAACCTACAGCAAGTGGTCCGAAACATCCAGAATTCGCATCAACATATGTTGATTCCCCATTTTCATCTAATGTAAACAAGGTATCATTTTCCCCTTTTACCGCTACCGATACTTTTTCAGGCTTTGACATAAAACCAGTAAAAACATTTTTCCTATAAATTTCCATGTATTCATTATAAGTTTTAGCCATTTCAACTCCTCTCCATTTGACTCTTGTTTATAAATGATAGCAAAACAATCTGGCTTTTCAATTGACAAAACGGTAAAAAACATATATATTTCGGCATATTAAATCTCAGGAAACTAGTCATTCTTGATCAGTATTCAAACTCTTTAGGTCCGGCAAATATTGTCGGTATTAACCTACATGCGATATGGAATGTACGTGCAGACAGCAGATATCGCTTCGAACACGATGAGTCGTTGAAAACATCCCAACGCCTACATCAGCATGGTGGCACTGGGCTAATCTGCATCCGGACACACAGCGGCCATGGCAGAATCGTTTTATCTATGGGAAAAGTACTGAACGTAATGGACAATTCAATAGTTCTTCTTCGATGGGACGAATTGGTGTCCTATTTCTGTCAAGGCCGATATTGGTACTTCTGGTGGTTTGAGTTTACGGTAACCAATCCACTGCCCATCCCGCTGAACACGGTTATCAAGATCATCCCAATGCCTAATGAACAATACCTTTTCAAAAAGGCTTTCTCTTCTCTTCGCAAGATGCAGTTCACTCATCGGTGCCTATCATCTGTGGCAGTGATTCAGTTATTGTATAGCTGGCTTGCCAACCAGGAGCTGCCCAAACAGGTCAACCCTTACTGCGATGTGATTGAACGTGTCATTGATATGTTACGTAAGCGTATAAGTCCTGCCTGGACGGTACAGGAAATGGCCAAGGAAGCGAGCATGAGCGAGCGGAATTTCCGCAAGGTCTTCCGAGAAATCACGGGTCAATCGCCTAAAATATTTTATACTCAGTTAAGGTTCACTTATGCTCGACATCTGCTCAGCATGCAGACTGCAGTATATCAGGTTTCAGATATGCTAGGGTTTTCAAGTCCCTATCATTTCAGCAGAGAATTTAAAAAGTTTTTCGGATTTTCTCCCTCAAAAAATAAAAAATCAAAAACCTGACACTCTGAGGATAATCATACTAAGTCAGAATTGGTATTAAAATATATATTCCTTTTTTATAACACACTGTCACTGACATTCAGTGACGGAACTGCTATAAGCTAGGGAGCCGTGATTAGGAATGGATGTACTTATTTATAACGATTACCTCTCCCTTCAACCTTTTACTGTGTACGAAACTGTGTACACTTCCAGATGAACGTATATGAAGTATATGACAAAATTTTAAGAATTCGATGAAAAACAGGCCGAAATCGGGTCATATATAACCAATATGAATCTAACTCAGGTCTCCGGAGCCAGAGGTCGTGGGTTCGAATCCCGCATTACCCGAAATTAAATCTTTTTATTTCAAGAAATTATCCTGCCGAATCCACACCGAGAAACATTCTTATAAATTAAGAAAAAAATTGACAATTGCTTTAAAAAAAGAAAAAAAATAAAGAATAAGATATTAAAAACGATAAGAAGGTAAAGCACAGCATTTTCATATTATTAGTTTAAAACAACTCTTAATATATCTTCTCCAGGGGTAGATGTTTCAAAAGTATAATACAGGGTTATCAATGGCACTAAAATCAGAACAGTTCAATATATTTTAAAATTGCTTAGCCTTACCATTAATGGGATTCATTTATCAAAGTCTTTTTAAGCTATTGTTTGCCCCGCCGAAAGCTTACATTTTAATATTTTTCCATTATCTTCTGATCGCGGTTTCGAGTGTAATCTGTGTCCACTTACTGATCCTCTCCGGATCGCCGAACAGAGTCTGGGTATCACGTAGACTTACCACCAGACAGCAATCCCCTGTGATTTCGAAGGCCTCCTCCATTGAACGCCTGATGTAATCTTCGTCAAAAGTTGCGATCATATGTGATACACTTGGTTTCCATGAAAGCACGAACTTGTTCTGTAGTTTCTCTGCCGCAATCCGAAGATTCGAAACATGGCTGACTGAGAGCTCCCGCAGGTGCGGAAATGATTCAGTGATGAGGTCCCACTTGTCATCATTTCTTTCACAGCACCCGTAGCAGTTGAGCCCAAATTTCTCGGCAATTGGAATCTGGTACGGTAGAACAAACTCAGCTAACATATCGGGAGATACGTCCGTTAACTCTTGGGCCATGAAGTAACCCCACAGGTGTCTACAGGTTACCCGATCAGGATTGAAATCTTCTTTCGGTAACTCATCTGTAAACCCCAATCCATTCGATCCCAGCGGTGTATCAGTGTTTCGAATGAACTCGTTATTATTCAAACGGAGCAGACCCTCTTTTTCGAGATCATCAAGATAACGCAGTGTTCCCCGCATCAATATGTCCATCGCCTCCTTAACAAAATCAGGTGCAATAATTAAATCTTCGTACAACTGTCCAAGGCCACGTAGTTCGCAGAGAATGTCGATCAAACTATTCCCCCATCCCATAACAGGGTTATCTGTACTGGCATAGTAGGGTTCACCCAGTCTTACATCGAGAATATCGCCGAATACAGACGATACTTTTTCGTAATCAGTTTCTGTTGCTTGCCAGTCGATGCAGAGTTCTGGGAGTCTAAGTTTTTTTATATCATCATACTCGAGTATACAGGGGGTGAATTTCGCCGCACGATCAGCCCGATCACTAAAAGGTCGAACACGACCCTCGATCCAATCAGTAAGAGTGTAGCGAATTGGGACATATATCCTATTTGTAATGACCTCATCGTCTTTGATATACTCACAGCGGTATATCTTTTTCTTTAGTTCCCACTCGTACTCTGAAAAAAGTTTATCTCCAATAACCAGTTCGAAATTCGGAATCAGTTCGTGCCAGGCCTCCTCAGGAATCTCACACAGAATGAGGGGTCTAACCTTCTCTAAAGAATTCAAACGCAGCCAGAGTTCAGCCCTTTTAACCCAGTTCGAACAATCTGCAACCTCCTGAAGCTTGTTGGCGAGCACACGTAGATATTCTCTTTCTTTCGAATTGATCATCTTACTGTTAAAGCCCTTATGAATATCACTTTATTTTCGTTAATTAAATGGATAATTTTGCCCTCACACTTAAGATGAACTCTTTCTGTTACGCAATAGACGAAATCCGTTTCTATAAAAATTAAATAATAGTTTGTATCAAGCTGATTTAAAATATAACAACACTTTAAGTGCTTTGTTGTTTTCAACCGATTCAAAACCTTTCTCAATCAATTCAAATGGGTATTCATGAGTAATAAAATATTCTGAAGATATTTTTCCCTGCCTAATGGACTCACACATTGGTTCATGTGCGGCAGCTTCTTTTGAATAATCAGGCCATTGATGCATGATAAATTTCCAATTATAAGGAGAACCCCCAGTTTTCAATTGGAGCTCCTGTTCAGAAATAGTACCATATATACCAACGGTCCCATTAAAACTTACAATTTGCAGTGTCTGGTTTATAACTTTGTTGCTGCCTACTGCATCAATGACAAAATCAAAACCCCTAGGATATATCTCTTTTATCTTTATTAAAAGGCTTTCATTAGCTGGGAAAACCATATCAGCCCCTAAAGATTTTGCTATATCTAACTTCCATTGGCTTCTCGTTGTCAGACATACCGGTGCCATTCCAAAATTTTTTGCAATCGCAACGAAGCTAAGGCCAACAGGGCCACCTCCAAAGATCAATATACTTTTACCAGGCTGGAAGCCAAAATCTTCAAATGATGAATATACCTCTCTCCATGTTGAAAGAAGTATAGCTTGGCGAGAAGGAATGTCGGGGGGAATTACTTTCTGTGTTTCATAGGCACCATCATATCCATGTTTTTCATCACAAATTCCTTCAATTTTCATCACATTATGGTCAACAGCTAAGGAATATTCAGCCATTGTCCCCCAACTGCTTGATAATCCTTCGATTCCGTATCGCATGCACATGGGATTTATTACTCTGTCTCCAACCTTGTATGACTTCACCTTACTACCAATCTTAACAACAGTTCCTACGCCCTCGTGTCCCAGTATAGTCGGATAGGAATCGAAACCGGGAAATAATCCATTTTTTAATTTAATGTCGGTTGAATTACATATTGTTACTACTTCCATACGAATAAGTGCACTATAATCGTCTATTTCGGGAATTTTAATATTCTTAAGAGTTAATCTTCTAGGACTTTCTATTACGACAGCTTTCATCATTATTTTAGTTCTTTAATATTCAATTCATTCATAATTTTTTATTGAAATAAAATATTACTAAGAATTTTATATCATCGCATGCAATTCTGCGTTTTTAATGACATATCATATAACCTTTTAAGAAAATCTACTTTGATCTTAGCGATATTGCGCGAAAGCTCCATTACCGTTTTGATAGGGTATATTTTCAATCTTCTCTATATAAAGCCATTGTGCCATTTCATTTATAATCGCTGTATGTTCGGAGTAAGCAAAAGACATATGGTATTCACATCCACCACTTAAAGCTGTATTAATGATATCGCGTACCCGAATATTTTTCGGTTTTATCTCAACATATGCACCGTGAATCGGTGGACTAGTATTTATTACATCTCCTGAAAAAGAAAAATAGCGACTGCAATTTTCACCTGAAAATCTCACTATTGTAGCTGTCCCTGTTTTAAATTGAGCTTCTATAACTGGACCTATAGCACCACCAGGCGTACTCGATAAAATCGGTGAATCAAATATAATAGCCTTTGCATTTTTATCTTTTAGACTTAATGGGCTTGCCCCACAGTGCCAGAGAAGAATGGTATTTTTCTCCTCATCAAAACCAATAAGGTCAAATAACGTAGGAACTGATTTTCTTTTGTTTGCATAATATTGAATAAGCATTGAAATCAGCCCTCCAATATCTCCCTCATCCGAGGTAATGATTCCATTATCAATTAATAATGATAGAGATAGGCAGGCAGTTGCACCATATACTTCCATGAATTCTGGCCAGCATCTAAGAGTTACACCTGCATAATTATGTTTCTTGACAAGATTTTTTATTACAAGGAATATGCGTATCCCTTTTTCAACACTCTCTTTATTCGTACATGTAATGCGGCTTTCCTTTTTAATAGATTGAAGGATTACTGCAACCTCATTACTGGATATTTTCTCTGCATCTAAAAATATCCTATGAAGATCAAAAGATTCAATGATAACACCAAAACGCTTTCGCAGTGCCAGTTCATCATAATTACAAAGATAAAAACCCGGAACCTTCCCTCCGATTGAAAGAAGTCTAGCTCCTTTTAATGCAGCAATAATTTTTAAAGTTCGAAGACTCGTCGTAAGTTTGTCACTAACATGGATATGTTCGTCAATATCGCCGTATATCCATTTGTATTCAATCCTCTGTCGATGTAGAAGTGCTGTAAAAAATTGTAAGGAAGTAAAAGTATTTGCTTTCATATGCCCACTGTAATGTTCTCGAGTACTCCATATTATGACAGGCATCGGATTCTTAGAAAGAAACCCTCCGATCTCAAGAATACGATCCCCATCTGTCTGTGCTGTCGTATGCAGTATGAGACCTTCAACATTTTGTTGATGTATCTTCTTCAGCACAGAAACAAGATCCTCATCAGAAATTACTACAGATGGAGCTAAAACTAATGAAATATCCTCTTTTTTTGCTATTTCTTGAAGGATGTTTTTCGCATTGTTATATTCTTTATTTACATAATCATGATTCCAATATGGGTCTGAAAAACCAATAAATCCAATATACGTTTTTCTCATTCTATAATTCCCTTTTTTATTTTGTTCCAAAAATATTTAAGTTAATAACACCCATTCTAAATATGCCAGACTGATAATGAAATAAAAAGATCGTCGAAAAAATATATTTGTAGTTCCTTATTTTCAATTAACCCTGCTAGCAATAACTTTTAAATTCTTTAGTCCCTCTATTGCCAATTCTTCCCCTGATTCAGCAAATTTCCTCCATATTGCACACAGTCTATTTGTTTCTTTAAACCCAGGATCGAAAGATTCAATTACTAGTGCTCCCTGGTATTCAACTTCTTTTAGTGCATTGAAGAATTCCTCCCAGGGCACAAGGCCAGTTCCGGGAATACCCCTATTATTCTCACATACATGAACATAGCCTAGATATTCCTTCCCACACACATCTACTGCTTTTTTAATATTTTCCTCTTCTCTTATCATATGAAAAGTATCCAAATGTACTTTTATATTTCCAGTACCAACATCTTTACAATACTGTACAGCATCTTCAGCAATATTTAAGAAATGAGTTTCAAAACGGTTAATGCATTCAACAGCGATTACTAGATCACTTCTGTCTTTTGCATATTTTGCGACTTTTTGCATTGCTTTGACTGACCATTCCCATTCTTGCTCAGTTCTTGGCTCTCCCGTAAGATATCCCCATTCAGCATAATTCACCCCACCTAATAATTGTGAACCCAATTCAATATTTATATCGATTTGCTTTTTAAGTGATTTTACTCCATTTGCCCTAATATCTGGATCAGGGGATAGAAAGTTAGTTGCTTTTGTAAGACCGGTTGTCGTCACAATTTCTATCCCTGCTTCATTTGCTTTTGCTTTTACTCTTTCTGTCGGAAAATTTTCAGGATTAGATACGTCTACTTCAAGTACGTCAAACCCTAATTCTTTTGTTTTTAAAATAATCCAAAGGTCTTTTTCACCAAAATATTCAGTCCAAATCGTTGAAGCTACTCCATATTTCCACATTTTTCTTGCTCCATTTACACTATTGTTTAGTTGAAAACAAAGATACCAAAGGATAAAAAAGTACTTTTTCTAAATAATAGGTGTATTTTCATTGTAAATTCTGTTTATCTATATATATATTTCCGCCCGTAAGCGGTACCACAAGCAGCAGCTTCATCGACATTATCTAGACACGACACGTCCGGATACAATATTGTCAAACAGACGTCAATTAAAACAACTTATACGATTTAAATACGATGAGACATCAGTGTATAAGATCTATTATTAATTGCTGTATCAAACATTGCTACTACATTTTCAGGAGGTACATTGAATTGAATATTATGAATGGGTGCAAAGACAAATCCGCCTCCTTGGGCAAGGTCTTCTATTCTTCTTTTTACTTCGTTCTCAACTTCTTTTATAGTGCTATAAGGGAGTATATGTTGAGAATCACAGCCTCCTCCCCAAAAAACCATATCCTTGCCAAATTCTTCTTTTAGTATTTTAGTATCCATTCCTTTTGCTGATACTTGAACTGGATTTAAAATATCAATACCAACCTCAATAAGATCTGGTATATATTCGTAAACAGAACCACAAGAATGAAAATACACTTTTGCCTTCGTTTTAGATTTTATAAATGTTATTATTTCCTTATAAACAGGTTTAAAGATTGCTCTAAAAATATTTGGGTTAAATAAAGGTCCATTTTGTCCACCTAGATCATCTCCTAACGCAATTATATCGATTATGTCCCCAACTTCTTCTAGAATATTTTGCCAGAATGTCATTTGCCACCATTGGATTTTTTCCAAAAGTTTTTTAATAAATCTCAAGTTCTCGGCTAAATCAATAAATGTTTGATAATAACCTCTAAGCGTGTTAATAAAATCAACACAAAAATCTGTAGGACTAAATAAAATTACCGCTTTCTTTAAATTGTTTTGTATATATACTATTTCTTCACGTATACCGCTTACCCTGGTTTTATCTGAAGGATCTGGGTATTTAAATTTATCCAAATCCTCTATTTTAAAATCTCTCATTACATGGTCTTTAAAATCATAAAAATATCCCCCCTTAGGACGAACGTATCTAGTCCCCCATTCATCCAGCCAGGTATCATCTTTTTCAATCTTCAAATTATAATTACTTGGCAGCCTAGTCGTAACTCCTCTCACATCACTCTGAAATCTATTTAATAACCTATCATCGGGTTTTACAATATATTGAAACAAATCCTGTATAACCTGTTTGCCACCTTTTAACCCTAAATAGTTCTTTACTTTTTCTTCTCCGATTGCATGAATGCTTGTATGTAGCCCCCCAAACTCAATCGGTATTAAATCTGGTTCTTTGTGGTTTATTGCCATTAGTATTCTATCTCTAGAATTCATATTATTCATGGTTAAATACCTCACAATTACCATTAATTAAAGAAGCTTACAATATATTATTTATAAATAGCATCATTATAACTGACAGTTTTGAGTGTTTGTTTTATCACCTTTAAAACCATTTTTCTTTTATCCTTTAACCGCCCCAAGTGTTAATCCCGAAACAATTCTTTTAAAAATAACAATCGTTAAAGTTATTATTAGTAATGTATGAATAATTGCTTCCGCACAAACTGCACCCCAAAGAGTCCCACTTCTTTGTAAAAGTACTGGAATAGCAACTGTCATAGTTCTTGAATGACGACCAGATAATATTAGGGGAAATAGAAAATCATTCCACGCAAATATGAATGAAAATGCCGTCACTGTAACTATACACGGCATCGACATTTTAAAATAGATATGATAGAAAACTCCAAATGTACTGCAACCATCAATTTTTGCTGAATCTTCCAACTCTCCTGGAATTTCTTTAAAAAATCCTGTCATCAACCATATTACAAAAACTATGTTGAAAGCAGAATCAGCTATAGCCAAAGCAAAAACAGTATCCAATAACCTTAAATCTCTAAAAAGAAAATAAGAAGGAATAGCTAAAGTTATCGGTGGTACTAAAACTGTTGCAAATAAAAAAGCCATAATAATTGTTTTTCCGGGTATTTTAAACCTGAAAAACCCATAAGCGGAAGGGATTCCAATAGTTAGGGAAATTAAAGTACTGAGAGTTGCAACAAAAAAACTATTGAAGAAGAAATCTTTAAAAGATTTATCTATCCAGACAGTGCTAAAATTATCAAGAGTGGGTTTAAAAAAAGTAAAAGGATTGCCCGATAGAAATGCATTATTTGGTTTAAAGGAATTTACTAGTATCCAAATATATGGTGTAATAAATATAAATAAAATAGTAATTAAAATAATATATTTTTTTCGTTGTTTACCAGCATTAGCAGTACTCATTTTGATTCCTGCAACTCTTATAGGCTCTTCTTTTGATACTCAGAAGATTCAACATTAGACAAACTTTTATGTATCCTATTTTTAAAATCTAAATGACCAATTTTTATCATGACTGTCCAAGTTACACAATGTAATATTTTTTTTAAAAAATTTGAACATGCTGTCCAATTTAGCGAAAATGCTCTAAGATTAATAATTACTAGTAATAATCTTATTTAGAATGCATAGAAACAAGTTTAAAATATACTTAAAAACAACTTATGCTGTCCAAAATAGGAATTGAAATCTCAAAATTGCCAAAATATAAAGAAGTCCTGTATTATCAACGTGTTAGGCTATTTTTACTTTGTTAATTTGGACGCGAGTGAATTTTTATATATAATTAAAATTAGAATATTTATGATGTTACACATTTATAAATTTGTTTTCTTATGGAAAAGTTTATTTTTCATTTTAAAATTAAAATATATAATTATTGTTATTACAATAACGGCAAATATGAAAAATACGGCGAGTGTTGAGCTGTAGCTAAAATTAAAATAAACGAAGCCTAATCTGTACATATACAGACTGGTTACTTCAGTAGCACCAGCAGGACCACCATTGGTAAGAACAAAAACAATATCAAACAGTTTCAAAGCATCAACAAATCGAAAACCCAAGGCAACCATTATCACTGATTTCAGAAGTGGTATTGTAATATATCTAACAATTTGAAATTTTGATGCACCATCAATTGTTGCTGCTTCAAAAGGTTCATAAGGTAATGCAGTTAATCCAGATATAAATAATAATGCAATAAAGGGAGTCCATTCCCAAGTATCTACAATTATGATGGTTATAACAGCAAGAGCTCTGATTGATAAAATTGATGTGTCTCTAAAAAGACCAATTTTATTAAATATATAAGAAATTAGACCTGTTTGTGTATAAAGTAAAAACCTCCAAACCAATCCTACTACAATAGGAGCAAGCATTGTTGGTATAATTAATATAGTTAAAAAAATTCTTTGATGTTTAAAATTATTATTATGAAAAAAAAGTGCTATTAAAAATCCTAATACTAATTGCAAAGAAACTGCGGAAACTACTATCATCAATAAATTGAGAACACTTTTCCCAAACACTGCATCACAAAAAGCATTAATATAGTTTTTTATACCAACATAACTTCCATAATTCGAAACGTTCGACATATTCAAGTCATAAAAACTATAATAAATTGCCCGACTGAATGGATAAGCAACCACTACGAGTAAAAAAACCACAGATGGTAAAATCCAAATATAATTTTTTATAGTTTCTCTAGTGGATGCCCTACGCAACAACATTTATAGTTCCTTAATCAAAAAATTACAAGATAACACAAAAATATGATTCATTTACCTTTGAATTTTTTGTGAAGGTTTTTATAATCCAAACACGGAAAATATGTTGTAAATAAAGATGTATTCCCTTCCCAGTTTTATATGAGAAGGGAATACAAAAATGCTCAAAACCTTTCATTTGCCTGCAGCAATTTTTTCCGCTCGCAGTTGCATATTTTCGAGTGCCTGTTTAGCTGATACTTCATCTGCGGCAGCTTTATTTATTTCACCAGAAAGTTCCTCATAGGCTTCCCATATCCATGGCCAACCAACAACTGGCTCAAGAGCCTTTGGGTCTTCCAACATATCTACAAGAACCGGTATATAAGGAATTTTATCATAAAATTCAGGCGCTTTTAAAACTTCAAAATTAAATGATGTTCCACCTAAGCTCTGATACTTCTTTTGTACTTCTGGTCTTTGAAAATATTGTATAAGTAAATACGCAGCCTCTTTATTTTTACTTGTACTTAGAATCGCCACACCTTTAAAAACCCCTTCTGCAGAACGGCCACCTTGTCCCCATACTGCTGGTCGAAAATAACCATTCAAGCCTGCAACTTTTGATTCTTTTTGGTCCTCTATATATGGAAAGGTATCCGTCCATGAATCATACATGAATACATTACCATTGATATATTGATTTACTTGTTCATCCCAAGTATATTCCAAATAGCCTGGAGGACAATATTTCCTTAGATTAAGCATAAATTCTAAAGCGGTTAAATTTGCGGGAGTGTTTATTGTTACATTACCCTTTTTGTCGTATATACGCCCACCAAAAGGAACTTCAAATTTTATATAATTTGACGATGTCCACCAACCTCTTTTAAAAGCAACTGTAGTTCCGTAAAAGTCTCTGTCTAATAATTTTCCGGCAAGTTTTTCACCTGCTTTTCTCGTAAAGAATTCACAAATATCGAGATACTTTTCAGGTGTTTCCGGTGGAAATTTTAGTTTATAACCATATTTTTTCAAGAAAGCGTCCTGTTCCTCCTTATTTTCAGCTATATCTTTTCTATATATCCCAAAAGATTGAACTACATAAAGAGGCCACGCATATAACACACCATCTAGTGTAAAACTCTGTAATAGAATTTTGGGTACGTTATCAAAGGAAAGTGTTGGGTCTCTTAGAGCTTTATTTTCCATGTACTTATCCATCGGCTCAAACATACCGAGCGTCTTATATTTCATAAGATTCTCGGGGATCACATCCAACATATCATAGTTATGTGTTTTGGCTTGAAAATCTGCAAGTATTTTGGTTTCAGCTTCAGCTACTTCAATTTTTTCAATCTCAACTTTTATTCCAGTTTTTGCTTCAAAATCTTTTATTATTGGAATATAAGCTTCTGGAGCGGCCCAAGGTTCCTTGGTAATATGTAAAACAGTTCCTTTATAGGGCTCTGCAGCTTTTGCCAGGGACCACTCCCCTGTTGTAGTAACTTCAACTTCTTTTTTTTTCTCGGCCTTTTCTTTGCCTCCGCCTGCAAAAACAGGTACTAAAGCAATTGAAAAAGCAACAAACAATACAAATAAACACAAAAATCCCCTTTTCATTTTTCTTCTCCTTATTCATTATATTTTTATTTATTTGAAATCTTAATTAAACTTATATTCACCTCCTTTCTAAATACGCATATGCCTTTTATATAAATAATGTAAATGTTTAAATAAAGTTAGTTGCAGAAGTGAGGTTTTAATCTTCACCTCCACTTCTAGGCACGCGGGTATAATTACTTTTGGTTTACACATAACATTGAGCACTTTCATAAAATAGAAGGATTTTTTCTATACCAAAAATCGATCAAAATTCAAAAATCTTCCTCTCCGTCAAACGACTGTTTGGCATAAATCTAATGGAAAATACCGCATACTCCTTGATCATTTTAGTGCATTAGCCTTCAATGCACATACCAACCCACCAGAGATAACAACTTCTACACAATATTCGCTAATGCCATAAAAATAATTCAAAAACAAATATCAAAAATCGATTCTATAAACACCTTATACCAAAATGTGATCTTGCGAATACCGCCTGGGAATCTTTATATACTTCTTACCTTCCCTTATACATCATTATTTATTTAAAGAAAAAGGTCTGTATTCTATACCCTCGCGTTTATAAATAACTGATACTTCCCTTTCTAACTCAGCAATGATTTTATCAGACAAATGATTCGGTTTATGATAATCTAATATTGACCGTGCCCTTTCATTTGCCACCTCATGTATCCCTTTACTTCCATCAGCTTCCCATTTTTGACGAACATTCCTTTCAGATAATTTTGCAAAATGTTGTTCCTCTTTGAAATATTTCAAAGTGTGCTCATGCTCTATGAAGTTACCTCCATGACCGACTTCATGAATAACGTCTATTGCAAGCTTGTCCTCAGTAACATGAATTCCTTCCAATATCCTTTGAACATACCCAGCTATTTCATTATCAATAATTACCTGTTCGTAATTTGCAGTTATTCCCGAATTCAAAAGACCACCAACAAGAGCTATTTCATCAGATCCAGCCAATGCAAGCAAAAGCATACCCATCATCTTTTCATACCCAGCCTGCTGATCAGGAATTTTGGCCTCAGTTTGTCCAACATTAATATTTGATGGCATAGAATAGTATTTTGCTATCTGGGCAAAAGCTGCACTCATGAGTACCTGCTCAGGGCACCCAAAAACATTTGTTGCAACAGACATATCCATCATTCCCGGCCACGCAACATAAATTACAGGTGCACCAGGATTCACCAGCTGACTGAGAACGAGACCACTGAGCGCTTCTGCATTACCTTGTACAATGGAACCTGAAAGAGTTACTGGGTGCATCGAACCCGCTAACGGCATTGGGAATACTTCACTTGGAAGTTTCACTTTTGCCGTTTCTATTAATACTGTTGCCTCCTCACTCCATGTAAGAGCCTTTTGAGGAAGTGCAGACATTGTAAAGCTCTTTTTCTTCCCAATCTCATCATAACCACCCTGAACAATTTCTACCAACCGAATAATATCTTCCGTTGTCTTCTGATCAAGCCCATCGCCTGCAGGCATAACTTTGCCATTGTTTTGTGCAAGTACTTCAACATAACGTGCATGGAAAACGCTCTTAGGCACATCCTGAGCCCAGATCATTCCATTCCCGATCTCAAGATACTTCATTGCATCCGAGAGCCTTGCAAAATTAGCGATATCTTCCTCTGTCCCCTTCCGGTGGGTACCATCTAAGTCTAATACGTACGCAGTCGTTGAACCTGTACCGAAATGCACTCTACAACTGCCAAGTCTTACAGGAGAATGTCTTGTAGGGTCTAATGGGTATCGAGTAAATGTTGGTGGTACAGAACGAATACAGGACTCAACAACATCAGGTGGGAAATATACTGTTTTATTTTCATCAATCCGTAACCCAGCATTTTTAAATATTTTTAAAGCACTGCCACAGAGAAAGCGAACTCCAGTATTTTCTAGAAGATCCAGTGTAGCTGTATGAATACGAAATATTTCATCATCACTTAAAATTTTAAATGGGTTTTTTCTTTGAATCGAAATCATTTGAAATAATCCTTTCAGAAATAAATAGCACCTGTTAAATAAATTTATTAACTACTTCAACCGCAGTGGCCGCATCGGGTGCATAGCCGTCGGCCCCAATTTCATTGGCATAATTCTGTGTAAGCGGAGCACCACCGACAACGATCTTCGATTTGCAGTCCTTATTTTTGGCAAGCTCGATTACCTGTTTCATATTTACCATCGTTGTTGTAAGTAGTGCGCTGAGCCCGATAACATCTGCATCCTCATCAATTGCTGTCTGAACAAACTTCTCGGCATCAACATCAACACCCACATCCACAACTTTCCATCCCGCTCCTTTAAGCATCATAGCAACGAGGTTTTTTCCGATGTCATGCAGGTCTCCTTTTACCGTTCCCACCACAAAAATACCTCGTGACTTCGCACCTGATGCTACAAGGAGCGGTTCCAGAATCTCCATACCGGCGCTCATCGCCCGCGCGCTGACGAGTACCTCCGGTACATATATTTCACAATTCTTGAATCGTACACCGACAACCTCCATGCCGGAAATAAGGCCTTCATCGAGGGTCTTCTGAGGTGCAACACCCTCATCAACTGCCTCCTGCACGAGTTCTTTTACCTTACCGGCGTTCCCTGTAATAAGTGCTTCTGCCATACCTTTAAAATCAGGCATTGATGTACCCCCTCTTCATTTTCTAACCCCCTCCTAATCGGTTAAATGTTTGAAATTTATTGTTCTCCTATGTTGCTTCTTTTATAGATTTTCTTACAGACTCTATCATGTAATCAATCTGCCAATCGTTTAGAGCCGGTGTCATGGGCAAGCATGTGGATTGCTTATAAACTTTTTCTGCAATAGGGGCAATGCCCTCCTTGTATCCCATTTCCTTATAAATGCTAAACCAGTAAACTGGTGGATATAATGGAGCAGTCCTTATACTATATTTGTCATGAAGGAGTTCGATGAATTTATCTCTATCCCCATCTATTACTATTTGAAATAAATGGTACACATGTCTTCTATTGTCTGGCTCATATGGCAATTGCAGCCCTTTAACATCTTTTAAGCCCGCTATCAATCTTTTTGCTATTTTCCTTCTTCTTTCATTAAGAACATTTAATCTTTTTAACTGCACTATTCCAACAGCAGCTTGTATTTCATTCATACAAAAATTGTACGGTATCTTTCCTCTAACTTTGGTAATATCATAGAAATAAGGGAGCCAATACTTTGCTTGGTTTGCATACCCTCTCGTTCCAACATGCCTCAAGGCGGGCATATCTGCTGCTGCCTCATCATCATCTGTTGTAATCATTCCCCCCTCTCCAAGTGTTGTCATGTTTTTTGCTGTGTGAAAACTGAAACATCCAAAATTGCCAAAACTACCTACTTTTTTACCATTATATTCTGCCCCAGGAGTGTGGGCACAATCTTCAACTACTTTGATATCATGTTTTCTAGCTAATTCCATAATCGAATCCATGTCAGCAGGAAGGCCGTAAAGGTGGACTACATAAATTGCTTTAGTTTTTGAAGTAATTTTAGACTCGATTGTCTCAGCAGTAAGGTTATAGGTTATTGGATCAATATCCGCAAAGATGACCTTGCCGCCAAGTCTGAGAATTCCCAGAGTAGTAGAAAAAAAGGTTATTGCAGGTACAATAACTTCATCGCCTGGCTCAATCCCTATCATATAAGCTGCCATTTCTAATGCACTCGCAGCATTTGTTACAGCAAAAGCATACTTACTCCCTATGAACTCTGCAAATTCCTTCTGGAACATTTTGGTATAATTGCTTAATGTGTAGATAGGACTCTGCATCGCTTTTACTACTGCTTCAATTTCTTCAAGGCTATACATCGCACAAACTTCTGGATAGTCAACTTGCAAACCTGTTTCAGGAACACCTGTTCCGCTCCAATCGTTTGGTGTTTTTGTCATTTTTCACCCCATATTCCTTTTGATTTTCTCGTTAAAACTCTTCAGATTACTAACTCCTAATAAAAAACTTAGAATCTCTTTTAAAAAATATCTATTTTACAAGCAACCTCTTGCTATAAAATACCTGATGTGTAATCGATAACATAATTTTTAAAAAAATAAAAAAGTCGAACCGTAATGACTAGACTTGTTTCTTTATATAGAAACATTAACAATATGAAATCGATAACATGTTTTCGATTGCATATTACAATATCTATATCTCTTTGTCAAGGAAAATTTCAAATTATCTTTAATTTTTTTAAAAACCCATTTTTATCCTAGAGAATACAAATACTAGAGCCTTCGCATTAATCTCCTGTTGATACTCTTTTTACAAGCCTTGGTTTAAGTAAAACAAGTTTATCTTCATTTATTTTGTTTTCAATTCTTCCCAATATTAATTCCAAAGCAGCGTGTGCAATTCTTTCCTTTCCAAATGTCACTGATGTCATAGGGGGCGCTGTAAATTCTGATAATGTATTATCTTCTGAAGTTATCAGTATATCCTCCGGAACCTTTATTTTTAACTCATGTAATGCCTGTAAAGCCCCTAACGAAGTAATATCATTAATAATAATACATGCATCAGGTATTTTTTTATTCTTATAAAATTTATAAATGCCTTTATACCCCGTTTTAGAATCCATCCAATCTAAATAAACTATATCTTCATCAAATTTTAATCCACTTTTAACTACCATTTTTTTATAACTCTCAAAGATTTGATTTTCTACTTCATCGCCCAAATGTGCCCCAATAAGCCCAATCTTCTTTGCTCCTTTTGAAACAAGATGTTTATATGACATCTCTATTGCTTTGTAATTATCAAGCAATATAGCATTGACTCGCTTAAGGTTTTTTCTTCTTTCAATGAGTATAAATGGAATATTTGCTTGCCTAACTTTTTCAACATTGCTTATATTCATCAAATAACTGAAAATAATCCCGTCAGTTCTATATTTAATAAACAAATTTACCGCTTCTTCTTCTTCTTCAATATTTCCTAATGTATTATTTATAAGCAATCTGTACTTTTTTTTCTTTGCTTCTTTCTCAAGAAACATGGCGATTGTGGATTGGAATGGGTCTGGGTATATTTGTGACATTACAAAACCTATTGTATTTGTCTTTTCTTTTCTTAGACTCTGTGCCACACCATCAATTACGTAGTTATATTTGTTAATTATATTCAATATTCTCTCTCTTTTGTCTTTACTTACGTATCCGTTATTATGAATTACTCTTGAAACTGTAATAACTGAAACATTTGCTTCTTTTGCGATATCTTTCATTCGCATTCTCATATGATTTCTTTCCTAAAAAAATAATTGTTTCATCTATACGAAAGATAGATAATATTTATAATTAATAATATATGATAACGTTATCATGTTTTCGATTACATATTATAAACTTAAAATATTTTTGTCAACAAATATCACTAAATTTTAATAAATAAAGTTATTTAATATGCGGCCAACTATAGAGAGTCGAAAATTTAAATAGTAGGCTATTACATGTTTACAGGTATGACTTTGTATGTGTATATCGTTCATTTGATTTGGAATTTTGTTGAGGGAATAGTGTAAAGTTTATATTTTTGCGAGACAAATTGTTGAAAGGCTTTACTATTGAAGTAGGGAAGAAGTGTGCAGTGAAGCCATCACAATGGGATTATGAGCATTCTGACATTTTTCTTCTATTGCTAAGTGTGCCTGGCTTGTCTAAAAATTATGTCTATTTCTTAGTTAAGCACTTAAGAAGAATATTATCAACTACTAATGAGATTGTATGAAAAGTATTCAGAATAGAGAGCCGAGTATGACTCGAACAGGTCTTTTCCCATAGTTTAGGTCTTAGATTAAGTAATTAGTGTCTGACCGAAAACTCCATTTTCGGCTGAATTCTGACAGAATTTTGCTTCCTGCCAGCTAAGACATATCCGACAAATAGGATCAATATCAAGGAAGATGAAAAATCAGAGCGCTATTTTACGGAAATGAAGGTTTTTGGTGTTATGCGGACAGTTCTATCCCTCCAGCTTTGTAGCAGCTGATAGAATGGACAGCCTAAGCCGCCTTAAGCTTTTGTGCTTGCTCCCGCTGGAATCTTCTAAATTTCTTTTTCCAGATAATGGCGCCAAGGATATGTATATTACGTGAAACAACTGCTAATGCCACATAGCGCTCGAACCCTCGTAGGCCGTGATCGAGGCAGCGATCAAGACCGTGATTCTCCAGGGCATTGATACCTGACTCCACAGCAGGATGTTGCCTCCTCTGTCGAACAAACTCATCCGAGCTCTCGAATGTCCTCTCTTCTTCACTCCGTCTTCCTTTTTTCGGCAACACCACCAGAGCCAATATCTTCTCAAGCTGCTTTCTGTTCGCAGGAGTGTAGAAGTTCTTATCAAAACTGCAGCTACTCAACTGCGGGAACCTTTCTTTTGTCGCCCTTATGAAGGGAATCGCCATCTTCTCGTCCGTGACCTTCCTCATAACCGTCTGGTTCAGAATAAACCCATACTGATCCTCTAGTGTCTTGTCTCATAAATAACTTGAATAAGTTTTAGGTTGATATTATTATGGGTTTATCCTTATACTACAAAGGAGAATACCCATGATTACAGGACGCCCTAAAACACCCATTACTCTTTCCGATGAGGAGCTCAAACAGTTGGAATCCATTACGCGCTCTCGCTCTCTTCCATACGGGTTGGTTATACGAGCCCGAATCATCCTCCTCGCTGCACAAGGTCCCAGCAACAGACTCATCGCTGAAAAAGTCGGTCTCAGCCACCAATCAGTCAGCAAATGGCGGAATCGCTTTCTTCACCAAGGGATTGCCGGCCTCTATGATGAGATGCGTGCCGGGAGGCCACGATCGATTTCAGACGCACAGGTGGCAGAACTCATCCGTAAAACCCTGGATGCCAAGCCTCGTGATGGCACACACTGGACAATTCGGTCCATAGCGAAAGCAACTCACCTGTCCCGACCCACCGTACATCGTATATGGAATGCCTTTGGTCTTCAGCCTCACCGCCAACGAAGCTTTACGCTGTCTTCTGATCCATTTTTCATTGAGAAAGTTCGAGATATAGTCGGATTGTATTTAAATCCACCCGACAAAGCCATGGTGTTGTGCGTGGACGAAAAAAGCCAAATCCAAGCTTTGGATCGTACACAACCCTTATTGCCTATGGGCTTGGGATATGTAGAAGGGATTACCCACGACTATGTACGTCATGGCACTACCACCTTATTCGCTGCCTTAGACATTGCAACCGGCCAGGTCATCACACGCTGCAAGAAGCGTCATCGGCATCAGGAATATCTCAGCTTTCTCAAGCATGTAGATGCCAACGTCCCACATGATTTAAATGTTCACCTGGTGGTGGACAATTACTCCACTCATAAGCATACGACGGTGAAACGATGGCTAGCTGCACATCCACGCTATCAGGTTCATTACACGCCGACATACGCCTCTTGGCTGAATCAGGTAGAGATTTCGTTCAATATCGTAACTCAAAAGGCGATTCGTCGGGGGACTTTTAAAAGTGTCAAAGAGCTGACTGCAAAGATCGATCACTTTGTGAAGCAATATAATACTGATTCCAGTCCTTTTATATGGACGGCGACAACCGATTCAATCCTCGAAAAAATAAAGAGACTTTGTCAATATATTTCTGAGACGTAACACTAGTGAAAAATAACACCTTAACTCAGTACCCCGTTTTGTCCGATTCCCAGTGAACCAATACAATACTACACGTGATTAGGATACAATAAGGTATTGCGTATTTAATAAAAATGGAGTAAATACGGCTTGTATATTTGAAAACGGTAGAACATCATCAGTTACTGAAATTCCGAGGATATCTCGCATCATTTTTCGACGCTTACTTATTCTATTATAAGTGATTGGATATTCGTTTTTTATAAAGCTAGTAAGCTTTGAATCGGCAATAACTACTGTATCTTCAACATGAACTCCAATATACGGTGGACCAGGGAAGGCTATAATGTCACATTGAAATGCCATACCTGATCTCAATATATGATTTCGGTCATTTCGAAATGGAGAATTAATCCATTCTTCGATGTGAATTGAATGCCCTGGATTAAGTGATACACCGAACCGATCGCTACCTACCAACTTCATCACTTCAGAATAAATCTTTTTAGTTGATGTACCGACTGATAATAATTCATACCAAGTTTTTACCGCCTGGTAATATGGAAAATAGAAATCATTCAGAATTGAATTATCTATTGCATTTAATTCCTCGATCGATGAAACCGCAAGCCCTGTTCGGGCTATACTTGCACCTTCAATTGCAAAACCAATATTAACTGGGTCTCCTTCTTGCAACTCCACGTTAGCAGATGGACTTGTCAATCCCATTAAAACACGTTCTATACCAAAACCAACAGTCGGATGGACGACAAAAGGTATGCCTTTGAAATCAAAGGATGAGAGGGTATCAGTTTCACACATACCTATATGCATTGAACGCATTATTTTTTTAACCTGATTTGATAGATAATTGCAATTACACTCGAAACGTGCAACTTCATGATGAGACAAGGTATTACGCAGTCCATAATCGGGATGACTCATAAGATCCGTTGCATTTTGCAATCTCTTTGGAGGAACAATTTTCTTTATTTCCTCCACAATGTAATGTGGCATATCATACGTATGAACAGGGTCTTCAACTTCATCTTCTTCGTAATATTTGATACCGATTAAACCAATAGTAGCTGTTTTATTTAAACCGCATTTTAAAAGTATTTCTTTTAACAACACCTTTTTATCTCTCGTCATCCCTTGAAGATTGAACGTTTGAAAAAGTTCCTTTATATGATCAAGCTTTGTATTCTCAGAATAGCTAAATCCTTCATTCCCAACAATCAATCTAGGTATATCATCCTGGCTTATAATGAGAAGAGTTTCTTCAAAACGTGAATCATATCCACCCGTCATATAGTAGAGATTCGCAAAGTGTTCACGATCACCGTATATTACGACATGCGAATAATTCTTTTCCTTCATCATCTGTCTCAGATTTGTAAGGTGTAAGTTGATTTCCTCTTTTGTAACCATTAAAGGCTTGCCCTCATCTTCAATTGCTGGAATTTCAGCTTTTATAATCTTCATTGCTGAACCTTTTTTATGATATTTACTGTTATTAGAGAAAATCTTTTGTCTTATAGTATGCCCTTGCATCTTCTAATATTTTTTGTATATCTTCATGCTGATCTTCGCTAAGTGGTTTTTCAACCTTATGCGTTGATAGTATATACTCAAATCTATCAATGGCATATTCAAGCATTCCCTTTTTTTCGTTTTTTCTCCATTCATCAGGATAACCAGTCCGATCTACCACTTTTGGTATGTATTGTTCTTTTTTCCACCATTTACGTGTATGTGAAGTTGTCAAATATGTACCAGGTATAGGACCGACTTCATTAATGAGATCTAAGGCGAGTGTTTCTTCATTTACTGCGATCCCCTCAATGAACCTGCCGATAATACCGGCGATGTCATCATCCATAATCGCCTGAACGGGATGTGCAGTTATCTCACCAAATAATCCACCGTGAAATTGAACCAGAGAGAGTCCGGATAAGGCAGCAATTAGAGCAGGCATGCTCTTCTCAAAACCACATTGATAATCAATTTTTTTTGAGCTAGTTAGGCCACTGATTCCACTCCATTTAGGTATTCCATATTTTCGTGCGAGCTGTCCCGAAGCGGACATGTGTAAAAAGCTTTCAACACCACCAAAATTAGGGGAACCAGTGCGCATGTTTTGTGAAAAGGTAAAATTGTTAGTTATCATCCTGTTACCGGGGTTAAGTAATTGTACCAAAACTATTCCGGCTAATAACTCGGCGTTATCAGTTACGAGTGACCCAGCTATGGTTACAGGACCAGTCGCTCCATGGACACATCCCGTAACAATCACAATTGGCATTTTCTCTTTTGTATAACGAAAAGCAACACTCACAGCATCTTGGTAAAAGGTCAATGGTGAGGACGCACAACATATCGACATGACATCTGTTTTAGCTGCTTTAGCCATTTGAATAACGAAAATTTCACTATCTTTTTGGTATGAAACAAACTGACATTTATCAGAATAAAGTAGTTTAATGGCAATACCTTCAAGTGTTGACATAACCTCTGGGACATCCACTATACCGAAATACGGGTATGCGGTTAGGATATGATGATTTTCGAGAGCATCCAATACTCTTACAAAATCAATAAAGTCCTGCCTTGTTGCTTTTCTTGGTTCCCATGTATTTAAATCAACGGTTTGCATACCCGGAAAACTAATAAATAATAGGTTATTATCCCCAACTTTAACATCCCGGTTCGTATTTCGTGATTCCGATATGAAGGAATTAGGGCATACATGAACGCATTCCTCAACAATCTCTCTTGGAAAAAAAACTCTCATTGAATGTTCATCAATTTTACACCCGTGTTTTTTAAACAGTTTGAGAGCTTCTGAACTTTCAAATCTTATTCCTGTTTTTTTAAGAATCTCTAGACTTCCCTGATGTATTGCTTCAACACACTCTTCTGATAAGATATCAAAATAATTACATTTCCTTTTAAAACCTTCGATCATTGGTGAGTGCCTTCTAAGTTTTTTTAAGTAATTTATTAACAAGATATGCAGCACGAGGAGCAGTCGATTCATACCCGTCAGCATTTATTTCTTCTGCAAAGTCACTTGTAACCGCTCCTCCCCCAACAATAACGAATACATTGTTTCTTAATCCTCGCTCCTCCAGTAGCTCAATTACTTTTTTTTGTTCGCGCATGGTTGAAGTCATAAGAGCTGACATTGCAACAACCTTGGGATGGTATTTAATTACAGCTTTTACAAACTTATCAGCAGTAACATTAATTCCTAGATCAATAACTTCGAAACCAGATGCAACTAACATAGTCGCCACCATATTCTTACCTATGTTATGTATGTCCCCAAAAACAGTTCCTATAATAATTCTACAATGTTTATCGGATGCAGCTTGGTTTACAAGTTTATCTTTGAGAATCGGCATAATCTTCATAAGAACTTCAGCTCCACCTACCAGATCTGGAAGAAACAGTTCCTCTCGATTAAAAGCATCGCCAACTTCCCTTATTGCATTCGTAAGCACATCCATGATTTCTTGGGGAGGTACTTTCTCAATTAACAATTGGTGAACAATTTCAATTGCTTTAACAGCATCATATTCAAGTACAGCTGTTCTTAGTAAATCAAAGGGTCTCTTTTGTGCCATACATGCATCCTTATCTGCCGCAACCCCCATTTAAAGAGGTTGCGGCAGCTTCATAAATCAGTAGTTTAAAGGAGCATTAATCAGCTTCATTAAATCATCACGTTTCAATAATTCCCAGAATAGTTCTTCTGCAGGCATCATGAACTTATCTGCATCTTGCATCTTTTTTAAGTCACCCTGCTCAACCGCGATTTTTATATAGTACTCCATGGGTTTTTTCCAATACAACCGACTCTCGGGATTAAAATAAGTCTCTTTACATTCCTGAATAGATAGTAGATTGTCATAGACGGTTTCCATTTCAATATACTGATCAATAGTAAAATCTCCTCCCGTCATCTGACTGATCGTCTTCGCCCCGTATTGTGCAATCTTCATAGGTTCCTTGTCAAATAAGCGAATTACTCTATACTTCATAGCATTTACTTTTAACAAAATTTCTCGATTTTTCTCCATAAAATCTCTTGTTGATAGAATATGCCCGTACCAAAGTCCGGCTGGTCCCAATATCTCCGATCCACCAATATTGATAAACTCATTCCCTGGCATTGATAAGAGACGCTGTTCCTGTGGCAAGCTTCCCATATATATATCTCCCTCACCCCTTATAAAAGCCGCAGCAGATTTTTGATCATCAGCCATGAGAATAAACTTAGCATCATTTTCGTTTAAACCAGCCTGAGCTAGCGTGTCGAGCGCAATGGGTTTGAAAAAACGGCTAATGAGAAAGGTCTTTCCTTCCAGTTGTTTCAATCTATACTCTCTCGCTTTTTCCAAACCCATCTCGTCAATTAGCTGAGATATTGACTTCCATTCCTTACTTCTACCAATGAAAATGAACCCCTTAAACAAATCTAAAGAACCAACGCTAATTACCTCTGGTGCTGTTTCCATAATAAGGGCAAGTTGAGAATGCGATGTACCAACAATATCAATGTTACCACGTACCATTGCCTGGATCGCGTTTACATCTGAGGTAAATGGTGTTACCTCAACGTTCAAGCCAAACTCCTTATCAATTCCAAGCTGATGACCAGCATTCCAAATCTGGTACATAGCATATGGCGTTGCGCATATCCTAACCGTAACTATCTTTCCTTCACGGTTTTCACCAAACGACATAAAAGCACTGAAAAAGAAGAGACACATGATGCAAATACAAATGATATAACTTTTTAATACTCTCATTTTGAATCCTCCTCTCTAGATTTTCTTATTAATAACAACAAATAATTATCTTTCCTGAATATTGGCCATCACCTCCTTTTTAACTGGAAATATATATTCAAATACAATCTATTTCATATAGCCTGCTTGCATTTTTCCATAGAATCCCATCGATTTCCTCTTCACTGAAGAAAGGCCAACCACATTTCTTACATATAGCATTTAATCCATTACTGATAAATGAAATCCATCTTTTAAAATCTTCTGCTGGATTATTCGAGAACAAGTCATAATTATATGAAACATAATCTGACGCATACATTACATGATCAATTACACCATACTCTTTCGCTAAGACAAGACTCCAGGCAACTTTCATATTACGGTCGCACATCATTGCCAGATCTGTCCATAAATTCTTATCATTCGCCATAAGAATAAAGAGATGCTCACTCCAAGGGTATCCGATATGTTCAACAACTATTTTCAAGTCTGGAAAGTCAACAATCACATCATTAAGCCGATACATATCTGCATACTGGGTTGGCGCTAAAATAGCTGGCCCCATTTGCGCAGAATGGTGGAATTGAACTACAATTCCGTATTCTTGTGCTTTTTCATATATTGGATATACCGTTTTATCATTTGAATAGTACTGTCCATAGGGTGGAGTCAGGAGCACCCCTCTGAATCCATACTTTTCGATAGCTTTTTTAAAGTAGTCAAATGCTGATTGACTAAAACGATTGTACTCATCAATTGGTTCAATACTTGCAAATGGTATAAAAAAGTCAGGGTATTTCTCACTTGCCTCTCTAACGTATTCTTCACCAAAAGTTGTTTTCCAAATCCTAGTCATATCCTGACCCATTATAACTGCTTTTACAATACCTGCCTCCTTTAACCAGGAAACGAAATCATCAAGGGGTGTATCGTTGGGAAGACTGAGATTCAATTTTTTGTACGTCTCTTCATCAAAATTCTTTTTTCTTATAAGATGCGTGTGAGAGTCTATTACTTTCATTTCAAATGCCTCCTTGACTTATCTGATTTTCTCAAAGGATAACTGCCCTCTTTCAGTCCATGTTGTCATTCTGGATTCAACTTTCCTTATAATCTGATCTAGACCTATCGCTAGACAACTATAAATAATAACAATGGCAATAATTCCTGCCGTATCTAAATACATTTGACGTGCTATCATGTTGAAACCGAGGCCAACCTGCGTGCCCATGAACTCTGCTGCCACATCAAGTCCCCAAGATGTAGCAGCGGCTACACGGATGGCACCTATTAGATGAGGAAAAATATACGGAATTACAATTGTTCGGAAGATTGTTTTTTTATCTGCACCGAGATTCGAAGCAGCACGGACATATATTACTGGAAGATTTCTTACTGCTTCGTATGTTGTCGTACCGATTATGACCGAAACCCCGAGAGCGACAAGCAACACTTGTGGTAATACACCTATTCCAAACCATAATAAGAATAATGGAATAAGAGCAAGAACTGGAACGGGTCTTGTGAAATCAAGAAAAGGACCAACTGTTTCCATAAAATTCTTACTATACGCAATACCCAAACCAAGAGCCAAACCAACTGCAGACCCTATAAAAAAACCACCTAATGTTATACCTATGCTTACCAAAGTGGCTAAGATTATGGTGTCCCTCATATTAAAAAGAGACTCTACGATATTAATAGGACTAGGAATAAATATTGGTTTCACAAGTTTTGTTGCTAAAGTTATTGAGGACCAGACAGCTACAAGAATGATAAATACTATCAGGCTTTTAAAATTTCCTAGCTTTATTTTTGTCTTCATTATTTCTTTACTGTATTAGTTTAAATTTTTGTAATAATTCTCTGCGAAAACTTTGAAACTGTGGATCTTCTTTTAAGTAAATAGTTCTCGGACGTTTAAAAGGAACATCAATAACTTGTAAAGGTATCTCGGTTTTAATAGGCATCATTATTACAATACGGTCTCCCAAGAATAGTGCTTCTTCAAGATCATGCGTAACGAATATGACAGTCTTTCTATATTTTTGCCACAGTTCAAGTAATTCTATTTGAAGTTTTTCTTTCGTCATTGCATCCACTGATCCGAATGGTTCATCCATAAGAAGTATGTTGGGATTAGTAGCAAGTGCTCGTGCAAGATCGACCCTTTTCCTCATTCCTCCAGAAAGTTCCTTAGGCAAGGATTTCTCGAAACCAGTTAATCCAACCATTGAAATCATTTCCTTAATTCTTTTAGCAACGGTTATTTTATCCAATTTCTTTATTTGCAAGCCATACCCAATATTGCGCTCAACTGTCAACCAAGGAAAGACTGCATCCTTTTGAAACACCAATGCTCTATCAGGCGATACGCTGTTAATTTGCTTCCCATGTTCGTATATCACTCCTTCTGTAGGAGTTTCAAAACCAGCGAGTAGATTAAGAAGTGTGGTTTTACCACACCCAGATGGGCCAATAATGCAGAAAAATTCATTGTCCCGAATGTCCAGGTTTACATTTCTGCAAACTTCAAATTCACCCTCTTTTATATCATAACAAAATCGAACATGCTCAATTTTAATAGCATACTGGTTCTTGTTATCCACGTGTGGTTCCTAACCAAATCTCTTTTAACCTAAAATGTTTGATACGGAATTTCTTATAAGTAATTTAGCCGGGAGCAATTTATGCTCTGGTTTAATTTCCTGATCATTAATATTGTCCAACAATATCTGTACAGCCTGTTCACCCAACTCTATAAGTGGTTGATATACAGTAGATAATGGTGGGGTAATTACCTGACTAATCATATCATCATCAAATCCAACGACTGAGATTTGCTCCGGTACTTTGATATTAAACTCGTTACAGGCTTGAATTACACCTAAGGCCATATGATCGTTTGCACATATTATTGTAATAGGTACCAAAATTTTAGAAACAATCTCTTTAAATGCTAAATAACCACTCTCACGTGTCCAATCTCCTGAGATAATAGTTGGCGTCGAAAAATCTACAAGTGCATCAATATAACCCCTCTCTCTCTCCTGCGAAGCAAAGTGATCCTCAGGTCCAGAAACGAACAGAATGTTATTATGTCCCATACTCCGTAACCATTTTACCATTTGAATTATCGCATTGTAATTATCAATGGTTATCGATGATATGTTATCGGATATTTTCCCATGAATTGTTATCAAAGGTATACCGAGTAAAGCTAATTCTTCTATCCCAATATACTTATTAATTGAAGTAATTAAAAATGCGACCCCTGAAACGTGATATCCTCTAATAGTATCTTTTATATGTGAAATATATGTTACTTCACGTATGGTATTGAATTCGAGATGCATCCTATAACCGTGTTTTTTTAGTTCAGTAGAAACACCTTGAATTACTCTGAAATAGAAGTTCCAAGAAGACGGATGGATAAGGTTATTGTTTGGAATAACTATATGGAGAGAAATTGTTTTCGATTTTTTAAATCGAAACTCCCTAGCAGTAAAGGACGGATAATACTCGAGGATTTGAGCGGCTTTTTCGACCTTTTTTATTGTATCCTTTGCAACACATTTTTTATTATTTAACGCCTGTGAAGCAGTGCCCACAGAAACACCTGCTTTTTTCGCTACCTCAATAATAGTCACTTTTTTCATTATCAATATCAATGTTTAAAGTATAAAAAATTAAAACGTTTCATTATAAATAACTAATTATACATTAACTAGCTATTTTTAATACAATCTTTTCAATAATACTGGGAAAATATTTAAAAAAGATTATGAAACGTTTCAATTATTATACCATTTTCAATTTTCTTGTCAAGATAAAATTATGTTAATGCCATTTAAGATTGAAAAATGGACTGAATTTCATTCATGTAAAGTAGAAAAGTGAACTCTACCATTGACTAGATTTTTTATGTTTAAAGATAAAAGGAGGACTCTTTTGTTTTACTAATTTGATTTTTTCTAGAAATAATTCGTAAATTTGATTTATTATTATATCGAATTTCGAGTTTTAGTGATTAGATAAATTTACAACCTCCTGAGGATATGATCTAAAAGGATTGACTAAATCCAATATCCAAGGAGGTCGTATATAAACAATAAAAAACTCACTATACTTTATACATTCGGTGATGAATTTTTTCAAGCTCTTTTTCACTCATCTCTCGGGAATAAGCTTCGGCATTTCTGGGAAAACAACGGGAGGATAAACGTGTTGCTGTCCTAAGCTCAGTGAAGTTCGGCATTTGATTGAGACATCCTCCTGGGATATTATCATGCCTCATTAACGGCGAAGATATGTTCTCGACGAAACCGACTTTAAAGGTTTAGGGAGAAAGGAGGTATCTGCTCTCTTCTTTTAAAAAAAGGGGTAACAGTGTAAAATCAGAATAAAAATATATTGCGCTGCGCTTTCAGGTTTTGATAGACATGATTTCAACATATAACATTTAAGACAACAGGTAGTTATATAAATATTGACATTTTAATTCATATGTAAAAATGAAAACGCCGAACACTGAAAACTGAATCCGGCCGTTCCTCAATTGAGCTAATTTAAAAACCAATTTTTACTGTGTACGAAACTGTGTATACTGCCAACAAAGCCCACTTGAACTATATGACGAAATTTCAAGAATTTGATGAAAAATAGGCCAAAATCGGGTCATATATAACCAATATGAAGCAAGCTTCAGCCTCCGGAGCCGGAAGTGGTGGGTTCGAATCCCACGTTGCCCGAATGTTATTCCTGCCATAACAATTAATTACCTGCCTTATAGCTATCGGTTTTAAAGAACGATGTTGTCACAGTGTGACCAGAATGTTGAATGTGCGACACACTCTTCCCGAAGGAAACGCCGCAAGATGCCCTTACTGTCTGATAAGGTGTGGTGAGTTCTGGTACTGCCGGCTCAATCGAGGATGCCAGGAAAAAGGCCAGCGACTATGTCTGGTATTACAACCCGAAACGTCCACATAGTTCCATCAGCTATGTCACACCCTTTGATAAACTGATCGGGAGAGATCATTAATATGGTCTATTTCTGTTCCTATTTTTCCACATATACAACTTTTTCCGTCATATCGCTTAATAACAGCCTGTCTAATTGCTGTTGTTAATTTCCTTTCCTGCTTTTTATACCCGCCAGCCACTATATACGCCGGTCTAATTTGAATGGATAATTGTACATCCTCCTTGTCGATGCGCCCATATGATTTGCAACATCGCCAATACCATATTAGTTCTGCCATTTGTCTGCAACTCTCTGAACAAAAAAGTTTCCTAATTCTATTAGATGGGATGAACTGTCAACAATTAAGATATTCCCAAGAAGGGAAATCAACAGCAAATTCCCAAAAGCAGGAAAACAAAATGGATAACGTATAATATCTTTTGCTTTTTCTAAACAAAAAGTTCTCCAACTGGTAGAATATTGTTATTAGTGTACAATATAGCATCATCACAATTTCAATTAATACATTTTAATATTCAAATATTTCTTAAAGGATTATATATAAACTTTTATACAGTTATTCTTACATTGGATATCGGCGCTCTGGTGAACGAATTTTACCATTGTTTCCTATTTCGTACAGGACGCCAAGCGTTGGTTCTGTATTTAAATAATAAAACTCATCTTCATCAAATTTACCACTCTGAATCACTTCAATACCTTTTCGACTATATTCATTTATAGCTTTTTCACAATCATCAACCCATTCCTTAATATGATGTAATCCCTCTCCCTTTTTGTCTAGAAAATCATCATAAGTACTGTGTCCTTCGAGAGGTTGGATTAGCTCATACTGCATATCTCCAACCCATGTTAAGGCCAATAAATAACTATGATCAGATGACTTTCCCATGTACATCGATTCTCTGAGAGTCGGCGGTGCAAATGTGTAGACATCCCATGGACCAATCCCTATTAATTTATAATAGTTTTCCATAGCATTTTCAATATCTCTTACTACATGTGCAATTTGAATAATCTTTCTTTCTCCAATATTTTTCTCCATTTATTACTCCTTTATAAAAAATAAAATTGAATGACCGTATTGTTATATTTAAAATTTATTAAAATGATTTACTAAATAAAGTGAGACTGTTATTATATTTCATTAATGATTTTCAGGCTATTTAAGGCGTTCGACTCTTTGTTACCATAAACTTCTTATTCCTCTCAATGATTTTATTAAAAGGAATTACATAACGAAATAAAGGGAAGATACAGCTTGGTATCCCTCGTAAAAATCCATTAATTCAATAAAATGTTTAATCCTCTCAAGCATTCGATTTACTCTATATGATACAGTTATACTAGTTTTTATTCATTTACTGGGTGCAGCATTTTCTGCAACACATCTTTTATTGCATCCCATTCAAATACATCATTCCAATTTTTCTTAAAAACTTTTTCATAACTATGTTCAGCAGGGTCACGGATACCTCCAAAGTTGCCTCCATCCTGGTTTCGAGGTTCCTTGAAGACGATGGTTTCGACCTGCTGGACCGCCAATTCTACTTCCCTCACCTAGAGCGGATGGACAAGCCTCTGATACCAAGAAAAGAGTTCATGGCACGCCTCTTGCGAGCTCTGAAGAGTAAAACGAAAAGAGGGAGTTGATCTGCAATGCTACAGCACTTCCGTTCATAAATTTAAGCGAGTATAATAAACACCGCTAATTAAAATTGCATGCCCCAATCTCTTTCAAACATCTGTAATTAAACCAATATCTCTTTTACTACTGAATATAATAAGCTTCATTACCATCTCGTTTCATCGATAAGAGTATACTTTTACCATGGTGTTTCAAGCTTCAAGCGTGCAATCGCATCGTCTATATTCAATTTATCTTTTGCTATCTTCATAGCGTCCCAACACACAGAAAGTGTTTCATTGACATCCTTTTTCGAATGCGATAAACACGTAAACCAGTGATGATTTGGATGCAAGAATATACCTCTATTAATAGTTTCAACATAAAAACGGTTTTTCAATCTGTTTTTTCTCTGTGTATTTTCATCAAAGAAATCTATATATGGCATTACAGGAACCCCCTTCACCTCAACACTTTCCTCGAGAGCAAGCTCTTTAATTACTTTTTTTAATCCATTCTGAAATTCGGTGCCAATCATAAAAAAATGGTCAACTGCTTTTACCTCTTTCAATATATTAATTGTTTCTAACGCTGCTCTCATTTCAAGAGAATTAGGAATAAAAGTTGCTGAAATAAATGATTGGGTCGCAGCTTCCATTACTTCTTTTTTCCCCACAACACACGCCAGTGGATATCCATTGGCGATTGCTTTACTAAATGTTGCCATATCAGGCATGATTTTATAATATTCCTGTGCACCCCCCATCGCCATCCTGAATCCAGAACGAATTTCATCTAATATAAAAACAATTCCTTCCTCCTTAGTTATTTTCCTTATTGTTTCAAGAAAATTTTTTTGTGGTTCCGTCGTTTCCAAAGGCATCATAATAACAGCCGCAATCTTACCATAATATTTCTTCACTAAACTCTCAAATGACTCAAGGTCATTATATTTGAATGCATGGATATCTTCAATTACACTTGCTGGCACACCTTTACCACCATATGCCCAGTCATGCCATCCGTGAAACCCACAACGTAGTATCTTGGTCTTTCCCGACGAAATTCGTGCGATACGGATTGCGGCAGATGTTGCGCAGGACCCCGTCTTTAAAAAACGCACCATTTCAGCGCACGGAATGATGTCTATGAGTTTTTGTGCAAGCTCGTTTCCTACTACCTGGTTCATGTTGAAGCAAAAACCTCTATGAATTTGTTCAATAAC
Source organism: uncultured Spirochaetota bacterium (assembly GCA_964521865.1). GTDB lineage: Bacteria > Spirochaetota > B62-G9 > B62-G9 > DRHN01 > CAYSRJ01. Next base: position 136,650 of record CAZFTJ010000006.1, on the reverse strand, counting down.
AGCATTGTCCACTCTATCATATGAATGACCGAGAATTATCGGACCATAAGAGCATAACCAGTCGATATATGAATTGCCATCAACATCGGTAATTTTCGAGCCTTTTCCACTCGTTATATAAAGGGGATAGTATCCAGGAATGTAAGTGTTTGGATGCCTGGATTGGGGTGCACCTCCAGGAATAATATTTAAAGCCCACTGAAACAATGACTGCGATTTAACCATTCTATTCGAAGCCATATTTCCTCCTTATTTTAGTTTACTTAATAGCGCCAAAGGTAAGAGCTGTTACAAGCTGTTTTTGAAAAATGATCACAAAAGTAACGATTGGTATAGAAATAACAACACCTGCTGCGGTAATGGGGCCCCATAGTACTTTTGAATGAAGTATCATGGAGTACGCCCCAAGAGGAACTGTTTGGGACCGTACACCTGTTGTGATCAATGCAAAAAGAAATTCATTCCATGAAAAGATAACACAGATCACTATTGCAGCAATTACTCCGGGTAAGCAAATGGGAATTATCACTTTTATCAAGCTTTTGATTCTTGAACAACCATCAATGAATGAAGCCTCTTCGATTTCCTTTGGTATCCCCTGGAAAAATCCTGTTAAAAGCCAGATCACCAACGATAAATTAAATGTGAGATATAGAAGAATAAGTGCAATTCGTGTATCGAGTAAGTGCCCCCATTTCAATAATAAATAAAGTGGAAGAGCAACACCCAGTGGAGGCGCCATACGTGTAGACAAGATCCAGAATGAAAAATCATCTTTACCTTTAAAATTGAACCTAGCAAGAGAATATGCAGCGAGTGTACCTATTACAAGGGTAAGTATGGCAGATGAAGTACTGATTATTATGCTGTTAATATATGATTTCAGAAAGTTGGTGCCGCTTGTCATATATCCACCAGTAAAAATTCTTTTGTAGTTTTCTAAAATCGGTTTGAATATGAGTTTTGGAGGTAAAAGAAACGCGTCTGCTGAATGAATAAAAGAAGTGCGAACCATCCAAAATATTGGAAGTAATGTAAATATTAAAACAATGAGTATTACAATGTAAACTAAGAAAGATTTAATAAATTTCCGTATAGTAAGCGATGTACTCATTTTTTAACCTCATCCTCTTTAGTTATAATAAGTGTGCATAAAGATATTAAATAGCGCTTAAAATTGAATTTGAGTGAAACAAATATATATCATTCACATGCTTAATACACTGATTCACCAATTCTTATATGCAATAACCTCACAAACGCTGTACAAAGACCTATAACAAGAAATAACATTATCAACGCAATCGTTGATCCTTTACCGAAATCGTAATAACGGAAACTCGTAAGCAACAGTAAGATATTCATTGTTTCTGTACTTGTACCCGGTCCACCATTGGTAAGTCCATAAATAATATCAAAAGCCTTGAATGCATCCATTAAACGCATAAGAAAAGCTATGGAGGAAATAGGCAACATCAACGGCCACGTGATATAAATAAATTTTCTCCATTCCGATGCACCATCTATATCTGCTGCCTCGTACAAGTCTTTTGGCAGTGATGTTAGTCCTGCGATGAAAATAAGCATCATCAACGGTGTCCATCGCCAAACATCGATAAGAATTATTGAGTAAAGTGCTATCCTCGCATCAGTTAACCATAATGGGGGAGTAAACTTTAATAACTCTAGTAAATAATTGATTAAGCCATAGTCAGAATTATATAATATTTTCCAAATCAAAGATGCAACTATTGGAGTTACACCCAATGGTATTATTAATACTGGTAGAACAATTTTTTTCCCAAAGAAATTCTGTTTGAACAACAGCGCCAAACCCAACCCTAATCCGAATTCTGTAGTTACAACAATACTCACATACTTAAAAGTCCGAGCTACTGCATGTTGAAATCTTGCATCACTGAAAAGAGTTATAAAATTATTTATCCCATTAAATTTAAAACTTCCAGGATTGGCAACATTCCATGAATGCAAGCTGAGATATATTAAATAAAAGAATGGAAATAAAGTCAGCGAAGCAAGAACAGCGATTGTTGGGAGCAAGCTAAAAAATAGAAACTTTCTATTATTACGATTCATGTGTTAAATTCCTTAACATTGTTTTTCTTATGCAATAAAATATCTATTAAATAAATAATTTAGTTTTTAAAAAGAAAGGGCTTCCAAAATTGTTAATGGAAGCCCTTTTACATAGTCGTTAATAGTATCCTGCATCTCTCATTATTTTATCTACATCCTTCTGTGCTTCATCCAATGCCATTTTTGCTGTTTTTGTACCAGTGATTACTTCTTCGATAGCGATACCTATTCGATCACCAATCTGCCAGTATTCAGGTATCCTCGGTCTATAATCAGGTGATGATCGGTTGATATTTTCCCAAGATACATCCAGAAAATCACCGGTGGGTGAGCTTATACTCCATTTTTTTCTGTATCTCGAATCATTAACTACTGACATCCTGGAAACATCCGGGCTCCCCCCATCTTCTTTAAGTGAATAACGCAGCTGTATTTGTTTTGAAGTCACCCACTGAAGCCATAGCCAAGTTGCTTCCTTATGTTTTGATGCCGAGTTGATTGCAAATGCGCTTATCCAAATGCTGGGAACCTGCGGGCCGGGGGCATACCCAATTTTCCCAGCTACCTTCGACTCCTCAGGATTACTAAAAATTGCAGCAAATGGTGTTGCGTCAATAATCATTGCAGTAATTCCTGTTGACATAGCATTAGCAACTCCATACCAATGGTAGGAAGCAACATCTTTGGGGGCATAATTTTGAAGAAGGTGCGCATAATATTCTGTTGCTTTTATCGATTCAGGACTGTTTATCATGGGTTCCCAATTTTGTATTCCCTTTGGTGCGTCGGGGGGTAATCCTTTTTCAGGGTCCCCCCCTCTAAAGAATTTTCCACCGAATGCCCGTAAAAATCCTGCCCAAATATAAACATTGCTTGTATGTCCTCTTACGCCCCTCAAAGTAATTCCATAAATGTCTGTTTTCCCATCACCATTTGTATCTAGAGTAAGTTTTTTCGCTGCATCTTCCAACTCCTTAAGAGTGGTCGGAACTTTCACGTTATACTTCTTAAACAAATCTTTTCGATAGAACAAAATGCTCGATTCACCGTATGAGGGGAGACCATAAAGATTCCCTTTATAACGCATTACATCTATCCATTTCTGCACATAATCATTCAAGTCTAGCCAATTACGGTCAGTTAATTTCGGATTGTTAATGTAAGGGTCTAGTGGTTCAACCCATCCAGCACGAGCCCATTTAACTGTAACACCACATGCCGGCATTTGAAGCATGTCGTACATACCCGAGCCTGATGATAAAGCCAATACCATCTTATCAAATAATTCGAGCTCTGGTAACATCGTAAGCGTCACATCAATCCCCGTCAATTTTTTAAATTCAGGAATGAGCTTGAGAGCAGCTTCATTACCAGGAGATTCTTCCCCTATAATGTTTATTTTCGTTCCAGAGAACTGTTTCCAATCAATTTTTGAAAGCTGTTCAATAGGCTTATTCAAATCAATGCCCCCTGCTATTGACTTGGTTGATTTTTCAGGCTCTTGAGCAGGTTCTTTTCCAGCTTTCTCCGTTTGATTCTCTCCTCCAGCCATTGTCAAACAGGGACTGAAAAGAACAACAGATGACAGAATAAAGAACAGTAAAAATTTGTACATCTTCATAATGAACCTCCT
>CAZFTJ010000006.1:0-132820 GCA_964521865.1 uncultured Spirochaetota bacterium | reverse complement strand
CATTTGTATTTTTTACTTCTTTTTTGAATATTCTGCATGATCTCCTTAACAACTTAGAGCACTTTTTCAATCTGCAATAAATAACAGTAACAATTTGTACATCTTCATAATGAACCTCCTCATTTGTATTTTTTACTTCTTTTTTGAATATTCTGCATGATCTCCTTAACAACTTGGAACACTTTTTCAATCTGCGCTTCAGTAATGATGACTGGTAGCTTAACCTTGACTACATTCTCCAAACCACTGTAACAGAAGCTTCCGAAAACTACACCTTTCGCTATACTATCTCTCACGAATTGCCACGTTTTGTCTGTTACAGGTTCTTGTATTGACCTATCGCGAAATAGTTCAATTCCTATTATCAACCCAACACCGCGAACATCCCCTATTAATTCATACTTTTCTTTCAGTGTATTGAGCCTTTTTAGAATAATTTCACCCAGCTTTTTACTTCTGCTTATGAGATTGTCTTCTTCAAATCACCTTTAAATTCTCAAGGACAGCCACCATTGAAAGAGGAAAATATCCAAATGTAAAACCATGATTTCCAGGTGTAAAGATTGGCAATCTTTCACGTGATAACGTCCCCGCGAGTGGGAATTCACCCCCACTCTCCCTTCCCGATAAATAATTATTTCCGGTATGACTCCATAAAATTCACAGGCTAACATAGCTGGTACACGTGAAAATCCAGTTTGTATTCCAGCATATATCAACAAAATTTCATGCTTATTGTGGGTCTGCCTTACTCTCTTCTTATGATATTCTTTCGAAAACTTTCGAAAAAGTAATCTGCCCACCTTTCCTTGGACTGGTTCCATTATCATTGCACGTACTGGACCATCGGGAGCCTTTTCTATTGCTTCATCTAATAATAAATCAACATACGCGAGCTTACACGATGGGTAATTGAGGTCGAAAGAACAGTGATAAAGATATGCCCCGGTGACTCTCACTGTATTTCCCATGAGGGTCATAAATTTATTATTGGAATGCGACCAACTGACCGACACAGAACCCAACGTTCGGACGTGATAACTGTGATAAAGGGCAATCAATTTTCCTTGTTTATTATTTAGAGCTAATTTTAGTGCACGTTCTTTTGCAACAGACCCAAGTAAGCTAAATGAAACACGTTTGAGTTTTTTAGCACCTGTTCCAAGAGATATTTCTGAGAGCTTTTTTGCAAGTACATGCTGAGGAATTGTATAAAAAGTACTTCTTGAGTGGGTCGATTCTTCGAGTTGGTGCTTTACTGCATCAATAATTCTGGGGTGATTGTACCTTGTAATCAAGGACCAGGTCAGGGAAGTACAGTCGATATTTTCTTTGCCATTAATATCCTTGAACTTGGTCCCAGTACCTGATTCAACTACTAGATCTGTCATTTCTCCTCATCCTGAGAGTAAAACTGTTTTTCCCTCATTGATATTATTAATATTATTTGAATCGATCATCACATCCTACTTATTGCTATTTATGAAAATGATCAGACATAAAAGCTTATGTTCTTTCTGAAAAATAGTATTTATCTATTTAAAAAGAAGGAGGACTCTCTGCGACTACAGCAATAACAACTTCATCTCCCTTATTGAGCAGCCGGTGCGCCCGTCCCGAATCAAAGTGTATACTATCCCCCGATACAAGTGTGTATGATTTGTCGTCGATTTCCACAACCATTGTCCCATTAAGTATGTATATACACTCTTCACCATGATGGGTCACAAACTCTTCTTCCTTCGCCTGATGAGGTTGAATAACTGATAAAAGAAACAAAATATTATGATTAAAACTCGGCGAAAGAAGCTCATATTCAATATTGGAGTTAGGTAACTTTATATGCATTCGCTGCTTGCCCTTTGTTACAGGTTCTTTTTCAATTATATTATTACCAAAAAGAGAAATGATGGGTATTTTGAGAGCTTCACCTATTTTTACCAGACTTTTTAGACTTGGGACAACCATATTTCTTTCGACCTGGCTCAAATAACTGCTTGTCAGGCCAGTTATTTGTGATAGCTTACGTATGGTTATTTTTCTCTCTACCCGGTAATTCTTAATTTTAACCCCTAAAGAGTTTATACTCTTTTCAAGCATATTCTCACTTTCTCCTAATTCATATCCATACCAGCATCGAAATACAACATATTCAATCCATAATTTATATATAGATCATTTAACCCTTGACTACGCCTAAGATTAGACCACGAACAATTGCTTTCTGGAAAAAGAATGCGAGTATTATTAGAGAAAGTATCATTATTAAACCTCTGGCCAGCTTCCCCCAGGAAATTTCTTCAAATGAAATAAAACCTGTGATGGATACAGGTGCAGTCATGGCATTCTTACCTGCCAGCAAAAATGGAAATAAAAATGTATTCCATGATAAAATTATACACAAAATAATGCTCATACTTATACCTGGTCTCGCGAGAGGCAATGACACACGCAAGAAAGCCTGAAATTGAGCACATCCGTCAACCATTGCTGCTTCTTCTATATCTTTTGGTATTTCAAGAAAAAATCCTCTCAAAATCCATATGGAAATAACGTTCTTCCCTCTGTAATTAAACCTTGCCAAACTGTAGGCTCCTGGTATCCCTCATATCGCGGCAAAAAATACCGATAAAAGTAAAACCTTTGCACTATTCACTAAAGCATTGGTAAAAGTGTCCAGCGCTATCCTCTTTACACCCCCCCAGAAATATGTGCTTGTAGTGTCTGAGAATGGGGTGATATATAAACTTAGGTGGAACTGTAAATATATCAATCAATTCCTTTGTTGCTATTGTTGCCATCCAATAGATGCGAAATAAAAGTACAAGCATGAACGAAATCAAGAATAGATATGTACACTTTGGGATATATGGCGTATTTCTTTTAATAAATCACCTTCAGGATCTTCCAAATCTTCTGCCCCCATTGCCCCATGCAAAGCAAGGAGCTCTCCATCAAGCCCCTCAATATTTTTTTAATATGAGCAATAAATATATTCTTTATCATGCTTCTTTTGTTACCTTTCCTGAGGGAATAGCCCATGCATAAATTCGAGAGAATAGCCTTCACTCCTTTTTTTGTAAATATGTCTAGCATTCCACCAGGTTCTGTACGTTTTCCTGTATGATGCGCAATAAGCTCTTCCCCTATCAAATACGGTGTCCTTTTAAAAGTTTCGATATCCATAGACACACATGAGAACGTATTTGACTCGTGCATCATTGATCCAATAATAATTTTCACAATGCACACTCCTATCGAATATTGTTTACAGAAAAAATTACCACGCTTTAAAAACGAAAAGTATTTTCAGCCCTTATACTTGAAACAAGCATTCTTGCTCTATTACTTTCCTTTTATTATTTCTTCAAAGCAATTTTCCAATATCCAGAGCACTTTTTCCATCTCGGAAGCAGTCATGATAAGAGGAGGTTTTATCTTTAATACATTACCGACATCTCCGATCCCCGTTTTTGCTATTATCAAACCTTTTTCCAAGGCTTTTTTAACAATCAGCTTGGCCATTTCAACATTTTCTTTTTTCGATTTCTTGTCTTTTACAATTTCAACACTTAAAAATAGACCTAGAACTCGTACGTCTCCTATGAAATCGTATACTTCCATTAATTGCTTCATCCTGTTTTCAAATATTTTTCCCACCTTATTGGCGTTATCTAGGAGACCTTCCTCCTCAATAATTTCAAGCGTCGTAAGGGCAGCCGTACAAGAAAGCGGGTTTCCACCATTTGTAGACCCCCAGTCCCCAGGGTCAAATAGATCATATTTTTCACTGGTAATGATCCCCGTTATCGGAAACCCGCTTCCTAAACCCTTTCCGACAACCATTATATCTGGGTATGCATTGAATACATCAGAGGCAAACCACGCCCCGCAACGTCCAAATCCTGTTTGTATTTCATCATAAATTAAAGGGATGTCTCTCTCTGTACAGATCTGCCGCAATTTTATGAGGTATTCTTTTGGCGGAAATACGTGACCTCCATTTGCCTGCAGAGGTTCAAGAAGTACCCCCGCAACCTTAGAGTCGACAGCATGATCTATTGCCCGTTCGAGGAATTTCACGCAGAAGATATCACAATCAGGATATTTGAGGTCAAAGTAGCAGCGATAACAATTAAAATTTGGTACACGAGTGGGTTTCGGAATAAATCGTTCCACACCGCGTTTACATTTAACATAAGTAGGATATGTATGACTCATTGCCGTGGCTGCAAATGTCCTTCCATGGTATCCTTGATACAGAGTTATAAAATCCTGACCTCCGGTATACCGCATCGCTAACCGCATCGCTCCTTCTATTGCATCAGCACCACTTAAAGTAAAGGCGAATTGAGTGAACTCTGAGGGTGTGATGTCCAATAACTTCTCGACCAGTTTAATTTGTGGAATATTGTATACACTGGCAAAAGCCTGTATCATTTTTGGTAATTGCTCCTGGACAGCCTTTATTATCTTTGGATGTGAATATCCTGTTGCCAAGGTCCACGCCTGGGACGTACAATCGATATATTCTTTCCCCCAGATATCTTTGACGTATATTCCTTTCCCTTCAGTCAATATAAGACCACTATGTTCCCAATTTTGCATAATATGTTTTTTTGCAAATTTTTCAATCTTTTTGTTTAGTTCCTCCACTAGATAACTCCTTATTATTCAAATTGATATTCTAGTCAGCATTTTATTTTAATATAAAGAGCGGTAATTTAGGGCAAATTACTTCTAATAAGGTGTAATCCACCTTTTGCAATATCATCCGCTGTTGGCGCTAAACTACGCCATACCTTTGCCGCAGCCCCTACACCGCCGGGTTCGGGACTAAAAGACTCGACAGTCAGCCACCTTTTATAAACATTCTCTTTCAACACGCCAAAGACCCCGTTCCAATCAACATGACCTGTGCCTGGAATACCTCTGTCACTCGCGCACACGTGAAAGTGAAAAAGCTTGTCACCAGCCTTCCGGATTGCTGCAGGAAGATTTTTTTCCTCGATGTTCATCTGAAAAGTATCTAGATGTAATCCTACGTTGTTGCGTCCCACTCTCTTTATATATTCAAGGCCTTCTTCAGCGGTAGCAATCAGGTAACCTTCAAATCGACTTACAGGCTCGAGGGCAAGATCAATATTTAACATTTGAGAATATTCTGAAACCTCTCTTATGCATTCCGCAGACCAGTTGAGCTCGTCATTAGTAGGGGGGAAGCCACTAAAACCACCCCAAACCCCATAAAGTACACCAGCGAGAACATCGCCGTCGAACTCCTTTACAACGTCAACACATCTTTTTAAATGCTCAACACCTCGCAAGCGATCACTTTGTTCTCTGGAAGCAACGTTTTGCTTTGGATCAAGCCCCGTACAGAATAGTGCAGATAAATTTGTATCAGCCAATCTTTTTTTTAATTCGTTCCGCGGGAGCTTGTTTAATATCGAAGCAACTAGTGGTATTTCAATCCCATCGAACCCCATCTCTTTGATGTGATTAACAAGATTCAAGCTGTTTTTATCAAACGAAGGTCCCCATATGAGAGCATATGCTCCGCATTTTGCCATTTAATCCTTCTCCAGATCACTATATATTAATAATTTAATTTATACTTAATATATTAAGTAATTCTACATATTACAAAATATTTGTCAAGCATTTTTTCGTAATTTAGATTTATTTATCACTAGTAGCTCTTGCAAAAATGTAAGTGAGTAAAAAGTTGGCAAAATTAGAAGTATGTTGGGGTAAGTTATTCGGTGAAACTCAACTTGCAAAGAGGATTTCCTTATCATTCTCAACCTATAATATACCGGGTATGCTTTTAGAAAAAACTGAGCCCAATAGAAGGAGCTAAAACCTTTGGTCAGGTGATAGCATTTTTAAAACTCACCAATTGCACGCTTTTTTTCATTGGTGGTTTTCGGGATATCTTTATGTATGACTGTCTGATAGAGTTTAGTATAATGTGAAGTAACATAAACTTCTTGAATTTTTTACATTGCCGATTAAAATACTTTCAATGCCATAAACGAGGAGCGTGTAATGAACCAATATGTATCGTACTGTGTAAAGTGCAAAGCCAAGCGGGAGATGAATAACGTAGAGATTGTTACTAATGAAAAGGGACGGCGTCAGGCAAAGGGAGTGTGCTCAATATGCGGTACCAAGATGAACCTTTTCCTTAAATCTGATAAGTAACTCTAGATAAAAACAGAAGTTATCTATCAGTAAACAGACTGCACAGTATAATACCTGGCTCGGGCCCTCGGTGGAGCGCTCGACAAATTTAAGGTGAAGAATCTTAAACAACTAAGCGGTGCTGACGGCAACTATGAGTTCGATGCTGTTGCCCAGTTCACCATTCTAAACGGTGCTCAGATCGTTGTTCTGATGGAGTGCAAACGGTATAGCAGACCCGTTGTAAGTGTAGAGCCTGCGGGGTAGCCCCCGCTTTGCCAGCGCCTGGACCAGGCACTCCCGGAAGCTGTCGATGTTCTCCTGCAGATAGAACTAACTGTGGGTAATCAGACGCGAGTGGTCGTCGAGGATGGCGACAGATAGCTCTTTCTGCTTGCTTCGTCGACGCTGACCTGTAGTTCATGCATGCAGCCCGACTGCCACAAATCGTTAGGCAATTCTGCTTCGAAGCGCCAGCGGGCGACTGGAGGCTACAGAGGTTTGTCCAGGCCACGGCGGCTGAACATTCGATAACCGCTCTGCTGGGAAGGCGTGAACTCCCAGCCGATGATCCTACTGTCCCGGGCTGCACTCAACAAGACCGTAAGCGACACCCCAGGGAGCTGTTGTTTCAACTACATCAATGTCGCCTCAGTTTCGGGATCAATGCTGCGGCAGCTCCCTTCGTCCCCACACTGGTGGGGGCTTCAGAGCTTCGATATCCTCTCCATTGATCCTGTAGCGGGAGAGCCACTTCAAGACTGTCGCCCGGCCGATGGTCGTTCGAGTTGAGCAGGGTATCTACCATCGGCTACTTATGATCTGCTCTAGGATTCTCTCCCGCTCGCCTCTGTCCAAATGCATACCAACCAGAGGGGAGATGACATCGAACCGGAACAACGCGGTCTGCTTTTGTCCGTCTGTGTCCATGGGTTCCTCCTCCTCGTGCATCATGCCCAGGAGAGAGTCCGTACCTGATGAACCACACTCTTCTGTATCTCAGCCCTAGGAAATACCGTCTCGATCGCCTCAGACAATCCGCTCAGATCGTCAACTGAGAATATCAATACTTCCTCCATCTCCCGGTCCCGAAGTTCGTTCATCACCGGCAGCCAGTACTTCGCCTATTCCGTCTCCGCCACACACAGCCCCAGACACTCCTTTCGCCCCTCCAAACCGATCCCCATCACCGCATACACCGTTATTCCTTCATTACATAATATAGATCGCTGATATAGGGTTACATTTCGCAGGTATCAAGCCTTTCCTTCAGCTCCTGTGTTCCTAATCCACTTTCGCACAATAGGGATCAGCTTTTCAACAACACGTGCCATGGCAATGGGTGTATAGAGATTTTCCTTGACAGAACGCCGTCGGTCGGGGCTAATTTCTGAGTATCGTTTATCAGATTCAGAAGTTTCGGATCCAAATCTTCATAGATTTTCAAAGGGTGCTCTGGTATACAATCGCCTCCAGTGGGATTACTTGGTGTATGGAATTTGGTGCTTCACATCATATGCTCCATCAATTCCTTAAGCTTAGTGGATGCTTTACCGATAACCGGAGCGCCGTGTCCCGGTAGTAAAATATCGAATTCAAGTCCCGAGAGCACCAGCAATGAAGCCTTAGCTTATCCTATATCCGCAGAAAGGTTCCTATTAGGAGGTTGAAGATTACCTCTCGAATCGCTTCTTAGAGCATCACCCACAAAGATAACTTTTCCCGGCAGGTAGAGGCAGATACTGCCATTAGTGTGGCCCGGAGTATGGATAATTTTGAAACCGTCAATCTCAAAATTGTTCTCGAAAATGACATCGGGTTCCACTGCCTGAAAGTGCATCAGCGGTTTCATTATCTTGAAAAGTAGTCCAAGAGGCCCTCTGACGGTTTTAAATCCGCTCTTGCCGGAAAGGGTCAGAGCATCATTGACGTGTATGGCAAGCTTCGCACCCATCATTTTCTTCATTTCAGCAGCACTACCGATGTGGTCTATATCGGCATGAGTTAGAACGACCCAATTAATGTCCGCTGGATTTTTACCCAATCCTTTGATGTAATTGATAATCTTTCCCCCATTGCCGGGTATCCCCGTATCAATCAACAACATTTTAGATTCGGTGATGGCCAGATAGCAGTTAGCACCCCGGACACGGTTGATTTGATGAATGCCGAAAGTTATCTCCATTGTCTGGCTCCTGCATCAGAAATGTTTATTCTATTACGAAAGGGAGTGTAGTTCAATATAGTCATAATGGTAGACCCCAGCGCTCAGTAAAAACCTTGTCAGGTTGATATTGACTATTTAGTGAATGCTTATTACAATATTAATGTAACTTTCACTATAAGGTAAATTGAATTATGTCTAAAGAAGACTTAGTGAAGAAGATTATTCAGCTTCAGCAGAAGGCTGACCAGGCCCGCAGACAATATGAACTTGATATCTGGATGAGTTTACCTCTTACCATTGCTCAGCTCAAAAGCCTGTTCTTCATCAGCGACCAAGGGAGTACTACTTCGGGGAAGCTGGCAGTAGCGTTGAGTGTTACTCCAACCAACATGACCGGCATCGTCGACCGGCTGGTGAGACAGGGTTTGGTGAGCCGTACCGAAGATGCCCGAGACCGCCGCTCGCTGTCACTCCGAACTACGGATAAAGGTGAAGAACTGGTGACCAAGCTCAGGTCAAGAAGGACCGGCTATCTATCCAGGGCGTTGAACCGTATGCATGTAGATGAACTAGCCCAAATGGCTCGAGGATTAGCGGCTTTTGTTGAGGCCACTGAGGCTCAAGAAGCGTCCACCTCTGAAGAAAGAGGTGGCTGAAAAATGGAGTCTGTCAAGAAAATCAGAAACACACTTGGTATAAAGCGAGAAGCAGTGGGAGTGAAATACACCGACGGATCCCCTGCAGCTAAGTTGGCTGAGGGCCGGTATGCCGTATGTAATGGCATACTGAGGTCCGCTGATGGCAAGGTGATAATGCTCTCCAAGGAGACTTGCGCTTGCCCTGGAGGAAAGAGCCATATCGGGCTCAGTGAGACCAGGGAGATGCCGTTCAAGCTGCTGGTGAAAGGAGAGAAGCTGTGGTGTGATGTGAAGACGGCGATGAGGTCGAGTATTGAAGCTCAGAAGATAGCCAAATTACCTCCAGGCATTGCCAGCAAGGTCTATTTTTATCCGGCCAGCCAGGATATTTTCGTGCCTGATTTAATCCTCTTCCTGGTAAATGCGGAACAGGTATCAAGGCTTATTACGCTGGCTCAGTTCTGGGATGGCAAGACTCCCTCGTTTGAAATGAGAGGGTCGCTGTGTTGGAGCTCCATAACATATCCAATAGTTTCAGGAGACTTCAACATCACCGCGGGAGACATCAGCGCCAGGAGGATGGCGGGATGGGATGAGAATATCTTGATCGCCTCGGTCCCGTTGGAGAAGATCCAGGGCATTGCCGATGCTATAGATAAGAGTACTGCCGGGACCGCTGAGCCATCCAGAGAGTTCAAGGAGATGACCGAAGGGATAAGATCAGGAACATCAATAAGGCTCAGGGCATAAGCGTTGCTGGAATCCAGCTTAGATGGGACCTGCGACGACAAGCCATTATAGGGGAGGCATACCTGCCATTTACTGGTAAGGAATAAATAGGCAATAACATGAAGTAAAAAGGAGACATCTCATGGCTAGAGGTAAATTCTATACTGAATTACTCGATATTATTGCTCCAGAGCATTCGATGCTGATAGTTTGGGATATGCAAAATATGCTAGTCAACCGAGTATTCAATAAAAACGAGATTCTCAACTCAGTAGAAGCTCTGCTTCAGACAGCGAGAAAGATCCAAATACCAGTAGTCTATACAAAAATAACCCCTTTGCCTCCCCGTTTTCAAGCGCCCGCAGCAGTAGCCCAGCAGATGAAACGAATAGGGATAAAGGATGTGAGGCAACTTCGCTCACCCTTTGGTGATGACCCCGAGGCGTGGAAAATCGCCGAGGCGATTACTCCTCTGCCCGAAGATATCTTCTTAAACAAGAATACGGCCAGCCTATTTATAGGCACGAATTGTGACTACATCGCCAGGTATGGAGGCGTAGAAACGTTGATTTTCACGGGTATATCGACGGAGTGGGGAATTGAATCCTCTGCCAGAGAGGCATTAAACCGGGGGTATTATGTGGTTGTAGTTAGCGACGGAGTATCATCAGCCAATAGGGAAGCACATGAGAGGTCGCTAACCAATTTAAGAAATTTGTGCGAAGTGGCAACTCACAGCGAGATTCTTAAGATCTGGGGCTCTCAAATCGTATCATAATGCCAATCAAGCAGTTAAATAATGAAGATAGTGAGCCGATGTGCTCAAAGCAGCTAACCTGAGACCTCGGCTAATAAGTGCCGTGAGTGTTGACACCATACACGTTTGAGCACCAAAGACAAAGAGAAAAAACATCGAGAGGGTAATTCGCAGGAGATTTAAGAAAAATGACACGAGATTCGATAAATGCTGCCGACCCCTTGGTAGGGCCTCATTATAAATGGACCGCCCTTTCGAACACAACGCTCAGCATACTTATGGTTGCTCTCAACGGCTCGAGCATAATGCTGGCATTGCCGGTCATTTTCAGAGGCATTCATATTAACCCGCTAGCCCCAGAAAGCTTCAACTACCTGCTCTGGTTGCTCATGGGCTACATGGTAATTGTGGCCGTGCTCGTAGTTACGTTTGGCCGCCTGGGAGACATGTTTGGGCGTGTTCGCATGTACAATCTTGGCTTCGCCATCTTCACCGTTGGCTCCGCGTTATGTGCTGGTACCTGGGGCACGGGACCTGCCGGTGCGCTTGAGTTAATCCTCTTCAGGGTGGTGCAGGGTATTGGTGGCGCCTTCCTGTTCGCCAACTCAGCAGCTATCTTGACGGATGCTTTTCCAGAAAATCAGCGTGGCATGGCACTCGGACTGAACCAGGTAGCCGGGATTGCTGGCTCCTTCCTAGGTATCCTCGTGGGTGGGTTTTTATCCGAAGTAGGATGGCGGTGGGTATTCCTCGTCAATGTACCAATAGGCGTTGCCGGAACCGTCTGGTCATACCTCTCACTCCGAGAGATAGGTATTCGGAAAAGAGAGAATATCGATTGGTGGGGCAACCTTGCCTTTGCCGCTGGCCTGACCATGCTACTGGTAGGCATCACTTACGGTCTTAGCCCAAGCGGCACTTCCTCTATGAGCTGGACAACGCCATTCGTATTAGGAATGCTGGCAGGCGGAATTGTTCTCCTGGCGCTGTTCGCTTTTATCGAAGCGCATGTTCGGGCACCCATGTTTCGGCTCAGCTTATTCCGCATACGTGCTTTCGCTGCTGGCAATGCAGCCGCGTTCTTAGTAGCTGTAGCCCGGGGGGGTATGATGTTTATGCTCATCATCTGGCTACAAGGAATATGGTTGCCGCTGCACGGCTACGATTTTGAGGTCACGCCGCTCTGGGCAGGGATCTACATGTTGCCCATGAGTGTTGGATTTCTATTAGCTGGCCCGCTTTTCGGTCGGCTATCGGACCGTTTTGGGGCGCGTTATTTCGCTACGGGTGGGATGATACTGGCAGCAGTCAGCTTTGCCCTGCTGATGTTTTTGCCGGTGGACTTCCTTTATTTGCTGTTCTCGCTGCTAATTCTGCTTAATGGCATTAGCATGGGAATGTTCGCAGCACCGAACACAGCGGCAATCATGAACAGCGTTCCGTCGCAGCACCGCGGCGTAAGTTCCGGCATGAGGGCAACACTTAACAACATGGGGATGCCGCTCTCCATCGGCATTTTCTTCTCGCTTATGATCATCGGCATGACTGCCTCGGTACCAACTACTATGTACATCGGCCTCACGCAACAGGGTGTACCACTGCAGGTTGCACGACAATTGGCCAGTGCGCCGCCGGTGGGTTACCTGTTCGCTGCTTTCCTAGGCTACAACCCCCTGGGAACGCTGATCCCTTCAGAAGTGCTCCATACTTTGTCCGCAGGGCAGGTGGCTACCATAACCTCCAAATCCTTCTTCCCACAGCTTATCTCCGGGGCTTTTGATCAAGGTCTTGCCGAGGTGCTGGTCTTCGCCACTGTAATGTGTCTTGTTGCCGGTGCTGCCTCATGGCTTCGGGGTGGCAAGTATGTGTACCGTGAAAATAATGAATTAGGAACAGCAAACAGTCAGGAATACTGAAAAAAGCAATATAATACTCCACTGCGTGTATTTGCTTATATACTATCTCAAGGATTGGGTTAACTGGTAAAGAATCGATAATGGGCGCAGATATATGTTACTTAAGACGCTACTCTATTCTGGTTGCGATTATGCTCGGCAGCATAATGGGGCCCATTGATGCCAGCATAGTCAATGTTACCCTCCCCACTATCACGCAATACTTCCACGCCCGGCTCTCTACAGCACAATGGATACCGATGGTATACCTTATGATCATTAGCAGCCTACTCCTATTCTATGGCCGTTTAGGTGATATCCTGGGCTATAAAAGAATATATCTGCTGGATCTGGCCGGCTTTGTTATCGCTTCTGCTCTGTGTGGCTTTTCGTATTTTCTTTCCACCATCCATTGGCTGATCATCTTTCGGGCTATCCAGGGGCTTGCTGCTGGAATGATGATGGCAGTATCCTACGCCATTATCACCGCCTCTTTCCCACCTGTGGAGCGAGGCAAAGCCTTGGGTATTAATGCCATCAGCATCTCAGCTGGGTTAGCGATAGGTCCCTCGTTAGGCGGAATCATTACCTACTCATTAGGCTGGCCTTTCGTCTTCTTGATCAATGTTCCCATCGGCATTACGGGTTTCCTCTGGGCTCGTCATATCCTCCCTGAATCAAAAGGACGGCGTGCCAAGATAGATATAGCTGGTGCGATAACTTCTTTTGTCTTCTTGTTTTCTTCCCTTCTTTTTGTCAACTATTGGCAAAGTTCAGGTTTAGGTGTGGCCACCAGTATTATGCTATCTGTAGCAATTGTCACTGCCATCAGTTTCCTGTGGATAGAAAGAAGGATCAATCCGCCGTTGCTCAACTTGGGCCTTTTTCGCAACCTGACCTACTCCTTTGCAAATATTAGCGCTCTCCTGAATTTTATGTCCCAATATGTGATGGTATTCCTGACGCCCTTCTACTTGCAGAGGCTGTTGCACTACCCTCCCAATAATGTTGGTCTGACCATGACTGCCTTCCCCCTAGCAGTCATGGTGGTTGCGCCCTTCAGCGGCTCCCTTTCCGACCGCATAGGTACACGTACCCTGGCCTGTGGTGGCGCTGCCATGTGTGCCCTGGGTCTATTTTTTATGAGCC
The DNA here is from genome assembly GCA_964521865.1 of uncultured Spirochaetota bacterium. Classification (GTDB taxonomy): domain Bacteria; phylum Spirochaetota; class B62-G9; order B62-G9; family DRHN01; genus CAYSRJ01. The sequence continues at coordinate 119,299 of CAZFTJ010000006.1, read as the reverse complement.
GGTTGTTACCTTCCGCTACTTCCCTAGATGTCATCTGGAGGCTAATAGTATTTGGTCTGGGTACAGGGATATTTCAGTCTCCGAATAATAGTGCAGTAATGGGAAGTGTATCCAGACCGCACCTGGGTATTGCCTCAGGGACACTATCAACGGTACGCAACGTGGGCATGGTTTCCGGTATTGCTACTGGTGGAGCTGTGCTCTACGCTCTGGTTTCGCCCACTGTTCTACAGCAATTTTCACTTGCAGGTGGTGACGCTGCTGAGTTCCTCTTCGGACTACGTTATGCCTATCTTGCAGGAGCAACCCTGACCGGTATGGCAGCCGCCACTTCTCTAGTCAGAGTGCGACAGGTCTATAATGAATGAATCTTAATGCCTAAGTAAGATAAGGAGAGCATTTTATGACGCTTGATGCGAAATCATTTGAAACACAGCGATGGCACTCCCCGGAATATGTTGAATCCTGGATGGCTAATCAGAACCGCGAAGAGAGACGGAGTTTCTTAAGAAAAAAACTGGTCTCGATGCTTCCTTTTGAGCCTGATGCCTCATATCGGGTGCTGGATATAGGAACCGGAGCCGGGGCCCTCAGTCTGGAAGTCTTATTCGCCTACCCAAAGTCCCATATCGTTTGTCAGGATTTTTCCCAGGTTATGCTGACCCATGCCAGGCAAAATCTGGTAACATTCACCGGTCAGGTGACTTTCATCCAAGGTGACCTTTCTACTATGGAATGGGCCCGAGCTATTACCGGGATATTTGATGCGGTAGTTTCTACTTTAGTCATGCACACTGTCCCCAGCCGCATCAGTGAGATTTATGGTGAGGTCATTACTCTGGTCAAGCCGGGTGGATGTTTCATGGTGGCTGATAACCTGGCTCCACCGGGGCCGATGCTGAAGAAGGTATACACGAAGGAACGCCTCAAGCCCTGGCAGGACAGGATTAAAGCCGAAACGGGAGTAGAAAAAAGTTTCGAAGATGTGAAGCAGGAACTGAGAGAGAGGAGACGGGATAAGAGTAAGGGCTTCCCGGAGCGGGTCCGCAATCCTCTCAGAGATACTCTCACTCTAGTGAACCATTTGGAATGGCTGAGGCAAGCGGGGTTTGATGAAGTGGATTGCCTCTGGAAGGATCTGAACCATGCTATCATCGCAGCGTACAAAGACAGTAACCGGACTACTTAAGGCTTTTAAGTCCCTGTCCACTCCGGACTTCCGTACTCTCTGGTTCGGTATGCTGTTCAACGCGGCATCCATACAGGTCGACATCGTATCTAATTTTTATTATGAAAGGATCTCAATAAGCCCCAGTTATCTACGAGATACCACCAGGGGCGGTTCGGGAATTGAAAAAGAGTATGCCTGCATATCGGTCTATATAACCCTCTTGAGTGGAGAAGGCGGTTCTCAATCTATGCAAAGACTATGTGAACAACCTGTTTGGATACAGATCTACACCGCCTTCCATTTTGTATATTCTTCAGAAAATCGAAAGAGAAGTTCCTCCTTGTAGGGTACTTGATGCTTCCTCAAATGAAAGACAGCCTGGGCGAGTTTTTGGGAAATAATGGAACGGATACCAGACGAGCGGCTTTTTTCCTCTTTGTGGCAATTCTCTTGTACAACCTTTTTATTTGATAATGGTTCGAATCTTACGAACATGGATGTTCGGAATGCTGCGTTGTACAAGGATGTACAAAAGCGCAGCTCGCATTGCCCGAAAGTAATATATGCACCTCACAATAATTCCTCTCTGTTGCACCAGCTTAACCTGCTTCGGGCTATACGCACCGTGTGAAAAGAAATGAAGCGACCCAACCTTCTTTTTAAGCGCGACCGCCTGTGATATTACTGGCTGACAGAAGAGAAGACTTTCCACACCACGGGACAGAGAAATCGCAACAAATCAGAAGCATTTGTAGTGGGGTTCCTCCGAATTACCGAAGTGTGTTATTTTTCACTAGCGTTCACCCACCCTTTTTGCCGGGTAGAAGCGACCAAACCGTAATCCTTACCGGTCTCAATTCCTTGAAAGAGTATCCAGACAAACTTCGTCGCACCTGTTATTTTGATGCTGATACGAATAAGGCGCTTACTTTCTTGTCAAACAACTTTATTATTCCAGCCCTTACTATCGCACAGCTGTACCGATGTCGCTGGCAGGTTGAATTATTCTTCAGATGGATCAAGCAACATTTGCGAATTAAAGCATTTTATGGCACCTCAATAAATGCAGTAAAGACTCAGGTTGGGATAGCAATCTCTGTGTATGTGCTTGTTGCTATCATAAAGAAAAGGCTTAATTTGGATCTTAGTCTCTACACAATTTTGCAAATATTGGGTGTTACAGTGGTTGAGCCATTGCCTATGAAACAAGTACTTACGAATTTCGATTACAAATCGCTTGATGGAGAATCTCATAACCGATTGCCATTATTCGAGTTATAATTGGACACTATTGAAGCAGAATATTATGTATCTGAAAAATCTAGTTACGCTCAGAAAACAAAAAGGCTGGTCACAGGAGAAATTAGCACAGGAAGCCGGTATCTCTTACAACACACTCATTAAGTTGGAGAGAAGCGGTATAAAAAACCCCAAGATCGTAACGGTCATAAAATTAACTGGTGCCTTGGAAGTAAGTTTATATGAGCTGGTCGGCAGGAAAGGATTTTAGGAGTCTTTGCCCAACCGTTCTCCTCCTCTTGGACAAGCTTCAAAGAGTTTCTGCTTCTACCCAAGGATGCATCGCCAAGATGAAAAGAGTTTGACTATTAAAGTTTCATAGCTTATATTTTAATAGTCATGGCCGTAATTAAAGATAACTTTAATAACACTCCTGATGTTACTGCTTCTGGAAACTATGTGATCACATCGACTGCAGGAGAGACAGTCAGAGCTTTTATTCCTAACTCACTGCCACCACATTCTCCTATGCAACTTGGTCCTCGTATATACGATCTTATGGAGCGCGCCAACAGGGCATTGGGTCGCCTTGATGGGGTTTCGAGTCTACTACCAGATCCTTCTTTGTTTATATACTTCTACGTTCGCAAGGAAGCTCTTTTATCATCACAAATAGAGGGAACCCAGTCCTCCCTCTCCGATCTACTTCTATTTGAAAGTGAGCAAGCGCCGGGAGTACCTCTTGATGATGTCCAGGGAGTATCCAATTATGTGACAGCAATGAGTCATGGATTGAAGAGGCTACGGGAGGACAATTTCCCGGTTTCTTTACGTCTTCTAAAGGAGATTCATGAAGTTCTTCTCCGAAAAGGTCGTGGCAGTGACAAGCAACCTGGGGAGTTTCGTCGTTCTCAGAACTGGATAGGAGGATCACGGCCGGGAAATGCTCGCTTTGTTCCACCACCACCTGAATCGGTCCTTTCTTGCATGGCGAATCTCGAAGAATTTCTTCATGATAAGCCGGAGCCTACTCCGGTTTTGATGAAGGCAGCTTTGGCACATGTGCAATTTGAAACAATTCATCCTTTTTTAAATGGAAACGGAAGAATCGGACGACTTCTTATTACTTTAATCCTGTGTGCAGAAGAGGTGCTTCAAGAGCCGCTCTTGTATCTGAGTCTTTATTTTAAACGCAATCGCGATGAATACTACGAACGCCTTCAACGGGTCAGAACACACTCAGAATGGATATTATGGCTACAATTTTTCTTCGAAGGCATTAGGGAGACAGCTCAACAAGCAGCCTTAACGGCAAGAGAAATCTTGTCTTTATTCGAAGAGGACAGAAGGCAAATTGAGGACCTGGGTCGAAAAGCAGGATCGGCTCAACGTATCCATACGATACTTCAGAAAAATCCTTTAGTGACGATACCAAAGGTTGCCTATCAGCTTGGTATTTCCCAGCCAACTATAACTAGTGTTTTACAGGTTTTTGAGCGCTTAGGAATTGTACGTGAAATAACCGGAAAACAACGGGATAGGGTCTATGTATACGATCCTTACCTCAGAATTCTAGAACGAGGCACAGAACCAGTTTGATCTCGGACTATAAATTGAATCCATCTTTCAACATACGAAATAGCACAGGAAAGTGCGAATTCGGTCTTTCTGAAAATCCGAATTAATGGTAAATCCAGAAAAAAGTCTTGAAGAAAAAATAAAATCAGTCCGCAAGCAGATAGTAGCTCTTGATTTAAAACGTGAAGTGTTAGAGACTTTATTGGAAAAACTGGAGAATCAGAAAGCAGAGTTGACCGGAGAGCGGTATTATCAGCAGGAAGAACCTGCAGTTAATTCTGCTGCGGATGACCAAAACAAGGACTATACATCTTTATTCCGACCTTCTCCCGTCTAGGGAGGAGATAGAATACCATACAAACTTTCAATAAGTGATGAAAATTTACAACTATTCATGTCACTGTTCAAGGGCAGGGCGGATGTATTTGCAAAACGGTGGGAGAATAGGCAGGGAAGAAGCGGATATTCTCCGGCGTGCCGGAATGAATGGGTAAGAGGAACATGCAGGAAGCCGCGTGTAAAATGCTCTACCTGTAAGCATCGGGAATTTTCCTCTTTTACAGAAGATATAGTCAGAGCCCATTTGTCAGGAAAAACCACGGTTGGCGTCTATCCCTTGCTTGCAGATGAGACCTGTCATTTCCTGGCGGTTGATTTTGACAAAGAGGATTGGCAGCAGGATGTGACTTTATTTGCAAGAACATACCGCGACAAGGGTATTGAATGTGCAGTTGAACGTTCCCGTTCCGGAAAAGGTGCGCATTTATGGTTTTTCTTTGGATCACCTGTTCCCGCACAACTCGCCGGGCGGTTCGGATGTTCGTTATTGACCGAGACAATGGAACACCGCCATCAGGTAGGCCTTGATTCGTATGACCGGTTCTTCCCGAACCAGGACACCATACCGCAGGGAGGTTTAGGCAATCTAATAGCTCTTCCCCTGCAGGCTGAACCTACCAAACAGGGGAACAGCCTGTTCATTGATGATGAATTCAAACCATATCGAGATCAGCAGTCCAAGTGATCACGTATTTTTCAGAAGCAGTAACATCAGGAGTATTATTAAAGTTATCTTTAAGTGCGGCCATAACTATTAAAATATAGACTATGAAACTTTAATAATCAAGAACGGTGTACCTCTCAGGAGATCATGGTCCCGTTTCCTGCTGTCAACAGTGCGATTGAAATGAGGCCCCAGACCGATATAAATCGCGGAACGAGTTTTGATTTATACAACATAGAATATAATATCAGAGCCCCTGCGATAAAAAAGACCGCCAGCATCACATCGGCGGCCCAATGACGCACTGCCAGAGCGAAAGCGCCTGAAGCTTGAAAAGAGGGAGCCTCCGCAGATCCTGCCGCTGTATATTCCTGGCTTAATGTGATCAGAGACAATACGCTGACTGTACCGACAATTAACGTTACGGCCTCAATAACCCTCATACCCGCGTACCAAAAAGCCAGCCCTTCACCATACCTTTTTAAGATTGGAAACAGCATAGCTCCAATGACAGCAAATGGTTTGTTTTCAGACATTTCAGGATTTAAAATGCATTCTTATCTTAATTTCTTTACATCAGAGAAAATACTACATTTTTAGAAACTCAAGTAAATTGTAGACCAGGAAAGCCGGCCAGATCAGAGCTTTTAAGAAACCCAGCGCCCCCGTACCAAAAGAAACTGCATGCTGGATATAGTAGACCGCTGCTGCAATAAAACCCATAAAATAAGCTGCACCCGCAATACCTGTACCGCTATTACTTTTTCCTCCACGAACCATGGTTATCTCCTTTATCTTCTTGTAATGCTTGAGTTTTACGTATTACTGTAATCCTGTTATTTATAATTACGAAACATTTAACATACTGAGCCTTTTAATAATTATTGCAAGTTAAATATCTTTAATTCACCGTATCGTAATAGATTTATTCCAAGAGCTTGAATGGAGGGTATTGGTCTGTCATAAGTCCGATGTATGCCAGTACCCGGAACGACCATCTGACTATGCCTGTGTTCAGTTCGAATATGTCCTCGTTGTACTTCTTTGTGAAAAGCAGCACAAATGCAATGATAGCCATGAGGACAAAGATAAGCCCAATAACAGGTGCTTTTACATCACTGGTACAACGCCAGATACCCCAGCCCATGAGCGGTGTCAAACACAGATAGTGAGGTACCGCGAGAAGCCATTTCACAAATATCAGACCCCGGGAGAGCCTTTCAGGGTATTCTATCTCAAGATCAGCAGGGTAGCCTTCAACGGTTTTCAGCGAGAAAGGCGGATACTCATCTGTACCGAGGATCCAGTAACCGTAAAATCCGACCCTCCAGGTCCAGCGAAGCACCCCTGCATTAAAATTAAACAGTTTGCGTGGAAATCTTGCTGTGAACAGAATTGCAAAAAATGCTATTATACCTACAATGGTGCAGGCTGCCCACAGAAGTGCAAGGACAATCCAATGCGGAAAGAGAAGAAGCCATTTCACAAGCCAAAGCGCCCTAGACGGCGGCTTGCTGAGATCGGCATTAAGTGTTACAGGAGAGGATTTACTTTGTTTTGCCATTTCATTACTCCTTATCAAATAGATTTAATGAGATGCTTATGTTTTATATCTATATTAAAGACGGTTATTGCATTCATCTCTCAAGCAAATTGATAGTAATTTTTATAATTCGCGATTCGTCTATTTTAAGTGAGCTGAGCCGTCCGGCCAGCCCAAAATTCGTATGGCGCATAGGATACGGTCACTGTATGCAGGCCAGGTCGTCCCCAGCGAGTCGTGTGCCGGCCATGTTACCTCCAGCGGGCTGTATGTCGGCCGGAACGTTACTCCGGCTTTCCCCTCACTCCCCTGGCAAGGATTTGATGAACTTGCCAACCAGATTGATGATCGCCCCTTCGTACTTCCATCCATCCTGCGCCGGTAGCTCGTGCAACGGATTCGCGGTAGTGACTACAATCATGTCGAGCTCATCCAGCAAGATAATCAAATTTCCTCCATGTCCCCACGCGAAGTCGAAACGACGGCCGCCCGCCCTGGCAGACCACCACTGATAGCCGTACCCGACGTCGCGAAAATAAGGGCCCGGGTAGTTACTTGCTTCGTTTCGCCATTCGTTGTCATACATACCCTCCGAATATGTTTGCAGCGATTCATCGACCCAGGCGGCTGAAACGACCTGGTTCCCGTCGTATTCACCGTCGTTGAGATATAACAGGCCGAACTTGGCCATATCACGAGCCGTGACGTAGATTTCCGTGCAGCCCAAGTTGTAGTTATCCGCATCGACAGTCCAATCGCTCACCCTGGCGTTAATCGAAGAGAAAAGATGCTCCTGACTGTATGACTTGAGATCCGTATTACACGCCCGCGCCACAATAACCCCCAGGAGATGGGACGTCAGATTGCTGTAATTGAACTCGGTTCCCGGATCGCTTACCAGAGGGAAGTCAACCAGGTGAGGCAGCCAGTGCCAGTTGCGGCTCAAAAAGAAAATATCAAAATATGGAGGTGTACGCTGCTCATCGGGATATCCGGCGCGCATCTGCAGCAGGTCCCGGATCGTGATCTGCTCTTTCCTGGTATCAGTTATCTTTCCGGCGAATTCCGGGAAAAAATCCATCATCTTCTGATCCACGCTTGACAGATAACCTTGATCCAGGGCAATCCCGACCAATGCCGAGACATAACTCTTCGTCACAGATTGCCGGCCGGACAGCTGCGAAACCGACCCATTATTGAAGTACCTTTCAGCTATCAGATAGCCGTTCTTAATAACCAGCAGCCCATAGAGGGTCTCCAATTCAGCCGCGTCGAGATAGAGTTCCGCCACAAGCATCGGATCCAGACCCTGCTCTTCGGGTGTGGACACCTTCCATTCATCCCCTGGCGGCGGTGTGTATTCAACCGCTGCCAGGTCCTCAGTCCGAGGTCGCAGCATCTCCGCAATCCTGGGACGAGCCATTTTAATCTGCTCGTAGTCCAGTTCCAATCCAAGCGGCCCAAGGACCGTTCCAATGCCGTCGTAGAAGCCCTTGACATCATCGAAAGGAGCTGCAACGGAATCATAGGCAGTAGATCCGGCGTTGTTCCTTAAATACCTGTTTGCACCTTTATCCAGCAGGGCCTTGACGATCTGGGTGCGGCAAAGGAAGGCGGCGATGTGCAGAGGGGTTGACCCATCGTTGTTTCTGATATTCAAATCAGCTCCGGCCTCAATTAAAAGTCCGGCCGCTTCAGTCTTGCCGAATGTTGTCGCAACAATCAGGGGAGTGGACCCATACGCATCCCGTTCATTCAGATCCGTACCGGCCTTAATGTGTTGGCGAATGGCTTCAGTGTTCCCCTGAAGGGCTGCCACGTGGATGCTTGCAATCGGAGCTGGGTTCTCCTGTCCGCAGACCGACAACGGTGTTAGGAGCGTGACTATGAGTATTGCTGTTGCTACTATTTTCATTGGTACATCCTCCATGCGGACTCCCCCATCACTGATTGGAGAGGTGAGGCCCAATGCTTCTGCGGTTTGTTAACGGTGGAGTTTTCCTGTATTTTGAAACTACAGCTGAAATATTTTTGGTGGAACGATTTGATATAGATTTTCATTTTATCTCATTTACATCAGTTTTTGTAGACTGGGAAGCAATTGTAGATGGATTGAATCCTTTAACTATCAGCCATATCCCTAGAAATAGCTCATTCAACATTATTGGAAGGCTCAAAATGATCGTCGATGCAGGAATGGAAGCCCCAGCTCTATGACCGAACATACCTAAAAAGCCTGCTGCGAACGACAATACGGCTCCAATAAGACCCCAGACTGATAAAAATCGAGGAATGAGTTTTGATTGAAATAATAAAGTATAAAACATCAGAGCGCCCAGGCTAACAACGATAATGACCATCTGATAGTTCCAAGCACGTTCTGCTATAAATAAAGTGCCTAAAGTTTGAAAATAGGAAGCATCCGGGCCTCCTGCTTTTACATATTCCTGACTTAGTGTTATCAGTAACAGCAGGCAGATTCCACCAACAACGAGGATAACGGACTCAATAATCCTGGAAGCAACGTACCCGAGAGCCAACGCTTCGTTTTGCTTTTTCAAAATCGGAAACATCAACACTGCAATACCAACCACTGCAGCGGCATTGATTAACTCAAGGAACATGCCCAGTATCACTTGGGGTTTATTAGCAGAAGTAACGATAAGATAATCCGGAGCATTTAGAATTGAGCCCACCAAAAAACCACCTGGAATCAAAATAACATACCCAACAAGAAAAAATATTCCTACAATGATTGCGGTTTTTCTGTTTGTATTCATTTTTTATCCCCCTTATTATAGATTGTTTCACGATTTTATCCCGGTGATGAAACGTGTTATCCTGTTTCTGCAACATCCCGTATACCCTTGACCATCAGCCATACTCCCATTGTTAATTCAAACGGGAGATTTGGAAGGAATACAAATAACGGGACATCATAGCCAAACAGTACAAACAGAGTCCCTATGAGTGCCAGGGGGGCTGCTACGAGGCCCCAGACAGATAGACCCCGCGGGATAAATCTTGATTTGAAAAATAGGGAATAGAATATTGTCGCCCCAACGGCAAAGACCAACATATGTAGCCAGTCTCCAAATTCCGCGGAATCATAGAACAGATTTCCCAGAGTCTGCAAATGTGCGGGGTGTCCCGCTATTACAGATTCTTGACTTATGCGTAAGAGAGAGAAGGCCGGAATTCTGCTGGCAGCAAGGATTGCCGCCTCTATAATATATAGTCCCATGGCAACCCGGGCTAACTTCATATTCTGTTTCTTCAAGGTTTCAAAGAGCAGGGCGCCCAACATGACTATTCCCATGGCTGTGGTCATCGAAACCACAATGCTTGCCCGCATCTGCGAGGCATTGTTGGAAATATTGGTCATGCTATCGATTATGTTATCCGATACAATCAACGGTTGTAGCAGAAATAATCCGCTGATCGCGGATGCAATTGCTTGAATAAGGAATGCTGCCCCCAGTAGCCTGACGGTATTTTTCCCTGTATTCATTCTTTCTTCCTTCCTCGTTGCCGAGCAACGATCTTAGTTTTAAAACGTCCATGGCCCACAACCCCGTTCCGGTTTTTCTATATTCGTTTTTAAACTTGGATATTATCCATACACTCCGCATCCTGATATCCTCCCTATTTCAGCCGTGCCCACTTAAACCTTGTTGTCTGTTTAGGTAACCTCGGAAGCTACTGCAGATGGATTGAATCCTTTAACTATCAGCCATATCGCAAGAAGCGCTTCACTCGTCATTATTGGAAATAATAAAATCGTTGCCGGTCCAAAACCTTGGGTCGGGTCGGCTGGTCCCAACACGTTTCCTGCTATCAAAGATGCGATTGAAATAAGGCCCCAGACAGATATAAATCGCGGAACGAGTTTTGATTTATACAACATAGAATATAATATCAGAGCCCCTGCGATAAAAAAGACCGCCAGCATCACATCGGCGGCCCAATGACGCACTGCCAGAGCGAAAGCGCCTGAAGCTTGAAAAGAGGGAGCCTCCGCAGATCCTGCCGCTGTATATTCCTGGCTTAATGTGATCAGAGACAATACGCTGACTGTACCGACAATTAACGTTACGGCCTCAATAACCCTCATACCCGCGTACCAAAAAGCCAGCCCTTCGCCATACCTTTTTAAGATTGGAAACAGCATAACTCCAATGCCGACAACTGGAATGTCGTTCAGCAACACCTCAACGAGCATTCCAATTATCACTCGGGTTTTATTTGGGAAAATTTTACTAAGATAATCCGGATCATTTATAATAGGTCCAGAAATTGCGCCGCCCACAAAAATACCCACGTAACCAGCCAGAAATAATACTCCCACAATTGTTGCGGTCTTTCTGTTTGAATTCATTTCTTCTCTCCTTTTTTAGACAAGTTATGAACTGTTAGACAATTATTGATAGTAATTTTTATAATTCGCGATTCGTCTATTTTAGATAGCTGGCCTCAACAAGCCCCTATTTTCCCATCATTTATTTCCGACGATGCTTCCCGATGGAAACCGTCGGACTTCTTGCAAACATACTACTCGGAGCATGTTATTTTGTCAAGAATAGAAATATTTCATACAAACTCAATAGTCGGGAGATTAGAATGTGTGACCATACTGAGGAGACGGGCTTTATATTCAACATCGCGACTCAAAATACTATTCGTCTGGGAACTTATATAGGTGCCAAAGAAAGGACTGCTTTACGGTGGGCGCAATTTAAACTGTAACTTTGAGAAGGTTAAACTGAGAGATTGCCAGGTAGTTTTAACTGTGTGGAATGAAGGGGAAGGATTCGCTTCAGAAGAAGGAAAACAATTATTTAAAAAATTTTCCAGGCTGAAGAATCCAAATACAAAGGATAAATCATCATGACATCGGTTGTCTGACAATAGTTTTCCACTTTTCCGGCGCTGCTCGTCATATATCGCTTAAATATATCTCGTGGTGCTTGCCCATCCTGCGGCTACCGTTGTTATCTATGAACGAATGTACTTTCTCAATTGTCGGTCCCTCGTCCGAGAATGGTCCGATATGCAGTATTTGTGCAGCCTTTCCTTCCTTGAAAGATTCAAACCTTACGAGAGGCAGGGAAACAGGGTTTTTCTTTCTTTGCACTTCTTCCGTTGCCTCTTCAACCATTTTTAAAGTGATGAATTCCGGCTGCATAATCATCAATGCCCATTTCCAGGCATCTTTATTTCCCGTGCTGAATGCAGACATGTCGTCAGTCCACCAGAGAGCTTCGAGCGGCAATACGCCGTAATCGACGCCCATTTCCCCTTTTTTAACCATAAACTTCAGCGTGAAAGAAAGCGAATAGAGAGCTTCGATCGCATCGTTGAATGATTTCACGGTGTTCGGATCCCCTTCGCCGTCAACCATGAGAAAGTTCATTTGTGGTACGTCTACAATTTCAACTTTCTTTGTAGAGGGTCCATACAGGTGTTTAAGCTGCTTCTTGTAGTCAATTTTTTCCATCGATACCTCCTATTTAAAGCCTCGCTGCCTCGAACTGAGCGGCCCGCCCCCGTATCCGTCAATCATAAACCAGGAATTTCGCACCCCGAGCGGACCGCAAATTCGCTGAGCAGTTGATGTCCGCTCCAGCGATACGCCAGTAGGCGATCGAAAATCCCTTTACCAGCTTCCACGAGAGAGAGCCGGGATCGCGCAGCGAGTTTGCGATACTACTCTTTCTTTTCTCGGGCCAGAATTGATACCCACCAAAGCACTCCAACCCCCATGAAGAATGTTCCTAAACCAATCCAGAATAGTCCTATCAATAGAGCCAAAGAAGTGTCCATGCCATCCTCCATTTCACTACGAGTTTTCGACCCATGCTACCTGCTAGCTGATAGGCTGGATACAGGCCGCTAGAATAAAACGGCTGCCGGAGCATTTGTTTTTTACTTCCCTCCATAATTAAAAGTCAGTCAAATCGAGCTTCTTTGAACAAGAACAAAACGATCATTTTAATACCAGGCAGGGATTTTCTTCTTCAAATGCCAAACTGTTTTGTTTCAACCCATTCCATTGTTAAAAGCGACCAAAAATCAACAGCCAGTTTATTGAGGACATAATCATACGGCAACCAGCCGTATCCGCTGTCACCCCAACTCGTTCCCCATGAATTGCGGATCAGAAGCGCTCCCGTCGTTTCCCTGTCACATCTCGTGTTCTTTATCTTCTTGCCGTCCTCGTAACCCACTGCAACAAGGGCATGGCCCCATTGGGCGCTTTCGCCCGGGCACGGATAGGGAATGCCGCCTTTTACATCCGAGTCATTAAACGAAGGGAATCCCCAGAAACCGAACATCGAAGGAATCCCCGCGGCAAGATACTGTTTGACCGTTGAAAGCACCGTTGCAGGTAGTACATTTGCACCCTGGGGATCATGGCAGAAGTATTTGAGCGCTTCATAGTTGTCAGCCACTGAGTAGACAAAGGCAGGCGGTTCGTTATCGAAGTCAGGTACATTATAGGGCCAGTATTTCTCGTCAGGCACGCCGCAGAGACAAAGCGCACCCATGACATTTCTAAGCCATGCTCCGGTATCGCCTGTTACTCTCATTAAATTGCGGGTAGTCTTGTAGAGAAAAAGACGGGAGCCGTCTATATGCCTGCCGTGCGCCCTGATCTCGAAATATTCCACTATCCCCATGCCTGCATTGGCCGTGCACGAACCGAGATTTAACTGGTTTTCTATCGGGGAACACCACCGCCTCAGATCGACCGTTGCAGGCAGGGATATCGTTTTGATGGCCAACCCAAGCTTTTTCGCCATATCTTTGATATCCTGGTGCTCCACAGAATAATCCCGCAAGTCGGGCATCGGCGGCAGCCAACCGGTTCCCACTATTTCCTTTGTTTCAGAAAGCATAATTTTGTTGTATAAAGTATACATTTCACTTGCCCTCCTTATTTAACTTGGCCGTAAGCATTTTGTTGAAGAAGGCCGGCGCCTTCCAGTTGCCGGTGAAGTTCCGAGTGTGCATAAAAATTCACTTCTTAAAAATTCACTTCGTGCGGGTGCACGTAGTTTCTACCGCGAACGTGTAGATTTCGAGGTCTTTGATCGAAGTCGGATCGCGATGCAACATGCTGTTAAGAAACTTGGCTATCTTGGTCCTGTTTTTTAAAACCGGAAGTCGAATGCGGACTGCAGACCCGACGGCTTTGCGCCACATCCTTTAGAATGATATGCCCTTTACTGCTGATAATCATTTTTACCTTAGTGTTTGTCTTTGTCAACACAAAAAAAATATTTATATTTTATTGTAACAGCAAATTTGCAGCCTTGTCTGCAATATCATTCCAATTTGGTATAATGCCGGGAATTACTACCGCACCACCAGCTCCGGGAACGTTTTTTTCAAATGCTCCACTTTAGGCTTGTCCCAGTACACTATGTACGGATAGTTTGGATTGCGGTCCATGAAATCCTGGTGATAGTCCTCTGCCGGGTAGAAGGCCTTCAGAGGAACCACCTGTGTCACGATCGGCTTCTTGAACACCCCGGCACGTTCGAGTTTACGGATGTACTCCTCGGCGATTCGTTTCTGGTGCGCGCCGTTATAGAAAATAGCCGAACGATACTGTCGTCCTCTGTCCGGACCCTGGTAGTTCAGCTGGGTAGGGTCGTGGGCTACGGCAAAGTAAACCTTCAGCAGCTCTCCATAACCGATACGAGACGGGTCGTAGGTCACCCGGATAGACTCGGCATGATTTGTCGTGCCCGTGCTGACGATATTGTAGTGCGCAGTCTGTGCTTTCCCGCCGGAGTAGCCGGATGTGACATCCACGACGCCTTTCAGCCGCTCGAAGACCCCTTCCATGCCCCAAAAGCATCCTCCCGCCAGCACGGCCGTCTGAATGCTTCCGGGCGTTCCGGCCGCCTCGGCAGGAGGATCCGGGAAATTATTCCGGGCAGATGCCGTATTCCACAACAGCATCACCGCGCCAAATATCAGCGCCCACACCGGCGCGCCAGACCAATTCTTTTTTATGCGCATCTTTTTCATGCGTACCTCCTCATCATTATTTAAGGAACAGGCTCAGGTATTCCCCGTAGCCTTCTTTTGCCAGGTCTTTCACGGGGACGAATCGCAGAGCCGCAGAGTTTATGCAGTAGCGAAGGCCGGTCGGAGCAGGTCCGTCCTTGAAGACGTGACCCAGGTGGGAGTCCGCGTAGCGACTTCGTACCTCCGTGCGAACCATGCCGAAGCTGGTGTCGGTGTGCATCACGATGTTGCCGGAAACGAGTGGCTTCGTGAAGCTTGGCCAGCCTGTGCCCGACTCGTATTTGTCCGTCGAACTGAACAGCGGTTCGCCGGACACCACATCCACGTATATACCTCCCGCGTGATTGTTCCAGTACTCATTGTGGAATGCCATCTCCGTCCCATCCTGTTGAGTTACCTTGAACTGAAGCGGTGTAAGAATACGCTTCAGCTCGGCATTGGACGGTTTTTTATATACTCCACCCTTCCTCGAGGGCGGCGGTACGGGCGATCCGGTATCCTGAGCAACTGCATAGGATGCGGCCCACAATATCGCCGCTACGACAATAACAATAATAGTAGCTAATCTTATCATCAGAGTATCCTCCTCATATATGTTTCGCTCACCCTGTGCCCGAACCAAACAGGTGCGAGGGATGCGAGTATGATTGTCTCATCCGAATGTGAAGGCGAAGAGCCTCAGCTTCCCCTTCACGTTCAGATGCAGTATGTGCTCACCGGGTTTTGCCAGCCCGACGAGCTGGTAGAGCCTGCTCTCTTTCGGAAGAAGCACCCCTGCCGCGACATCCGCCGTGTCTTTCGATACCCGGCCGTCCACCCGAACCTCGATTCGACCGCCGGGCTCTTCTGGCTCGATTACCAGGTAGACGTTTCTGGCATGAAATCCGAGCTCGAGCACTCCACCCTGCTGAGGCGCGATGTAGTGCTGACTGACGACCCACTTCCCTGATAGAGCCCATTCTCCATTAGAAGGATTATGTGCCGGCCGGTAATCGACTGCCTGGTCCAAAACCGCTTTTCCTTCGGACACAAACCTCTGCCCGCGCGCCCAGCCAAGGTAGGTCTCCGGCGTCCGGGCAGTAAATCGGGGGTTGGGCTGGGAGATGGGCCTTCCCAGGTCTGCTCCAGCCTCTCTGAGGAGAGCCCGGATCACCTGTTCGGCGACATTGTACTCCCCTTCACCGAAATGGAAGTAGCGTACCCGGCCGGCGGCATCGATGAAGTAGTGGGCCGGCCAGTAGCGGTTGCCGTAGGCCCGCCACTGATCGTAACCGTTGTCCTGAACCACCGGCCAATCAATACCAAGCTCCCCGATAGCCCGCTGCACGTTGGCCGGGTTCTTCTCGAACTCGAACTCCGGAGTGTGTACGCCTATAATGACCAGCCCCTGATCCCTATAGGTTTCATACCAGGCCTTCAAATACGGTATGGTTCGCACGCAGTTGACACAGCTGTACGTCCAGAAATCCAGAACCACGACCCTGCCCTGCAGCCGGGCCATGGTCAACGGCGGTTGAGTCTGTCCGGTTTTGCCCGTACCGATAGTATCGTTCCAGGAAACAATTCCCCTGGTGTTGAACCACCTCCCACCGGCCACGAGAGCAGGGGCCGGACCGTAGTCTCCCAGCATGCCATCCGTGGGCTGCACTTTGAACGAGTAACCGCCGGACGAAACTCCGCCTGAGCCGCCGGCAGACTCCCACGCCTCGAGCGAATTTCGTACCCGCGCTGTGTTTTCGACCGCTGTCAGCCCGGTTCCGTAGCGTGGAAATGCACGCAAAACTGCGCTCTGAAACTGCCTGTCCCAGCCGAAACCGATCGCCACACCCAGCACAATCATGACTGCGCCGAGCCCCATCTGGATCTTCGCCATATTCCGCGTCAGTCCGGGGATCCGGTTGAGAAGGGTCCTGCCGCCGAGTATAACCGCAAGCATGGGGATCGACGTACCCAGAGTGTAGGCCAGGGTGATCAATACCGCTCCGCTGTCCACACTCCGTGTCAGGGCGAGGCCGATCACGGAGGCCATGATCGGCCCAACGCATGGAGTCCATACAATCCCCAGGCTGAATCCCACGGGCACGCCAGCCCAGAATCCTGCTCTCTGTTTTTCAATCGTACCCGGGGGCCTGCCTCGATTCACGGAAAAACGGGCTGAAATTATAGAGGCCAGCTTCTCAAAGCCGGTGTGCAGCTTCGGCACCAGCATGACGAGCCCGAGCAGGACAAGAAGAGCCACTGCCGCGTATCGCAGCGTATCCGGCGGTAATCCCAGAGCGTGAACGATCGCCGTAAGCGCAAGGGTAAATGCGGTGAAGGTCGCCACAAAACCGGCCACGATCCCGAAAGGCCGGGCCTGTCCGCGCCCCACACTTCCCGAAAGCACGATCGGCAGTACAGGGAGGATACACGGTGACAGGATGGTGATGATCCCGGATATGAATGCAAAAACCAGTAAAATCGCCATTTCATAAATCTCCTCGTCGATCCGCGCCTTCCTCCCGTTTAAGGCCGGAGGCGCCGGCATCGAACCTTCCAGTCTAGAATATAAAGAGGGAATATCACAAAAGTATCACAGAAAGGTAAAAGATTATTTACCCTTCCATTTTCCTGCTCGAGAGAGTACCGTATTACATAGATATGAAGAGAGTACTCATAATCGAGGATGACGATCGTATATTCGAACTCATTTCCATGCACTTTTCCGACCTGGACTTTGAAACCGAACACGCCAAAGAGGGACCCCTGGGCCTAAAGAAGGCGCTTGAGAAGGAGTACGATCTCATCGTGCTCGACCTGACGCTGCCGAAGCTCGACGGTTTCGAGGTGTGCAAGAGGATTCGAGAACGGAACAAACAGGTGCCGCTTCTCATGCTCACGGCAAGGTCAGAGGAGCTCGACAAAGTACTCGGACTCGAGCTGGGCGCTGATGATTACATTACCAAACCTTTCGGCATCCGTGAATTCATCGCCAGGGTCAAGGCGCTCATGAGACGGATTGAGGTCGATCGCAGACGGAAGATGGAGGAAACCGAGGTGGAAATACTGCAGTACGGGCCGCTTGTCGTAAATTGCACCAATCGAATCGTGCAGGTCGATGGGAAACGGATCGATTTGACGAATAAGGAGTACGATCTTTTAGAACTTCTGGCCCGAAATCCGGGGAGAGCCTTTAGCCGCCAGCAGTTACTCGATGCGGTGTGGGGTTATCAGTATGAAGGGTACAATCACACCGTAAACTCCCATATCAATCGACTGAGGAGCAAGATCGAAGACGATCCTTCGAACCCGAAGTACGTACAGACCCTGTGGGGTTACGGGTACCGGTTTATGGACGGTGGAGGAAAAAATCTATGAAGTTCTTTCAGCGATTTTCCGTCAAACTGTCTCTCCTGTTCCTCGCGTTGCTTCTTACCATGGGTCTCGTGCAGATGATGATCTCCATGCGTATTACGGAGAAACGACATATCGAGACCGATCAGCTTGTGAACCTGCATCTTGCCCGGGACATGGCCCGGGAAATCGAATACTATCTTCGGGAGGGCGTCGATCCCAACGAGATAGGTCCGGTCATTCACTATATGATGGTCATGAACCCAAAAATCGAGATATACGTTCTTGATGCGTCTGGAAAAATCCTCGCCTTCTTTGCCGAGCCTGGAATCGAGATAAAGCAGGATCATGTGGATATCGAGCCGATTCTGGCTTTTATAGAAAAGAAAAGCCCCATACCCCTTTACGGAACCGACCCGAGAAATCCGAAGCATACCAAGACTTTTTCCGCTGCACCGATCAGCATCGGCCCCGGCCAAAAGGGCTATCTCTACGTCGTTCTTCGGAGCAGCCTGTACGACCGGGCCGAGAGCATGCTGCGGGAGCGCTATCTCTTTTCAACGCTCAACCAAAGCATTCTTCTATCACTTCTCTTCGTCGGCATTATCGGGCTTTTTCTCTTCACCTTCCTGACGAAACGACTCCAGCAGGTTTCGAAAGCGGTCCGGGATTTTGAACAGGGCAATTACGAGCGCCGAATAAATACCGAGGCGAAAGACGAAATCGGATCGCTGGCGCGTGCCTTCAACCAGATGGCGGACACCATAAATTCACACCTGGATCGGTTGAAAAAAACCGATGAGCTCAGACGGGAGCTCGTGGCAAACGTGTCTCACGATCTGAAGAGTCCACTGGCGACAATCCGGGGATATATCGAAACCCTGCTCATGAAGGGCGATCGGCTCCCGAGCAATGAGCACCGGCGTTTTCTCGAGATCGTATTGCAGAGTACAAAATCCCTGGACAGGCTGGTTGGAGAGCTCCTCGAGCTTTCAAAACTTGAAACAAAGCAGGTTGAGCCGGTTCTCGAAACGTTCTCCATGACCGATCTGGCGCAGGACGTGTTCATGAAGTTCAAGCCCAGGGCGGATAAACGTCACATTCACCTGTCTGCCGGAATCCCTGAAAGCTTCTGCTTCGTAAAAGCCGACATCGCGCTGATAGAAAGAGCCGTGTCAAATCTTCTGGACAACGCCATCAAGAACACTTCGGAGCGCGGTTCGGTTCGCATCGAGCTGCACTGCTTAGACGGTAAAACGCGGTTCGTGGTTTCGGACAGCGGAAGGGGAATCGCTCCCGAGGACCTGCCCCACCTGTTCGAACGTTTTTACAGAGGCAGGAAATCCGAGGGAGGATCGGGTCTGGGCCTCGCGATCGCCCAGAAAATCATGGAACTGCATGAAAGCAGCATCACTGTCGAAAATCGCCTCGATCGGGGGAGCAGTTTTTCTTTCGATTTGCCAAGTGTTTCGGCAAATAAAACCCGGCGGAGTAATTAATTTGCCTTTGATTTCCAGGCTTATAGAAGTCATCAATAAAAAATCGGCTCTCTACTCAGTCATTCCACCTGAAATAATTCCTTGAGTGCTCGAGAGGCTGTATAAACGCTCCCCACTCCGCTTACAAACTGGGCTACTCTCAATGTTTCGGCGATTTCTTCTTTCGTAGCGCCGGCATGCATTGCCGCCTGAGCCAGAGCTTTAACGCCATCGACGGCGCCATGTGCCGCATCTAAAGCGAGCGCAATGAGAAACTTGAACTTCCTGGGCAAAGCGCCGTCACCAAGGGCAAGTTGTCGTGTGTTTTCAACCAGTTTTAGAAGCTCAGGATCGAGTTTCTCCAGGGTTTTTAATGGGTGTTCCTGCATGAGTGTACCTCCTATAAGATATTGTTGGACCGCCTTTATCATTGAGCCGGCTCCTTCGCTCGCGGGCCGTATCGGGAATTAAAAAAACAACCGGGATCAAAAGTAAAAGCAATATGGCGAGATAAAAGAAAATGCGTTGTAAGCCAAATGCCTTATCGTGGAAGTGACTCAATCCTAATATAAGTCCTGCCGTTCCCACAACGCCGCCTATGGATCGAAACATCCCGCGTAGCCCGGCTACTGCCGCCGCCTTCTCCGGAATAAGATCAAGAGCTGCATTATTGGCCGCAGGGTTGGCAATGCCCATACCCACTCCGCTCAGCATCACCATCATTGCCAGAAGCGTCAGATTATTAAAGCTCAATCCCAGAAAAGCTGTGTTGTGGAATCCCCTGCTCAGCAAGAAGAGACTCAACGATATGACAAGCAGCCCTGTAATCATGGGAATCCTGTAGCGAAAGCGAATGATAAACAGGCTGGTCATGGCAGATACTATCACCATTGCCGCAGAGCGCGGGGTAAGCACCAGCCCGCTCTCGCCGGCCGTCATTCCGTAGGCAACGGTAGCATAGTAGGGGATGAAGGAAAAGAATCCGAAGACTACTGCTCCGAAAATGAAATTATATATGTTGGCGGCAAGAAAAGGGCGCCAGCGAAGCAATTTGACCTCTATCATAGGATGCTCTGCCCTATTCTCATGACGGATAAAAAAAGCCAGAAGAATTCCTCCTGCGGCAAAGAAGATCCAGGTCAACACGCCAATGCTGTTCGGATGTTCCGCCCAGCTAGTCATGGCATAGAGCACTGCAAGAACGGCCCCGGTAAACAATCCCGCCCCTGTCATGTCTATACGACGGTTGGAAGGTCTTGAGCCGCTCCCCGGCAGTATTGCCAGACCCAGCAACAAAAGTACTATTCCGATGGGAACGTTGACGAAGAATATCCACCGCCATGAGAAATGGTCTATAATGAAGCCGCCTATATTCGGGCCCAGAATGCCGCCAATGGGGAAAATACTGCCGAAGAGCCCGATGGCAGGCGCCCTCCGTTTCCCAAAGGCATCGCTGATAATCCCTGTTGCCGAAGGCAGAAACATTCCACCTCCGATACCCTGCGCCACGCGGAAAACTATGAGACAGTAGATGTTCGGCGCCAGTCCCGCCGCCATCGAGCTGACGGTAAAAAGGATTACTGCGCCCATGAACAGCCGTTTCCGTCCCCAATCATCGCTGAGCTTGCCGGCTATCGGCATGATGAGGCTCTGGGAGAACTGGTAACCGGTAATGGTCCAGCCGACCCAGGCTAGATTCGTTTTAAGGTCTTTTAGCAGGGTCGGCAGGCTTACAGCGACAATGGTCATGTCAATGGACGCCATGAGAATTGCCAGAGCGACAATGGCAAAGATAAAATATGCCTGTTTGCCGGAAGCAGCTTCTCTCTGATTATCCTGTTGCATTTATCTGTATAATAACCCGTTATCCATATGTTTCGTGTCCGGATAATGTCGAAGATGCTGTAAGTACCGCCGGTACGAGCACCAGGATTTGTCAATAAATCCAGTTGAGCGGACATAACTCCCGCTTACGTATCGCGGAGATCATGCCGCTTGACGGCGGCATTAAAGATCAGTATGGCACCAGCTTGCGAATATAAAGGCCGGATTTAGCTGTGTTCGTCCCCGGCTTCTTTCTCCTGGACTTCGGTAACCCTTGCCAACGAAGCGAGCCCTTGAGCCAGGGTGCCGAGCTCAACAATGCTCATACGCTCCAAAACCTCGGACAGATAACCTCTTCTTCTCTCTCTGAGCCTGGCCACGAGCTCCTCCCCTTTATCCGTAGCTCGAAGTAGCAGCATGCGACGGTTTTCCGGATTCTCTGTGCGGCTCACCAGGCCCTGTTTCACCAGCCGGTCTATTATGCCGGTGGTGTTGGTGGGAGTAACCCCCAGCGCTGCTGCCAGCGTCCCCGAGTTAGTGCATTCTTGGTTTCTAATGAAAAACAGGCTTTTAAGTTGAGCAATGGTAAGGGGCAAGCTCATCCAGACGTCTAGTTCGTATTGTCGTCGGGCCCTGTCTACCTCACGCTGAAGCTCGATAACGCGTTTTATTAACTCCGCCTTTTCCATTATTAATCCTGTATTCATAGTGAATGTTGTCTTGATACTATAATCAATATTCACTAATACTTCAATAGGTTCTTTGAGGAAATTTTTCAATACATGAATAATAGTTTATTCCAGTATCGTCATACTTCAAGATGCCGTACGCAGTGACCGCTAATATTTTACTGGCTCCAGTAAGAAAATCTATTATACTATTATTATATAATAATATTCTTAAAATCTATCTCGTTTTGAAAAATGGGAAGAATTTTACAAGAAAGGAATTTCACAATGAAAAAATACTATTTTTTAATTTTCGCTATTCTCTCTGTACCATTGAGCGACATAAACGGGCAGGATGTAGCCGAAGAGAGCGTACCGATCGTAACGGAATCGGTTGTATACGATATGGAGAACGGGATACAGGGGTATCTGACGCATCCCGAAGGCAGCGGTCAATATCCGGGTCTGATCCTTATCCACGAGTGGTGGGGCTTGAACGACAACATACGTGAGTTCGCACATAGATTCGCCCGGCTCGGGTATGTTGCGCTGGCTGTGGACCTGTACAACGGTCGATTAGCTCAAACACCAAATGATGCCATGCAGCTTGCTGCCTCTGTCCGAAACAACCTGCCTGCAGCCTTCGAGAATCTTACAAAAGCGGTAGATTTTATGCGAAGATCACCCTATGTCCGGAAGGATCGTATAGCTTCAGTAGGATGGTGTTTCGGCGGGGGTTGGTCGTACCAGATGGCAAAAAACGACATGGGAGTCGGGGCTTCTGTCATATATTATGGTCGTTTCAATCCCCAGGACGACTTCAGCAGGATGCGGGCTTTAATTTTAGGAAATTTTGGAGAAAAAGACAGCTCCATCAGCGTCGATTCGGTACGGGAGTTCCAGGCCACATTGAAAACCTTGAATGGGAATCACGAGATCTATATTTATCCAAATGCGGGCCATGCTTTCGCCAACAGCGATTCTACAAACTACAACCGGGAAGCTGCCGAGCTGGCATGGAAACGAACAATTACATTTTTAGAAAAGCATCTACGCTGAAGGAAAGCGCAATATAAGAGAGCGCTGAAGTTTTTTTGAATTAAAATCTTATATAAGGACCCTGCTATTGAGGAAAAATTTCAACAGCGCACCTTTGTGATGTAAGAAAAGCACTTACAAGAAAAAGAACGTAAATACCCGTATGTGCAACGATGATTGACGCCGAGAGTAATAAACCATTGCCTTAATACATAAATCTATTACCTTGTTGTTATCCGGACATTTCGCGTCCGGATCATACCACCGGTGCAAGCACCGGTGGTATTATTTACATCAGAGAGTAAATGGATCTTTTATGGTCGAACGTACGGGAAGCGAAATACTATCAAGCGATCATATAGGGAGTCTTCTTTTCAGGCTTTCCGTACCCGCAGTAATCGGTATGATGGTCCAGGCACTTTTCAATGTCGTCGATACGATCTTCGTGGGAAGAGGAGTCGGCACTCTCGGCATCGCCGGTATAACCATCGTCTTTCCAATCCAGATGTTTGTAATGGCTGTCTCGCAGATGACTGGTATTGGCGGGGCGTCAATTATCTCGAGGGCTCTCGGTGCACGGAATATTGCACGGGCCAACAAAACACTCGGGAGTATGCTTCTATCAGCCCTGCTCATAGGAATAGTAATTACCGTAATCGGCTATATCTTCACGGACGATCTCTTGCGGGTTTTTGGTGCGACCGACAGCATCCTGCCCTATGCGCGGGAGTATCTTACAATAATCCTCATAGGCAATGTATTTTTTCCCTTTGCCATTTCTGCTAACAATGTGATTCGTGCTGAGGGGCGGGCGGGATTCGCCATGATCACTATGCTCATTTCAGCAATACTGAACATAATCCTCGATCCCATCTTCATCTTTTGGCTTGGGATGGGTATAAGAGGCGCCGCCATTGCAACGGTGCTCGCAAAGTCGGTAACAGCACTGTGGGTGACAATCTACTTCTTCACAGGAAAGAGTATGCTTGAGCTCCGGCTCAAGAACTGGCGATTTCATAGAGGGAGCACCGGCGAGATGTTTGCAATCGGCACTGCATCCTTTGTGCGTCTGATTGCAGCAAGCATCCTCATGGTATTTGTCAACAACATCCTCGCCAGCTATGGAAGTGACATCTATATTGCTGCCATGGGAATTATTCTCAGACTTCTCCAATTTTTCACCATGCCAATCCTCGGAGTCGCACAGGGGTTCCAGCCCATCGTCGGCTTTAACTATGGAGCAAAACGGTTCGACAAATCGAAACGAGCATTGAAGCTCGCACTTATAGTGGCAACAGGCATTGCGACCTTCGGCTTTATCCTGCTTTTTTTCTTTTCTAAGAGTCTTTTTTCTCTATTTACCAGGGACAGCGATCTCATACTATCAGGAATAAAGCCCCTCCGGATAGTGATAATGCTCCTCCCGCTTGTAGGATCACAGATCATAGGTGCGAGTGTTTTTCAGGCTATCGGCAAGGCCGTCAACTCCATCATCCTATCTATAACCAGGCGAGCGATATTTCTAATTCCGCTTTTGTTTATTCTTCCACGGATCATGCACGTAAGGGGGGTGTGGGCGGCATTTCCCATATCGGATGCGCTCTCCTTTATGCTCACAGCAACGCTGCTCGTATTACAGCTGCGGGAATTTACCGATAAACACGAGCGGGCTGCCGATAGTAGTTGATAATTTGTTACTAATCTTATAATTTTAATATAATGGAGGAAATCGTCATGAGAACAACCTCTGTTTCAGACGGTATATATCGGCTGTATGCAAATATATCCAGCAAGATACTTTTCGAAGGCATCTGGCCGATCCCTCACAGTATGACCATGAATTCCTATATCGTAAGGGGAGACTCAACAGCCCTCGTTGACGGAGTATGCGGGTGGGACGGTGTTCCAGACACGCTGTTCACACAGCTTGACGAGCTTTCTATTTCACTCGACGATATACAGTATGCAATACTCAACCACCTCGAGCCCGATCATACGGGGTGGCTTCATGCGCTTAAAAAGATTAAACCTAATTTCGAGATCGTTGCGACAGAAAAAGGTATAGAGCTTGTGAAAGATTTTTTCGGCATCACCGAGCACCTGAGGCCCGTGCACTCCGGGGAAAAGATTTCTCTGGGTAAGAACAGGGAGCTTTTCTTCGAAGAGATCCCAAATGTGCACTGGCCGGAAACAATGGTCACCTATGAAAAGGACACGGGGACTCTTTTCAGCGGCGACGCATTCGGCTCTTTCGGGAGTACCGGCGATTCTCCTTATGACGATCAAATATCGGATCATGAGATAAACTTCTTTAAAGATGAGGCCCTTCGTTACTTTGCTAACGTCATTGCAGCCTACTCCGTTTTCGTCGAACGGGCCCTGAAAAAGCTTCAAGACCTTGAAATTCGCATCGTTGCTCCGGCTCACGGCGTAGTATGGCGAAAACATCCAGAAAGGATCATCGATCTCTACGGGCAGTTTGCCAGGTATATGCGTGGACCTGCGGAACCGGAGGTTGCAATTATCTGGGGAAGCATGTACGGAAACACGGAGATCGCTGTAAATCATGCAATAGACGGCGTGAAATCTGAAGGCATAGGAATCAACCCTCATCGGGTTCCCCAAGACCACGTGTCTTTTATTTTATCCTCCGCATGGAAATCCACAGGTCTTATTCTGGGCATGCCGACCTACGAGTACAAGATGTTCCCTCCTCTCGCGCATGTACTCGACGATCTTTCACGGAAAAAGGTACTGCATAAAAAGGTTTTTCGTTTTGGCTCCTACGGCTGGTCCGGCGGCGCACAGAAAGAGCTGGAGAAACTTACGGAAAAACTCGAATGGGAGTTTCTCGACCCTGTCGAATTCAAAGGAGCTCCGACCGGAAGGGATCTTGACTTGATTTACAAGCGATCAAAAGAGCTCGCAGGGCTGGTTAAAAGAGAGTTTTCTCTTATATAGATAACTACTCTTCAACAATCGATATTGCGCTTACGGGACATTCATCCACGGCTCTTTTCACTTTTTGTTCAGCTTCTTCCGGAACAACGTCCACCTTTACGTTGGAGATGCCGTCGACAAGCTCAAACACCTCGGAGCAGGTATCCACACAGTTGCCGGTTCCTACACAGATATCCTCATCAACTTCGACCTTCATCACGTTACTCCTTTTATTAAAATTTTGACAGCACATAAACAATATATATCTTTATCTGGATCATCAATAGGGTGAGAAAAATAATATAATGCCACTCACCGACGGCATTATCCGGATGCAAACCCTCCGGATGACATATATTTTAAGCTCTGTAATTCCTTTAACTGCGGTTCACCGTTTACCGAAAAAAAGTTTACTGAAGCTTTTTCATATTCATTCGGCCCAGTATTTGGTTCCAAGCTTTAGACAGGCCCATTGCTTCTTTTACAACCGTGATGGTTTTCCTGGCTTCCGAGCGCATTTTTTGCGTACCAAAAAACAGCAGCTCATCGATGTACCCATTCATTCTTTTGTATCGCTCCCGTTTCTCCCGTATGGGGTCTAGAAACGTATTGATCGCCCGGGCGAGTTTCTCCTTCACCTCCACATCACCGACCATTCCCTTTCGATACCTCTCTTTCAATTCTCTAACTTCTTCTCCGTCCGGGTTGAAAGCTTCGTGGTATATGAACAGAGGGTTTGATTCTGCTCTACCCGGTATATCGGCACGCACACGGGCGGGATCCGTAAACATACCGAACACCTTCTTCCTCACTGAGTTTCGATCGTCGGATAGATAAATGGCATTGTTCAGGGACTTTGACATCTTGAGCATGCCGTCGGTACCCACAAGAATCGGAACCTCTCCCACAAGGGCATCAGGCACAGGGAACACCTCTGCGTACGTTCGGTTGAACCTTCTTGCTATCTCACGTGCTATCTCAACATGGGATTGGTTGTCCTTCCCGACAGGTACAAGATGCGCCCTTGAAAGTAATATATCCGCAGCCTGCAGCACAGGATATCCGAGAAGCCCCAGAGACATTTCCTTCAGCATAGCAGATCGTGCCATTTCCTTGAGACTCGGCAGCCTCGAAAGTCTTGGTACCTGCACGAGCATCTCGAATATAAGGTTTAGCTCGTACACCTCGTGCACAGCAGATTGAAGGTAGATTACCGATTTGCTCGGGTCTATTCCCACGGAGAGGTAGTCCAGCACCATTTCTCTCATGTTGTGATCGATTTCCTCGATTTTTTCTTTGCCGGGATTGGTAGTGAGCGTGTGGAGGTCGGCAATGATGAAGTAACACTCGTACTCTTCCTGAAGATTTACCCTGTTTTTTAGTGAACCGATATAATGGCCGAGGTGCATTCGTCCGGTCGGCCTGTCGCCTGTGAGAACTCTCTTCTTTCGCATCATGAGGTGGATTGCTTCCTCAAAAATAAGTATAAATAAATTTTACACTGTATTAATAATATAAGCAGTTGCAGGTAGAGCGGCGGAATATTTCTATTGTTTTACCCATTTTCACGGCTCATAGTCTTTATTAGAGAAGTTTTCCGTCTAAGATTTTTCATGATTGATGGGATATACAGCAATTTCAGATCGGGGGTTTCAAGGATAGACGGATGATAAAAGCACAGGAGCTTGCGGAATTTATTGTGCGCGCAAAATACAAAGATCTTTCAGAAGCTGCTGTCACCCAGCTCAAAATCAGGGTGCTGGATTCCCTCGGATGTGCGATCGGAGCGATACACGGTACGCCGATCTCTATGATCAAAAAGCTGATCGGAGAGTTCGAGCATTCAGGTCGCTGCACTTTGATCGGAGGGGGGAGCGCACCTCCCGACAGGGCGGCATTCTATAACAGCGCGCTTGTCCGGTATCTCGACTTCAACGACAGCTATCTCGCAGAGGGAGAGACCTGTCATCCGAGCGACAATCTCGGCGCCGTCCTGGCCGCTTCTGAATACAACGGTATTTCAGGAAAAGATTTTCTCGTGTCTCTCGCCGTCGCCTATCAGGTGCAGTGCAGGCTCAGCGATGTTGCCCCGGTCAGGGCCAGAGGCTTCGATCATACTACACAGGGCTCATATGCAGTCGCCGCCGGAGTTTCAAGGGCTCTGGGCCTGAACGCAGAGGCCATCTCAAACGCTCTGGCTATATGCGGTACGGGATTCAACGCGCTGAGAGTAACTAGAACCGGTGAGCTTTCTCACTGGAAGGGGCTGGCCTACCCGAACACCGCATTCGGATGCACCCATGCCGCCTTCCTCGCCAGGCAGGGCATTACTGGGCCGTTAGAGGTATTCGAAGGAAACAAGGGTTTTATGGAGAGCATCTCGGGCAGGTTTACAATCGATTGGTCGCAGGAGGGCCTGGAAAAAGTGCGGCAAACCGCTGTAAAGAAGTACAATGCTGAGTTTCATTCTCAGTCGACAATAGAGGGTTTACTTGAGCTTCAGAGCGAATACGATCCGGATGCTGAAGAGATCGAGAAAATCGAAATAGAAATCTTCGACGTTGCGTATCACATAATAGGAGGAGGTGAGGAGGGAAATAAAAAAGTGGTTCGCAGCAAGGAAGAAGCCGACCACAGCCTTCCCTATATGGTGTCGGCGGCACTGCTTGACAGAGCTCTTACACCACAGCAGTATACCCATGAGCGTATCACGAAAAGCGATGTGCAGTCCCTTCTACAGCGAGTTTTTATCAAGCCGGCCAGAAGAATGAATCGCCGGTTTCCTGCAGGCATGCCGTGCCGAATCACGGTCGTATTGAAAAACGGGAAAAAACTTATTAAGGAGAAATCCGACTATGAGGGATTTCCCACTAAACCGATGAGCTGGGAGTCCGTAATCGACAAGTTCAACACACTCACAGCGCCCTTTGTAAAGAAGAACCGGCGTGAAAATATCATCAAAGCGGTTAAAAATCTGGATTCAATTGATATCAGGGGTCTGTCAGACCTTCTTGGAAGCTTTTAAAAATTAGAGCCTAGACTCATACAGGAGGTTGATACATGAGTATAACGATAGAAAAAAAATCGAGAGCATTCGGTTTTTTAAAAATAAACGAGCGAGAGGCTAAACCGAGACAGCGCGGCATTACCGAGATAAGAGGTCCCTACTACTCTCCCATGGGCAAAAATTATCTCCTCGATCTTTTGACCACCATGGGAGACTACATCGATTCAGTTAAATTCGCAGGAGGCTCATTTGCGCTCCTGCATCCCGACATCCTGAAAGAGTTCATCGACACGTGTCATGACCATGATGTGCTCGTATCCACAGGCGGGTTCATTGAATACGCCCTGCTTCAGGGCAGAGAAAGTGCTGACCGATACATACAGGAGTGCAGGAATTTCGGTTTCGACATACTCGAGATATCCTCCGGATTCATCACTATTCCACGGGACGATATATTGAGATTGATCGAAAGGGTGAGGCAGGAAGGGCTGAAACCCAAACCCGAGCTCGGAATCCAGTTCGGCGCTGGAGGGGCAAGCAGCGCTGAGGAGCTTGAGGCTGAGGGAGTCAGAGATCCTGAGTGGGTCATCTCACAAACCAAGAGGTTCATCGATGCCGGGGCTTACATGATCATGATCGAATCCGAAGGTATTACCGAAAACGTGAAAAACTGGCGCGTCGATGTTCCGCAAAAGATCGCCTCGTCTGTCGGGCTCGACAAGGTGATGTTCGAAGCAGCCGACTCCGAAGTATTCGCATGGTACATCAAACACTACGGTCCGGAGGTGAACCTGTTTGTGGACCACAGCCAGATCGTACAACTGGAGTGCCTGCGTTCAGGCATCTGGGGAACCAAGAGCCTCTGGGGAAGAGTTATAACCTATAAGGAGAAATAAGACACACCTACAGGGAGTGTGCGGTTCTTTCGATTTTTTCTCATATTCACATATTTCGGAAACAGTCTCATGTCTCATGCCGCTGCACTTTGCTCAGCGCTGCTCTGACTCTTTCAGGTGTCATGGGAAGTTGGTGGAGCCTTGCACCGACCGCATCGTAAACAGCGTTTGCGAGCACGGCTCCCATACACACAATGGCGGGTTCTCCGCCTCCCTGGGGAGGATACTCTTTATTATCGATCAGCACTGTATCGATCTCCGGCAGCCAGGAAAACCGGGGTATCTCATAGGTATCGAAATTGAGATCGAATATCTTTCCGCCTTGAAAGTGAATCTCTTCTTTCAGCGTGTATCCAAGCCCCATGGTGATGCACCCTTCTATCTGCTGCTTCGCTTCTTCGGGATTGACCACAAGTCCCATGTCCTGTGCACATACTACTCGATTGACCTGCACGCGGCCGCTGTCAGCGTCGACCTCGACCTCGGCCATGTGGGCGACATAGCTGCCCGAATCGACGGCACATGCGACGCCGCAGCCCCGGCCGCTTGGGGCCTTCGAGGGAATCCAACCGAATTTTTCAGCTGCTTTTTTGAGAACACTTTCCATTCTCGTATCCTTCAGATTTTTCAGCCTGAACTCCAGAGGATCCATACCGGCCCCTGCCGCCATTATATCGATCTGAGATTCCATGGCAAAGGCATTGGTGTTGGCGCCGGGTGCCCGCCACGGCCCCGTATTAAAAGGGTGAAAACCGCGCGGTTCGCCTCTGTATGAAAAGCCGGCTGAATATGTACGGTGATGAGGTATTGCATAGAACTGGGAGGCGCCCCTGTCGCCTGCAAAATAGACGTTATAGTCCCAAAAAACGATTCTGCCCGTATTTTGAATGCCGGAGCTTACCCTGACCACCGCCGCCGGCCGGAAGGAATCATAGAAGAATTCCTCTTCCCGGCTCCATGTAACCTGCACCGGCCTTCCCGTCAATTTCGCCAGGAGGGCCGCTTCAACGGCCTGCTGGTTCCGGGTTTTGCCGCCGAATCCGCCGCCTACAAAAGGTGTAATTACTCTGACTTTTTCGGCCGGAAAACCGAGGACCCGGGCGACGGCATCTCGAACAGAGAAAGGAGATTGAGTCGACGCCCAGACAGTAGCCCCGCCCCCTTTTATTTGAGCGAGGGCAGTGTGTGTCTCAATGGGGGCGTGGGCCACATAACCGTTCAGGTACGATTCTTCAAAAATTCTTGCCGCGAGATTACGTCCTTCTTCAATACTTCCTTCACGTGCCAATACTCGCCCCCGGGGAGCCGCATCGAGCAGGTGCCGGAATATAGTTTGGTCGTCGATTTTTGGTTCTTCCATATCGAACTGCGCCCTTATTCTTCTCATTGCTTTTTGAGCTTCCTCGAAATTTTCGTGGAGAGCTGCAATCAAATCCCCGTGTTTGATTATTTTAATGCCCGGTATGGTTTCGGCTTCCGAAGTATCTGCGTGCATCAGCTTCGATCCATGGGCCGGAGGCCTTAACACAGAGGCATAGAGCATGGCAGGCAGGCGGATGTCTCCGGCGAATCGGGCTTTTCCGGTGACTTTTACGTAGGCATCCCGGCGCGATACGGGTTTGCCTACTACCGTGTAGTCTGAGACAGATTTAAAGGGAGGCGTGGTCTCGAGATGTCTTTCGATTCTTTTTCCCTTTGTAAGCGATGAATAGGATATTTTTCTTTCAGGAAATTTTCTATCGACAATATAACCGTCCTGCGATTTCAGGCGGGATACAGGCGTGTTGAGTGCTTCAGCCCCGAGCTCCAAAAGAACGGCCCTGGCTTCTGCTGCAGCCGCAACAAGGGTCGGTCCAAAGTAGCGGGTGCTTAAAGAGCCGAATGTTCCCATGTCCCAGGGGCAGAGGTCTGTGTCACCCATGACCATTTGAACGCTCTCCAGAGGCACATCGAGCTCTTCGGCCAGCATCTGTGCAAGTGATGTTACAATCCCCTGTCCCATCTCGATCTTTCCCGTAAAACAGGTGATATCCTCTCCGATTCGAAGGAACGCATTGAAGTCGGCAGGTGCGCGCTCACGGAGGGATGTTCTGCCGCCCTGTTCCTGCTGGGCTTCGGTCCTGCCGTGAAAGAAGAAAATTACGACCCCTGCTCCTGCAAGCTTGAGGAACTCCCTGCGGGTAATCAAACGCGGGATGATTTCTATATCATGAAAATCAAGGGATATGGATTCATCATCTTTCTTCATACTTTTCCTCCTGCCATCTCCCGAGCTGCGGAGAGAATCGCCTGAACAATGCGCGTGTGTGAACCGCACCGGCAGAGATTGTCGTTCATTCCCTGGAGCACCTCGTTGTATGTTGGATGTGGATTGTGTTTGAGAAAACTGCAGGCAGTGAGAATCATTCCAGGTGTGCAGAATCCGCATTGAAACGCATCGTGTTTCACAAAGGCCTCCTGAAGCGGGTGAAGCTTTCCGTTTACAGAAAGACCTTCGATAGTGACGATTTCCTGTCCCCTGATATTCTTCACCGGAACCAGGCACGACCTGACAGCCCTGTCATTGACAAGAATGGTGCAGGCTCCGCACAAACCCTTTCCACAGCCGTACTTTACTCCGGTAAGCTCGAGCTCGGTACGCAGTACCTGGAGGAGCGTTCGTTCGCCGTCCAGAATCAGACTGACTGGTTTACCGTTAAGCCTGAAATGGATGAGCTCTTCCATTTTCTTCCCCCCGTTCGTTGAAATTGCTCGACAGCATCGTAAAACGAGCATACTGGTACTTTTGACAATTAAGGCGAACTTCGAGTTTGTTCTTTTCTTTAAAAATGACCATATCTTCACTGAAAAGATATAAGTTCCCTGAAAATATTCACGAAGTTCGCAGCACAGTGTCGGTTTTTGGAGCATTACATGATAATTATTTCCAATTTACTTGAAACTCGACATTCGCCTAATTATTCATAATGTATCGAACGATTAATAACTATCGTCCACTCATCATAGAAGGAATCGTAGCGGATAATATAGTGCCTGCCGTCGTCCGCACGAACTTTGAAGTAGCTTACAACCGGATCATCTGGTTTAATACCTCCCTCATACCATCGATCGATGATCTCCCGTACAACGTATTGCCTTTTCTCATAGATAAATTTTCTGGGGCTTTCATGCAGCTTATAGCCGGAGTAGCTTTCAACTTCGATATGTTCCAAATAAAATTTATCTCTTTTTTTCATAATAATTCTTAAAATACGTTTGGTGCGGTTGAGAAACGGATGTAAAGCCGCATATGCATGAAAAATATCTTATCGATCGATCGTTCTTTTTACCACCATTGTACCACAGTTTAATTTAGAATTGGATTTAAATAATTAGCCGGGGTATACCGCCCGGGGCGGATGTGCATCAATACGTAACTTTTGAAGTTACTAAAAAGCATAACCAAGCGGCTTACGGAGCGCTCTCAGTAAATCGAATTCCACGACACGAGCGAATTTTGGCGAGAATTCTATAGAGAACGAGTGGAAGCGCATCCTCAACATCCCCAAATACATGAAGATTGCCTACGGCAGTCAAGGTGGTTATCTTGTCTCAGAGACATCCGGACGGCATAGATTTTTCAGCGAGACAGCATATTTCGCCTGCCGCAACATTTCGGCAGAGATGGGTTGAATGATACAGCTCTGCTATTAATCTGCTGTTAAATTGAACGTCGAATATCGGAACAAGGGGCGGACCATGAATACGAAGGGGAATACCGTGCTTATCACAGGAGGTGCAACGGGCATAGGCTTCTCGCTTGCAGAGTCTTTTACAAAGGCCGGCAATGATGTCATTGTGTGCGGGAGAAGACAGGAGAAGCTCAGGGAGGCGCAGAACAGGCTGCCTCGGATCCATACCTGGCAGTGCGACCTGTCCGTGAACAAAGGGCGCCGGATGCTGCACGACTGGGTGATCTCCAATTTCAAGGGTATAAACGTCCTGGTCAACAATGCCGGAATACAGAGGATGATTGATTTCAGGAAGAACCCGCATGAACTGTTCGGCGGAGAGGATGAGATCGAGACGAATCTAAGGGCAGTCATACACCTTTCCGCATATTTTATTCCCGACTTCATGGAGAAGAGGGAATCCGCTATAATAAACATTTCCTCCGGGCTGGCATTCGTGCCCCTGGCGGTCGCTCCTGTCTATTGTGCGACCAAGGCCGCAGTACATTCATTCAGCATCTCCTTGAGGCATCAGTTGAGGGGCACCTCTATAAAGGTCTTCGAGATAATACCGCCGACGGTAGACACCGAGCTGGACAAGGGGGCGCGGAATAGGCGCGGACAGCAGTACGGGGGGATACCGCCTTCCGAGATTGCCGATGCCGCCATGAAGGCGCTTGAAAAAGATGAATACGAGGCAGCTGTCGGGCAGGCCCAGGGTCTGAAGACGGCGGCGGGCTCAGACAAGCTAGACCGGATTTTCCAGAACATGAACAGCTGGTAAAACAGTTCCGGATTCAAGAGTCCGGAGAAGATTCAGCATTTATTCTCCTTCAAAACATACGCAGCAGCGGATACCATCAAGTATACAAGCTGGAATCGAAGAGAGCGGCTTGATAAGACGGAGATTTTAATTGATGCTCAAAAGCCTCAATTGCAGATAAAACCGGATAATCCGCGAAAATCCCTCAAGTCGTGTCCTCGTGTGGGCTATCCAATACTTCACGCACTTTGCTCGCTAAAGAGTATGGTGTGAAGGGCTTCGGAAGGAACGCTATACCCGAATCCAGAATTCCGTGATGTACGATGACATCGTCCGTGTAGCCGGAAATATAGAGGATTTTCATTTTCGGGTATCGGGAAGTTGCTTTCTCGGCTAATTCGCGACCGCTCATGCCCGGCATCACTATATCAGTAACCATGAGGTGGATTTTTCCCTCAAACAGATCGCATACCTGAAGCGCCGTGCGAGGATTGTGTGACTCCAAGATATTGTACCCGTAATCAAGCAATATATGACGAATGATTTCCCGGACCATATCCTCATCCTCAACCACCAATACGGTTTCAGTGCCTGCAAGTGAGGGAGCAGGCACTCGAGTCGGTTCTCCCGGTTCGATATCTTCCCCAACGCGCGGTAAATAGATTTTGAATGTCGTACCGTGTCCGGATTCACTGTAGACCCATATATAGCCATCGCTCTGTTTGATAATACCATATACCGTGGATAGGCCGAGTCCGGTTCCTTTCCCTAATTTTTTGGTGGTGAAAAAGGGTTCGAAAATATGGGATTGTGTCTCCTTATCCATGCCCGTTCCTGTGTCGCTCACTGCGAGCAGTACATACGAACCTGGTTTCGCAGGAATGTGATAGCCGGCATATTCCTCGTCAAGATAGATATTCGAAGTTTCTATTATGATCTTTCCTCCCAGAGGCATTGCATCTCTTGCATTCACAGCGAGGTTCATTATAACCTGCTGCATTTGGCCTACATCTGCTTTTACCCGTCCGAGCTCCGGTTCGAGTATAGTAACTAAATTAATGTCCTCGCCAATAAGGCGATGCAGCATCTTCTCGATATCCATGATCAATGTGTTAAGATCCAGCACTATCGGCTGCAGAACCTGTTTGCGGCTGAAAGCCAGAAGCTGATGGGTCAGGGAACCGGACTTTTTTGCTGCGTTCAGTATTTCTTCAACGGACGAACGGTGAGAATCATCTTGCTTGAGTGACATCAGGAGGTACTCAGAATGCCCGACTATAACCGTAAGCATATTATTGAAGTCGTGAGCAACTCCACCGGCAAGCCTCCCGACTGCTTCCATCTTTTGTGCCAGGAGAAGCTCATTCTGTTTTGATCTCAACTCATCGTACGCATCTTCGAGTTTATATTTTGCTTCTTCTAAAGATTTTGTTCTTTCCTTCACCTTCTTTTCAAGTTGTTGAGATTGGTTTTTTAACATTTCGTTCTTATTGTTGATATCATCGAGCATCTCATTGAATAACTTTGAAAATTTGCCGAACTCATCGCTCGTTTTTACATTTACTCGATACTGTGTATTCCCTTCAGAAATCTCCCGGGTTGCATCCATAAATTCTCTCAATGGAACAAATACTATTCTGTAAATAAGTATGATGAGCACCATACTCAATACAAGAAACATAAAAATATTTTCATAAATCAGCGAAAATCTGAAAGGAGAAAGAATTCTTTTTTTGTAATTGAGATCCTCACTTAAGAATAACACTGCATTAACGTCACTTTTTCTCCGGACATCATATTTAGTGCCTTTGATTGGTATTGAAATCATGTAATCGTTATTTTTAAAATCCATATGCGTTGCCTGAATTTTATTCTCCTCCAGCACTTCCTTCAAAGATTTCGCCCGTATTATTTTCCCCACCTCTTCAATTCTATTCGAAGATATGACTCTGTATTGATTATCGTATACTCTGATGGATTTTACGGACCCGTAGGCTCCTATATTTTCTATTAATCTCTGAATTGAACTTATTTCTTTTTTTTCAAGCAAGGGAGAAACAGCCCATTTGAGACTCAATAGAATGAGAGACGTCTCATTTTCTATGTCCTTTTTGTATTGAGTAAAGCTTATGTAGTTGGTAAGGAGTATGGATATTATTCCCAGCAACACCACCGTGAGCAGTGTGAGGAATGGAAACTTAAAGAAAAGTGAATTAAATGAGAATTTAACTCTTTTCATAAAATACTATTTTACTCTTTCAATAATCGTTGAATTGTATATCCCTTCAATATTTACCTTTTCGTATATGGCTTTATGAATATAGAGGAAATCATTCATCTCTCGTAATTTATCCTTGAAGCCGGCAGATGAAAAAATCTTCATGTTATCTTGTGGAGAAAAAAAGGTGAAGGAATCGTAGAAATCCCCAAATGCCTTTGAATCCATCCCTTCCTTTTCTCCCATCATTTTGAATGATTCCTGAGAATTACTCTTTATGTAATTTTGTGCTTTATACCATGCAGAAAGAATATTTATTAAATCTCTCTTTCGTTTCTTAATAGTGCTTCTCTTTGCAACAAGCGCATCGATCATATAACCCTTTACATCTTTTGTCGAAAATATAACCCTCCCATCTCCCTCAGTCGCAGCTTCGCTTAAAAAAGGTTCATAGGTGAAACAGGCATCCACGGCTCCAGAAATAAACATATCCTTTGCTTCCATCGAGGTTGTCGCTACAATGGTTACATCCTTTTCTCCAAGACCGTATTTTTCAAGCGCCTTTTTTAAAAGGAAATGCTCGTCAGTATACACCTCAACTGCGATCTTTTTGTTTCTCAAGTTTTCACCTCTTCCCAGAGAGTTCTTAATAACAAGCCCATCAGCTCCCGATATCGTATCGGAGGTGAGAATAATCTGAGCACTGTAGCCTTTATCCGAAAAATAAATAGCGTTGAAATAGGTGGAATGCGTAATATCGATCAATCCCGAGTAAAGCGAGCTCATATTATCCGCCCATGAGGTGAAGCGTACAATTTCTATAGGAGTACGCCCAAAATATCCCATTTTTTCTGCAATATACCAAATTTCGCAGGGGGGCCATGAATTTACACCGATTCTTATGGGGGGCTTTGAAACTCCACAGGAAGATAAAAACGCAATCAGGATTATGAGAATGAAATATTTTTTCAGAATGTTCATTCCAATCCTTGCAGCATGATTGTAATATTTCAGATTTTTTGTGTCGTCCCCTTTAATTATATTACATAGTAAAAGCTATTTCAAATTAATGGCTTTTACATCGTGAATCTGTCCAGGTTTTGTACCCAAACCTTTTTTACCAATCCACATTTACCCATGCACTATAGTACAGGTGCACGGTATCATCAAGATTGCAGGTATCTTGTTGCAGGAGACAGTTGTGCACTTTCACCGTTGAGAACATTATCGTATTCAAGTGACATGTCTACCCGATACTATACAGGTATCAAGAAGCTTGAAATATGATAGATCGAGTACGATAATAATATATGTACGGCATCAATGCCGAATTGAAATATTAATTGAGCAATATAAAAAATTAAATGAAACGGCAGTTCAATATGGCAAAGATGTCTCTGTTTTGTTATATATTATTTTAAATAGTTATAAATCAGAATTTCGCATGTGGTTTATAATGAGTACAAATATTTTCATGACTGTAAACCTTCGTTGACATGTGCCTATGAGCGATTGATAGGCAATGCGTAAATTTGGTAGAACAGGACAATGAGTGTGGAAAAATTCACAAAAGACGAATTTTATAACAAATTTTTCGAGAATCTCATCGAAGGGTGCCAAATCATAAGCCCCGATTGGAGATACCTTTACGTAAACAGCGCTGTCTGCAGGCATGCCCGCAAAACAAAGGAGGAATTACTCGGTCGTAGAATGATGGATGTGTTTCCCGGCATCGAGAATACAGCCATGTTCGACATGCTCAGGAAATGTATACATGACCGAAGTGCGGCCACGATGGTGAATGAATTCATGTATCCAGATGGTGACAGGGGGTGGTTCCAACTGTCCATCGAGCCTGTGGGCGAGGGGCTCCTGGTGATGTCCTTCGACATAACCGATAGTAAGAAAATGGAGAAGCGGATCGAGAAACTCAATCGGGTATACAAGGTTCTCAGCGGCATCAACCAGACGATCGTCAGAGTTCGAAATATCGATGAAATGCTGAATGCCGCCTGCCGCATCGCCGTTGAAAACGGCGGATTTCGGATGACATGGGTGGGCCTGCTGGATCAGTCATCCCGCACCCTCAATGTAGCCGCATATGCCGGTGTGGAAAGCGCCGGGGCCTATCTCAGGAAGATCAATATCGATCTGGATGCCAAGCCGCTTCCCTATTGCCCCGTCGATTGCGCCCTGCGTGAAAACCGACATATTATCTGCGACCATATTTCGGACGACACGCACAAACATAAGTGCCAGCAAATTATGTTCAAACTCGGCTGCCGCTCATACGCATCGTTTCCTCTCCTTGTGTTCGGCAGAATTCGAGGCGCGATTAACTTCTACACCGCCGAACCGGATTTCTTTGATGAGGAGGAAATAGCATTATTGGACGAATTGGCCTTAGACATCTCCTTCGCCATGGAATTCGAAGAGCGCGAAGCTCGGCAAAAGCAGGCGGAGGAAGTACTGCGTGAAACAGAGAAAAGGTACCAGATCCTTTTCGAGGGCACCGCCCAGGGCATACTGGTGACCGATATTGAGACGCGGCGATTCAAGTATGCGAACCCGGCTATCTGCCGGATGCTGGGATACACCGAGGAGGAGCTGACTCATCTCGGGATTGCCGATATACATCCACCGGATGCACTGGACCATGTGACTGCCGAATTCGAGGCCCAGAGGCGTGGAGAAAAATCGCTTGCCGTTTCAATACCCTGTCTTCGCAAAGACGGCAGTCTGCTTTACGCCGATATCACCACCAATTCGATAATCATCCACGGGCGAACGTACAACGTAGGATTCTTCACCGACGTCACCCAACAGAGAGAACTGGAGAAGCAGCTGTATCAGGCGCAAAAATTAGAAGCAGTCGGCAGATTAACAGGCGGAGTAGCCCACGATTTCAACAACGCTCTCACAGGTATTATTGGATTTGCAGATTATATGTTGATGACGGCAAAAGAAGACGATCCCAACCGCCAGTACATAGAAGAAATGAAAAAGGCGGGACAAAGGGCTGCTGATTTGACTCATCAACTGTTGGCGTTCAGCAGAAAACAGATTCTGAAACCGGAAGTTATCAATTTAAATGACTTGATTAATACTTTAGAGAAGATGATTCGGCGGCTTATTGGTGAAGACATTATATTCGTAACTAATTTAAAACCGGACCTTGGATCGGTGAAGGTAGACGCTGCACATATGGAACAGATCATTATGAATCTGGTGGTCAATGCACGAGATGCAATGAAAACGGGGGGCAGGCTCACAATAGAAACGTCGAACGTGGTTCTTGATGAAGAATATGCCAAAAACCATATAGCGGTAGAACCGGGTCAACATATAATGCTTGCAGTAAGCGATAATGGAATCGGAATGGATAAAGAAACGCAGGAACGCATCTTCGAGCCGTTTTTTACAACCAAAAAAGAAATCGGTACGGGACTCGGTTTATCGACCGTATACGGGATTGTGAAACAGAGCGGAGGCAACATCTGGGTCTACAGCGAGCCGGGGAAAGGAACGACATTTAAGATTTATCTACCGAGGGTTGAAGAAGGTGTTGTTGCGAAGAAAAAGGCCGAAACGTTCGTTGAAGATCTGAAAGGGTCTGAAACCGTATTGGTAGTGGAGGACGAGCTGGTTGTAAGAGATATGATCTGTTTAGTGCTGAAAGATAACGATTATACGGTTTTGGAGGCAAGCAATGCGCCGGAAGCGCTTGCAATTTTTGAACAGTATAAGGACCAGGTCAATCTTCTACTAACCGATGCTATCATGCCGGGGATGGACGGCAAAGAATTGGCCGAGAAAATAACCGCCATTAATCCGAATATTAAAGTACTATATACCTCGGGATATACGGACGAGGTCATTGTGCATCACGGCATTCTGGAGGAGGGGATTGATTTTCTACAAAAACCGTTCGCACCCTCCCTTCTGTTACGTACGGTGAGAGAAGTGCTGGATAAGAAATAGCATCCAGAAACAAATCGTTTCTTATTGACACATCATTATGCCGTATGAGATCCTCTTCATACCATTTGTATGTGTTGTAGTGTCTCTCGGCACCCTCTACATTTCCGAAGAAATCGAAGTTGAATCGTGAGAAGTGAATCCCCAAGATTACCTTTCGATTCTTTTGAATACGAGCACACCATTCTGTCCGCCGAAGCCGAAGGAATGTTTTACCGCAATTCGAATCTCCTGCTCCCGCATCGCGTGCGGGACATAGTCTAGGTCGCATCGTTTGTCGAGGTCGGGTGCCGCCGGGTCGACAAATTCCAGATCCGGATTGTCGAGATTTGCAGTTGGCGGAACAGCGCTGCTTTCCATTGCCAGCAGCGTGACAATTGATTCGAGCCCTCCTGCCGCACCGATCGCGTGACCGAAGCAGGATTTGGAGGAGCTGATTGGAACCTTGTACGCGTATTCACCATATACCTGCTTTATAATAAAAGATTCCGTTGGGTCGTTGATAATGGTCGAAGTGCCGTGTGCATTGATGTACTCCACCTCCTCCGGTACGAGCTCAGCCATCGATAAACCATTTTTAACCGCCTGAATTGCCGCCTTACCGTACGGATCCGGGGAAACTATGTGAAATGCATCCTGAGAATACCCATAGCCGATGATTTCCCCGTATACCCGTATACCCCGCTTTCTTGCATGCTCGAGCTCCTCAAGCACCAGAATGCCGGCCCCTTCGCCGAGCACAAATCCGTCCCTGTCGCGGTCAAAGGGCCGTGATGCCCTCATCGGGTCATCGTTTCTCCTGCTCAGCGCCCGTATGATATCAAATCCTGAAAACACATAAGAATCGAGAGCCGCTTCCGCACCTCCCGTTACCATCACATCCTCAATACCCTGCCGTATATGCAGTGCGGCGATGCCGATTGCATGGGTTGCCGATGCACAGGCGGTATTAACCGTAAGGCCTGTCCCCTTCAAAAAAAACCATTCTGCTGCGGCCGTGGCCCCCCTATTCGAGTTCGTCTGCGGCAGGGTAAAAGGATTTACCCTCCTGGGGCCCCTGTCATGAATGAATTTGAGATGCTCCGGATATTCAACGTCTGCATTGGGTACTGCCTGTCCGAGAATTATACCGGTCCGGTCCGGGTCAAGCCCTTTGACGAGGTAGTATTTCGGCTGTGACGTACCGCCCTTCTCGACTGGAACGACGCCGAACCCGGCATCGACGAGAGCCAGGTAGGTCCCGACAATCGAGTACTTCGTCGCCCTCCCCGCCCTCTTCAAGCCTTTTGTCAGCTCGAGGTGATTGTCGGGATTGAAGTTATCAACAGGCGAGCAGACCCTGCTCCTATACTGCTCGATATCCACATCGGAAAAATCGACGTTCCGGAAATATCCTCTTCCGTGCAGCGCATTTTCCCAAAACGCTTTTGTACCGATACCGATGGATGAAACGGGCCCAAGTCCGGTCACGACAACTCGCTTCGGCATAAATATACAGACTCCTTTCTTCCGGTTTTACACATTAACATGCCTGGGGATGCTGTCCTTCCCCGCCATTTCAAAGGCACGCAATGCACTATAGTACTGACAAAATAAACGGATGTAAAGTTTTTGGAAAAAAGAACGACAGGCTGAGCCGTTGTAATAAACGGAAAAAATGCGGGAAAACTTTGTAAATTTTTTAGTATGATAAATCACGGACCGAGCCGCATCAATGCATTCGGACAGCTTTTTAAATCGCTCAAACCGATGTACTGACCCCTGTAGCTTTCCGTGTCGATTTTCGACATGTTGAAACCGTAGCCCCGATTGAGCGCATCGATAAAGGCATTTGCGATAACCGCATGGCCCAGATTGTTGGGGTGAACGCCGTCGAGGCTGAACACCGTACTCGCCTTGTTGTGTAAGACATACTCCCCCGAATACCCGCCGAAAGCGCCGGGATTGTCCGGGTCATAGAGGGTGTGCATATCGACCAGAGGTATACCGAACTGTCCGGCAAGTTGAGTAATGACCGAGTTGAAGCCGGCAATTGCATTATCGATAGTCTTTTCCTCGGACGAGGTAATCGTGTAGTCGCCCGTGAGATTTGTCCCCACAGAGCTCCCGTCAACAGGCAGTCCTATTTCAGCCATCTTTGCGTATATCGCATCGGCCTCTTGCTGTGTTTTCAGGTAGGGCGCTTGCATCAACTGGGTTTTCGATGGAATCCCCGTACCATTCTCTGAGTACTCAATCGCTCCTGTGAGGAGAATGTGAGAAACGCCGCTTTCTTCTATGAGAAGCGGTATATAATCGGGACTGGCCTCAGTGCCGAAATTGATGGGTTGAAGACCGGCCATATCGAACACTACAGGCTCAACTGCAGATCCGGTGTCCACAAAATCCGCGTCAAGCGCGAACCCGAGCGGGAGATACCCGGGAATGTTCGCTATCACGATTTCTGCATCGGTTTCTGCGGTGAGATCCGAAAGCAGTGCATACATCTCATTTCTGAAATCGTCATAGGTTGTTATCTGGCTTTCAACACCGCCCGCGAGCACGGCACCGAGCACATCGTTGTTCCCTATCCAGAGAAGTACGATGTCCGGGTCGAGCTCAACAACCTGTTCGAGCACCGTGGTGTCTCCGAAGTACGGGTAGGGAGGAAGGATCACATTTCTGAGGACAATATCGAAGAAGTAATTGCCCGGAGATACCGAATTGACGGAGCCGGTTGTGTGCCGGATATCGTACAAACGCGCGCCGTTTACTGCAAGATTATCGTACGGCCTGTCGAGCATTACATTTTTAAGAAGCGGCAGAATTGCAGCGACCATTTCGTCGATCGACAGATTTTCATCCCAGTAATCGGCGACGAGCGTCCCGTTTTCGAGAGTAACGGGAGTTTTGTAGGGATATACGCCGACACCCGGTTCTGTCACAAGCGGCTGCTGAAAATCGTCATCGATGCCGAGCTGACAGGCGATGAAGTACGGGTAGGAGTGCTGCTGGAAATCCTCTTTCAGACCCAGATCCATTATACCCATGGTGCTGCTGTCTCCGATGGCAACGAGTTTCTGCTGTTTCGATGAACCGCCGCAGGAACAGAGCAGAAACAGGACAACAAGAATAATCCATGCATACCGTTTCAGCATGCCTTTCCTCCACATGGATCAATCGGCATATCTCAACCATACATCCAAACCCCCGGATGTCAATAAAAATATTAAAAGACGGTATAGAAGCCAAATCACCGGAACATATGAGTTTTTTTGGTGGGAATATCAGCAGTGTAAAGCTGTTCGACGTTGAAAGTTATTCGTTTTTGACAAAGAGAGACGGCGGAATGATGCGAAAAACCACACATACAACCGATTCAGCCGGATTTCTTCAGCGCCGCTCTCACGGCAAGACCGATCTTCTCGAAGGTATATGGCTTTTTTATGTACTCACCGGCGCCGAGACGCTGGGCTTCTTTCACGCGCTCCGTTTTTGAATACCCGCTTGCAATTACCGCCTTCTGGCCGGGATGTATTTCAATAATCCTTTTATATGTCTCAAGGCCGTCTATTCCGGGATTCATTATCATATCGAGAATGATGAGGTCTGCGGAGTTGGTTTTCAGGTATCCCACCGCCTCCTCCCCGCTTGCAGCGCAGTCGACCGAATAGCCGAGTCTGGCCAATATCTCCGAGAGAATTACCCTCTGTGCTTCGAGGTCATCAACCACAAGGATTTTCTCTCCGCTGCCGATGTACTCTTCAACCGGCACAATTGCCTTTTTCCTTGATATTTCTTCTTTCGTTATCGGAAAGTATATCTCAAACGTGGTGCCCTTTCCATTAATGCTCTGAACGTCGATCAATCCTTCATGATCTTTCACGATACCGTATACAACGGCCATGCCGAGTCCGGTTCCGCTCTTGCCCGTTATCTTTTTTGTGTAGAAGGGCTCGAAGATCCTGTTCAGATCAGAATCTTTGATGCCCATCCCGCTGTCGGTCACAGCGAGGACGACAAAATCGCCCTCCGTTATTTTCAGGTCATATCCGTTGATGGGTTTTTCCACATACTGGTTTCTCGTCTCGATGCGTATCTCTCCGCCGTCGGGCATCGCCTCAGCTGAATTCGTCACAATGTTCATAAGCAGTTTGGTCAGATTTGTCGGTACGCCGTTAATATTGAGCAGGTCGCCCGACAGGCGGAGGATCACCGTAACATTCGGATGATGCTCTTTCAGGCTCTTAAAAACTGGAGACCCCATATAATCGGAGATTATATCGTTGAGATTTACCGGCTCTTTGCTCGTTACCACGTTGCGTGTGAGGGTGAGCAGATCATCGATAAGACGACCCATCTGTTCGGAAGCCGCAAGCGAGCCTTTTATATACACACGGTTGGGATCGTCTTCCGGAAGGTTCATTTCCAGAAGCTGTAGATACCCGCTTATCCCGGTAAGTATATT
Source organism: uncultured Spirochaetota bacterium (assembly GCA_964521865.1). GTDB lineage: Bacteria > Spirochaetota > B62-G9 > B62-G9 > DRHN01 > CAYSRJ01. The sequence goes on along the minus strand of CAZFTJ010000006.1, from coordinate 74,425 downwards.
GTTACCGTCATGGGCTACGCCGCCTGCAAGCAGACCGATCGCCTCCATTTTTTCGGCACGCGCTATCCTCAGCTGCAGCTCCCTCTTTTCTCTTTCGACTCTTTTCTGTTTCGTTACGTCAACGGCAAAGCCAAGGACTCCGATAATCTCCCCGCTGTTAACCCTGCAGGGAACCATATCGAGCATGATATGCCGCTGTTCCGCACCCGTCTGGATGACTCCGGATCTGCCTGAAACCGGTTCACCGGTTTTAAGCACCTCGCTATCGGAATTAAACACCGATCCCGGATCATCCGGAAACAGTTCATTGTAAGACCTGCCTATCATCCGTTTGATCGGAACATCAACCGTCTTCGAAAATCTTTTGTTTACTCTTATGTATTTCCGTTGTGCATCCTCATAAAAAATCATTACAGGAGAGGAATCGAGCATCAACTGGAGCTGGCTGTTCTTCTCTTTGAGAACCTTCTGTAGTTTTATCAACCGGTCGGTCCGCTCCTTGACTTTTTTTTCCAGATTCGTGTATATATCGAAATAGTTTTCAGCGGTCCGTTCGTACTCCTCCCTTGCAAGGTGAAGCTCATTATTCAGATGCCGCAGCTTGATCTCCAGCAGAGCGATCCTCTTTTTCATCTCATCTGCGGTATAGGTTTTGACCATTGTACTGCTTCTCCTGTTGCTGAGTTTGCAGTCCTGGAGTATTACTTTCCCTGATTTCTCGGCTTCGCCGCCCTCTCATGTGCAAACCCCGCTATCTTGCATTCTGGTAACTTTTTTTACGACAGCATACCCTGCTCTTCCAGTCTCTCAATTTCTCTGTACAGATCTTCCATAATGATATCCAAAACCGCTTCTTCAAGGCCAAGCGCGTTTAAGCATCTTCGGTAGAGCTCTACATTGGTTTGCGGTGTGTCGCGGTATCCAATACAATTTACATGGCACAGGTGATTTGCAACAAAGAGGGTAAGCTCCATCCTCGAATGTGTGCCGGGCTCCTGAAAGGGCCCGTGATGTCCGCCAATACTGCGAACGATATCGTCGGGCAGGTTCCAGTATGTGCTTAAAACATGTCCGATCTCGGCATGGTTGTAGCCGAGCATTTCACATTCTGCATCGATTATATTCACATGATCGTGCTCCACCATATGCAGGATGTCTTTGAATTCCTCATGCAGAAACTGATCCTCAACGATAATCCCTATATCGTGAAGGAGCGCTGCAGCATACGTCGAGTCCCCTTTCTCACAGAACTCCCGCCTGCAAATCATCTTTGCCAGTACGGCAACCGAAACACAGTGCTTCCAGAGAAGCTCCCTGGAATACCTGCCAATCGGGTTGCCGCGTGAAAATATTTCACACACCTTCTGCCGAAGAGCAAGCTCCTTGAGCGTATCAAAACCGACCCATATAACCGCTTCCTCTATGTCACTGATCTTCTTGCCCGATGAAAAGTACGCCGAGTTGGCAGTTTTCAGCAATTTCGCTGTTAGCGGAGGGTCCACCTCAATGAGGTCTTTGAGATTTTTTGCGGTAGACCGTGGATTGTTAATAATCTCCAGAATTCCTGCAACAATTCTCTTTATTGACGATATTTCAGAATCGTCTGTCCGAACGACCAGATCATGTAAAGTAACGCTTTTTTCATGCGTCGAATTCATAATCTTCCTCTCCGAACCGGAGGACTGTTTGATTCCTCCTGCTCCCCGCGCTTCGGATCGGCACGAAAACCAGAAGCGGCACTGTGTATTCAGTACTCCGTTTACATGTGTATATATTAATTATTGTCGTTAATTTCCGGCATTGCAAATTTTCTTCACTGATATTCTTCACCTCAGCACTGATATATCCTTAGTCTGATATACGTCAGTAAACGCACATCTACAGGAAAGCGCCTCTGTCATGTACTTTCAAAAACACGGTACTATTCGTACTTCGTATAAAACAAGCCGATAATGACGACCGGTATACAGGCATGCCGGGCAGCTTAAATTCATAAAAAAGCTCATATAAAGATAGCTTGCCATTTTCACCGTTATCGGGTACTGTTTTTGTACCGGATCAAAGGTACGGCTGCAATTGAAGCTTCTTTTTTACTGTCTTTGAAGGGGGTTCGGCGCGAGTAGTTGTTTTATATGGACGATTCGCGTCTGAACGACATCGACTTCGTTCGGTTTCAGCCTCCATTTAACTGAAGCTGACAGAAACGAAAGGGTTGAGATTCCGGAGAAGAAAATGGCGAAAGGCTCAGAGGGCGGCGCCGGCAAGTTGCCGCCTATTATGCGGATAAAGTACTATGGTGTACGCGGATCGCTTCCCACACCCATTCATCCGCGTGCCTTTGAAAAAAGGGTAAAACAGGTGGTCGCGCTTATTGTAAAAAACAACGCCGGCAGGGGTTTGACTCTGAAGGAAATTTTCAATAAACTCCCGCTTCATCTCAAATCAACCTACGGGGGAAACACACCGTGTATATTTCTGCAGATCGGCAACAGCAATATCATACTGGACGCCGGTTCCGGAATAAGAAATCTCGGTATCGACCTTATGTCCGGTGATTTCGGAAAGGGCAACGGGCGGGCGCTGTTTTTCTTCAGCCACACACACTGGGATCATATTCAGGGCCTTCCGTTTTTCGTTCCTCTTTTCATCAAGGGCAATGAATTCGAGTTTTTCTACGGCATGGACGATCTCGAAGAAAGGCTTCGGGGACAGTTCGATCCCCGATACTTCCCCATCGACATGGATTACATGCAGGCCCGGAAGACATTTTCAGTCTTACAGCCCGATAATAAAAGAAACTTCGGTGATTTCAGTATAAGGGTTTTACGGCAAAACCATCCCGGAAACTCTTTCGCATACCGCATCGAGGCCGGGGGAAAGATATTTGTCTACAGCACCGATGTTGAATTCAACGACAAGAATTACGATCAGCTCCACAAAGCAATCGATTTTTTCAAGGGCGCGGATGTTCTCACCTTTGATACCATGTACACACTGGAGGAAGCGTTAAACAAAATCGACTGGGGGCACAGCTCCATACAGATAGGCACCGATATTGCCCACCACGGTAATATTAAAAAGGTCGTGCTCTTCCACTACGACCCGACCTATTCGGACGAGAGAATTCACAGAATGGTCGAAATCGGAAAATCCTATAAAAACAAACTCTACCCGAAGAGCGATATAGAGATAGTAGCCTCCTACGAAGGCCTCGAGCTTCAGCTTTGATTCGAGACATTGGGGCTTGAGAAGTATCAGAACGGTGCGCTCCTTCTCCGGCGAATGTAGATTTGATCGACCCATGCTCTGTCGGAAAGTGAAAGCAGGTATAAAACGGTGCGGGCGATATCATCCGGCCGAAGGAGTATCGAACGGTCCAGGTCGGGCCTGGCCTTTACGGTAAGGCCCGTATCCACCGCACCCGGTTGAATTGCCGAAACGCATATACCGTACTTCTGAGCTTCAACGGCAAGAGATTTCGTAATTCCCATTACCGCATGCTTGCTGGCCGTGTAGGCCGACTGATTCGGATACCCCTTGAACCCTACCACGCTCGACATATTGATAATATACCCCTGTCCTGCCGGGATCATGATTTTCATGGCCTGCTGGCAGCAGAGGTACAATCCGCGGACATTTACGCTCATAACCCTGTCGAAGTCTTCAATTGAAAAGTCGACGAGCTCACCCCAGACACCGAACGCCGCATTGTTGATCAAAATATCCAGCCTACCCAGGTTTTTCTTCACTGCGTCGAACAGCGATACTATATCTTTTTCCCTCCCGATATCCGCTTTTACCGGTGTCGCTTCGCCGCCTCCCTCAGTAATCTCCTCTGCCGTCTTTTTTAATTCGTCCATATGACGGGCGGTAAGTACGACATGAGCACCTGCTTCGGAAAGCGCCAGGCTGATGCTCCGCCCTATACCCCTGCTCGCACCTGTAACCAGCGCGACACGTCCCTTCAGATCAACAATCATATTTCACTCCTTGCATAGATGTATTATAGTGCGCGTCCTGAATATAAGCATAAAACGGCAGCACCGCATATTTTCATACTCTACTCTCATTATTTATCCGACATTGTTGAAAAAACTGCAGGCGACAAACTGCCGGCAAATCCGTAAATCCTCCGGATACCGTATAGTTGTATAGTAACTTATTGTTGCTCAATTGCAATAGTGTTGTATACTTCAAACACCGGAATACCCGAGCGGCTGAAAGCTGCTTCCCGGTACATGAAAATTTTCGGAGGACTAACATGAAACACCCGATAATCTTTCTCGACACAGCCGATGTCGATGAAATCCGAGAGGCGGTGTCGACAGGAATAATCGACGGCATCGCCACTAACCCGGAAAAGATCGCCGCTTCCGGTAAATCCTACCGCCGGGTTGTGGAAGAAATCCGTCGCTTTTTCGACGGACCGTTGGCAGTGCAGGCAATCGGGAAAAGCAGTGATGAAATAGTAAAACACGCTCTCTCTCTGCACCGGCTCAGCGAAAATCTGGCCGTAAAGATCACCTGCAATATCGAAGGGATAAAGGCAATCAGAGAGCTCGTTCCACAGGGGGTAAAAACAAACTGTACCCTGATGTACAGCGCAGCCCAGGGGCTGGCAGCCGGGCTCGCCGGCTCCCCTTTTATCAGCCCCTTTGTGGGCCGGGCGGAGATGGCCGGGTACAACGGGATAGAGGTAATAGGCCGGATCAGGCGTATTTTCGACGCGTATGAGATTCCTTCGTGCATCATTGCCGCAAGCATAAAAAATGTGCGGCAGGTTGCAGAAAGCATTCTTGCGGGAGCTCACGCCGTTGCAGTGAGGTGGCCTATATTCGAGAGCATGATAAACCATCCGCTCACCGAGTGCGGATACGCCGGTTTCGAAAGGGTGTTTCAGGACATTGTCCCTGAATAGGCATCCGAAATACGCTCTCTGATAAAATTCTCTGGGTCCCCCCTGTATTTTTTTACGGGCAGCATCGCCTCGATCATCCTTCGCAGGTCGTGCCCGAGCGCATCGTAGAGCGCATAGAACAGTGAGAGATCTCCCGTATACCGTTGAACCGACAATATATACGCGTTGTTTATCTGCATCTTCCCGATGTTTTTAAACGCATCCGTATTAAAATAATCGCCGTAGTGCTTCCGTATTTTGCTCTGAAAATCCTTTATAATCCGTTCCTTGCGCCGTAAAATATCGGCCCTGCTCCCGCCGCTTTTGTACAGCGCATCGAGATCGGAATATAATTCATGTATAACCGTGTAGAAGGTATCGACATCCTTCCGGTAGGCTATAACCTTTTTATAATAGTCGGAATCTTCTCCATAGCGGTTCCGTATGAAGCCGAGCGCACCCTCACGGCCCATGAATGTGGCAAGCTCCTCGTTGAACTGCACCCTGTTTTTAAGGTATATTGTCGCATGCGTCTGCTCATGAATGATAAGTGAGGCAAGCGCGTACTCCGAATAATCCATCATATACGAGTAGAGCGGGTCACTGAAGAAACCAAGCGTGCTGAAGGCGTCCGCCTTCCTTACCAGCACGTCATAACCCATCTCTCCAAGTTTCCGGGCCGCCTTTTGTGCATCCTCGATCTCGAAAAACCCTTTGTAGGGAAAAGAGCCGAAGAGCGGAAATTTCCACAAATACGGCTCGAATCGGTCTTTTTTACTGGCAGATACCACATTTACCAGGTAGTCCTTGTCGACCCGCACGTATTTCGTGTAGTTCTTGTTGTCTTTGAGCCCGATTTCATGCACTGCGTACGATCGTATTTCATCGACAAGGGCAAACAGGGCCTTTTCCCGCGCCGAGACCGAATCCTCCCTCTGCAGTCGCTGAATTCTATTGGCCTTTGAATTATACCTGAGAATATAGCTTCCCTGTTTCAAAAGGTAGCACTGCGTCAGAACGGGGAGCATGAGAATCAGCAGAACAAAGAAGAGCGCACGTTTTATGAATGGCATAACCTGCTGCCCGATAAGAAATAAGGTTTGTTCCTGAAAATGACCGTAAAACACATACATGCAAAATCATATACGAATGCGGTTTTTCCAGTCAATTACTGAGAGCCTGATGCCGTTGCTACGAACATATCCCCATCCCTAAAAGTTGTCAATACCGCTGCAACATGCCGTAAGATGAGAACATCTCTTTTAAGGGCAATGTTCAGCAGACGGCTGAATGGAGCCTGACGGACTGTATATGGACGAATCAGGCTCACCCCATCCTACAATGATTCGCGTGCACCGCTGTAAGGAGCCCGTTGTTATTGACAGGGTTGCCTGTTGGGGATACTATGGATGTGTAACAAAGAACATTTGAATCGGTGAATGATTCGGGAGCACTAGTGGGATGTGCAAATCTTGAGCTATGTGATGCAGGCTTCTTGTTCATGTGCGAATCTTGAAAAATAATCGCAATACATTGAAAAAAGGGTGAACATGGCAATGTTTGAGTATCCTGTTATAGTGGGAAGCATGTTTTATGAAGGCGACGACCTTATACTCGACCCGGCCAGGGGGATAATAGACGAGAGCACGGTTGCAGAAAGAATCGATAAGGCGCGCACATTATCTCAAGAATTCAATGTGCCATTCATACTGGATCTTGAAATTCCTTCAACTGAACTGGCATCAAACATCATCTGCGCTGTCGGCAAAAACACGGACATATCTTTCTGGATAAGCAGCTTTACCAAGGAGATGAGAAACGAGGCCTGTAAAATTGCATTGAAAGAAGGTTTTGGAGACAGGATATATTACTCGACTCTGAACTATATGAGTGACGATGAAGAGTTTAAGGCGGTTGCCGATCTGGGGGTTCGGCCTATAATACAAATCTTCAACCCGAATAATCCATATCCGGAAGGGTATTTATTGAAGGCAGAGGAGCTCTTAAACCTGGCAGAAAACTCGGGGATACATATTGAAAGTGCAATTTTGCTTCCCACAGTTCTGGATTTCGGAAGCATTCCCATAGCGTTGTCGACGATTCTGCCGTTAAAAGAAAAATATCGGCTCCCGGTGTGTATCCCATCAGTAGGACCAGTCTACAAATGGGCGGGACAGTATTCGCAAAACGCGAGGAGACTGTTGGTAGCATCTACAATAACATACACCCTGTCGGCACATGCCGACTTCATCCACATAGGCACAATCAAGAGATCATTTATCGCTTTCCCGGTTGTTGCTCTGTTAAACCAATTTGAAAGGATAAGGAGAAGATTCAAGTAATTTAAAAGAGTTGTCTTCAGTCCTCACGTGCGACCATACCTACAACGCCAAGGCCTTGAGTACAGCGCTGGAAAGATCTATCTTTTTCTGTAAAGAACTCATAATCGTGTCGGTAACCGCGACCTTTATTCCCTGTTTCTCTATTTCGTTTTTTAGATGTTCGTCCTGCCTGTCGATAATCATCACATCCAGAAGTTCCCTATATATCCGTGAAACCCCTGCAGCTGAGACTTCATGATGTAAATCGCCCATCATTCGGGCAGCAGGCCCCTTGATTGCAGCGCCGCCGACAATGGGGCTGATCGCCGCCACTTTTGCATTGGTATAACGCACTGCGCGACGGATTCCGGGAACTGAAAGGATGGGGGCGATACTTACAAACGGATTGCTGGGGGCAATGATTACGTATTCTGCGTCTTCAATTGCTTCGATAACCATTGGAGCAGGAGAAGCATCCTCGATTCCATCAAAAAGTATTTCTTTCACCCTGTCCCGTGCATTTCTCTTTACAAGATATTCCTGAAACGGAAGTATCTCGGCACCGGTATTTATCTTTGTCATTACGCGGCGGTCTGTCATGGGGATAATTCTGACTTTCACATTCAGGAAAGTCCTGATCTCATCTGTTACCCGAGCCAATGTCCATCCCTGTTGCAGCCGAAAAGTGCGATGTATATGGATGCCCAGGTCCCTGTCTCCGACGTTAAACCATGTAGAATGGCCGAACCTGCCAAGCGTTTTCAAGCAATGAAACGAGTCATTCTCCACTCCCCACCCTCTTTCCCGATTCACAATACCGGCCAGGGTATAGATAATAGTGTCGATATCGGGAGAGATGTGCAACCCGCACCATGTCAGGTCGTCCGCAGTATTAACAACAACTGTCGTCGTTTCAGGAGCTTGTACGTGAACAATCCCTGAAAGAAAGCGTGCAGCGCCTACCCCTCCCGCTAAAACTGTCACTTTGGTTTTACACACGGGTCGTTATCCCATTAAAACTTTTTTTCTCTTATGGTTTTATCCATTAAAATTCTGGTATTTTGTACCAGATTTTTTAAAAAACAATGATCTTTTTCTTGTTCATGAACCATTAAGTATTGGGAAATTACGGTAACAACCATTAGGCATGTGTCAGTTTGACCTTTTACGATTGAAAGTTCACTTGCCTATAATTTATGTCCAATACAGAAGGAGGCCCGGGTTTATTGAGATGCCGCCTTATCGAAAAACGTTCAAGATCGATTTTCCAGAAATCGGGCATTCCGACAGCACCTTTACTGCTTCTTATGTGGTCTTCCTCTGACCGGAAGCATTACTGCAGGTTCAGATACTTTTCAACACAAAAGCTACCTGAAAAGATCATGTGCTTCATCCATGACAAGATCTTTCGCTGTTCCGGATGCAGGTTCGAAGGGATAATTTCTAATGATCACAACAGGAAGCCTCTTCGTTTTTCCCGAAACCAGTTCTGCAGCGGAACACAGTTCGTCGGCAACAGCAATCTGGGTCGCTCTCATCTCTCTTCCATCGTTGTCCTTTATTCCGCGGTAGTCGACTATCGGGTTCAATCCCGCAAGTCCTATTGCCATGTTCACCTGGCCATTTCTCCAGGGACGACCAAAGGTGTCGGAAATAATTACCGCAATCCTTTTACCCGTTGATTCTTCAAGCGAATTCTTGATCCGCTGTGCACTTTCGTCGGGTTTCTCAGGCAAGGTCACCATCCTGTCTTTCCCTCCCGAGTTTGACGAATCAACGCCGGAATTGGCCAGGACGAATCCATGGTGAGTTTGCGATATCACCAGGCCGTCCGCCATTCTGACCATCCTTTTGCTGTTGCGCAGCACCAGCTCCATGTACTCCGGGTCATGCCCGGTGTATCCGGCCATCTGTTCCGCAAAGGGGGTCACCTCTACACTATCTTTACTATAAACGCACCCCTCCGCCTTGGAAACGATTTTTTGTGTGACAACGAGGATGTCGCCATCTTCAATGGTGATTCCGCCCTGCTTTGCCGACTCCAGAATAATCCCCGCAACATTATCATTTCTTTTTATTTCAGGAATACCCGGAATCGGAATAAGCTCCAGAGCAGGTATTACAGTTCTGTCATTGCTTTCAGGTATAACGAGACCCCGCTAATAATGTATGGTTTTCTCCAGAAGTGACTCTGGTTTTTGTACCAGAAATCTTATTTTCAATTGACTTCTAATCCGAGCGCTGCACCTCATGTTTTTTTCGCCTGTTCATGTTTCCACGAAGACAGCTTTTCAAGTAAACGCAGCGCTTTCGGAAATTTCCGGGCACCTGTCGTCTCGATCAAGCCGGACGACAGAACCGCGCCCATTACTTCTTCTCCAACTCGGGTTCGTATCACCGCTATCGTCCAATCACCTATACCAAGTCCGCCAACAGATATATCGGCATACTCTGCAGAAAAATCACAGCAGGAAGAACATCCGCTGTGGCTGTAATCCTGTAACTCTTTAACAGGAATCTGGTGGATTTTTCCCGAATCCATCTCAATAGTGAACAGCCCTTTTCTGATATCCATTTTATGTACGGACGCAATCGGTATTTCCATTTCTTTAATAAACTTGTTTTCTATCAATCCTTCATAGTTAAAGGCCTTGGAACAAAAAAGCCCGATGCAAAGTTCCAATCCTTTCACATACTTTGATTTCAACTCCGTGAGCTTTCGTAAAGCGGCAATATGACAGGGCAAGCCGACCACTGCAAAAGGCTTTGAAAAAAACCCGGATTCGTGAAGCCGTGTAAGTCCGTCGATAATTGAAATATAGGTATATTTAGACCCGCAGGTTTTTACCACATCATTACTTTCAACGACCACAAGCGGTTGTATATGCCAGGACTCGTCGCGTGCGTAGCCCACGAAACTTGACCATTTCTCCGACATCAGACCCCATTTGAGAATGCCGCTGACAACCCCGCCGTCCTGCGCTTTTTCCTTTAATACCTGATCTGTAGTGCGAGCGGCAAGAATTGCGATATATTTCCCTATTACCTCCTGCTCCGGGTTGCCGGAAGCATATCCGCTATCGAGCCGCGGACATACCATAGCGCACAGGCCACACCGCCCATCCAGGTTTTCAGGGCACATATTCTTATCGCCGGACACCTGCTCCGGCAGATGATTTCTGAAATTCAGGCGGCTCTTCGGGCATATCAGGACGCACGCCCCGCAGCCCGAGCAGTCGGATCCTGTGGATATCACCGTATCGTACAGCTCGGAAAAGAGATGTATTTTATCTGATTTCAATTGAGTTTTGCCGTTGCTGAATGACTATTAATGATGGGCTGTTGTGATAACATCATAAATCATTTCCGGTTGACCGTCGTTTCATTTTCCACTGTTTTCATTCTCTCAAGCTCTTTCTGCGCCATCTCTTCCTCCAGTTTCTTCAACCCTCAGCCCTTGAAAATAAAGGCGTTGAGAAAGTTGAAAAAAACTCCGATCCCCCAGAACAGCGCCACCCATAACCACCACTGGCGCCCCGCATTGGTAACATTGTTGATAAGGGCCAGCACAAGAATAACCGCCGCATAGGTTATCAAATGCCGGATGAAGGATATCTTGTTTTTTGCGATTTTACGCGCCCGTTCATACATCTGTGCATTTTCAGGTGTTTGTGCATCCTTTCCCATAAAAGCCTCCCCGTCATGCCTAGGCTCATTCGACTGCCTGAGTGCCGCTTCCTCCATATTCTGACTATTAATGTACCATATGAAGCAGGGAAAGAGTACTGTTAATAATCACGCTGTCGGAAGAACCATACAACGGTCACGGAGAGCTGTGGGATTGTCTGCTTTATACGAGGCATGCTGTTTTACATGCTGTTTTAATGGGGCGCCTGTAATCAAATACGTGAAATGCTCTCCATGTACTGCTCATTTCATTTGACAGCAGCAGCAACAGAGAGTACCATATCTATAAAGGGGCAGTATTCCAGGGGAGTTGTACCATTGTTTAAAAGTCTTCTTTTAAAAATCCAGAAAAGCACAGCCGAAAAAAGTGAAGACACGGCTTTGCGAATACAGATCGCGACAGCAGTAATTCTCCTCGAGGTCGCCCATGCAGATGATGATTTCAGTATGGAGGAGCAAAACCTCATCATCGACATACTGAGAGAAGAATTCAAGCTCAACGAAGAGGAGGTCGCCGAGCTTATGGAGGTCTCCGACCAGAAAAGAAGGGGAACAGTCGATCTATGGCAATTTACAAGGATTATAAACGATACATTCGATGATACGGAGAAATCCCGCATCATCGACTTTATCTGGCGGGTAATATTTGCAGACGGCAGGCTCGACAAATACGAAGACCATATCGTGCACAAGCTCGCAACAATACTTCACATCCCTCACAGTACGATGATTCAGGCAAAGCTGAAATACCTTCCGGACAGCTAGACATTCATCAGGCTTTTCAGGACGTCCCGCCCGTCCGTGCGGGCTCTGCACGGTTGCCTGTTCGTCTCTACCGGTTTCGTACCGGATGTTCAATCCGCTCACGTCCCCCATCTCGAAGATTAATCTATTGCCTTTTAATGACCAGCTCTATATATTAATTAGATGACTGATAGTCATTTTATTAATAATATTCAATTATTTACCTAGGGTTATAAGAATGGGGATAACCGAAAGAAGAACCCGTGAAAAGGAACAGCGGCGCCTGGATATCATTACCGCATCGAAGAGGTTGTTTTTCACGAGGGGCTTTAACGTCACGACCATGGACGATATCGCATCCGAAGCAGAGCTCAGCAAGGGAACCCTGTACCTCTACTTCAAAAACAAAGAAGAGCTCGCCTACACGATCATTTACGAGCACACCGAGCTCATAAAGAAAATGATTGAGCAGGCGGCCCGGCATGGAGAAACGGGAATTGAAAAAATACGTCGTATTGCCAGAATCATTCCAGATTTTTACGATGAGCACACCGATTTTTTCGACTTTACCGGAAATCTCGACTACAACTTTTCCTCAGCGCCCGAACCTGACTCGGTCGGCGCCAAATGTGAAGCACTTGTGGAAGAAATCATCGAGCTCTTCGTAGGAGTTTTGAAGGAAGGGGTTAAAGACGGATCGATGAGAAGCGGCATAAACGTCGAAAAAACGGCAATGCTCTATGCCGATATCGTTACAAGCCTCCTGCAGAGGCTTTCGGTCATGGGAAAGATTTTCAACCGGCAGGGAAAGTATGAACCGCGTGAACTCATCAAACAGATGCTCTCGTTTATGATTCATTCACTCCAGTAAATATTCAGAGGATGGGGTATGAAAAGATTTTCTGCAATAGTGCTGAAATTTCGTCTCTTTATAATAGCGGTGGTCGCAGCGGCAACCCTCTTCTTTGCCTGCGGATTGACCAAACTTGAGATAAACAGCGACATCACTTCATATCTGAAACCCGATGACCCCGTCATGGTGCTCTTCAACAGGGTTGGAGACGAATACGGGGGAAACCACATGGCGCTTGTCGCCATCCGCGCCCACAACATCATCTCCCCGGATGCACTGCATCTCTTGAAAAAACTCTCCGATGCGTATAAAGAGATCGACGGCGTGGCCAGCGTTACGAGCCTTGTGAACATCGTCGATATAAAAGAAACTTCACTGGGTCTCGAGGTCGGAAAACTAATCGACCCGGATAATATACCGTCCGATGCGGGCGAGCTGAGGAAGCTTCGCGCCTACATACTGTCAAGAGATATCTATCGCGGTAAGATAATAGCTGAAGACGGCACCACCACTATCATCATATGCAGGTTGAAGCCTGAAAGCGACAAGGCTCTGGCAACGGAGAAGATCAGAGATGTTACCGAACGGCTCAGGGGTGATTATCAGGTATTTTACAGCGGGTTCCCCGTGGAGATGCTCGAAATAGGAAAATTCATTACGGACGACCTGAAAACCCTGGTACCGATTACCGTTCTTATTATTATCGCAGTACTGTTCTTCAGCTTCAGAACGTTCCGTGGAGTTGCACTCCCCCTGCTCATTGTGGTTATAGCCACGATCTGGACAATGGGTCTCATGGGATATACCGGCACACCACTGTCGATGATATCGAACGTCATACCCGTTATACTGCTCGGTCTGGGAACGGCGTACTGCATACATTTCCTCGCACGATACTACGAGGATGCTGTGGACGACCGTTTCAGGTCGGAGGGCATTCAAAACACGATATCCCATATCGGCATTCCCATACTGCTTACCGCCGTCACCACGATGGCGGGATTTCTATCGTTCACCGGCGCCTATATCACTGCAATAAGCCAGTTCGGTATATTTACCGCATTCGGCGTCGTTATTGCTATGGGCCTCTCGCTCACCTTTCTCCCCGCACTGCTCTCATATCTCGGAGTAAAGAGGGGCGGGCCAGCCTCGGGCAAAAAACACATATTTCAAAGGGGAATGGATGTAATAGCGCTGTTCGTACTGAAAAGATACCGGCTCATTATCGCGCTGAGCCTCGGCGCCGCCGTTGTTTCCGCCGCTGTCATTCCCCGCATACATGTTGAAACCGACATTATCGGTTATTTCCCGGAAAAATCAGAGATAAAGAAAGCGGATGCCGTTATAAAGGAAGACTTCGGAGGATCGGCCTCCGTTCAGATCGTTATTGATGGGGATATTAAAAATCCCGCTGTGCTTCAAAATATGTACATACTTGAAAAATTTCTCGATCAGCTGCCGTACATGAGCAACACGCAGTCTCTCGCCGATCTGATTGCGCGGATGAACGAAATAATGACCGGCCATAAAACGATACCGGAAACGAAGGCGGAGGTAGCAAATCTCCTTTTCCTCCTGGAAGGCGATGAGATCGTGAATCAGCTCGTCAAAAGGGACTACTCGGAGGCAGTGGTCCGGGCCACGTTCGGAACCGAAGACAGCAGGACTCGCAAAGAAGTGCTGCACGCCCTCGAAGAGTATATCGATACCTATATCAATCAGAGCTTCTCCTCATTTTCGACTGCCGGTGCCGATCCATCCAGCGTCGCCGCTGTCCGTGCATGGCAGGCCGATTTGACATCACGGGCAGTATACTACGACGCAAAAAAACTCTATCCCCAAAGCGTCCCCGATATATCAGTGCTCAGAAAAGCCGTTGCCGGAGAAATCGCAGATACCACCCATCGGTCAACAGGAAGTCTTCTTACTGCAGGCGATAAAAAGGCTCTGGAAGATGAGCTCTTCACCTTCTTTGAAGAGGAATCGGAAATCTATATCGACAATGCGGGCGATATCGAAAGCACGGTCGAAGGCCTCCTTACATATGCGCAGAACAGCACTGCGGACATACATACGATCAACAGGCTCCTCAAAGCCGTGATCCCGGGGAAATACTGGACCGGCCGCCCCGAATCCGTTCCCAATACAGGGGAATTCGTATACGCAAAGATAAAAAAAGCGCAAAATGAATCGAAAACCGCGGCAATGACCGACGATCTGATGAAAATACTTTTTACCCGGTATGTGCATAACCGCGCTCTCCGGAAGAGTATTGAAGACGACCTCTGGATTCTCAACCGGAGCAGCTTTGAAGTGCCCGCTTCTTTCTCCGGGAGCACGGTCCCGCAGCTAGATCCGGTTGCAGATATGCGCATGGGTGCGCGGCTTACCGGTATGTTCATGATCTCCGAGCGTCTCAACAGCAGCCTCATCAAAAGCCAGGTACAGAGCATCATTATTGCCATTGTCGTTGTGTGGCTGCTTCTTTCGCTCCAGTTCAAATCGGCAAAAACAGGGCTTTTCGTGCTCTCTCCCATTGTACTCGTGATTCTGATCAATTTCGCAATAATGGGGTTTACGGGCATCCCGCTCGATTACGCAACCATGCTCGTGGGGAGCATTCTGATCGGCGTCGGTATTGACTACTCCATACATTTTTCCTCGCGCTTCAAATCGGAATTCCTGAAACTTCGCGATGAAAAGTCAAGTCTCGAAAAGACTCTCGGTTCGACCGGGGTTGCGATAGTGATCAATGCGCTCACGGTTTCGCTGGGGTTTTTCGTGCTCGTTTGCGGAAAGTTCGTGCCTATAAAGAGGGAGGGATGGATGATCGGGACGCTCATGATTTTAAGCGCATTCGCCGCGCTCGTATACCTTTCGTCCCTCATACTCCTGCTTAGAAGGTTTATCAGATTCGATACAAATACAAAAAATTGACACCCTCATCAAAATGAGTAAGGAGGCTCACATGAAAAAGCTGTTCTTTTCAGCCACACTGCTTCTTTCAGCGCTCGCAGCAGGGAACCTGTTTGCCCTTACCGCTCTGGAGATCGCGCAGAAGGGTGATGCGGTTGTAAACGCGCCGAAGGACGCCCATATCCTCACCACAATGGTCCTTCGGGACAAAAACGGAAATGAAAACAGGAGAACTTCGGAGATCTATCAGATGGGCGCACAAAAGAGGCTCATACGGTTTCTCTCCCCTGCAGATCAAAGAGGCATCGGATTCCTCGCGCTGCCCGACGACGTCATGTACCTGTACCTGCCGGCATACCACAAGGTACGGCGGATCGCGTCACATATCAAGAATCAGAACTTTGCAGGAACCGATATGACGTACGAGGATCTCAGCGAGTTCGAGCTCGCAAAGGCGCATACGGTCGAAAAAACCGGAGAGGACGACGGCACCTATGTACTGAAACTCATTCCCGGGGATACAAAGGGAAAAGACTACGCGTATCTCATCGTTCACTACAGAAAGGACAACTTCTATCCCATTCTGATCAAATACTACGACTTGTCAGACCGACCGATCAAAACAATCGAAAGAACCGACCTCGTCAGGGTGAAGGGATACTGGGTGGCAAAAAAGCTTGTGGCAACTGATCTTCGAAAGAACCACTCCACCACGAGCATCATGGACAAGATAGAGTTTGATGTCGGCCTGACTGACGACATCTTCACAAAAAGATACCTTATGAGAATACGATAGGAGGTCACCATGAAAAAAACATCACTGGTATGTCTGCTGGTAAATCTTTGCAGTTTTATACTTGCTCTGTCAATCGCCGGATCGGCGGCGTATGCCGAAGTCTCTATAGGCGGGAGCATCGAAACTGAAAACGAGTTTCAATTTCAAGGCGGAGACCTTCAAAAAAACCTGAATACTCTGTCCCTGAAGCTCGAATACGCTACCGACGCATACCATCTTTTTGCAAACCCCGAGCTTTCGGTATCCGGTCTCGCAAACGTGACCGATGCGCCGGGGCTTCAGGACATCGAGCAGGTCTCGCCCTGTTCTCTGCAGCTGAAAGAGGCGTATATCGATGCGTATGGGTTTCTCATCCCGCCTCTGGATGTGAGAATCGGGAAGCAGATCGTGGTATGGGGAACCGGTGACAGGATAAATCCTACCGCAAACATAAGTCCGCTCGATTTATCCGATCTGTTCGACTTCGGAGAGCGTTTAGGCACCGACGCCCTTTCGATCAACCTCTATCTCGGAGGTTTCACCATAAACGGTGTGTACACTCCGGTATTCGAGCCGGCGCTTTTGCCTGCGAACTTTCAGGAAATGGCCGGGGTAAGCCTCGGACGGAACACTCTCGAACCGCCCGATCAGACAATCGGCGAATCATCACAGCTGGGCCTTCGGCTCAACTGGCGGATGTTCGACTATGACTTTTCGGCAAGCTATTACTACGGCCGGTACTCTATTCCCGCCATAACCACGATCACGCTCGACCTGGTCGGGATGGTGGAATCGACGGAATCGTCGTTTCCGCGGGTGCAGGTTGCGGGGATTGACTTCTCGGGAAGCGTTTCGGACATCGGCATCTGGGGAGAGGCTGCATGCTTCATCCCAGAGAATTATTCGACCGATGTGTACATGGGTGAAAGCCTTATCGACGAACAGTCGTCTTCACCGTATCTCCGCTATGTGGTCGGCGCGGATTACACCTTCGGTTCAGGTCTGTACACGAATTTCCAGTTCGTCCACGGATTCGACCATGAAACGGGCAAGGATCAGCTGAACGATTACATCATTACAAGAACCGAAAAGAGCTTTTTCAGCGACAAGCTGAAGGTCATGCCTCTCACAGTCGTGTTCAGTGTGCACGAATGGAGCGGTATTACGAACAGCTACGGCATTGCGTATATTCCGGAGATCGAGTTTCACCCGTTCGACAACCTCGAGCTCGACATAGGAAGCTACCTCGTATATGGAAAAGGAAGCAACCTGTTTGCTAATCTGAAGGACAATGACGCGCTCTTCTTCAATGCAAGGGTGCAGTTTTAGGAATCACCGCCCGATCTGTTTTCCGATCCCGATTCTGCTATGTATTTCTCCGGATCGGCTTCAAATGCTTTTTTGCATCCGGAAGCGCAGAAATAATAGGTAATCCCCCTGTAATCGCTTTTAAACCTCGCTTCATCCTCATTAACGTCCATTTTACATACAGGATCGACAGCCATACGTCTCACCTCCTCGCGCTATCAACTTTTCAAACAAAACGGGTTATACCTGAGCACATTTAATGGTGTTCGTTTGTATGAATAACTGTTATATTAGATCTTATATTTATACCCTACCCATGATAGGTATATTATAACAATAGAAATGAAAACCCGTCAAGATTTTTTATTGTGCGATGAAAATTTTAATTGTTGTGAATGGTACATGCTGCTTTCTCCATTCGGTAACAACTATACCATTCTCAAGTTACGTGTACCGAATAAGAAATGGGTTTATAAATGGAAAAACCCATTCTCCGGAAATATGGAAATTATAATAACTCATATGCATGTATATTGGATCCTGTACAGGGTTTCTTTTATGGAAAGCGGGAAAAAAAGGTATGAATAAAACGATCAATAAGTACGATAGATTCTCCAGGTTGTACGACCAACTCGAAAAACCGGCAGAAAAATATTTTTTCTCAACACTGAGAGAAAAAGCTCTCTCACATGCTGCGGGAAAGGTACTTGAAGTAGGAATTGGTACGGGGAAGAATATACCCTATTACCCTGAAAACATAGAAGTCACCGGAATAGACTTCAGCAAAGGAATGCTTGAAAAAGCGAAGAGAAAGAGAGAAATACGTGCATTGGAAACTATCACTCTCCTCGAGATGGATGTCGAAAAAATGCGCTTCGACGACAGCTCTTTCGATACCGCAGTGAGCACCTTCGTATTCTGCACCGTACCCGATCCTCTCAGAGGGCTTCGTGAGCTGAACCGGGTTTTAAAACCGGGAGGTACAGCGGTTTTCCTCGAACATATGAGAAGCAATTATACAGTTTTAAATGTACCGCTTCATATAATGAGTGTGTTCACAAAATTTCTCGTGGGAACTTCAATGGTGCGGGAAACACAGGAGAACATAGAGAGAGCCGGTTTTGCGATTCAGTCGGTCGAAAACTTCTTCTTTGACATTGTGCGCCTTATCGTGGCTCGCAAGTAGCGCCTGCGATAGAGATATATTATAAAAGTCCATTTATGCAGACGAGAAAGATGCGTTCCAAAATTTACACCGATCGGATCTTTGGCCACTATCCGACGCAAACTGTTTCCCTTATCGCTGCTGAAAGATTTTGTGGAACAGGTTTGGCATGCACTATTTGGTTCCATTTCAACAACAACTTTACCGTCATTATAAATTGCAACCACCCGCGCTGGCTCCTTATCCATACAACACTCTAGTAATACTATACATAGGTATAGAATAATTATAAATAAGGACAGTCCAGCTGTCAACTAAATTGACAAAGAAAACTATTTCGGCAAATGTTTATATTCGTTTATATTCAGACCCCATTTTTTGCACCCTGAAGTCAAACAGGAACCTTTACGTACGTGATAGAAAACTCAAAGCAGGTGCCTACGGCACAACCTTTTCAGACAAAATCCCAAAACCACATTCCAAGTATCCAGGGAACGTGGCATTGCCCAGTACAAATATTTCGAAGCAGGTTGGATAAATGTAGGCAAACTGGGCAAACTCCATAAAATCTTTTCCCGAAAAAATAAAGGACATCTTATCATGGGAATCGTTACCGATTATCCCACGCTCACCGCACCAAATATGATTACTTCTTACGAAATGAGTTGGAGCATCGATGTGTTTTTCAAGGGCCCAAAACAGCTTTTGGGCCTGGTACGTCTTTTTATAATTACGGTTTCCCGGCTGAGCGTCTTTCTTCAATCAGTGCGAGCTTGCAGTGCGAGCTTGCGTGCATGTACAGGCCGCCAATAGCAAATCCGCTCTCAATCTTTGATGATAAAAAATGATTGACATCTTTTTCCAGGCATGGTGTACTTATAAAAAGACTTTATAAAAAGACATTCTAATAAGTATGAATAAAAACCACTCCATAAAAGATGTGTTTTTACCCAACTACCGGTTGGATAAGAAAGTAAACAAGTACATAGTGTTGGAATCGATTCGGGAGCGAGGGCCGATCAGTGTTCCTGAGATTGCAAAGTTAACAAAGCTGAGCCGACCGACCATTGACAGTTACATAAAAGTGTTTTTTGAGAAAGGGGTTATCAAGAAAGAAGGGTTGGGTGACCCTCAGGGAGGACGCAAGCCATACTTGTGGAAGCTCAACAATCATGCGGGTTATCTCATTGGTGTAGACCTGGAATCCCCAAGTCTCAACCTACTCCTCACGGATTTAGATCTGAACACGATTCAGATAAGAAGCACGAGCTTTTCGCTTTCTTTAAAGAAAGAAAATGTCGTGGAACTGCTCTGCGAAGAAATCAATAAAATTCTTGTTTCGGGTAACATCGATCCCGTTAAAGTACTGGGCATTGGGATAGGAGTGCCGGGCATCATTGATAAGTACCGGGGAACGGCGATATCGATTGAGCGTATTCCCGACTGGCACGATGTGCCTCTGGAGAAAGTGCTAAGAGAAAAGTTGCATATTCCTGTTTTTATTGAAAACGACGTCATGCTCATGGCTTTGGCGGAAAAGACTTTGAACGAGGAGTTGAAGAACGAGAACAATTTGATATACATCGGGTTTCGATACCCATCCGGGCTTGCGGCAAGGTTCTTCCTGGATGGAAGACCGTACAACGGATATTTCGGCAATGCCGGTTTCCTCGGTCATATCCAGGTTGAAAAAGAGGGACCCGCCTGCACCTGTGGAAAAAGGGGGTGTCTGGAGCTGTACTCCAACGTCCGCTCGATTTTGAGCAACGTGCAAGACGCGATGAGAAGAGGTGAGAAAACTCGAATAACCCAGATGATGGATAAGGGGGAAGACGTCACGTTGCAAGCGGTCAGGCGCGCTTCCGAGGAGGGGGATGCTCTGGCCCTGCGGGTATTGCATGAGGCTGCCGGATACCTGGCAATGGGAATAGAGTACCTGGTAAGCCTGTACGATATTCCTCTGGTGGTGATGGGAGGCAGCATAACGCAGGTAGGCGAGGTGTTCTTGGAACTGGTCAGAGAAGCGAGCCGCGAACGGCTGCTCTCGAGATTTCGAAGCAGTCTTGATATTATGTATGGGTGCATCGGCGACGACGCTGCCTCACTGGGAGGCGCTCTTCTGGTGTACAATGACATTTTTAAAGAGCCCGTGCTCATCTGACACGTAGTATCCCTGTTTACATGTACATCCGGTCTTAAGGAGGTGATGCTGCTTTTCATTCTTTCAAGCATCAAGATTCTTTTCGAGTATCGAGACTCTAGTGGAAAGGGGGTGGTTCTTTACCACACGATAGAGCAACGAAAGAATAAAAAATACACTGTGTAACAAGAAAGAGGAGGATAAAAATGAGACGTAAGAAAGTATTGACCTGTGCAGCTCTTGTTGTCTTTTCCTTCTTCATCGCATCCGTTGCGGTCTTTGCTGAAGGAAAGAGAGAAGCCGTCGGAGAGGGAATGTACACCTTCTATCTCTTCGAGGTGACTTTCGGGCATACCTATTTCATCGGTCACATCCACGGGGCCCAGGAAGCAGCAGCAAATCATCCCAATGTAAATCTGGTGGTCCTCGACGGCCGAAACGACCCGGGCTTTCAATCCAATCAAGTGATTCAGTCCCTGGCGAAAGATCCCGACGCGCTTTTGGTGAACTGCGTTACGGAGCAAGGATTAGTTTCTGCGTTGAAAGAGGCGAAGAAGGCGGAGATCCCGGTGGTTACCACCGACCGGGACGTCGCCGATTTTAGTCTCAGGATCGGCCACATTGGATCCAAACAGATCGATATCGGGCGGCAGGCAGGCGCATATGCAATCGACTTTCTTAAGAAATCAGGCTTTGAAAAGCCGTGGAGAGTTTTGATCCTGGAAGGGCTGGCCGGAAACATCGGCAATACCGAGCGGACAGCCGGGTGGTTCGAAAAGCTCAATCCATACATCGAGAACGGCGATATCAAAATTGTTGCTGACGTGCCTGCCGACTGGGCGAGGGAAGTCGCGGTGACTAAGATGCAGCAGATCCTGGTAAACACTAAAGATATCGATCTTGTGCTTGCTTCGAACGACCAGGAAGCAGCCGGAGCGATGGTGGCCTGTGAATCCGTCGGCCTGAAACCCGGAAAAGATATTTACTTCATCGGTGTGGATGCGGATGCCGAAGGCCTGCAGATGATCAAGGAGGGAAAGATGTTAGCCACGGTAGCGCATCAGGCGTGGCTTCAAGGGTACTGGGCTGTGGAGATGGCTCTCAGGTATCTGGAGACGGGAGAAATGCCTCCGGAAAGCAAGTGGGCAAACCGCGATGTCATCACTCAGACCTTTATCGTGGATAAGAAAAACGTTGCTGAGGTGGGGCCCTTCGGAGAGCCTGTCCGGACCGATCCCGATCAGAAGATCGAAGCGCCTCAACTTCCGTATTAACCCTCGGGACAACGGTTGCGTGTATCAATAGAGTCCAGGGGGTTATGACCGGACGGTTATTGACCCCCGGACACTTTTTCTTATATCAAGGAGAGAAGACGGGTAGGAAAATGGGAAAAGTGCTGGTGAGAATGGAGGGAATCTCGAAGAGCTTTGGTCACATTAAAGCACTTGACAAAGTCGACCTCAATCTCCGGTACAGAGAGGTTCTGGGACTGGTTGGCGATAACGCTGCCGGGAAGTCCACCTTACTCAAGTCGCTGGCTGGGGTTCACGTGATTGACGGGGGCAGCATAGTAATAGAAGGGAAAAAAGCTGATATTCTCAAACCGATCGACGCACGAAGGCTCGGCATTGAAACGATATACCAGGACTTTATGCTGGCGCCGAATCTGGATATCACGAAAAATATTTTCCTGGGCAGGGAAAGAACCAGCTTGAGCGTGCTGGGCAAGCTGCAGAAAAAAGAGATGGACGCCGAAGCCAAAAAAGTATTGGCTGAGCTGGGGTTCAAAATGTCTCTTCGCACTCGGGTGGGCAACCTTTCCGGAGGACAGCAGCAGACCGTTGCCATTGCGAGGGCACTCCTTCATCCACCCAAGGTAATACTAATGGACGAACCTACGGCCAGCTTGTCGGTTGGAGCGATAGACAGATTCCTGGAGCTAGTGAAAGGTCTGCGAGATAAGGGATGCTCGATTATATACGTAAGTCACCGCCTGCCCGATGTGCTGGAAGTAGCGGACAGGATCTTCATTCTGAGAACCGGTAAAAAAGTGGCGGAAAAACCAACATCCGAGACGGGCATCGAGGAAATCGTCAGTCTCATGATGGGGAAAGTAAAAGTTCAGAACTAGGTGGATTGCTGCGCGAGACGCTGGAACCATTCGGCGGAAAGGATATATAAAAAGATATGGCGCCGATCGCTGTCAAGAAATCGACCGATGCAGAGAGAAATAAAAATTCGGAGAAGAGTGTTTTCCGGGAGATCATCTCTCATTTGTTTCAGGATGAGAGAATCAAGCCTTTCGTGTTTCTCATCATTGCAATGATTGCTGCAACCAGCATATCCCCGAGGTTCATTTCCTGGGAAAATATACGTGCGGTTCTTATCTCCGCCGCGCCGTTGATGCTTCTCGCCATCGGGGAAGCCCTGGTCGTTCTCACAGGCATGATCGACCTGGGGCCGGAAGCGGTGCTGGCGTCGAGTGGCGTTATTATCGCAAACCTGGACCTGGTGTTGAGAGCTCCTCCCTATGTTTCAATCGGTGTTACACTCATCTACGGGTTGGCGGTCGGCCTGGTTACTGGGATACTAGTGGTCAAAGCGCGGATTCCTTCTTTCGTAGTGACTTTGGGAAATTACTGGGGCCTGAGAGGACTAGCTATGGTCCTCTCCGGAGGGTATCCCATATCCCCAACCATCGTCTCACCTCCCAAACCTTTCTCTTTCGAAGGGCTGGTGGGTTCGGTACTCGGATTTCCGATAATGGTGATCATCGCGATCGTTATCGGCGTCTTGTTTCAGGTATACATAACCCAATTCAAAAAGGGAATCGACATATACGCCGTGGGAGGTAACGAGGTCGCCGCCAGAAACTGCGGCGTCAATGTTGAGTTCACCAAGATATTCGTATTTATGGTTTCCGGTATTCTGGGAGCGCTGGCAGGGATCATCATGGCTGCTTGGGTGAACCAGGCCTACGCCTGGACCGCGCAGGGCTATACCCTGCAAACCATCGCCGCCGTCGTGCTGGGCGGGATCCCATTTACCGGTGGCTACGGCACGGTGGTGGGCGTTCTGATAGGTTCCTTCATCATCTCGATGATCTCCGACATCATTGTCCTGATGGGTATTTCTCCCATGTACAATTACATCGCCGTGGCTATTGTCTTGATTCTTGCAGGGCTGCAAGTGAGGGGTGCGGGGTTTACAAAATAACCAGCGTAAAAAAGGGATTGCCCAAAGCCCTTGTTGAGGATTAGCCGGAAGCAGGAAAGCTGGAAAGGAGAATTAATACACCATGAAATACGGAATACACCTGTTCACCTACGTGAGCCGTATCGATGAGTCGGCATTGGAGGTTTTGCCCCGTTTAAAAGAAATGGGGTACGATGGATGCGAGATCCCTCTGGTGGCCGGACAGCTTGACCTGATCGATACAATGAAGATACGAGATGCGCTGAAAAAGTTGGAGATGGAGTGTGTGACAGGAACTGGGATACCTGACGAGATGAGCACTGTGTCCGACGATCCCGAGATTCGTGCACGAGGCATCGATCACGTAAAATACTGTATCGACCTGGCTGCGGGGATAGATGCACCGCTTTTAGCGGGCGCGCTGTACGCGCCTTTCGGTATTCATCACAAAACGAAGAGGAACGAAGCGCAGTGGGAGCACAGTGTGAGAAGTCTACGAGAAATGGCGAGGTACGCTGCACTGAAAGGAGTAACCCTCGGTCTTGAACCCCTCAACCGGTACGAGCATTTCTTTATCAACACTGCGGAAGAAGCTCTTTTACTGATAAAAGACATAAACGAGCCCAACGTGAAGCTCCATATCGACACCTACCATATGAATATCGAGGAAAAGGATCTTTACCGGAGCATCACGCAGGCAGGCGATTCGATCTGTCACGTGCACTGCTCTGAGAACGATCGCGGGATTCCCGGCACCGGGCACATCGACTGGGACGGTGTATTCCGCGGTCTGTTGAACATTGATTACCAAGGGTGGCTCGTTATTGAATCCTTTTTTGAACCGATACCGGAAATTTCAGATTTCACTCCCATATGGCGTAAACTGGCCCCCGACGCCGATACCCTCGCAGAAAGGGGGCTCGAGTTCATAAAGCGCAGGATATCGGAACTGAAAAATGAAAAGGCCCGGGAAAGGCAACATTAATCCGCGAAGCAGGGTCGTATGGAGGTGATATATGCTACGATTTCGGAAGATAAAGGTCGGGTTAATAAACCTGATTTCTCCTGTTCTCGCCGGAAGGGAAAAGGCCATAGCACACTGCAATAATATCCAAAACTACCTGGAAAAGAAGCTTGACACGGAGATAGTTGCCTATGGGAAGCCTGTCCAGCAGAGGTCGCAAGCGGTGGAAGCCTGGAAGATGATGAAAGCATCCGATGTTGACGCAGTAATCCTGTTTAACGGTACGTTCAGCACCGGCGAGTTGACGGTCGAGGTCATACGGAATCTGGACTGTCCGTTCGCCCTATGGGGCATAGGAGAGCTTGATCTGGAGGGTAAAAACGTCTCCGGATCGATGATCGGGGTGCTAGCCGCAGGTGCTCTTTTCAAGAACATGGACAAGAGGTTTTCCTTTATCTATGACACTGTCGAGAATGAAGAAACCAAGAAAAAGGCATCTGTGTTTATACGGACGGTCAGAGCTATTTCATACCTGAAAGAAGCGACCGTAGCCCTCATCGGTGTGCGCCCGGATGGTTTTGAGGTCAGCGATTACGACGAGCTCGCGATAAAGAAAAAATTCGGCACCGAGATTACCAAGCTTTCGCTCTACACCCTCAGCAAGCGCATGAACGACATAGACGAGAGAAAAATAGATGAAGATATGTGGAAACAGAAAGAGCTGTTCACGATTCGAAATCAGGACGTAGCTGCCGCCAGAGGACTTTCAAGATTGTATCTGGCCCTGAAAGAGTTCGTGGAGGAATACGACATTCGGTCCTATGCACCCGATTGCTGGCCGGAGCTCAGGGATATAGATAAGACACCGATCTGCCCGATCAATGGAAGGATGAATGCGGAGGGTACTATGGCGTCCTGTGAATGCGACGTCGACGGTTCGCTGACCCTCATGCTGGAGCACGCGGTGACGGGAAATCCTCCCTGGTGGGCCGATTTTGTCAATATCCTGAAAAAACGCGATGCCCTGTTCTGGTGGCACTGCGGGAATGCCCCGCATAGCTTGTCACGGGAAAAACCCCTATTGGAAAAGGTTTTCGATTTCGGTGGGTTGTCCCAGACTGCCGCGTTGAAAGAGGGAGTGGCAACCGTATGCCGGTTGAATTCGATCAGGGGCGAGTTTGCCATCCACGCGGGAGTGGGGGACGTTCTCGAGGCGGAGCCGCTCGTAAAAGGAAGCAACCTGTTGATCCGCATGCGTGGCGGGAACATGGCTTTTATAGAGTCGATGCTCCAGCACGGCATTCCCCATCACAATGGGATCGTGTACGGTGATATCATCGATGAGCTCAAGGAGTTTGCTCATCTGATGGATATCCCCATAACCATCAGTTAAGGTGCCAACAGGAAAGATTACATAAATTCCGATACGGGGAGATTTCTCATGTTTTCTATTGGAGTCATTACCGATCAGGTCGGCATGGATTTTGAGAAGGCTCTGCAGTTCATTCGAGACCTCGGGGTGGGATGCATTGAGATTCATGCGCTGTGGAAAAAGAATATCGAAGAGCTGAACGACGAAGAAGTTGAAAGGGCGCACCGGCTGGTACAGAAATACGGCATGAAGGTGTCGGTGATTTCATCGACCCTGTTCCTGCAGTGTCACCTGGAAGAAAATGGAAAAGAGTTCGCACCAATCGATGATTATTTCATTACCATTGTGGGGAACTACGACTTTCACATTGCCTCACTGAAACGATGCATTGAGCTGTGCGGACTATTCGAAACCGACAAGATACGAACCTTCGGATTCATCGAGGAAAAGACACTAGACGAGCCCGCTGCGATTCAGAAAGTTGCCGAAAAACTACGAAACCCTGTGGAAATGGTGGAAGAAGCCGGGATCACGCTGTTGCTCGAGAATTGTCCACATACCTACCTGCAGTACGGGACGAGGACCGTGCAGGTGATCCAGGCGTTGAGCTCTGCACGCTTTAAAGCTCTGTGGGACCCCGCCAACACGCTCAGAGCGGGGGGTAAGCCCTTCCCGGATGACTACCAGGCGATACGGGGTAACATAGAACATATGCACTTCAAAGATCTTTCTTTCGAAGGCGCGCCTCACATGATTCCGCTTGGTGAAGGGGCGATAGATTACCGGAGCATTGTGAGGAGCCTTCTTGAAGATAACTACTCAGGAACCCTCTCCCTGGAGCCGGAATATATTGATGAAACAGGCGGCAGGCCGGAAGGTGTGCGGAGAGCGTACCATGGTCTCAGGAACATTCTCAACGAGCTCGGCGTCCGTTTTACGAGCTGAAGTGCAATATGGGGAAAGAGCTGCTGCTTTGATCGCAGCTTGGAGGCGAGCATTAGAAATTGACAATCGGAACTTATTCTCTGTATGGAGAAAACAAGCATGACATCCCGAGAGCGGGTGCTCCAGGCGGTGCGGCACAAGGAAGGACCCCTTGCCGTGGATTTTGGGGGGCTCCATTCTTCACTGCACCTGAAATCCTATAAAGGCATCGTTCAGACCCTGGGATGGGATCTCGAAGAACCGTCTATACAGGACTGGTTTCAGATGATTGTGTTTCCTCACATCAGGATGCTCGATTATTTCGGCGCCGACTGTATACCGGTGTACCCTAATCCCGGCTCCGGCTGGGAGCTGACCATAACGGAAGAAGGGAACAGCGAGTTCTTCACAAACGAGTGGGGAATAGTGCTCAGAAAGCCAAAGGACGGGTACTTCTTCGACCTGTACAGATGCCCGATGCAGAAGGACCAGACCCTCGACGACATAAAGAAGTATCGGTGGCCCGATCCCGAAGACCCTGTCCGAATCAGGGGGCTGAAGGAAAAGGTCCGGAGGCTCAGACAGGAAACCGATAAGGCGCTGGTGCTGTTCAACCCGATCGGTGGAACCCACGAGCATTCATATTTTCTTCGCGGCCTCACCGAGCTGCTCATGGACCTCGCAGCGAACCCGGATATCGCCGATTACCTCGCCGCCAGGGTGGCTGAATGGCAGGCCGCCTATTTCAGATTCGTGCTGCGAGAGATCGGACCGTACGTCGATATTGTTCAGGTGGGAGATGACCTGGGCGCCACCAACGGGCTCCTCTTTTCGCGGGACATGTACCTGAAATACTACAGAAACCGTGAAAAGACCGTTATCGACGCGATCAAGAAGGCCTCCGATGCACATATCTATTTTCACTGCTGTGGGTCCATACGGGAGGTGATTCCCGACCTGATCGACATCGGCGTCGAGATCCTGAACCCCGTGCAGGTACAGGCCCGCAATATGGAAAGCGCCGGGTTGAAGAGAGATTTCGGAAACGAGCTGACGTTCTGGGGAGGCGGGTGCGACCCGCGTGTGCTTGCCACCGGTTCCAGGGAGGACGTGAAAAACGAGGTGAAGAAAAGGATCGAAGATTTCATGAAGGACGGTGGGTTCGTCTTCGCTTCAGTGCACAACATCCAGGCAAACGATCCGCCGGAGAATATAGTAACCATGTTCGAAACTGCCGGGCGATACCGGTAGCGTATCTTTTAAGGTGTATGTTGGCGTCCCCGGGGCTGCGGCTCTGGCCGGTGGGCCCGGCCGTCAAATCCTTCGCGCCGCACATCCCGCGGCCGTACCCCGACCGGAGTGTGGACAAGGGAACAGTAACAAGCAGCCCCCAGGTAACGGACGTGATCGACACTGACATCATCTAGGTACTCACAGATAACAACAAAGAAACCCTGCGACTCCCCTGCGTGGACACAGAGGAGGGCCTGCCGCGCGGCGAAAAGCCGGTAACCAAAATGTGGATGTAGGCTTGACTACAGGAGGGTCATCGACGCTGCAGACGCCAATGAGCGCTTGACTGTGCCGTACAACCTGCAGAACGGCGTCGCCCGGTGTCAGAGTGCCGGCGCCCCGATCAATTCCTGCAACGTATTTCTTCCGTTCAACCTGAGTATCCCGGATGGACGGGCCGGCGGCTATCGTCAGATGCCATAACGACCTGATCGCCGTGCTGGAGTGACTTATGCACGCACAGGAGGGCGATGTGCTTCTGCAAGACAATTATCCTGAAATGTTCCCTCATCGTATTCGGTTCAACAACTTCCTCCGTGTAGGGCGGTGGAATCCCGAAAAAACTCCGGCCAAAAATGCCGTGGAAATACTCCGGCAGCTTTCCCCTAAAAAGGGAGAAACCATGACTTCACGGCACTCCTCAGAGCAAAAATATTAGGGCTCCCAGTTAAACTCCATAGTCAGTGCTTCATCCTCATGCACCGATATCTTGCCGATCGGGTCTATCTTCATCTTTGTCCTTCTTCCTGTACCTATCGAATACAGTATGTCACTAATTCCTCGATGTGAATACCAGTGCGAATTTTCTTTAGCCTTCTCCTATACTCCTCAAGTCAT
Source organism: uncultured Spirochaetota bacterium (assembly GCA_964521865.1). Taxonomy (GTDB): domain Bacteria; phylum Spirochaetota; class B62-G9; order B62-G9; family DRHN01; genus CAYSRJ01. Next base: position 45,034 of record CAZFTJ010000006.1, on the reverse strand, counting down.
CATAACATCCCTTCCCCGTTGCCGGCTTCAAGTATGAGACTCTCTTCTTAAAAACGTGTCCCTGTAATTTACCGAGCAAAAATAATACTTTTTCCCGTTTCTACTGGCCGATAAGCTGTTTTCATCCGCATAAACCACCATATGACATACAGGATCTCCATGACCCATGCCGGCCGTTAATCCAGGCGAGACCACTTCAGCTTTGATGCGCTCCTGCGGCATAATGCACATACCTTCCAGCGCATTTTTATTTCTCGACCTTCAGAAAACGCGCATTGACGGCAACGATGACCGTGCTGAGAGACATGAACACAGAGGGCACGTCCTCCGTGCTCCCGGTGGACAGTATCCCGTGCGCTTCGGACGGCATGAGCTTTGCGAGCTCCTCGAGCGCCTTCGATGCCCCCATCACCGACATGTCGTACGGAGGAATAATTTCAGCTTCGCCGTTTGGGCTGTTGACTGTTTTTTCGATATCTTATATAATTGAGAATACCTGTATACGATGTATACCGAAAGTGCGGGTTAATAAAATCGCATACATAGTGCCTGCAGACTCCGGCGGGATTTTCTTCACAAGATACAGCAGACATCATAAAAATATCTCGATATGTACCACCTTATGCAAGAAACGGGGTGAGCTTCAGTATGTTACGAATTGCGCTTGTCGGATTCGGCAGGACAGGCAGGGTTGTCGCCGATGAGATTTACCGCCAGGAAGACGTCAAGCTTGTTGCTGTTTTTAAAAAACACCGGGATGAGAATGTCGGGAGGGACATCGGAAAAATTTTTGCAAACAGGCCGAGCCGGGGGTATATCTACCTGATTTCCGATCTGTCTGATCTTTTAGCACAAAAGGATATCGATGTTGTAATCGATTTTTCATGCCCCAGGGCAGTCATTGATTACATCCCGGCGCTTGCGAAACGAAAGGTCAACCTGGTCATATGTTCCACCAACTTTACGAAAGCTCAACAGGAGCACATCAATAAGTTCAGCGATAGAATCGGTATTGTCTGGGCCCCGAATGTTACCGAAGGCATCAACATACTCATATCGCTGGGAAAGATCGTAAAATCCATCTGGCCGGATGCCGATACAGAAATACTCGAATATCACTTTTCCAGGAAAAAGGACATCTCAAAGACAGCCCTGAAAATCGCCGAGTCAATTGCGGATGCCGATTCGATAAAAATCGGCCGCAGGAAAAATGAGCCCCGCATCGGAAAGGAGACGGTGATTCATACCATCCGGGTGGGCGGCATCATAGGAAAACACTCAATCGTTATAGGCCGGCCCCACCAGACGATCACCATCACCCATGAATCGATCGACAGACATGCCTTCGGCAATGGGGCAATCAAGGCAGCCGACTGGATAAAGGATAAAACCGGAGCATACAGCATGCTCGACGTTCTCAATCTATACTGAAAACCATTTTTATCAGGACCGGATCATCACGAGCATCATTTTGAACCGTTTAACCGCCTTCAGCTCGTGGGGCTTGTCGGCGGGCATGATTATCATCTCACCCTGCTTAACCTGAAACGACGTTCCCGAGATAACGATATCCGCCTCACCGTCGAATACGTACACGAGGGCGTCGAAGGGAGCGGTATGCTCGCTCAGACCCTCGCCTGCATCGAACGCAAAGAGGGTAACGGTGCCGATCTCCTTGTTAATAAGCGTTCTGCTGACAACCGTTCCATTCTGATATTCGACCAGTCCCTGCAGGCCCATCACTTCAGCATCTGATTCCCGTTTTCCAGTATGACTCATCACATTCTCCCCTTGGTTGTAGTACCATTCATTTAAATGCCGGCATTCCATACCGAAGAAAGCCGATTTCGCACCCCAGCTGTATCGTTGTGCGATACAGAGCAGAATCCCTATAAGGATATACACTCAGTGTATCAATTATTATACTTAAATATAGGGATAATTTTTACAGGCGCCTTGACCGGCGTCAAGAAAATCTTCTTTATTACTCGATTTCAAGAATGAATATTGAAAAACTTCTGAGGCAATCGGATTACTTTAAAGGACTTTCAGAAGAAGCCCTCCGGGCGCTTTCACATATCTGTATACCGAAAAAAATACCGAAGCGTCAGATTCTTTTCAATGAGGGTCAAAAGGGCCATTCGATCTACCTTCTCGTTTACGGAACCGTGCAAATATTCAAGAGCTCTCCCTCCGGCCGTGATGTCGTGATAAAGGTGATCAACGGCCCGGAGCTGTTTGCCGAAGTAGTTTTATTCGAAGAGTCCCACTACCCGGTGAGTGCCGTCGCGCTTGCCGACAGTCTCGTTATCCTTCTGCCAAAACATCAGGTGCACTGCCTTCTTGTAAACGAGAAATTCCGGAACGATTTCATCAGTATGCTCATGAAGAAGCAGCGTCATCTCGCCGATCGTATACTCTACATGACTGCGCACGATGTGGAAGACCGTTTCTTTCTATTTCTGATGAAGCAGTACGGCAGAAAACCGGAATATACTATTACCCTGTCCAAAAAAGATATCGCTGCAGCCATCGGCACAAATCCCGAAACACTTTCCCGACTGCTTTTGCGGCTGAAAAACGAAAAAGGCATCACCTGGGAAAACAAATGCCTGAGGTTGAGCGAGCATTTCTGGGAAAAGTGGCAGGAGAGCGGCATATCCTGAAAGATTACAGGCAGACTTCCCATGCCTCTTAACACCCGGTGCCCGGCCCGTTTGAGGAACGATATGAGGGTGGCCGTACGGCTGCAGACGGACGAGGCCGCTCAACAGGCTGCAGGTCGTCCGAACAGGCAGATGCGGCCTCGAAAAAAAAATAATTTATGTTTGAAAAAATATGCACTTTAGTTTATGATGGATACCCGTCCGGTAAGGATCGCTGATCAGCAGCCCAGGAGGCGAGCATGCATGTCGTTGCAGCCGTGAACCAGGCCCACCGTGTATCGAGGTTGTATGCAAAACAAACTTAGAATCGAACATTTTCTGATGGTAGTCGCCTCCCTGTTCTGGGCCCTCGGGCATCCGGCAGGCAGGATACTCGTAACAAAAGTTCATCCGTTCCAGCTCGGCGCCGTGACGCTTGCATCGGGTTTTTTCGGTGTGCTTGTTTTCATGACTGTCACCGGTAAAATCAAAGATTATGTTGAAATGGAAGCGAGGGATTTTTTCGTTGCGCTCGGGCTCGGCGTGTTCGGTTTCTTTTTCTACCAGATACTTACATTCAGCGCTCTGGCCAGAATTCCGGCTTCCATGAATGCCGTGCTGGTTTCAACCAATGTTGTTTTTATCACTTTGCTTGCAGGCCTGCTCCTATCTGAAAAAGTAAGAGCAATAACCGTCTTCGGCATAGCACTCGCATTTGCCGGTGTTATTTTCGTTACCTTCAACAGAGGATTTGTACTCTCAAAGACAATCGATGTTCTCGGCTGCGGATTCTCGATACTTGCGGCACTGTCGTTTTCATTCTATTCGGTTCTCGGTAAAAGAGTTCTCATGCGAAACGACCCCCTGACAATTGCGTCGCTTGCGCTTCTATCGGGCGCAATTCTTCTCAACATCCTAACCGCCTTTACCGTGGGCTACGATGAAATCGTTTCTGCAGGGACCGGCGCATTTTTGCTGATGATTTTTCTCGGGTTGACCATGATAGGTGTTGCCTATCCGCTGTGGTTTGCCTGCCTGAAACACATCAGAGCATCTCAGGTGGCAATATATATTTATCTTACCCCTGTATTTGCAGTTATCCTCTCAATGCTCATACTCAAGGAATCGTTTTCCTGGCTGTTCTGGTTGGGCTGCGCATTCATACTGGGAGGGATCATATTCATCAATATCGTGACGCAGGGTGAAATGAAAGAGAAAGCATAGGAGGCCGGTATGTACGTCACAACCGTCATGATCAATGTCAAGGAGGACCGCATTCAGGACTTCATAGATGCGTCGATCGTAAATCATGAAAGCTCGGTAAAGGAACCGGGAAACAGGCGGTTCGATATTCTCCAGTGCATCGAAGACCCGACTAAGTTTATCCTGTACGAGGCATATAAATCTAAAGAATCGGCTGCGGCTCACAAGGACACTGCGCACTATAAAACCTGGCGGGAAAATGTTGCCGACTGTATGGCTGAGCCGAGAAAAGGTATTGCTTATACCAGCATACGCCCGGTATAGCCGGTATCGGAAATAAAACCTGTTTCCCGCTGAGCATCATTTTCGGCATTGCAATTGTTAAAATATTCCTTGACATGCAGTGATTTTTTAAAATAGAATGCCCGTATTGTGCTGAAGCGCTCCTGTAAACTTTCGATTGGAAGCTTTCGATATGCAGCTGCAGGAACCCATAATATTGATAGACGTTTGACACAGGATATTGTATTATTATTCGATTCTAAAATCAGCCCGATACTAGAAGGTGAGACACCTGAAGCGGCGTGTATCTTCGTTATCATGCGGCTCAGGTGGAGGATTCTCGTTCACGGCGCGACCAAAACCTCATGGCAGCTGAAAGCCGGGGGCGTGTGAAGTCTGGCCAGTTCCTCGCGCATACCAGTTTAAGGTCTGGTATGACCGGCAAGTTGGGAGATTGCGCGGCCCAATTGGCTGTATCTCTTCCGGGTTCGATTCCCGGTGGCTGCCAAGCTTTTTCAGCCTCGCCTCATAAAAATTCAAATGACCGTATTCGACGACACCGACAACAAGATATTCGTCCTCGACACAAACGTTATACTCCACGATTACCGCTGTATCTACTCTTTTGAAGAGCACAACGTCGTTATTCCAATCACTGTTCTTGAAGAGATCGATAAATTCAAAAGAGGGAACGAGATCATTAATTTCAACGCCCGCGAGTTTACCAGGGAGCTCGATTCCATAGGCGGAGACGGGCTGCTCAGCGAGGGGATTCCGCTCGGCACCGGCGGTTTTCTCATCGTGGCGACGAGCATAAAAAAAGACCCCGTTCTCGACGAAATCCTATGGGAAGACAAACCCGATCACAGAATACTGTCGGTCGCCTACAACCTCACGAAGAAATACGGAAGAGAACGCGTTTTTCTCGTTTCCAAGGACATCAACTTGAGGATGAAGGCAAAAAGCGTCGGCACCAATGCGCAGGACTATGAAACGGGAAAGATCCAGAATATCGATGAGCTGTACAAAGGAAAAAGACTGATAGAGAATGTCGACGAACCGCTCATCGATGAACTGTACGAGCACGAGCATCTCGATTACAACAGGCTCAGGCTCGACATCGAGCCCTATCCCAATGAATTCTTCATCGTAAGAAATGAAAGAAAGAGCGCACTCGCCACCTACAGCATCCACACCGGCGGATACAGGCATGTCCTGAAAAGAAGGGGGTACGGCATAATGCCGCGCAATGCCGAGCAGACATTCGCCCTCGACGCTCTTATGAACGTCGGAATTTCTCTCGTCACGCTTTCCGGCAAGGCCGGAACAGGCAAAACGCTCATGGCGCTCGCTGCGGCATTGGAAGTACGGAAATTCTACAAACAGATCTACCTGGCGCGGCCGGTTGTTCCGCTCAGCAACAGAGACATCGGGTTTCTGCCCGGTGATATAAAGAGCAAGCTGGAACCCTATATGCAGCCGCTTCACGACAACCTCTCGGTCATCAAAAACCAGTTCGAGGATGCGTCTTCCGATTACAGCAAAATAAACGAAATGCTCGACAAGGAGAAACTCGTCATCACTCCCCTCACCTACATCAGGGGAAGGAATTTATCGAAGATTTTCTTCATCATCGACGAAGCGCAGAACCTGACGCCCCACGAGGTGAAAACCATCATTACCCGCGCCGGTGAGGGTACAAAGGTTATTTTTACCGGAGATCCATATCAGATAGACACACCGTACCTCGACTCGCGGAGCAATGGCCTTACCTATTTGATAGACAAGATGAAGGGGCAAGATATTTACGCACATGTGACGCTCGAAAAAGGAGAACGCTCTCAGCTCGCAGATCTCGCGTCAAATCTCCTGTAGCGAAAATAAAACCGGGATACGTATCGTGCCTCCGATGCGGCGACTTTTTTGCAATCGCGGCTTGTCGGATCGTCGCTGGAGGAGGCGATTTTAATTATATGAGGCACAACGCGTACGGAAAACGAGGAGCGCATGCTGAAGTTCGATAATGTCACCGTTACCTACGGCGGCAAGCAGATTATCCGTAATGTCCGTTTCACCGTTTCCGAATCTGAAAAGTCCGTCATCTTCGGAAAGTCGGGATCCGGCAAAACCACCATTCTCACAACCATCGTCGGTGCGCACATACCCTCCGAGGGCAACGTCTATTTCAGGGGAATGCGCCTGGACCGGTACAACATTCTCGATGTTCGACGGTCGGTCGCCTTCATCGGCCAGGAGCCGGTTTTGGGCGCGGAAAGGATCAGGGACGCACTCCTGCTACCTTTCACCTACCGGATGAATAGAGGCAAAACGCCCGATGAAACGACAATCGTCTCCACGCTGAAAAAGCTTCATCTTAAACCCGATATTCTCGACAGAGAGGCGTCGGTGGTTTCCGGCGGCGAGAAGCAGCGCGTCGCCATTGCGCGGGGTATTTTGCAGGGAAAAAACGTGTTTCTCGCGGACGAAATCACCTCCGCGCTCGATGCTGAGAGCACATCGGCAGTTCTGGAATTTTTCAATGAAGAGCGATGCACGCTCCTGTCGATATCGCACGATACCCGGTGGTTCGACATCTGCACGAAATTCATAAAGGTCGAGGACGGAAGAGTGGTCAATGTGTCGGGCAGCATCGAGGAAGCCAATATGACGGGAGGCGATTGAAAAATGGAAACGATCGATATCAGCTACTCCTATATGCTCATCTTTTACGGAATGGTCCTCATACCGGTGTTGATCGCCGGTTTTCTCAAACTCGGCAACACGAAAAGAATCGTCATCGGCGTTGTCCGGATGACCGTCCAGATGTTCGTGATGGGCCTCTATTTGGAGTATCTCTTTCGTTTCAACAATATCTGGGTCAATTTCGGCTGGATGCTTTTTATGATTACCATCGCCAATATCACGGTGAACAAAAACGCCGGTCTCAAAACCTTCAGGGTTTTCTTCAGTGTACTGCTCGGCATCACGGTAAGCTCCCTGATCGTAGTTTCCATATTCGTATTCCTCGCAATACAGCCCGAACCGTTCTACGATGCACGGTATCTGATTCCCGTGACGGGCATGGTCGTGGGAAACTGTATGCGCGCCGATGTAATCGCCCTCGAACGATTCTTTTCTTCGATCAAAAAAAACGAGAAGGAGTTTCTAACCTACCTGCTGATGGGCGCCTCGCTCAAAGAAGCGGCGCTGCCCTATATCAGAGAGGCGGTAAAGCCGGCGCTCGCGCCTCAGCTTTCCACCATCGTCACCCTGGGCCTCGTCTCGCTTCCCGGCATGATGACCGGTCAGATACTGGGGGGTGCATCGCCGATCGTCGCCATCAAGTATCAGATCGCGATCATGATATCGATCTTCACAGCCATCACACTCACCACCGTGCTCAATCTCTTTTTGAGCCTCCGGATCGCCTTCAACGAGTACCAGATACTGAGAAAAGATATTTTCAGAACGTAATTTCAATTTCCCGTCGTATTTGTTTAAAAATTGCGACTCTCCTGCTTCAGACAGCCGGCTGCATAGGCATACCGGGAGACAACATCCCGCACACGATCGATTATGAGGACCTCCGGACTGCCGGTAAGCCTCCCGGCTCGAATCTTCATGTACTGTGCAGGCAAGAACTGGCTCAGCAAACCAGGCGGTATTTCCACAGAGCTCAGATTCTTCAACAACAGTTCGAATGCAGAGCGCAACTCCGAGTCATTCCAGTAGTAGCGTATCCGGTCAAAGAAGCTGAACTTCCTCATGAAAGCCTTTTCGGCTTCGTTCCCCTTATAGTAGTTTTCCCAGTATACGGGATTCTTTTTCATCACGCGGTCGGCTGTCTCCATGATGTACGAAGGCTGAAACGCACCGGTACTCGACGAAAGTTCCTTCTCCACAAGGCTCAACAGATACACCGCCTCCCTGAACGCGTAGGTAAGACCGGGGCCGACCTTCAGTATGGCGAACCCGTCTTCCACCATCTGCTTCATTGCCCCGGGCGTCTGGTAGTCCGTGGAATGCGCTTCGAACACGATATTGTCGTACTCCCTGAGTCGATTTGACAGGGCAAAAGCCCTGTCCCTGTTATACTCCAGAATGCTGTGATCACCGAACTCGACCCCGGGCTGAACCACAACGGCGACCACCCTCTCCCACGCTTCTTCGAGACCCATCCGGTAGAAAGCATCCTTGGTCATGGATACCGTGTTTTCGAAATCTTTTGCATCCGTGACATGCACCTCGCCTTCCACCTCGTCGCTTCCTCCCGGCACCGGCACCTCGGTGCCGATCACGTATACCGGGGCTTCGCGCACATTCCCAATATCGCCGCACGCCTCCTCACAGGCGATGCACAGGTCTGCACAGCGTCCGGCGACAAGCTCGGGCTCGATGAAACCTGAAGATCTACCCGGATCATCCCCGAGGGGAATACTCGTATCGAGGTGTATTTTAGAAAACCCTGCGCGCACAAACTCCTTCACCATCTCCCTCGACTTGCCCATAGCTTCTTCAAAGCTCTCGTTCTTGAATGGAGTCGGTCCAAGATGATCCCCGCCGAGGATGATGCGCCCGGAAGGGAACCCCTCCTCTTTCGCCGTTGAAAAAACAAAGTCCCTGAAGCTTTCCGGAGTCATACCCGTATATCCGCCGTACTGATTCACCTGATTGGAAGTCGCCTCGATGAGAAGCACACTCTCATCCTCGGCGGCTTCCCTGATTGAAGCCCGTATAACAAAGGGATGTGAGCTGCATATCGAGTACATGCCCGAAGAGGTGCCGCATTTCCGTTCTTCAACCATGCTTTTAATCTCTTCAATTCCGGCCATTACCTGCCTCCCTGAATAACCTGAAGCTTTATCATAGAGTACACTTAATTTTAACTGTCTGTAAAGCAGGTTTGTATATTTATTATTGTTGTTTGCATCGAATGTTAGTATTGTTAAGGAATCATGATATCTCGGGGGCAGCTGATGGGTGCATACGGTTTAAAATCTACTATTCGAGTACCTGAGAGAATTATTTTCGGAACAGGCGTAATCGGAGAACTGGGCGAGCTCATCAGCGGCTACGGGAAAAAAGTAATGCTCGTTTACGGCGGCGTGTCCCTCCTTAAAAGCGGCACCTATAAAAAAGTAACGGACATCTTTAAAAAATACGGCTTCAGTTTTACTGAAAAGGGCGGTATTTCACATGACCCGGACGAGCTGCAGGTGAAAGAGCTGGTTGAGCTGGCCGGGAGATTTACCCCCGATGTTATTGTGGGCATAGGAGGCGGCAGTGTAATCGACGCGGCGAAAGCCGCCTCGATTATTACGCCAAACGGAGGAGAGGTGAAGGATTACTGGGGTACCAAAGAGTTCGCCGAACCATCAATCCCCTATATTGCAGCACCTACGACCTCCGGTACGGGGGCAGAGATCACGAAAAACGCGGTTATATCGAACCGGGACCGTACATTCAAAAAGAGCATACGAAGCGAATACATGATACCGAATGTTGCGCTCGTCGACCCGGAGCTCACCCTCGGTGCACCCAGGGATGTAACCGTTGATACCGGCCTTGACGCTCTTATTCAGAACCTCGAGGCCTTTACATCGAAAAATGCCGGTCCCATTACCGACACCCTTGCCCGCAAGGGTATCGAGCTTTCGGCCGAATACCTCGTTCAAGCAGCGGCCTCGCCCGGCAGCCTCGAAGCACGCGAGGCGCTGTCCCTCGCCTCACTGTACGGAGGAATTACCCTGGCAAATGCAGGTCTCGGTCTGGCCCACGGCCTCGCTCATCCACTCGGCATACGGTACGGTATCCCGCACGGAAGAGCCTGCGCCCTCACCATGGCCTCGGTTATCGCACGAAACTACCACGCGCGAAAACAAAAGTACGACGAGGTCGCCCGGATTCTCAACACAGGGCCGGGGGACGCTGCAGCAGCATTCTCACAATTCATCGCCGTGCTCGGCGTATCGACAAATCTCGAGGATTACGGAGTTAAACGGGAAGACATCCCGGCAATCGTGAAAGATTCCAAGGGCGGGAGCAGGCGCTACAACCCGGTCGACCACAGCGACGAAACGGTCGCTCAAATACTCGAAGAGCTTATGTAGCCCCTGTTTACCGTTTATATACCGTCATCCCGTAGAGCCCACCCATCCGGCATTGACTCGACTGTCCCGCTTTCCTGCATAATACCTTCAACGGAAATTACAGTGGACGCTTAAAATCTTTAAAAATACGGTCAACCATCACTTTTATCGCACGGGTAGGGTTCTCCTTGAAATCAGGCTCGTATTGGGCGATTTCGTCCTCCAGCTGCATAATCTTTTTTCTCATCTGTACGTATATGTTTCTGTTATCAATGGCAATGGCAACATTATTGGCAAATATCTCGAGGACGCCGATCTCTTCATCGGAGATGTCCGATGCGGGGCCCGGATCGTCCGCCAGCAGCAGTCCATACAGATTATTGTTCTTTGATTTGATCTTAATCATAAGCATTTTACAATTCCGCTCGTAATCCATACCGGTCGCAGACGGCCTGCTTGAGCCATAGTAAATTTCCTTGAATCTGTTCAGTACATTTTCAGGCTTATTTATATAAAAGGCCTTCCCCCTGGAATACTCATCACGAAAGAGAGGCGCAATCGATGCAAGGGGAAACTGAAGCCCGCGGATCTGATTCAGCTTTACTTTGTCAGCGCATGCGGCAGCCCTTATATCCAGCGTTCGGCTTTTTTTATTAACAAGACCCAATGCCACAACATTGAACGATGAGGAAAAATTTACCGCCCATACTATCTCGTTGAATAGTCCGTCAAGATCAAGATTGAGCCTGAAAATATTACTCGAGACAAGGAGCTGTTTCACGTGCCTTTCGTTTTTCCTCAGGTTTGAGAATATGGTATTGTATTCAACGGCAAACGAAGCGCACGTGCTGAAAATTTCCATATTATAGAACAGATCCCTCGATACTATACAGTCATCGGCGGGATGGAAAAAGCTGATGTATCCTCTCGTTTCTCCATTACCATTGAGCAGACGGCAGAGAAGCACATCCCGTTCGTGCCACTCGCCGGACGGCCTCCTGTTTTGCGTCCTGTGTTCTATATTTTGCGGATTGAAATAAGCAGCAGTGTCCTTGAGCACCTGGTCGTAATACACCAGCTTCACCCGGTAACGGTCTGCAAAAATCCTCTCGACAACCTCACCGGTCACTGCAGCAACCTGATTGCTGTTCGGAGGAAAATATGCGCTGCCGGCAACCACCCGGGGACTATAGGTGTTCCGTTCGCTGTCCTGCAATGAAACAACTGCGCTGTTGAACCGGAAAATCTGACAACCGGTTTCGGCGATGCGACGAAGCAGCACCTTCAAAGTCGCATTGCTGCAGGAAAGCACTATCTGCGATAACTCCTGAATCATGTGCAGCTGATTAATTTTTCCACCCGTATCGTTCATATTCAGGTCGTCGCTTATGCTTCTTCTTTGACATTTGATACAAGAGGCATAATATTTTTCATATTCCGAGCAATACGCGGCTCATTCAGGCTCTCAGAGGATAAGTGCTCCTGTTCCTGAATGTTTCGAAAAATGCAAGAAGATTTTCGATCGGAACAGTGGCCTGGATGTTGTGCACGTTGTTAAACACGTACCCGCCGCCCTTTCCGAAAATCTCTATATTTCGCGCCGTTTCTTCGCGTACCTCATCGGGCGTGCCGAAGGAAAGTGTACCCTGCGGGTTTATTCCGCCTCCCCAGAACACGAACTTGTCGCCGTAGTTGTTTTTCAAAAAAGACGGATCCATACCGGCCGCAGAGACCTGCACTGGGTTGAGTATATCGACTCCGGCCTCGTAAAAATCGTCAAGAAAATCCACGATGGATCCGCAGGTATGATAAAACGTCTTCCATCCAGTGTTCGCATGCACCCAGTCGTTCATCTTCCTATGAAGAGGTTTGAACATCTCCCTGTAGGAGGCGGGCGAGATAAACGGCCCGTTTTGAGCTCCGAAGTCGGTTCCGCTCATGACGACGATATCTATCCTGTCCCCCACAGCCTCCCGGTACATCCGGAGGTTTTTCATCTGCAGCTCGTATTGGCAGCTGAAGATATCCATGATATACTGCTTTCTCGTTACTGCGGAGATGTACCACTCCTGAGGGTCCCGTATCCCTTCGGGATTCGGCACGGCCGGCCCGGGCACAATAGCGATATCACCGAAACCTGCTCCCCAGAAGTTACCGAGCAGAGCGTAATCGGTATTCTCGTAGTACTGCTTCGACGTCTCCTCGAGATACCGGAGATCTTCATCGGTATACAGCGAGTATGTCTGTTCGACCCATCTTTTCGGATCGAGTTTCGCCTTGTCGATCGGCTTTTGCCTGACTATGGCATCGAAGTAGAATCCGTCCTTCGGCATCTTGCCCGAAGGCGGTGCACTCCTGTCGCCCTTCGGGTACTGCACGATATCGCCGTTTTCAAGAACGTCATACTCGAAATGCCCGGAAACCAGCACCTCGGTCCCGTCGAACATGGTAAAGGGCTTCCAGTTCTCGTTTCTGTATCCGAAAATGGTTGTGGGAAGCTGTATGCCGTACGTATCTATGCCGAGAGATTTTTTTACCTCCTCCTCGACCTCAGCGAGCATCTGGAAGGGGTCGTACACTCTGACGCTGCCCCCTTCTATGCCCAGTACTTTCTTGAAACGTGCGTATATGCTTGCCTGAATACCGGTAACGAGGGTGCTTCCCAGGTCGATGGGAATCCTGTCCGCCTCCTCGTGATTGATCGCCCGCTTTACTCTTTCCCGTGATTTCATGGTCATCTCCTTGATATCCGCATTGTTGTGCGTTCAGCTGTTAATCGATTGCATCGGTGTCCACTCCGGAAATTTAAACTCTCAGGTATGCGTTCGCTGCTTTTCTGAACTCCTCGATCCTCTGATCGATTTCATCATCATCGCTCTGTATGGTAATACCGAAGCCCGAACCGAGACCTGCGTCCGAAACCCCGATGCTGATGTTGATCGTCCTGCTTAAAAGCGAGTCTGTTTTGGGGAGCATGCCCTTCGAATACTCCATGTTCCCGCCTTTTTGTTTGTAATACGGGCAGGTATAGGGGCACCCTGTAGCGTCAACCGTTTTTTTACCGAGCACGTGCTCCATATTCGTATACACGTGCCATCCTGAGTCCGCAACCACTCCGCATCCGAGGAGAGCTCCCACTCTCCGAGCCGTTTCATTATCCGGAAAAAATACAGTAAGCAGAGTGCATATCTCTCCATCGGGATCCGGAATCTCGCGAAACTCGAGCCCCTCAATATCCTGTATCCCGTCCCTGAAACGCTTCTTCAGATTCCTGAGCCGGACCTTCATGCCCTCCGCCTTTTCGAGCTGGGCAAGCAGTACCGCCGCGGAAAGCTCGGTCATCCTGAAATCAAGCCCCATCACCGTCCGTGAGCCCCGCTCCACTCCCTGACGAAGCGGCAGGTGGCCCTGATCGTGAATTGCAAATGCACGCCTGTATCTCTGTTCGTCATGTGTGGCGATCAAGCCGCCGTCGCCGGCGGTTATGGTTTTGAAGATATTGAAACTGTAGATACCCATATCCCCGTAACTCCCGACGTGCTTCCCCCTGTAGGTTGCACCGAAAGCCTGCGCGCAGTCCTCTATGAGGAAGAGATTGTGTTTTGCGGTTATCTCCTTTATCTCGTCGATTCGTCCCGGGTTGCCGAGCATATGAACGAGCATAACCGCTCTGGTGCGGGAAGTAATCCTCTCTTCTACATCCGCGGGATCGAGGGTTAATGTTTCGTCGATCTCAGCGAGCACCGGTATTGCGCGCGCGAAAACAATCGACGTAATAGATGCGATAAAGGTGTAACCAGGAACAATCACCTCGTCGCCCGGTCCGATGCCGAGTGTGCCGAGCGCCACCCACAACGCGGAAGTTCCCGAGTTAACCGCTACCGTGTACGGTATCTCGAGATACTTCGCCGCCTCCTGTTCGAACTGCCATACCTTTGCGAGGAATTTCGGATCGGATCTATCTCCATAGCGAAACATATACCCGGCTTCCACCACCTCCAGCAACGCCTTTTTCTCCTCCTCACCAATCACGTAAAACCCAGGTCCAGCCATTTCACACCCCCATGCTGAAATTCTCGATGTAATTATACACCGGAAACCGAATAGACACACACCCCGATCGGCTGCCGGACAGCTCCGCCGTCAATACTACTGCCATCACAACTATATTCACCCTGCATTGCAGTACTCGATGTCGAGCCATTCGCAGAGCTCTTCGAGCTCGTTTTTAATATGACCTGGTACCACGATCCAGTGCTGGCTTACCCCGATCTGAACAGCCCGGCTGCACAGCTTGTGTACGGGGGTTTCAACACGACAGAACAGGTGTGGCGTACCCTCCATCTTCGGCGGACCTTCGAGTGAGAATCCCTCGAATATCGTCCATCTGAGACGCTCCCCGTTGTAGACCGAATTGACGGCGGTAACAGGCCCGGGCCTGTACTTGAAAAAAGTTGCAGCGCCGGTGAATGGATCGGTATTCTCATACTCGACGTCTGAAACGATCCGTACCGGATAGCGCTCGTCGCGCATGCGGGTGCTGTGATACCCGGGATGCCCCATAAGAAAAGCATTCTTCTCCAGGTCTGCCGTAAAAAGCTCTGCATAAAACGGCGTCTTTTCGGTAAAGTGCTGAAGAACGTACATACAGACCCCTGCAGCGATATCAGCCTCCATGGTAACAACCACACCCGCGTCCGAGAGCCGCGGGTTGCTGAGACACGGTCTGAGACCGAAGCAGGCATGCATCTCTTCGATGATATCGTTCATGGCAAATATATCGATTGCTTCATCGAAAATGATTTTCTCCATTGCGAGGGCATACCGTACGCCTTCACTCAGGTTTTTTTCATCGACTTCGATAACCTGCCCTTCCTTTTTCAAAAGCTCCGTAAATACGTCGATTTCATCCTGCGATATATTCTCCGCCTCGTCTCTGAAACGGCGGAGCTCGAGATATTTCAGCTCCACACCGTAGCGCTTTCTGAGTGAAAATTCGTCCACATAGGTCGTTGACATCTGATCGCATCGGAAGGGCAGCACTCCGCATGTAACATCTTTGAGCGCACGCCGAACGGCAAATGCACCGACATGCCTTCTCAACGTATCGTACAGCAGTTCATCGCGGTAATAACCGGTGACGGTCCGGTAATTATACCCCTCTCTTTTAAGAAAGCCGCTTATCTGAAGGATACCGACTAGTCCCGACCCCTTTATCATCTCCTGATACCCGACAAGATCAGGCAACGTATCGTAGGGAAGAAAGAAGCACAACAGTGCTGGAATCCCGCCGAGCTTTTTCAGTCCCGCCCGGAGTATTTGATCCTCACACCACATGAGGGGCGCGATGAGCAGTCCGTCGACATCTTCACGCCGGATCCGCTCCGCAGCCCGGGCCGCCATCTCTTCGGAGTAGAGCACGCCGTCGCACACGACCTCCGAAAAGGCCGTCAGTCGGCCGACGGTTTCTTCTGCCAGGGCGTCGACCTCCTTTGTCACGTCAGCAGAAGGTGTCTGAAGGCCGACATCTCTGAACCATCCTGAGGTCGTAAAGAGTACGCCTAGTTTCGGTGTCTTTTTCATCCAACGGTCTCCCCGCAGTTTTTTTCTTATCAATAACATTCGTACCGAAAGAAGTGGGTTGACGGCACTACGACAGTGCGAGCCCCTCAATATAAGGATTATCCGATTTTTTACCCGTCGCCGCAACAAAAAAAGCTTCCTGCTATAAAGGCGGGTTCGGGAATAATCTGCGGGCTTGCGCCCGGACGCGTCACACATCGCGGCGTGGACAGTTATGCACCGAGAGAAAATCCTTCACACGGTCGGAAAGCACAACGGCACATGTATTCGCAAAACCGGAAATGGTCTTCCTGTTTATTTCCTTATGTATGGTATGCGGCGAAGTTACCGAAAGCGAGCCGACGAGCGAGGCAAGCTCCTGGGCCTCCTCCATACAGAGGCCTGCTGCCGTTCCTGCGATCATTCCGGCCAAAAATGCGTCACCCGCACCGGCGGTGCCGAAAACTTCAACCGATACAGCCTTCCTGTGCGAGAGTATGCGTCCGTCCCAGGCCCAGCTTCCCTCCTTACCCGCCGTAACCGTTACCATGAGGTGGGGGTACAGACCAACAAGGGCACCGACTGCGTTTTTAACCGTCTCCTCTATCGAGCCGTTGCTTTCCGAAATCCCGATAATCCGGGCAGCTTCGTCTATGTTCAGTGCGAGCAGATCGACAATCCTCAGAATATGCGTTTCAGCCAGTTTTTCCATCTCACCCGAGGTAAACGAAGCGACTCTCAAAAAAGAGTATTTCGTTCCGTATTCAAGCACCCTGATACGCGCATCGAGAGGAACCTCCGGAACGGCAAGCGCAATCCCGCAGCCTCTGTACCTTTTAAAAAGCGGCTGTGCCTCGTCTATATACCCGGGCGTCACCCTGCCCGAAGCCGAATCACTGGTGGTCATGTTTCCGCCCGACCCGTCCGGGTATACGAAGCAGAACGAGAAGAGGGTATCCGCATCCTCCATGCGCCGCACCCGGCTTACATCTATATCCGCCTGCGCCATCTCATGAACCAGTGCTTCCCCCTCTTCATCGCCGCCGACCATACCGAGGGCGACAGTATGAAACTCTCTCCCCAGGAGGGCCTTTACATAGTGTGTAACTATGTGCAGCTTACAGTAGTCGCGTCTGTTCAGCAAATGACCGCCCCTGCTCTCTTCACGGCCAAGGGTGTTGTTTCCGTCAAGGGCAAAAAACATCCCCGATCCTATGCCTCCGGTGCCTATCAGCGCCCTATACCGGGCCCTGCTCTCATCATAATGAAGTGATAAAGAATCGAGGTTGCTCGACATGGACCTCTCCGGGCATCGAGCCGAAACAAAAGGCGCGATCTTCAGGACACCGGTGGTTGAAATCCCGGCATTCCTGTGAGCAATTGTATCGGGTAACGTATTGAAAATGTGCCGATGTTCGGTTATGCAGTGAAGTTTACGCGCCAAGGTCCCACTCGGGATGCTCGCTGATCGGATGTCTCGCCGTGTCTACGGTTGCGGTTATGAGCGCATCATTGTGCTCCTGTAAAAGGGTTATAGGATACTCCGGGGTGGGCGGGCCGAAAAGCGCCACGCGAAGGGCGGTCTGCTTCCAGGCCCCGGTATCGCTGAAAAGACGCACTTTGTCCGCATACAGGCATTCTTTTACTCCAAGTGTTACAGACATCGGCGGTGCGAACTGGTATGCAGCGCCGAATGAACGCTGCGCAAGGGCGATGATGGTGTCGATATTGTTTTCCTGCACCCGAATCGTCGAATTTTTCACATCCTCAATCGTAACATGACTGAAGGGATGCCTTCTCGCCTGGTTGTACGCAATGTGGCCGTCCTGCCCCCATCCGCCGTATGTAATATCTATCGGCGCCGAATACAGGCGCCGGGCGACCTGTTCTATATTGGAGGGTGTGAGCCAGTTTCTGTTCTCCTCTAAAACGGCAAGCTCGAAATCGATCGGCCCGTAAAACATATCCTCCATAACCGCTCTGAAGTTGTAAGGGTGGTACCGCGGAAGAGGACGGCCCTGCCAGTCGAGACAGTCGTCCATGTGAAAGACCACGAGATTTTTCAGGCTTACCTTTTTGCTGTTCACAAGATCGGCAAACGGCTTGTACCAGCAGCTCGGGCCGCAGGGAATGATTGCCCTCGTCTCCCTGCCCTTCCGGTTGTTCTTCTGTATGAGATTCACGAGCTCCTCTGCCATGATACCGCCCATTTCGGCGGAATCTCGCACCAGGCGAAACGGGACCTTCCTCTTCGGATGGTTTTCGAGCTCCTTGTAGGGAATACTGCACCATACGCGCAGGTCTTTCGGTTCGATTGTATTCATACACTCCCCCTCCGGTTCAACCCTTGATTCCGCCTGCGGTGAGCCCGCGCACAAGGTATTTCTGGAAGATGAGAGCAAGCACAACCGGAAATATGGCGGCAATCACAGCTCCTGCGGTCATATCTCCGTACTGTATCTGGTACTTGCCCACCATGTCCGCAAGCGCTACCGGAATTGTCTTGGACCGGTATGTGCTCGCGAATATCATTGCAAAGAGAAACTCGTTGGTCGAGGATATAAAAACATAAATCGCGGTGGCAGCGAGACCGGGTGCGGAAAGAGGCCACACCACCCGGAAGAGCGCCATCAACCTCGTACATCCGTCGATACGGGCCGCATCCTCCAGGTCTCTTGGAATGGTTTTGAAATAGCCGTAGAGAATCCACACCGAAATCGGGAGCAGCCATCCCGTATACCCGATGATAAGCGTTGCCTTCGTATCGATGAGCTTGAGCCATCGGCTGAATATCACGTAAAGGGGAATAAGGTCCGTGAGAGGCGGAACCATCTGTGTTCCTATCAGTGCGAAAAGTATGTATATGCCCCACTTGAAGCGAAGCCTGGCGAGCGCATATCCCGTTATACTTCCGATAAATACGCATACGATCATCGTAACGAATGCAACGGTCAGAGTATTGAACACCGCCTGATAAAACTTCATCATCCCGCGTTCCTCGAAGAGAACGCTTCTGAAGTTCTCCATTATCGGCGTCGGGGGCACGAAGTGCGGAGGCGTGTCGAAGAGCTGAATGTTCGTCTGCAGGCTCATGTTGATAATCCAATAGAACGGAAACAGAGTCGCTGCGAGCACGACAACGATGAACACGATAAGAAAGACCTTCGGTCTTTTCTTTGATTTCCCCATGCACGCACTCCTACATCTCGATCTCTCGCTTGACAGTTCTAAAGTACAGGATTACGAACAGAATAATGAGTACCGTGACGAGATATGCCAGAGCAGAACCGAAGCCCATCCTGTGGTGCTTGAATGCAATCTCCCACACATAGAAGGTCGTCAGTTTCGTCCTGTTTGCAGGCCCCCCTCTGGTCATAATGTAGATTATGTCGAATATGCGTATCGCCTCGACGGTACGCAAAATAAGGGTAATGAGAATCGGCCAGCGCAGAAGAGGCAGGGTAACATTGAAAAACGTCCGCACCTTCCCCGCACCGTCCACCTTCGCGGCATCATACAGTACCTCGGGAATCGCTTGAAGACCGGCCAGAATCAAAAGCACTACCAGGGGTGTCCATTTCCATGCATCGGCTATGATGACTATATTGAGCGCCCATTTCGGATCCGCGAGCCAGGCCTTGTACCTCGATATCACATGCAGGGAAGTGAGGATGTAGTTCACAACCCCTATTTTCGGATGCACGAGCCAGTTCCATATGATCCCGTTGACAACCGGAGGAATAGCCCAGGGGATCAGTATGATGGAACGGGCAATACCCCTGCCCCTGAATTTCTCGTTGAAGGCCACGGCAACCGCTATACCGATTACCATCTCGAGAGCAACGGAAATCACCGTGAAAACAATTGTCCTCCAGAAGGAGATCAAAAGATCCGGCCTTTTGAAAATTTCCACATAATTTTTAAAACCAAGAAAAACAAGCCCCGGTTTTCTGATATCGCTTCTGAAAAAGCTGATAACAAATGAGTAGGTAAGTGGATATATGAAGAGGAAGGCGACGATTAAAAGAGCCGGAAGAACAAGAATAAATGCGAACAGGCCCTCGTTTTTTTCTATTCGACCGCTCAGGCTGAGCTTTTGTTCTGCCATAATCATTCCTATGGTTTTATTCGTCAAATACCGGGATTAAGCCGTCCATACCCGCCTGTGGCGCACAAGCACCGCTGCTTCAAACATCCCTATTTCAAAAATATGAAAGGAACAGGGAAAACCCCTGTCCCTTCCCTGTTTTTTCAGCGATTTACCATCCGGAAAGCTTGTTCGCCTTGTCGTTCGCATCGGTAAGCGCCTGATACGGGTCTTTGCCGTTTACAAGGGCATTCTGGAGCTCGGTGGATATTATATCGGATACCTCGGTGTATTCAGGAACAGCCGGCCTGTAGTAGCAGTTGGCCGCTGCGTTGAAAATAACGTCGAGCGCAAGAACCTTCTTCACATCCGGATCATTAAACAGAGCCTTGTACACCGGCGTCATGCCCTGCTCGATTGCCCTCCGCTTCTCGTTCTCCATCGATGTGACGTACTTGATGAACTTTCTCGCCGCTTCTTTGTGAAGAGACGGAGATGGAACCGCCATGAACTCGTGACCCTCGATCGATCCGGTCAGCCCCGGCTTCGCACCGGGCATGATCGCCGCCTTGATCTTTCCCGCATACGGGGTCTGCTCCGGATCCTTGAAGGCAAGCTGCATCATATCCCAGTTTACGAACATAGCCGCATGCCCCTTGCCGAACAGGTCGGGTCGGCGATCTGCTGCTGATAGTAGGTCGGCGACCCCGGATCCATGATTCCCTCATCCATCATCTTTTTCATGAACTCGAGCGCCTGTACGCACTCGGGCTCATTGAGAAGCCAGTGAACCTTCGAGCCTTTCCACTCGTGGATCTGTGCTCCTGCGGACTTTGCCCATCTGAAGAATGCAACGGTCACATACTCCCCGGGACCCCAGGAGTCGGTAATTGCGTATGTCGTCGGAGACTGCAGTTTTTTCCCGAACTCTTCGAGCTCAGCCCAGGTTTTGGGCGGCCTGTTGGGATCGAGCCCTGCTTCCTCGAACATCTGCGTATTGTAGAACATGATGACCCACGAAGCCATGAGTGGTGCTGCGTACACCTTGCCGCCGACAGTCACCGCATCGACCATTCCCTCCATGTATTTTTCCTTCACATCGGGCGGGAACATATCCGAGAGGTCATCGTACAATCCGCTCGGCACGTACTCCGGAAGCATGAACGATCCGCAGTCCACGATATCGTATGTCGGTTCACGGGCGGTAAGCGCGACAGCCTGCTTGTTTACCATGGTGTCCCATTCCACCTCGATCATGTTCACCTTGATGCCGGTCTGCTGCTCAAATTCTGCAGCCCTGTCTCCCATGTGCTTGCCTGCTGCATCGATTCCCATCAAAACGGTAATCGTTTCACCTTCTTCGACAGCCTCTCCCTTCGCACCTTCTTTCGTGCCTCCTTCCTTGCTACCGCCGGCAAGAGCAAAAAAAGCGGTAAAAGAGAAGAGGAACATCGAAGAGATGAAGATGACGCATGCTTTCTTCATTGCAACCCTCCTTCAAAAAAATATTTTCAGGAGAGCAACGCTCTCCAAATGAGCGGTACGATTATACACCGATTCAGCGATGATTGCAAAAGCTAATCGTGCTGCCGTCAAGCGGCATGCCCTCAGCCACACCCAAGCGGTGGTTACGGCAGCACTATCCGGACGCAAAAACTCAGAGCATTACCCTGTATCTGTGCCGGATAAAAACGTGTATATACGTGCATTCCACACAGGCGGGCTCAACGGCCCAGGGGCGCTTCCCTGAACCTCTTCCATGCATTGATGAAGGCATATGTGTTGCGCCACGCATTCGACGTATCCTCCCGCACATTGTCGACCGGCGAAAGGATGAATCCTCCTCCCCAGCCGAGCTCCCGGAGCGCCCGTACAACCGCTTTTTCCGTCTGTTCCTCAGTGCCCTGCTCTACGGTCACCGCTCCGCTTACACCCCCCCAGATCGCCCTCTTTTTTTCTGCAAACTTCTCTTTTACAACGGCGAGGTCGGTCCCCTTGCCTTCTTCGGGGTCGAGCCCGATGAGCACATCCACTCCCGCATCCAGGATATCGTCGAGTACCGGAACAAATGCGCTCGTTATAATATACCCGTATTTTCTGCCTGCCTGGTGAACGAGCTGTGCTTCACGCTTTACGGTCGGCGCAATCAACTCCCTGTATGCAGTAGGCGTCCAGAACTCGGTCGTTTCATACCATGCCCTTCTCACGATAAGCTCGGCATCGGTTACATCCAGGTATATCTCTATCTGGCGCATATTCCATTTATGTATGATATCCAGGTATTCCTTGATGATGTCGGGCTTCGTAACGGAAAGAACCATTACATCCTCATATCCCGAAAGCCAGGCGAGGGCATCAGCACCCATGACGCCGGGGTCGACCTGGGTACCGGGCTTCACCGCTCCTTTCCAGCCGCCTACGAGCAGAAGGCCGTGCCGGTCGGCAAGCTTTTTCGCAGCTTCGGCCTCCTCCCGCAGTAGAGCAATATCTTCATCTTTGAAACTCCCGAAAAGATAACGGAGCTTCCCCAAATCCTCCTCGGGCTTCACGAGCACTTCCTCGGCCCTCGGCACGATCCAGTCCTTCATGATGGGAAAATCATCCTCCGTCGGCCAGCCGGACCTCTGCCGCACCCGCGAAGTCAGAGGACCTTTGGGGGTGTCGATTCTCCTGCAGAAGTACACGGCGTCCCCGCTCTTTTCAACCCACTCACGGTATTTCGCCTGCGAATCGAGATTTGCACGCATATGCAGGGTATGGTTCAGATGTCCCGCGTGCACAAACGCATCCAGCCCGAGATCGACCTGGCGGGTGATAAACTCCTCCTCGTCGGTACAGTGCTCGTAGATATTGTAAAAAAGCATAAAGGAGCACGGAATGTAATCGAGATCGGCATAATTCAGTGCAGCATGCATTCTCTCTCTCGACGTCGTATGTGAGGCGAATTTCATGAGAGTGCGACCTTTTTTCGTCGAAGTTTGTAAAGGAACCTTCCTATCCAGTATCCATTTTTCTAATTTTTTGTCAAGAAAAATTTACTTTTCATCAAAATGCAATAAATTATTGACAAGAAAGTTAATAAACTTTACAATCATTGCAGTACAGGACTTAAAAATGGCGTTCGCGTACGAACGGTGGAAGCCGGCCGTGCGGCCGAATATTGACCGACACGCCTCATTCGGCTTTTGAAGGCGGCGATGGGTTAATGCATTGCCGACGAATTCGGCCGAATAGGGACGGACATGCCCCATTCGGCCTGCCGCATGTCGGTTGCACACTCATAGGGAATAAGAAAATGAAGTACCAACAACTCACAAAGCAGTCTCAGGCTAGTGTTAAAACCAATAATCTTCGCCTGATCCTCAGCACGATCATTCGACACGACCCCCTCTCCCGGGCGGATCTTGTGAGGCGTACGCATATTTCAAAACCGACTGTCAGCAGCCTGATCGACGCGCTGTTGAAAAGAGGAATTATTTCCGAAATAGGGGTCGGCGAATCGAAAGGGGACCGCAAACCCATATTAATCCATTTCAACCGCACATCTCGATATTTCCTCGCCTTCGAGATGGGAAGGGCGAGCTACAGGATAGCGCTTGCCGATTTGAAGGGAACAATCCTGCAGAAAACCGGGGGTGAGTTCCCGGGGGAGGCGACCTTCGGGGAACGTCTCGAACTTCTGCATACATGCATTGGAGATATTCTCAATGCCGAAGGCACTGTTCCCGAAAAAATTCTGAAAATGATCTGTATCGCGCCCGGGATCTATGTGGGAGAGGGAAACGAGCTGCGATGGTATCCCGGAAACGCCAAGAATGACCCGGAGGACATTACGAGATACTTTCAGGGGTTGTTCCACTGTGAGATTATGATCGAGCACTCGACAAAACTGTCCCTGCTCGGTGAAAAGGTTGCAGGCAAAGCGAAGCATCATCAGAATGTGCTGTATATCGATTTCGCATACGGCCTGGGAAGCGCCATCATGATAAACGGCACGGTTTACTCCGGCCCGAATAAATCCGCAGGGGAGATCGGTTACTTCTATTCAAACCCCGATGAGTTTAAAAGCGGCTCCATCGTACCCTATGAGTTCGGCGCACTCGAAAAAAAAATATCCGGTAAAGCCCTGCAGATGAGAGGAAGAGAGGCGGCCGTGAAGCACAGCCATACGAAGATATCCGAGCTTGCTGGAGGGAATATTCGCAGTATCACATCGAAAACCGTTTTTCAGGCAGCAATGCAGAAAGACCCGGTTGCATATACCATACTATCCGACTCATTCACCTATTTCAACATGGCTCTCAGCAACATGATCAATATGCTCGATCCCGAGCTCGTTATTTTCGGCGGCGGTTTTTCCAATGCAGGGAACTTCCTTCTTGAATTCATTGAAAACGAAATCAAGAACAAGGTCCTCATCATGCCTCTACTCGAGGTTTCGGATCTCCGAAACGATTCGTGTATACTGGGCGCCGTTCAGTTTCTCATTAACAAAACCGACTATTTAACGGAGCTGTCGCCTAGTGGTGCAGCACAGCCGGTCGTATCGGAAAAGCCGTCCGCCGATACAGGAGGGACGGAGGTCGAATCGAGTCTCGAAGCATCCTTGACGCCGGAGCCGTGACTAATCCCGGGATGTGAAGGAATGCCGCCGGCACGCGCCGTGTTGGCTTAAACACGTATGCTGGGATATGCACCGACGGCATTATACGGATGAAAAACGTCCGGACGACAAACCTCACCCGTAAAATGGAGCTTACAATGTATACCGAACTTGAAAAACTGTTAGGCATGCCGGAAGATGCGCGAAGGGAAAAGGGAGTGGAGCACACCGCCTCAGAAATTAACGGTCAGGTCGACCTCTGGCATGATACCTACGAAAGATTCAAAAAATCCTATGCCGGTATTAAACGATTTATGAAGGAGTCCATCGAACAGGATAACGCGTCAATCATTCTTGCCGGTGCAGGGACTTCGGAGTTTATCGGGTACTGTACGGAGGGACTTTTCAGGAAGCGCCTGAATATGCCGGTACATACCTTTTCCACGACCAAAATCGTCACCACACCGGACGACGTCATGGTCAAAAACCCCAGACTTTTGATATCTTTCGCACGTTCGGGAAACAGTCCGGAAAGCATAGGTGCGGTGCATATCGCCGAGGACGGGCGTACCAGTCATCTCATCATCACCTGCAATAAAAACGGCTCGCTCTCACGGGCAGCCGCAGAATTGAAGAAGAGCTTTCTTTTCTGTCTCGCTCAGTACACAAACGACAGGGGGCTTGCCATGACAGCCTCATTTTCGAACATGGTCATTGCCGCACAGCTTCTGGCCGATTTCCGGAGCTTCGATGACTCTGAAATGAAGGTCGAACGACTCGCCGAAATGGGACGGAAGCTGCTTTCACGTGCCGACCTGTTTTTCGAAACGAGCCGGCTCGATTTCAACAGAGCCGTTTTCCTGGGTGACGGCTCCCATTTCGGAACGGCGGTCGAATCGCACCTGAAGCTGCAGGAGCTCACCTCGGGCAGTGTGATGTGCGCGTACGACACATTCCTTGGACTTCGGCACGGCCCTGAAGCGGTGATCGACAAAAAAACGCTCGTCGTTGCGTTCGTTTCAGACAACCGGTACGTGAAGAAGTATGAAGAAGACCTCCTCGATGAGATACACGAAAAGAAGCTTGGATGTGCGGTTCTGGTCGTGTGCAAAAAGAAAAGCGACGTGCTTGACACAGTTTCCGATTTTATCGTTGAATGCGACCCGGAAGGAAACCTGCAGCTGGCCGACGACTACATGCCGCCTGTTTACGTCATCGCAGGACAGCTGCTCGGACTCTTCAAATCGATTGCGCTCGGCTTCAAACCCGATTCTCCGAGCGAATCGGGCGTGATACACCGGGTGGTACAAGGGGTGAAAATCTATGATTTCACGGCCTGGCGGCAAACGGGAGATTTCGAAATCATTGCAGAGCGGTAGATGTAAAAACGGCGAAATCGTATATTTAAACCGATGAAACCATAGAACGGGTAAACGAAAAATGAGCGCTCTGCCAAGCAATGATGATTCGAATCGCTACCTGCACCATACCATACAAAAAGTGCACGTGTGCCGGGCACCCGATACGGAGGAAGGTCGGATATGAAGCTCATCAACGAGTATATACTCTACGAACTGGAACACGACAGGACGCCCCAGCCCGTCGTAACGATCATCGCCGACCTCAACTACGACTATATCTACACCTCTCCTCCGCTCGAGGCGGGGAGGGAGGTGCTGGTCTCTGATTTCACGAAAAATATTGCAGGCGCGGGAGGCTACGTTGCCTGCGGACTCGGGAGACTCGGCGCACGGGTGTATCTTTTAACCCATCTCGGCGACGATGAAGAGGGGAAAAGGCTGTATGACGATATTTCCCGCCACGGCGTCGAACGCGAGGGGATCAAGCTGCTGACCGGGAAAAAAAGCCCCTTTACCCTTATATTCACAGAAGAGGCTGAAAACAGTCCGCGCCAGGTTGCGACCTTTCCCGGCACCTCGACCGACCTGTCGATACACTCACTTGATTTCGAATCTTACGTGCAGCAGTCGGATGCCGTTTATTCATGCAACTACTTCATTTTAAAAAGGCTTCGTGAGGAAATCGGGTACGTGTTCAGATACGCCGGGAAAAACGGCGTCGTCACTGTCTACGACGCGAACGCAGGCGACGGATGGACGGACGAGAGGGCACTCGGTACATTGAAAAACGGGATTTATCCTCACACCGATATCGTGTTCCTGAACGAGAGCGAAGCATGCCATCTCACAAAGACCGGCGATCCCCATAAATCTCTGACGGTGATAAGCCCCCGGAGCACGACCGTTGTGATCAAGCTCGGCGAAAGGGGGGTTCTGCTTCGACACAGGGGGAAGCGCTATCTGCTCGATGCCTTTCCAGTCCGTCACGAAATACGCGATACGGTGGGCGCCGGGGATTCCTTTCAGGCGGCATTTTTATATTTCCATATGAAGAAGTTTCCCATCGAGCTCTGCGCCCTGCTGGGCGAGGCGAACGCGGCGTCGACGCTGCTCCACAGAGGGGGAACAAAAGGTCAGCTGGACACGAAAGAAATGGCTGCTTTTATCAAAAAGTATAAGATTTTCGACAGGGGAGAGGGATATATTGCCATAGAGCGGGAAACTGCATACCGGGGCTCGCCGAGCACCGGTTGAGCAGGCGTTCGTTGCTCGGTCTTGCGGCGGCCGAACACGACGAACCCACTCTTCCGGCTCAAGCCCGGCTGAGCACAGACATGAGGAGCGACTGATGAGCTATATGGGACTTGATATCGGGCAGACCGGTTGCAAGGCAATTGTTTTCAACGATGACGGTTCTCAGATCGCGCAATCATACCGCGAGTATGCCACCGTCATCCCCCATGAGGGGTGGGCGGAGCTCGATTCGGCCGAGGTGCGTGATTCATGTTTTGCTGCGATCAGGGAGGCAAATGCGTCATGCGCGCACGACCCGGTGCGTGCACTGGCGATAACAAGCCAGGGAGAGGCATTCACCCCGATCGGTAAAAACGGCGAGATTCTCGGCAACGCAATGATAACCTTCGACAAACGCGCTGCCCGCATTACCAGGACCTGGAGCAGGGAGTTCGGTATGGAGCGGCTGTACAGGCTCACCGGACACACGGCGCATCCTATGTTTTCTCTGTTCAAGCTGCTCTGGCTCAGGGACAACCGGCCGGATATATTTCAGAAGAGCAGGAGGTTTCTCTGCTTCGAAGATTTCATGCAATACTGTATGGGGCTCGAGCCTCATATCTCATGGTCTCTCGCAGGCAGGACCATGATGTTCGATATCAAGCATCATGACTGGATCGATGAAATCCTCGATGCCGCGGGAATCGACCGCACAAAGCTCGCCCGCCCGGTGCCGTCCAACACGATCGTCGGAACCATGAGTACGGCTGCAGCATCCGACCTGGGTTTCAACGGCGGTGTTGTCGTGGTAACGGGCGGCCACGATCAGCCCATGGGGGCTGTCGGCGCCGGTGTGACAAAGGGCGGTATGGCAATGTACGCAACCGGCACCTCGGAGTGCATCACGCCTGCCTTTGACGAGCCGGTTCTCAGTGAAGACCTCTTCAAATCCAATATCTGCACATACGACTACACCCTGCAGGGTATGTACACCACCGTCGCGTTCAGCCTGACCGGCGGAAACATCCTGAAGTGGTTCAGAGACGAGCTCGGCAACTCCGAGCTGATCGAATCCCGGAAAACCGGTGAAAACGCCTATGAAATCATCCTCCGGAAGATGCCGGATGCACCGTCAACTCTGCTGGTTTTACCCTACTTCACGCCGACCGGGACGCCCTACTTCGACTCCGACGCGTCCGGCGCAATCCTCGGCCTGCACCTGTCGACAAATCGCGAAGATATACTGCGGGGCCTTCTCGAAGGGGTCGCCTTCGAGATGCGCCTCAACCTGGATATTCTGAGTAAATCCGGCATCAGGATAGACGAATTGCGCGCCATCGGCGGGGGTGCGAAGAGCTCCAGATGGACGCAGCTCAAGGCAGATGTACTGGACAAGCCCATCACCGCTGTGCAGGTAACCGAAGCGGCGAGTTTCGCCTGCGCCATGTTCGCCTGCTGCGCCGTCACCGGCGAACCGGTCGAATCGATTGTCGGAAGATGGGTGAAAACAAAGGGGGTCACCAACCCCATATCGGAACATGCCGAAGTATACGGCAGGCGCTTTGAAACCTACAGGCAGTTATACTCGAAGCTTAGAGGCCTGCGGATATAAATAAAACTAATACGGAAGGGAGGGTACACAATGGTTGCACCGACTGCCGGTTTTATCGTATACGGGGTGCACAAGGACGGACTCAAGGATCCGATGGGAAACGTGTTCATCGACGATTCGCTCATTGCGCAATCGAAAAATAAGCTTCGTAAAAGAGGTATACGGCTCGCCGAGCACGACATAGTTGTCGCGACCAAGGCCGAAGCGCGGGAGGCATTCGGGAAAATGAAAACCCGTGAAGATATCGATCTCGTGATACTCTTCACGGGCACATGGGTGTGGGCGTCTCATCTCATCGCGGCGATTCGGGACTTTTCCCTTTCAGGGAAGGGCGTGCTCATCTGGACGCATCCGGGCTTTCAGGGATGGCGGCCGGTAGGCGGGCTCGTTATGCACGGCGCTTTACTCGAGGTGGGCATTGCCCACCGGTTTGTGTACGGCAGCCTTGATGATAAAAAAGACGTCGAAAGCATAGTAAGCTATGCAAAGGCCTGTCACCTGAAAAACTTTCTCAACATGTCCACAATAGGCGCCTTCGGCGGCCGCGGCATGGGCCAGACCTGCGGCGTTGCGGACCCGTCCCAGTGGATGAAGATGTTCGGCATCGACATCGACAGCCGCGACACGACAGAGCTCATAAAAACCGCACAGGATGTTCCCCGTGAGGAGATAACTGCGCTCAATCCCCGGTTTAAAAAGCTCTTCGGCCTGGCTCCCGAAAAAAATGCACAGAACGAACGCTCGATCCGGCTCTACTGTGCCCTCAGGAAAATCGTGGAGAGGGAGAGATTCGACTTTTACACGATACAATCGTTTCCCGGTCTCGGCGACGACTACTCCGCGACCTGTTTTGCACAGTCCATGATGCTCGAAGACGGGTACGGCACATCCACGCTGGGAGACTTCAATACTGCGCTTACCACGCTTCTTCTCACCAAACTGAGCAGCGAGCGGGTGTACTACGGGGACCTCCAGCATATAGACAAGAAAACGAATGAGATAAAGATAATCGGAGACGGTGCCTGCCCGCCCTCACTCGCGGGGAAGCTCGGACCTGCGGGGTTTGCCGTCCACGGCATACCGACTGAAGGAGCTGCAGGGGGACTTTCGGTTCGGCTCGTCTGCAAGGTCGGTGACGGAGTGCTTGCCAGGCTGGGGAGGGTTGACGGCGAGTTTGTCATGGTTGTCACGCAGGCCTCGATATTCGAGCCGCCCGCAGACAGGCTCGAGTCGCGCCTCAACGAGTGCGGAGTTCCCTTCTGGCCGCACGGCTTCGTCACCGCCCACTGCGATATCGATGAGCTGATACAGCAGTGGACAAACGAGTATGCCTGTCTCGGGTATGGCGAAGACCTGCTTCCTGCGCTCGTCGATTTCTGCGAGGTCACGGGGATACGGGCCGTTACGCCGCAGGACTCCAAACACCGCTTCAGCACGTTTCGACCAAAACCGTGATTCGGCTTCTAATCTTCTTTTTTGTATCAGGAGGGTTTTATTCATGACACGAGACCGTGTCCCCGAAGATGTCCGGCCCGAAATAATGCTGAAGCACAAAGAGCACATACCCGAAAGGGCGAAGTATCCGGTTATAGACGCGCACAACCACCTGTTCGAGGAGGCAGCCCCTGATGAAATGGTGCGGATCATGGACGAAGTCGGCGTACAAACCTTCATTAACCTCACCGGCAACACGCAGTTTCAATTCACGGATTCAGGATACAGCTACCGCAAGCGTGATCTGGATGTTTTTATCGACCGGTATGTGAAAAAATATCCGGGCCGATTCGCCTGCTTCACCATGTCGGATTTCGCGTCCTGCCAGGATGGGATTCTTATCAAAGACAGCGGATTCGCCGCCGGTGCGGCCGCCCACCTGGAGGAGGATGTGCGTCGGGGTGCCTGCGGACTCAAGATTACCAAGGAGCTCGGTCTCATCTACCGGGATGAACGCGGCAGACTCATTCAGGTTGACGATGCACGGCTCGATCCTGTATGGGAGTGTGCGGGCGATCTCGGTGTACCGGTGCTCATCCACACATCAGACCCGGCAGCGTTTTTTTTGCCGACGGACGAACGAAACGAGCATTTCGCCACCCTAAAGCGTGCTCCGGGCTGGAGCTTCTACGGGTTCGGGGTTTCCAAAGAACAGCTTCTCGAACAGCGCGACAGATTAATTTCACGATACCCGAACACGACGTTCATCTGCGCGCACGTGGCGAATTATCCCGAAAACCTCCGCTACGTCTCTTCGTTTCTCGACGAACACCCGCACGCCCATATCGATATCGCCGCCCGGATCGACGAGCTCGGGCGACAGCCGTACACAGCACGGAAGTTCCTCCTGAAATATCAGGACAGGGTGCTTTTCGGCACGGACATGCCCCTGCGCGCCGATATTTACCGGACCTATTTCCAGTTTCTGGAAACCCGGGACGAATACCTCGACTATCCCGATTACGTCGGCGTATGGGGGAGAAGCAGATGGAAGATATACGGGCTCGGCCTGCCGGACGGTGTGCTGAAGAAGCTGTATCAAGACAATGCATGCAGGCTGATTCCAGGCCTCAGGTGAAGATCCCGGATGAAACTCTCCGATTGTAATCCGTGTACCCGAGAGCGCAATGGATCGAGTGTATAGAAAGGACGATAACTTTCAACCGACACCCGTCAAGACAACGTGATTGATTATTCTCCGCCGAGCAAGTATTTTACAGGAAAATCGAGTCATGTAGTAACAAGGGAAGCCTGTGTAATCGAGATACACTGTCTTTTCGGGGTTTTCAGTGAAAAGGATACGGACACATACAGGACAATCCACCATGGATTGTATGGTCGTTCACTATGATGAGCTGGCTCTCAAAGGGAAAAACCGTAAATCCTTTGAAAGCCTCCTTATTAAAAATATACAGACGAAGCTCTTTCCTCTCCGTGTTTCTCCGCATCGCGATTTCGGCTTTATCGTATTCGATCTGCAGGAGGGGTATAATGCGGAAAGAATTACGAATACACTTGAAAAAATTTCCGGAATCGCCGGTTTCGCATGTGCGCACAAGACGGCCGCTGATGTCGAACACATCAAATCCATAGTTTTGGAAACGCTGGAGGGCAGGCGGTTCGAAACCTTCAAAATCGATACAAAAAGGCACGATAAACGCTTCCATATGAACTCCATGGAAATAAACGCAATTATTGGAGATATCGTTTGTACAAAAACGGGGAAAAAGGCAAAAATGGTATCACCGGATATACGGGTCAGGATAGAAATAACAGACAGGTGGGCGTACATCTCGCTTGAGGATATTCGGGGCATCGGAGGGCTTCCCGTCAATCCGAAGCAGAAAGTTATTGCAATGGTCTCCGGAGGAATCGACAGCCCTGTGGCGGCATACATGATGATGAAACGCGGCTGCACGGTAATCCTTGTTCATTTTCAAAATCAGAATCGAATGTCCCGTCACGTTGAAAACAAAATAGTCCGGCTTGCCGAGCAGCTTGCACACTACCAGATGGAAACCGAGCTTCACATTGTCCCGTTCGAGAGGATTCAAAAAGAGATCATAATGTACGTCCCCTCAGCCATGAGGATGCTCGCCTACCGCAGGTTCATGATCGGTATTTCAGCTCGAATAGCAGAACAGACAGGTTCGCGTTTTTTAGTGGTCGGCGACAGCCTCTCGCAGGTCGCTTCACAGACTCTTGAAAATCTCAGAGCCACCTATGACGGTGCCCGGATACCGATACTCACACCGTTGATAGGGCTGAACAAAAATGAAATAACGGCCCTAGCGAGACAGATCGGCACCTACGATATTTCGATCCTCCCCTATCCCGATTGTTGTTCGTTTTTCGTACCGAAACACCCCGTTCTCAGAGCCTCCGCAGACGACCTCGACGAGATAGAGGCGCGATTGAGCTTTAACGTACTGGCGGTGAATGCACTCAAAGCAGTACGAGTGCTTCACCGCTGAGTATGACAGGCGCACGTAACAAACGACACGAAGGATTGTAAGTTCACGTGCTCATACATTTATATCGAAACGAGCTGTATGATGTCTTTTGCCACATCCTCGACAGTACGATAGCTCATATCGATGACCGGCCATTTTCTTTCTTTGTCTGCGATCACCCTGCAGAACTCTATTTCTTCACCGATGCTCTTCATATCCGTGTAACCGTCGATCTTCGGATCTCCGAGCTTCTGTATGCGGTCGATGCGGCGCTTCTGCAAAAGATTCGGCTCGATGATGAGGCAGAATACCTTGAACGGCATCTGTTCGAGCACATCCGGAAGGCTGTGCCCGCCTATGACAGGGATATTTGCGACCTTCCAGCCCATATAACCGAGATACACCGCAAGCGGCGTCTTTCCCACACGCGAGGGACCGATGAGGATGATATCGGCTCGGTTTACACTTGCAATATTTCTCCCGTCATCATGCTTGATCGTAAAGTCGACCGCCTCGACCATCCTGTAATAATCTCTATTCATCTTGTAGCTGAGGCCCGGCACCTCTACGGGAACCTTCTCCAGAAACTTCTGAAGTGTGGAAATCAGAGGGCCGAAAAGATCGACGGTCAGTATGTGATTCTCCACTGCAAGCCTGTGAAGAAGGCGCCTGTTCGACTCTGAAACGATTGTATAGACGAGCATGCCGGATTTCTGCTTTACCGTTTCGATCAGATCGAAGATCTGCTCCTTCGTCGTGATATTGTCCAAAACCCTGCAATCGACGTCGAGATCCGTAAACTGGTATGATGCCGCCTTTATCACCTGTGCCGCGGTTCTGCCGGTGCCGTCCGATACAATCCATACTATCTTCCTCTGTTTCTCCATCATGTAGCCCCTGGCCTCTCTATCGGTATATTCGTCTTTGAGAAGTCATCTCAGAAAAGTCAAGGTTTCACATCCCGGTTGAAAGCGGTGGTCTCCGCACACGCATAAGATGCGTACCTGAGTATACACTCCGCATGCGTTACCGTATGCATCATGGATGAAGCTTTGGTATTGCGACCTTTTTTTCAATTCCGGATTCAAGGTCCTTTTCAACCAGCATCCCTTCCCTGATCTCCTCTTCTCCGAATATGAGAGCCTTTTTTGCGTTGAGCTTCGACGCTCTCGCCATCTGCTTCTTCACCGGTACATAGCTGTACGCATACTCCACACAATTTCCCTGCTGCCGGAGGATACGCGCGGTTTTCATAAGGAGACCGAGCTCCCTGTCGGTAACACGCACAAGAAAGAAATCGACATTTTTCGAATACTCCTCCAACAGGCCCTTGCTCTGCAGAATCTCACCCAACACCACATCCCCCATACCGAAACCACAGGCGGGAATTTCCGCACCCGAAAACTCTCGGAGCAGATTGTTGTACCGTCCGCCGCCGCATATCGCACGCATCCTTTCACTTCTGTCGAATATCTCAAACACGATTCCCGTGTAGTAATCAAGCCCACGCACTACTGTGGCATCGAACTCACAGTACGGAGAAAGGTCAGACGCATCGAGCAGTTTGAAGAGTCTGACGAGCGCATCCTGGCCGCTGTTCTCTCGAGTGAGACCGGCAAGATCATTCACGCCGCGTATATCGAGATAGCGGTGCACGGCTTCGAGTTGTTGCCGCTCTAAAGAAAGCCCCTGCAGGGCATCCTCGGTACCGTTGTGCCCGACCTTCGAGGAGTTATCGATTATCCTGTACAGGGCCTTCTCGCGTGATGCTTCGATACCCGCCCGGTTGAAAAACTCCGAGACAAAATCCCGGTTGTTGATTTTCACAACGAAATCCTCAGCGGTCAATCCGAGGTTGACAAGTGAATCAACAGCAACCGCTATAATCTCAGCATCCGCGGTTTCTCCCTTTTCACCGATAATATCGACATTGAGCTGAAAAAATTCGCGAAGGCGTCCCTTCTGCGGCTTTTCATACCGCAGACAGCGCGGAATCGAGAACCATTTAATCGGCTTGGCGACCTGATTCTGGACCTTTGCCACCATCCTCGCCAGAGTGGGTGTAAGCTCGGGCCGCAGTGCAAGCAGGCGCCCTCCCTTATCGGTAAAGCTGTAGAGCTGCTCGACAATCTCGTCACCCGATTTGATCCTGTACAGCTCCAGTGTTTCCAAAACAGGCGCATCGAACTCCTCGAATCCGTAGGAGACGGCCGTTTTGCGCCATACGTCGAACATATGCCGCAGATGCGCATACTGCTCCGGATATAAATCCCGTGTCCCGCGTACAGACAGGTCAACCTTCCTCCCGCTCACTCTTTGTGCTCCTTTACTTTAAAAAGTGTCAACCATTCTTCCACAGAAAGGTCATCAGCCATTTTCTTGATGTCTTCACTGCCGCCTTCAGGCGTCTTACCGGACACGCTCTTTCTCTTCATGCCGTCAACGAGGGCTAAAAACTGCTCCACACCCATCACCTGTGCGCCGAGGCTGCGTACCCAACCGGTAATATGCCGCCGGTCGTCCGATACCACCGTAAGCCCCTGTCTGTTCCTCATCCCTTCGACCATACGCACGATCCTCGCATCCGCGCTCACAGTCGGTGCAGTATATATGCACCGCACACCGTTCGCGGTCGTCACGCGGGAAAACGCCGACCCGCTGCCGTCCCACACGACAGTCATTCTCACCCGCCGTTTCATTCGATATGCCCCTAGAAGCCGAATAAACCGATCGCGCGAAACACCGATATCCTCCTGCCTGTACGCATAGCTTTTGTGAAGTATCACATTGTATCCATCGATAATATAGTGAGGAGAACCCTCGAGCCGATACCCGCTCATGTATCAAATCCTGATATACACTCTATTCTATCAAGAAGAGAGAAAGTAATTTTTACCGGCAGAGTCTTGCAAATACGACAACTACGGTTATAATATAGGCAGGTAAGCTCTCAATCGTAAAATATTTAAACAAATACGTGCCTAATGGTTTTTCACCTCTGGAATATAACTATAGGCAATTGTATCATAATATAGCCGGTTGAGCATAAAATCCTGGTATAATACCATAATTACAATAGATGAAACCATACCGCATTCGCGCATCCGTGTCCCGACAACACTGATGCAGAATTCAAAGGAAAACAGCCGTGCAGAAAAAAACAGAAGACATTCAAACCTTTCTCGAAAATCTGAGCTCCACCCTCGACCCAATCTCACGAGAAGTTTCTATAATCCTAGCGGCAGGGCATGGAAACAGGATCAAGTCTGAAAAATCGAAGATGCTTCATGAAATATGGGGAAAACCCTCGGTTTTGAGAGTGAGTGAAGCGGCACGAAAGGGGCTTTCTTCTCAAAACCAGATCGTCGTGGTCGGGAAAAAGGCGTTCGAAGTAGCCCGGACGCTCGGTAAAATGAAAAACAGGGCCTTCGTACTGCAGCCGGAGCAGAGGGGCACCGGAGACGCGGTTCGTACGGCACTTTCATATAAGGGACTGGGAAACTTCAACGGCGTCGTGTACGTGTTTCCCGGAGATATGGGTCTGCTCTCGGAATCCACAGTGTCGGACCTTAAAAAGAATTTTGAAGGCTGCGGCTGCGACATGACCGTTATGACCGGATATTTCAAAGGTGATATCTCTGGAAATTATTACGGGAGGATTGTCAAATCCAAACGGCACAACAATGAGATTATTGAGATCAAGGAACACCGCGATATCCTCGCACTTGTACCAAAAAGCGCATACACTGTACAGTACCGCGGGAATGAAGAAACCTTCACCCGGGAAGAGCTGCTTGCCGTCAGGGAATTCAACGTCGGCGTATATGCCTTCCACATTCGCAGTCTGAAACGCTTCATCGACACCATACAATCCGACAATGTACAGCAGGAAATCTATATAACCGACCTCATTAAAATCTATAACGATAACGGTCTCACAGTATGCTCTTCAAAAGTGGAAAACAGCGATCTTGTTGTATCGTTCAACGTGAAGAGCGTGCTTAAAAAGATGGATGCAACATTCAGGACCATGGTCTATGAAAAGCTGAAGGACATTGTCACTATAGACGACCCTGAAGATTTTTTTATAGCTGAGGAGGTTGTCGATAGAATACTTGAGATGGATAAAAGTCATCCTACCCTTGATATACACTTCGGAAAAGGCGCATATATAGACGCCGGCGTGGAAATAAACAGGGGCCTCACGGTGGAACGAAACGTTATACTGTGCGGAACCGTCAGGATCGGGACGAACGTGACCATTGGCGAAAATGTGAGCATTTCAAACTTCCCGGGTCAGGTTGTGGAAATCGGAAAAAACAGCGTCATTCTCAGGGGGAATGTGATAAAGGGAAGTGTGAAAATCGGCTCCAATGTGCGTATTGAAACCGGTGTCCGGATAACCGGCAGCAGTGAAGACCCGGTGGTTATAGGAGACAACGTTTTGATAAAAGGCATAACCTATATATTCGGCTCGATTATCGAAAACGACATACTGATCGAACATTCTATTCTGAAGAGCAAGTACGTCGAAAAAGTGCTCAGAAAAAATGGTGAAGTGCAACCGGTGAAATACATACTGCCGTACCCCGAAGGTCTCGATTCTATAACCGATACCGGACGGGGACGACCAGGTTGATGACATGTTTCGTGAAAAAAAATCCTTCTCCGAAAATAACCTCATTGAGCTCTCGCAAAAATACAGCAGCCTTAACGAGGATTATCAGGGCTTCATCCATGCGGTTTCCCACTACCTGAAGGCACCTCTTACCGCCCTCCTTGGTTTTTCATCGCTTTTGAAAGAAGAGCTCGAACATTTCGAACGGACACCGGCTTATAAAACAATGGGATTGAGCCCCGATATCGGCCATTATACGAATCGTATTGCTGAAAATGCGCGTCTCCTTGATAAAATGATAAACGACCTTATTCTCATATCGCGTCTGAAAAAGGGTGATACCGAACCGGTACCGGTGGACGAGGTATGCAGGGATGTAACCGACTCGCTCGGCGCCCTTTTATATAAAAAAGACATCTCTGTAGAAGTGGAGAAAGGAATACCGCCTGCACCTGTGGACAGGGAGCATTTGCATCATATACTGTACGGACTGCTCAGCAATGCGGTAAAGTTTTCCCGCGAGAAATCCGTTGTTTTTGTCGGCTTTTCCGACGGAGAGTATTTTGTCAAAGACGAGGGCATCGGCATAAGTAACGAAATCCGCGACAGGGTATTCACCATATTTTTTACAACATGCGGCAAGAAATCGATGTGTACCGGTGCCGGTCTGTATATCGTTAAAAAGATAGTGGGGCTCTACGGCGGCAGGATCAGAATCGCAAGCATGCACGACAGGGGCACAACCGTCTTTTTCAGTTTTCCCGCCGGATGATATGCGATTTTCAAACCGGATGAGTGCCGATGAGGACTATGCGCCGTCGGCCTCTGCGACATCAATGCACGGTTACTTCTTCTCCGGCGGCGAAACGGTAAAATGAAGCCGCAGGTATACTGAATTATTGTGGTCATCTCCGTCATACCGCGAAAAAAAACTTCCCTCTTTGCCGAAAAAGAGAAAGGTCCCCAGATCGAGCGACGCTTTCTCGGCAAAGGCTACGGTAAAATATGCGTTGAGCGCCGAGCTGAACGTAGGCACATATATAAAACCGCCGATTGTAAAGGTTATGGGTTCTCCGAGAATAAAATTCTCCTTTATAAAAAGCAGAGGGTCTGCGCTCTGGAGGATGAATTCTCCGGTAACCGAAGCCCGCTCAAACTTTTGCATCGCCCCGATGACGAGATCGACCCTGTCGGGCCTGTCCTTATTGTAGTGCCATCCCGCCTCAAACCAGGCGCTGTTTCTATCCTCTTCTATGCCGGCCTTAAGGAAAAAAAGCGGCGGCGGATACCCCACATACCGGATCATGCCGATACCGACCGTGGTATTAATTTGGCGTGTAAAAAGCTGAAAACCGAACAATGCATCATCCGCAGATTCAATATCATCCTCCCTGAGAGATACCGCAGCCTGCGAAACGAATTCGCCGTCCCCGAGCGACAGGGTAAAAAGCGGATTGGGGCTCCTGTAATTTCGGTAGAAGATGTTGGCAGGATATCTGGCGTCGCGCCTGTTGAGCTCGTTTATCACGCTCACCGATCGGCCTGTACCCCAGTTTTCCCTGTAGTAACCGATTTTCATGTATGAATCGTCGGTGCCGCCCCGTATGTACGTATCGCCCGGTGCAATGGTATCGTTCAGCTCAACCGAGAATACGCTCTGCAATGAATCCTCCTCGAAGGAAAGGGCTGCAGTTCCGTAGAAGGGGAGGTCGAATTTGTAGAAATTTTCAGACGCCCGGTAGCTCAGCTCGAATGAAGACATGAAATCCGCCGTTATTACCGGCACCGGTTCGGTTTTTCGCACAGCAGGAGCAGGGGTCTGGGCCATAAGGATCTGACAGAACCAGAGCACGACGACAGAGGTTAGACCTGCACGCTTCATACTTTTACACTCCTCCCGTGTTCGATACACTCCCGCAGGCGTGTAAGATTGACCGCATCCATCTCCAGACCGTTCGATTTCTTCGGTGTTTCGATGATCTTCGGTACATCTTCAAAACGATCGTCCCGCATTACCTGCGTGAATGCAGCCATTCCAATACTTCCTTCACCGATATGTGCATGACGGTCGGTTTTAGAGCCACAAGCTCCCTTCGAATCGTTGAGGTGCATCACCTTCACATGCGCAAGCCCTACAATCCTGTCGAATTGTTTCATAGTCGACCGGTAGGCCTTCTGAGTGCCGATGTCGTACCCGGCCGCAAAGATATGGCAGGTATCGATACAGACGGCGATACGCTCTGTTCCTACGCCGTCGAGGATATCACGCAGATGTTCAAACCGCGAGCCGATTCCCGTGCCCTGCCCTGCCGTCGTTTCAATACATAAAACAGTCCTGCCGCCATTATGTGTAAGTGCCTGACGAAGGGACCTGACGATACGCCGCACTCCTAGAATCTCGCCTGCTCCCATATGCGCTCCCGGGTGAATGATAAGAAGAGGGATATCCAGATTCTCGCATCTTGAAAGCTCATCCATGAGACAGGAGATGGAACGGTCCCTGGCTTTCGGATCCGGGGATGCGAAATTGCAGAGGTACGAACCGTGGGCGCACGCGAGCAGAATGCTCTTCGTCTGCGCCTTTGATGAAGCGAATCGTTCGGCCTGTTCCCGAGTAACAGAGGCTGAATCCCAGCGCAGCTGACTCTTTGTAAATATCTGAACTACAGTACAACCGAGCTCTTCTCCCCTGGAAAAACAGCGATACAAACCACCGGATATCGATACATGGCACCCTAAGAGAAGCAACGGTCGGTTCCTGTGTTCGCGGATTTTTTTGTCAAGAATGATTATGCCGGTTTTCGGAACATCCGAGAATTCAAACTGCTTTTTTTGGTGGTACCGGATTTTAGCTCTTCAAGACGCTTTTTCGATTCGTCAGCGAAGATACTACCCTGATACTCGGCGATGATCTTCCGGTAGCAGTCCTCCTCACTCAGAATATCAGCAACGCCGAACTCGCGTATGATATTGGCCGTTTCCCACAGCGCATCGTCGGCCTTATCGGTTTTGGGGTATTTGAAATATATGATCTCCAGGAGCTTCTGTGCTGCTGCATAGGCTTCATCTTTTTCTTTTTTATCATTGGTTTCATAATTCATATAAATCTCACTGAGTTTGTAGTAGTATTCGGCGATGGCCTCCTCATCGTTCTGCACTGTGGAACTGAAGAGTTCTTTCGTGATGAGATGGATTTCAGTATAGTCAAGAGTATAGATCTTGTCGGGAGTAAGCTCGTTATACACGATGTTTCTGAGCTCCACATCGTCTTCACCGGTAATGACGACCTCGGAAACGACGTCAAACCTGTGCGGCTTCGGAAAGCTCTGATATCCCCTGAGCGCGAGCTTGCCGTTGTATCCGAAGCTCTCGAGCTTTTCCATGTACTGTATGGCTTCATCTCTCGTTTTGAAAAAGGGTGATTCAAGTACAATCGTTTCCTCGTCAGAGGCGATCAGAAGGTGGTTCTCGAGTCCGAACTTTGTGAGCTCTTTCTTTATTTCGATGATGTGATTGAGCGGGTCGATCTTTGTATCGGCAATCCTGATGCCGAAACCATGGGTGTACTCGGGTCTGGCAAAGGAATAATCGAGTATGAGCCGCGTGCCTTTGCTGTCGTACGATGCACTGGCAGTAATCCAGTCCTCAAAGAACAGCACGTATTCCGAAAAGTAGCGGTCCACAAACGGATTTCGCACAATTCCCCGTACATCCAGATTTTGAAAAAACCGAAATATCGTTTCATCGGTTGTTACTCCATAGAGGGTGAGCACTGCTCTCGGCGGAAAGTTCAGAAGGATGAGGTCGTATTTCAGCTGTTTACCCTCGAGCTCGCCGGAGCTTTGCGCTTTTAAGGTGAAAATAAAACGGTGCTCATCCTTGAGGAACTTGATGCCTGCCAGCTCGGCCGTGTGGATCAGATTCTCGTCCTCAAGAAATGAAAGGTCTATGCCCTCCCCCTCACGACCGCGTTCGACACCAAGGGGTAAAAACTCCTCACTTGAGGTATAAAATTCCTCCTTTTCAGCATACACCTGTCGAATTGAATCACCGTTTTGCACAGGTATGAGGGTACATCCCGTCCATACGATGAAAATGAGGAGGATTGTTCGAACTGCCTTCTTTACAATTTGCATTTTTTTTACATATTGTATTCTGATATATCCTGCCGGGTATTCCTCTTTTCCTTTGTCAGTCCGTGGAGCCTGTGAAAAATATATGTGAGATTCTTCACCTCTTCCTCATTCAACAGCGCCCTGCCGAATATCTTCCTGAAGAGAGAAATTACATAATTCGGCGACCCCTTTGAAAAAAAACCGATATCTGCGAATACCGTATATATATAATCGAGAAGACCCTCCATCTCCGTATTCGCTGCGGGTTTTGGAATATAGGGGACTTTGCAAACAACTGCATGAGTAAAAAGCTGATAACAGACAACCGCAACCGCATGCGAGAGATTGAGCGACGGAAAATTTTTGTCGGCAGGAATACTCACAAGCATATTGCATGCGTCCGCCTCAGCATTGAAAAGTCCGCTTTCCTCCCTGCCGAAAAGTATCGACACGCTTCCGTCTCCCAGAGCCGGAAATATTCTCTCAGGGAGCTCTTCGACACTGCAGCATACCCGCCGCAGTTTACCGCTCCGGCGGGTTGTGCCGACCACAAGATTTGTGTCTTGTATCGCCTCCGGTAGACTGTCGAAAACACGAGCGTTTTCGAGTATCTCTTTCGCACCGACAGCCGCTCTGTAGGCCTCGTCATTTTGAAAATCAACCGGTCTTACCAGCGCAAGCTCGCCGAGCCCCATGTTCTTCATAATTCTGGCGACGCTTCCGATGTTGAATGGGCCCTTCGGCTCCACGAGAACGATCCGTATTGCTGTAAGATCAGGCTCCATTGCCTTTTATTTACCGCTCGACAGAATTATATATAGTATAGTATACTACTAGCTGAGATGCTATTCCTCTATTTATTTTACGTGAAATATAAAAAACTTTGACCGTGTTTATCAATGACACCGCCGGTGCAGACCACGAATTTACCTTACAACGCCTCGCGCCCCACCGGAAATAACGCGAGCATCGTTTGAGCTTGTCTGTATATTTCAGAGTATTCGGCTGCAAATAGAGGCAGCGTTATGCAATTTCTCTTTAAAAACAATATTTCAAATGCGGGTCTCAGAAAAACCGGAGCGCAAAAACGAACCGCCCCTTCCGATAATTACGGCCGGCCGGCAGTCGGGCATCCTTCAGCAAAGCGTACAGTGCTATCTCCAGTCAGAGCCTCCCTCATAACGATTATAATTATAGCTGTTATGAATTTTTCTGTCATCAATTTATTTGCCGGAGAAATGTACGATCTCTGCTACCGATGGCAGACGATGAACAGCGGGAAAATCCTCTTTGTACGGTATAAAAACCCCACACTAGAAGCGGTTCTCAAAACCTACGAGATATATCTGTATGACCCTGCAACCGAAAAAATAACTCTTCTGCAAAAACCTGTGGAAAAGATCCACATTTTGCCCGTCGTTTCCAGAGACCGATCGACCGTCAACTACCACTCCCTCATCGAGGGAAACGACTTTCTGGTTACACGAAATGTGGACACCGGCTACAGCACACGATTGAGGTTCGATACCGGAGGATACTTTCTCGACACGGCTATCCATTACGACAATAACCTCATCGTTTCGGTGGAAAAAAGAGGTGAAAACAAACAGGCGTTGTATCTCATTTCAAACAGCGAGGCCCGGATCAAAAGGATATTCAACGGGCATGAGTTTCGTGATGTGGGGTTTTTCAAGGACGGGAGCGTTTTTTACACCGACCTGGCGGATGGCCTGCTCACCCTCGGGGTCGTTCGTTGGATGTCCCGGGAGGATGTGGTAATCGACCGGGGCATCGACTTCGCCGAAAAAGCGCCAAACGGCAAAACCCTCCTCTATGCAAAGGAAGGGAGGTTATTACTCTTTCGGGAGAGCAACAATGAAAAAATAGAACTTTCCCGGGAATTTGTCGGCCGGCCTCTTTTCTCTGAGGACGGGAGCACTGCTGCAATCATAGAAAAGGACGCCGTCCGCATCGTCAACCTGCCGTCGGGTGACATTATGTATTTTCTCTCCTTCAATACGGACAATACGACCTATACGCTCACGAGCTTCACCTTTTACATCGCAAAAGGAAATAGAATATTTCAGATCAGTCATAAAAAACCGGGGCAGGACCTTCGGGAAATCACCCGCGAGGATGGGCCTCTCCACCTCCTCACGGCGAGCTCGGACGACCGATTTCTTTATTATCAGAAAAAAGACCGGCATGAGGTAATCCTGTTCAATACCAAAACAGGTGAGAAAGAAATAAAAACATTCCACTTTGAGGTGCAGGAAGTGCTCCCGCAGTCCGACGAAGCTTCAGACGGTTCCTTCTACATGCGGGCAATTTCCCAATCATCGACTGACAAACCACCTATCCGCGAGCTGTACCTCTATAAGATGAAAGGAGGTCTTCTCGTCGCCATTTCCACGGCCGAAGACACGGACATACGTCCCTATTACCAGGTCGATGAATAACAGCCTTTATATGGAGTGTCCCGATATCTCGCTCTCCATGAAAATATTTATCAAGCACACGGACAAACACGGAGCCCAGATCTTCTGCACCTGCAAACAGGATCATAGACGATCTAGGCTTCAGATCATCGGGACAACCAAAGATTTCCAAAACCGATCGTCCCTCAATGGCAAAAACCGCTCACTCACATCACAACAGCCTTGTTCCAAGAACAGGATGATTCAGGTATTGTCGCGCCTCTTCTATGCTTTTTATGGCGTAGTATCGCTCTTTATTTTTTACCATGCGTGGCTCAGTGTTCTGCACAACACCCAATTCGGCAGCGTACGACGGCATACCTGATGGAATGAATTGCAGGAGCATTCTTCCTGCAAAACTTCTTCTTTACCGTTCATTTTATACCGGTAAGTTTCAATCCGATAGGATTTCCAGACACCGTACAGTTTGCCAATTTAGTTCCCTGTATCACCTCTTTAAGCTCATCAGGAGTATACGCTGCATTTATTGAAGTAATAAGGCCGGGACGAATTTCTTTAGGTTTTGTATTAATCCATAGAAACCATTTT
This sequence comes from uncultured Spirochaetota bacterium, assembly GCA_964521865.1. Classification (GTDB taxonomy): domain Bacteria; phylum Spirochaetota; class B62-G9; order B62-G9; family DRHN01; genus CAYSRJ01. The sequence continues at coordinate 651 of CAZFTJ010000006.1, read as the reverse complement.
ATGAGGAAAAACATGTTTCTCCTCAAGTCCGATATAAAAACTCTCCCTCCTTTCTTCAAGACACGCCAGATCTCATTGAACGTATTTTGAGGATCGCTCCACTCGTGAAGCGAACCATTCGTAAAGACCGCATCAAATTTCTCATCGGCGAAAGGTACGTTATCTCCGCTGCTGTGCAAATATTCAACTCTTCCGGAAAGGCCGTATTCTTCTGCATTGTGTTCGGCTGTTGCTATCATATCTGCGCTGATATCGAGCCCTATAAGAGTCGTCCCCTGAGTATGTTTCAGCCACTCAAGCCCCAAATATCCGGGGCCGGGCCCGATTTCCAGAGCAAGACCTTTCGATATTCCGCTCTCGATAACCTCATTTGTCTCGATCCAACCCTTGTCTCTCAATTTTCTTTGCATTTGATCATAGACAGCAACATTGAATTCTCCACGGATACCTTGATCCGTTTCCATAACTCTTTGCCGCGTCATTTCGTTTCCTCCAGTGCAAGTGCTCTCGCACTTCAAATCAGCCTAGCTGTAACTTATCCGTTGTACACCACCTGGGGCGACCGAGCATCAATACGTAACTTTTGAAGTTACTTAAACTGATCTTCTACAGTTGCAAATTCTAAATATTTATGCCACAATAAATTATAAA
>CAZFTJ010000005.1:0-201236 GCA_964521865.1 uncultured Spirochaetota bacterium | reverse complement strand
AGAGCGTCTGCTGATCATCTCTCAGAGACGGATGAGTAATTTATATGAATAACGACTTGGCGGAATCATTGTGTCAGTGCTGCGTTGATTGCTTCTTCTGTCTTTTCAAGTTCTGATGGTATGTCCTCATCTTTATTCAAGAGTATTCGTTTACGCATGTTATTCGCCATCTGGTTTATCATGACCATATATTTTAGCAGACATTTTTAGTTTCATATCAATCGTTTGACAACCTGTTGCGATGGAATCCACACTACCACTGCCTCGTTTTAGAAGGGGGGATCGATGAGACGGGCTTTATCCACCATATCCCTATTAAAGATACCGCAAGCTTCACCGAGGTATTCAGAAGACGAGTAATAAAGCTGTTTATAGACAGAGGACTGCTCGACCGCCGTTTTGCATTGAAGATTCTTTCCTGGAAGCATTCCGGGTTTTCGGTGGATGCCTCCGTCTCCATCCCTGCATCGAGTAAAAAGGACCGTGTAAATCTGAGCCGATATATCATCAGGCGCCCTGTGTCGTTACAAAAGATTCTCTATGCCCGAAGGAAATCCCCACGGGATGCGTTCTGTGTGAAACCGGGAGAGTTGCCGGTGAAAGCAATCAATGTTGGCAAGACGCGCTATGGAGCGGCGGTACAGTACCATGAATTGATCGAGATTTTTCTCGTACCCCGAAATGCTTTCAAATGTATTTGCCTTCATGGTCGGTAAACAGTCTCTCTCGCGGATTATTTTCTTCCGTCATATTTGCTATTTTTTTAGCACATATTTCTTGACAATACGCCGTTTTATGCTAATTTTATAGCATATGTACTGTTTTCGACATATAGTAATAATCAATTACGGAGGTCATTATGAAACGGGAAGACCTTTTTATATATGCGTCGGTTGTCCTTTCCCTGTTTCTTCTTCTTTCCGGGTGCGCAGTCTGGAAAAATAACCACAAAATATACTCTGAAGAATGTTTCGGCGTCTGGGTAAACAGCAGCTACAACAACAATGAGAAGAGAGCGGCGAAGATAATCTACAACCCCGACATGACCTGGACCGCATATAAAACAGATTCCTCATTTTACCCCGGATGGAGAGGGACGATTTCCGTGATAAAAAAATGGCGCGATAGACAGGGCAACGTGTGGTATAAAATAACGACCAACCAGATCGGACTCGATATCATTGTGTACGAGCTGTGGAAAATTAACAAATCGGCGACGATTATCGAAGGAGCGTGGGGGATCGAGTACGTTCCGCAGGAGATAAATCCTGCTTCCGGATCGTATACGATATACTACAGGTACGGCAGCTCTGAGCATCACGGAAACTCCGGTACCTAGCGAAAACATTGACAAAATCATTTATTTATGCTAATAATTCAGCATTAAGGGTTTTAAATGAGCAAAAGACTTATACATGGCCTCAGCAAAAGGGAAAGACAGATTATCGAGATTATCTACAGGAAGAAAAGCGCATCGGTTCGGGATGTTCTTGAAGAGATTCCCGATCCGCCGGGATACTCGTCCGTGCGGGCGCTTCTGAACATTCTCGAGGGCAAAGGTCTGCTAAAGCACAGGAAATCCGGTAAAAAGTATGTGTACTTTCCAACCATCCCGCGTAAAAGGGCCGTGTCAATTGCGATAAAGCATATGCTCGAGATGTACTTCAACAATTCAATAGAGGAAGCGATCAGCGCTCTCATTGAAGTCACCGACAGAAAAATCACCGACGAGGAGTACGGCAGGCTTACACAACTCATCGAGAGAGTCCGAAAAGAAGAGGAATGAAATGTATTCGTTCCTTCATACGGGGATGTATAATGAGCTGTCATCGCATATAGTGGCGATTCTGATACCGACATTCGTGAACAGTACGATATTCTTTTCCATCATGTTCTTGGTCATAGCACAGCTAACCACCGTATCGGCATCCAGCAGGCATCGTATGTGGTTCTTCGTTCTCTGCGGTATTTTCGTGCTGGCATCCTTCTCACGATTCTTTCCCCACTTCGATTTTTGCGCTCTCGAGGTTCCTGTTCATAAAGAGGTTCCTTTCATTGCATACGACAGCAGGCTTTTATCTGCGCCCGGGGCGACGCATCCCGTAATTCTGTCTCCGGAATACACCGGCTCTTATAGCATGAGCTCTTCCGCTATTTCACTGCAATGGTCTTCATTGGGCGTGCTGGTCTGGATCTCGGGTATGGGAATCGTGCTTTTGCGAATCGTTGTGGGAAAGATAGGGCTTTTTTTCATTTTTAAAAACTCCCATCCGACCGATAATACGAGGTCGGCTCAGGTACTCGGACAGGCATCTGCGTGTCTCCACCTGAATAAGAAAATTGCACTGCGCATAAGCAGACGCTGTATGGTGCCGTTCACCTTTTCGATACTCAGACCGATCATTCTGCTTCCTCAAAATGTGGATACATGGCCGGACGAGCGTCTCTATATAGTACTGCTCCATGAGCTGGCCCATATCAAGAGAAGGGATCATATCACCCGGGGTGTTGCACGGTTGGCCTGTGTGCTTTTCTGGTTTATACCGGCAATCTGGATTCTGTACCGAATCCTGCAGAGAGAGGAGGAGAATTCCTGTGATGCCATAGTGGTAAATTCGAACGTAAAACCGGCGACCTATGCCGGCCACCTCATGGATATCATCCGGTTGAGCGGAGGGAAGGTGTTTCTGTCCGGTCTCGACCATGCCCTGGCCCGAAAAGGCATGCTTGAAAAACGGATTACCGGTATACTCTCCCTTAAAAAAAAGTTCCCAGCCTCTACGCATATATTCGTGACGAGATTTCTATCGGTGTTTCTTTCATGCCTCTTCATTCTCCTCGCGGCGAGGCCGTTTTCTGCAGACGACTACCCGGGAATCATTCAGCATGAGGCGCCTCTTGCGCCGCTCTACGGGCGATGGCTGAATCCGGATTACGATGCATCGTGGAAGAACGGCGCCGACTGCATAAACAAATATGCTAAATTGGTTATCGACCGGAGCGGCAACTACCATTCATTTCAAAATACATTCACCTATGAGTACAGCTATATCGGTAAGACGGGAACATGGGCGGTAGAGAACAGCTGGATTGATCGTACGGGTGACTGCTGGTACGAGGTTATATGTTATTATCCGTTCGGCTATGCGACGATGTATCATCTCTGGAAGATTGATAAATCGGGGTCGGTCCTTGAAATAATGTATCACTTTGCCGATTACCCGCCGGCTCTGGACAGGGAGGAAATGGAGTACCGGATATATTACCGCCATTGAGCTGTTGAGCCGTACGCACACCTTTGTTTTTTCCCGTTTCAATTCCAGGCTCGATGCGCACGAATTCCTCATCCCCCGCCGATCGGGAGGCCGCGATACGACGGTCATCCTCCGGGTTTCATGTCACGATGAGAATCTGAAGGTCGCACACGTTGGTGTTCGTGGGGCCTGTTTTAAAAAGCAGTCCCGCCCGCTCGAAAAATGTGTAGGAGTCGTTGTTTTTCAGATACCTTTCGGCCTCGGTATAGGGATCCGTGCGCCTGTTTGCCCTTTGTGCAAGAACGTATGCGCCTGCGGCATCGGTGGGGCCGTCGTTTCCGTCGGTCGATGCTGCAAGAAAAAAGACGCCCCGTTTTGTGTCATCGTCATCGTCCAAGAATTGGACGAGAAACGAAAGCGCAAGCTCCTGGCTTCTGCCTCCTTTGCCCTTTCCGGTGAGGGTAACGGTCGTTTCGCCACCGCCCATGATGCAGGCGGGCTTTCGGGCAAGCGTCTGCCTGCGGCATGCATCCTTTGCAATCCCTGCATAAAACTTCGCCGCTTCTTTCGCCTCGCCGATTATCCTGGAGGAGAGCACAACCGTATTGTACCCCAGCCCTTTCGCTCTTTCGGCGGCAGCCATGAGCGCCGTATAGTTGCTGCCTATGATGACGTTGTGCACCTTCCCGAATACGGGGTCGCCCGCCTTCGGCGTTTCGGCAACCAGCCCCGCTTTCCCTGCGGAGAGGACCTTCAGCACGCGTTCGGGCACCTCCTTCTCGATCTCGTACCGCGCGAGCACCTGAAGAGCATCCGCATAGGTTGTTTCGTCACCGGCGGTGAGACCGGACGCAATGACGTCGAGCCGGTCGCCGACGACGTCGGAGAGGATGAGGTTGACCTGTGTGGCGGGATACATGAGGGCCGAAAGCCTGCCGCCTTTAATCGAGGAGAGATGCTTTCTGACGCAGTTCATTTCGTCGATGGTGGCGCCCGATGCGAGCAGAAGGCCGGTGGTTTTCTGCAGGTCATCGAGGGTCAGCCGGATATCCCCCGATTCAGACGGCAGCTCAACCGGGCTTGCAAGCAGGGAGGACCCTCCGCCTGAGATAAGGCTGATGACGATGGTATTCTCATCCGCATCTCGAGCTATCTCTTTGATCTTCCGGGCAGCCAGTACGCTGTTTTCGTCCGGTACGGGATGCCCGGCTTCGATTGTCCGGATGGATTCCAGAGGCCGGGTGTGTCCGTACTTGACGGCGATCGCGCCGCCGATCGTGCGCCCTTCGAAGATCCGTTCGACCGCCTCCGCCATTTTTGCAGTTGCCTTGCCCGCACCGGTAACGATTATTTTGTCGTATCTGCCGATGTCGAATTCGAGGTCGGACTCTTCGGAACGGATACAGAGCAGGTTGTCCCGGACAGCCACGCGGTTTTTTATGAGTGCGGCCGGGTCGACCTGTTTGACGCCTGCACAAAATATGGATTTCAGGTCGCTGAGCCTGTCGGGTTTTTTCATGTGCCGTTTACTCCCTTCATTGACGCTCGTGAAACAGCTTATCGGAACAGCTGCAGGGGAAATTTCCGTTGTCCGGATGCGTGCGGCGGCACCGGTCTCGAGCAACGCGGCATGCGGCTGAACCCACGGGTAAAAAGTATACGCCTTTGTCTCCTGTGAAATCAATGAAAAACAGAAGGAGCTTCGGGTATGATCTGGAAGCGCCGTGACGAGATTGACTTTCATTTCGATTTATTCTACAATTGATGAAGAATGATGCCGCCAGTGCACGTACCTTATTAATCCAGTTGAGCGAACATAACCTTCTATTACATGTCGCACAAATCATGCCGCTTGACGGCGGCACGATCCGGACGGTAATCTTACCGTTTACATCCGGTCGGCGGTACGTCGCGTACGGCTGGTGATCGACGAAAGGAGAAAAAAGTGAGAATGAACCCGCTGCCATCAACAGAGTATGAACGCCGCATCAGGCGGCTCAAGGAACAGCTCGTATCAGAGGGAATCGACGTGTATGTGGGATACAGCAGTGAGTGCGAATCTTCCACATCGCGGTACTTGACCGGATTCTGGCCGTTTTTCGATTTTGCGAGCGTTGTGGTACCGGCGCGAGGAGATGCGGTACTCGTTACCGGGGGACCGGAATCTTTCGAATTTGCAAAGGTTTTTTCATCCGTTCCTGAAATCAGAATAAACCCGCTTCTCGTCGAGACGTCCGCACCCGACTGGGTGCCCGATGTCGAGGGAGAGAGCTTTACCCGGATTATAGACGCCGTCGTGGGATCCTCACCGAAGAGAGTCGGAGTGGGCGATTGGGGTATCTTTCCCCATGTGCTGTTTGAGGATCTCAAAAAGGCTGCACCCGGCGCCGAATTCGTGCCGGCCGATGACCTGCTGCTCAGGGTGAAGTCGGTAAAATCGGATGTCGAGATACCCTATATCATTGAAGTGTATAGAATTACCGAGGAGGCCATGAAGGCCGCTTTCCAGGCTGTCAAACCCGGCACACGGGAGTGGGAGCTCGAAGCAGTTGCCAGATCCACGATGCTGCAGCTGGGCGCTGAAGGCATGCCCTATCCTGCGTGGGTGTGCTCGGGACCGAACATCACGCAGAGCCTGTGCAGATCGACAGACAGGGCCGTCGGGCGCGACGAGCTCGTGCAGTTCACATTCGGCGCCAAGTATATGGGCTACTGCGGCAACATGTGCCGTCCGTTCGCCATCGGCAGGGTGCCGATCGGCGCGAGAAAGCTCATGGATGCAGCGCTCGAAGCCATGCACTACACACTCGAGGCCGTGAAACCGGGCGTTCGGGCGAACGAGGTGTTCATGGGGTATCATGACATCCTCGCCCGCTACGGGTATGAAAACTTTACGCTCTACGGCCCTGCTCACGGGACCGGCCACTCCGAGGTTGAGGGGCTGTGGCTTGCCCGGAACGCCGATTTCAGCGTGCAACCGAATATGCTTTTCAACATCGATATCTGGCTTTCAGACGGGGAATACGGGCTGCGCTTCGAGGACGGCATACTCGTTACCGGGGACGGTATACGGGAGCTCACCGGCTACAGGCGCGAGGTAATAGAGTTATGAGGGATGAGATCCGGCAGGCGGTCGAGCGGAGGCGATCGGATATTCTCGAATGGACAAAAGAGCTCGTCTCGTTTCAGTCGGAGAACAGGCCTCCCGGAGGCAACGAAGGGCCTGCCCAGACGTTTATTGCCGATTTCTGCAGAAAAATGGGCCTCGACGTCGATGTCTTCAACCCCCTCGAGGTTCAGGGTATTCAAAAACATCCGTCGTTTCTTCCCGGCAGGGAGTATCCGGCACAGCGGAAAAACGTGGCGGCTCGATGGAAGGGGAGCGGAAGAGGTCGATCGATACTGTTGAGCGGGCATGTCGATGTTGCGCCGTTTGAGCCCGACAACTGGAAAATATGCCGCCCATTCGCCCCCGTGGTTGGGGATGGAAGACTCTACGGCCGGGGATCTGCGGACATGAAGGGGGGGCTTTCGGCGTTTTTGTGGGCCTTGAAGCTCCTCATGGATATCGGGTTCAGGCCGGCAGGCGACGTCGTCTTCGAGAGCGTCGTGGACGAGGAGTTTGCAGGGGGAAACGGCACCCTTGCGTCCCGCCTCAGGGGGTATAATGCGGACCTCGCGGTTCTGGGTGAGCCCACACGCATGGAGCTTTGCCCGGCATGCCTCGGGGCGTTTCTCGGCGATATCAGGCTTAAGGGCAGGGCGGGAATGCCCTACATGGGCTCCGAGATACCGAATCCCGTGTTGGGTCTTTCCCGGGTGATAGAGCTTTTTTCAGAGCTGCAGGAAGAGTGGCGCTCTCAAAACAGCCATCCCCTCTTTACCGGACCGGGAAAAGAGCTCAACGTGGTGTTGTGGAACCTCGGTTCGGAAATCCCCGGTGAGTTCACCCAGATGGGAATACCGCTCGTTGCCGGCCTGTCATGGATCGTATGGTGCTTTCCGGGAATGAGCGAGGAGGAGTTCTACCGGTATTTCAGGCGCTTCTGGGACCGGCACGCAGCATCCGATGAAAGGATAAAACAGTTCGATCTTGAAATAACGCCCACCTATCACTATGTGCGTCCATGGGAGACCGACGGCGACGATCCCGCGGTACAGGCGGTCGGTACAGCCTTTTCCGACTACACGGGCGTTCGACCGACGGTCGGCGGTGCGCCGTTCTCATGCGACCTCGCCTTGTACGGGGATGTCGGCGCTATGCCGTCCGTCATACTCGGGCCCCGGGGAGACAATCTGCATGCACCCGACGAGTGGGTGCTCATTGATGATATATACACGCTAACTGGAATAACGGCTCTGCTTGTCGCTCAATGGTGCACATGAGAGCAGTTGTCCTGCCGGTTTTGCTCAGAGTCCGAGCAGATCGGCCCGTTTCTTCATGGACTCGAGCACGAACCCGATATGCTCGTCAAGCGGAATACCGAGCTCCTGGGCCCCCTTTCGTATGTCGTCGCGGTTCACGCCGCTTGCGAATGCCCTGTCCTTCATCTTTTTTTTCACCGATTTCACGGCGACGTCCGCGATCTTCCTGGAGGGCCGCACCAGGGAAACGGCGACGATGAAACCGGTCAGCTCGTCCACGGCAAAGAGTGCTCTGGCCATCACACTTTCCCTTTTCACACCGCTGTAGTCCGCATGCCCGAGTATCGCCTCTATCCATTTTGCCGGAGCTCCCTTTTCCCGGAGTATCTCGGCTCCCCTGAAGGGGTGGTCTTCCCGCGTGGGGTATTTTTCGTAGTCGAAGTCATGCAGCAGGCCGACTATGCCCCACGACTCTTCATCCTCATCGAACTTCACCGCATAATCGCGCATCGCCCCTTCGACGGCCAGTGCATGTTTGATGAGACCTTCCTTTTTGGTGTACTCCTTCAGTAACTTGAACGCTTCTTCACGATTCATTGCCGTTTCATTCCTTTCCATTCGATTCGAATATGACCGAAGCGGTCGCGATATCGTCGAGATGGGACATGGATACGCTGATGGCATCGACGTGCAATGCCCGGGCGCGGCTTTTCGAGACGCCGTAGAGCCGTACGTACGGCTTTCCCGAAGGTTCATGCCGTACCTCAATATCGATAAAGCGGACCCCCCGCCTGTTGCCGGTGCCGAGCGCCTTCATCGTCGCTTCCTTTGCCGCCCAGTACGCCGTGTAGAGCTGGGGAGCGTATTTCCAGTGCTTTTGTATGCCCGAGCGTTCGTAATCCGTGTAGATGCGGGAGACAAATCGATCGCCGAAACGCTGTATCGCCTTTTCGATTCGGTTCGTGCTCATAATATCAACGCCGTGCCCGACAATCATACGCCATCCCCTGAACAGCCGCCGGCAGTGACGCATCACCAGCGGTGATGTACATCAGGTTTGATAAATGTTTCGTATATCTCACGTATACTCTTCATCTGCGCATCGCTCAGCGGCGGCATGTCGGATGCACGTGTGTTCGTTTCGGCCTGGTCCCGTCTGCTTGCTCCCGGAATGACGCAGCTTACCTCCGGAAACATGAGAATCCAGCGGAGCGCGTACAGCGCGAGCGGTTGAGGACCCCTGAAGAGCTTTTTCAGCTCTTCAACCGCACGAAGACCCTTTTCGAAGCTCACCCCGGCAAAGGTTTCTCCTCTGTCGAAGAACGCGCCCTCAACGTTGAAAAAACGGTGATCGCCCTCGGAAAAGGATGTTTCCCCGGTGAACTTACCGGTCAGAAGCCCGCTTGCGAGCGGAACGCGGACGATTATGCCGACATCTTTCTTCTTCGCCTCCCGGAAAAAGAGCCGGGCCGGCCGCTGCCGGAACATATTGAAGATTATCTGCACACTGGCGAGGCCCGGGTACTCGATTGCCTTGAGCGCCTGTTCCACCTTTTCTACACTCACCCCATAGTTCAGTATTTTTCCCTCTTCTTTGAGAGCCTCGAGGGTTTCGAATACTTCGGGTGTGTAGTATACCTCGGTCGGGGGGCAGTGCAGCTGAATGAGATCAAGGGTCTCCCGGCCCATATTTTTCAGGCTGTCCTCGACGAATCCTCGTATGTTCCTGTCGTTGTACCCTTCGGCCGTATGGGGGTCCAGACGCCTGCCGCACTTCGTGGCGACGTAAATTCTCTCTCTGTACGTCCTGGCGAAGGTTCCTGCAGCCCGCTCGCTCAGACCGTCGCTGTATTTGTCTGCGGTATCGAAGAAGTTTATACCGTGATCCACAGCAGTGTGCAGGGTGGCCTGCGCCTCCTCATCATTGAAGGTTTCCCCCCAGCGGCCGCCGAGCTGCCATGTACCGAGAGAAACCTCGGAAACCTTGAATCCCGTTTTACCCAGTGTTCTGTACTTCATACGAATGTCCTCTCTTTCGAAGCTGTCTATAAAAGAAGATAACAGGGGGTACGGTTTATTGCAAATATTCTCTGTTGCGGTTGCATAAAGCGCCCGCTCTCCCCAACGCGCGTTCACCCGATTCGTGCAAAAAAAGTTGTGTTTACATACACACGACAGCTGTTTATCTTGGTACGTAACGAATCGCAGGGAAGTAGTGCGGAAAAAATTACCTGTCAACTATCTGTTTGATGAAAGAACCCGAAGGTGAAGAATTCCAGACAGGAAAAAATCCAGACAGAGGGTATGAAGCGATGTCAAAATCCGGGCTTTCACTTCTTCGAAAGAGAATAGACCGCATCGATAAAAGACTTACCGGGCTTCTCGTGAAAAGGTACGAATGTATTTCGGCGATCGGATTGTATAAGTGTGAAAATGATATTTCCGTTGCCGATCCGGAGAGGGAGGCCGAGGTTCTCAGCAGAGCAACCCGTGGAATTCGGGATGAAGAGACCCTGAATTTTATACGGGAGGTGTATGCCGGCATATTCAATGCGTCCCGCGCGGTAGAAATACGCGAAGCGGGCTAGAGGTCGTCGCATGAGGGAGATCCAGGGGAAAAAGAGGGTGCGTGGAATTATTTCTGTTCCGGGCGATAAATCCATATCCCACCGCGCCGTTATTCTTGCCGCTCTTGCACGGGGGAAAAGCACCATTTACGGGCTCTCTCCGGCACGCGATGTTCTGTCGACCGTTGAGGCAATGCACGGCCTCGGTATTCAGATACGCCGCGAGTCGAAAAAAACCGTTGTCCGGGGAATCGGCATTGACGGTTTTGAAGAACTCGGCAACGGCAAAAGAGATATCGATTGCGGGAACTCCGGCACCACTGCGCGCCTTTTAATGGGGGTGCTTTCGGGTGCAAAGGTGAAGGCGGTACTGCGCGGGGATGAAAGCCTGAGCAGAAGGCCGATGGACCGTGTGATGCGCCCGCTCGCACTCGCGGGTGCGGCGATTACGAGCACCGACGGCAGCCTTCCGGTTGAAATCGCCGGCGGGAGGATGCATGCCTTCGAGTACACCGTGCCTGTGCCGAGCGCGCAGGTTAAATCGGCACTGCTGCTTGCAGGGCTTTTTACAGACGGAATGAGTGTCGTCGTCGAGCCGGTTGAAACGAGGGATCATACGGAGCGAATGCTTCTTTTCATGGATGCGGGCATACGCATTAAAAACACCACCCGGGGAAAGGAGATGTACATCACCGGGAAGAAGGACCTCTCTGCGCTCGATCTTACCGTACCCGGAGACATCTCATCGGCGGTATTTTTAATGACAGCGGCTCTTATACTCCCCGGCTCGGAGGTACGTATACAAAACGTACTTTTGAACGGGACACGTTCGCGCATCATCGAGCTCATGAAGATGATGGGAGGGAGGATCGATGTCGACATCGAGGGAGAATATCCGGAGCCGGTCGGCACGGTCAGGGTCCGATCCTCAAAGCTTCACGGCATCACCGTTTCCGGGCCGCATATTCCCCTGATCATCGACGAGATACCGGCCCTTGCCGTGTGCGCCTGCCACGCCGGCGGTAAAACAGAAATACGGGACGCTTCGGAGCTTCGCGTGAAGGAGAGCGATCGTATAAAAGGAATCGTGGAGCTTGTTCGTTCATTCGGCGGTAACGTGCAGGAACGCGATGACGGATTCGTCATCTCCGGCGGCGGCGCCTGCAGGCCCGGTACTGTCCGGAGCTTCGGAGACCACCGGATCGCACTGGCGGCAAGTATTTTTGCTCTGTCGTTAAAGGGAAAAACTATCATCGATGATGCAGGTTGTATCGATATATCATACCCGGGTTTTTTTGAAGACATCCGGACCCTTACCCGCACATAATCCCGGGCATGGTCTGGATGGAGCGAGGCGGTGTACGGTACCTTCAGGTATAACGGAAACTATCCCCTGTAGCAATGCACCTGTGGACGCGTGTCGGAAAATTTCTTGCTTGTCTGAAGGATAACCTGCGGCGAGCCGTTTACAACAATTCCGGGGTTTGCATCGACCGCATCATACCCGGATGCCTCCCTGTTTATATCGGCGGCCTCATGCCTCCCGGTTTATCGACAGCCCCGTGCGGCCTGTTTATTGGCCGCCCGGCGCCCCGATCTGAGGTTTGGCTCCGGATATCTCGCCGAGCACGAGCTCCCCGCTTTCAACAATCTTTTTGAATACCTCTTTGTCCTGTTCCCCGAACGGCTGGATCGAGAAGTTGGGAAGATCGTAGTTTATCGCCTTGGGCATGAACCACTCGACCCGTTCCACCCGGTTTCCTTTTTTCCATATAATTATGAAGTTCTGCTGGGCTGTACTGACTTCAGGCTTGTAAATTTTGTAACTGTCGCGCATTTCGACCGGGAGATAGAGATGCTGGGGCCTGTTGCTGTCATCGATGTACACGACTTTATACCCTTCATACCCTTCCTGAAAGCCGAACACCTGGTACACGTTTATGACATATTCACTTTTCGGCAGATCCCCTATCCTGACGATTGTCTGAGCTGATATCAGCTGACCGGCAAGAAGGAGAGAAGCCGTACAGATAATGAAGACTATCTTTTTCATAGGGCCTCCTGTGAGCTCTTGCTGAAAATAGACATGGCTGCTGCGCTGGCACCACACATTATAGTACTATCATCGGCAAAAATCATGCTCTTTTTGCACTTTCATTGCTTATTATCGGCGTGCCGGCGTATTTGCAAAACATCCTGTTTTTAAAGAATCCGTTCCCCTCTTCGTCTCGACATTTCCCCTGTTTTATGCTATATTAGGTCGAATTGCGTATGGGGAGGGGAAGGTTTCTGATCTATACTCGAAAGGTGATACTCATGGATATTTTTCAGAAGGCGTATGATTATTCTCTTGTTGAAGAGTACAAGGCAAAGGGGTTGTACCCGTATTTCCGCGCGATTGAGACAGGGACTGATACCGAGGTATACATAGACGGAAAGAAAATGATCATGCTCGGCTCCAACTCGTACATGGGGCTGACTTTCAATGAAAAAACCATTCAAAGTGCCGTTGAAAACGTTCAGAAGCACGGCACCGGCTGTGCGGGATCGAGATTTCTAAACGGCACCCTGAATATACATGAAAACCTCGAAGAAAAGCTCGCACTGTTCATGAAAAGAGAGCGTGTGCTCCTCTTTTCGACAGGGTATATGACGAATCTCGGTATAATATCCACCATTACCGGCAAGGACAATATCGTCTACCTGGACAAGATCGATCATGCAAGCATCATCGACGGATGCCGGCTCAGCTTTGCGAAGGTGGTCAAATACAGACATAACGATATGACCGACTTGAAGAGGGTGCTCGAAGACTCGGATAGAAACAGCGGCAAGCTCATCGTTGTAGATGGGGTTTTCAGCATGGAGGGAGACCTTGCCGACCTTCCCGCTATAGTCGAGATTGCAAGGAAACACGGTGCCCGGATAATGGTGGATGAAGCACATGCGGTCGGTGTGCTCGGTGCAAACGGCAGGGGAACCGCGGAGCATTTCGGCGTCGAGGATGAGGTGGATATTCAGATGGCGACGTTCAGCAAATCGTTTGCAACCATCGGCGGTTTTGCCGCATCCCAGAGCAAGGTCATCAATTACATCAAGCATCACTCGCGCCCGCTCATCTTCAGCGCAAGCCCGCCGCCGGCCATAATCGGCGCCGTGAATGCCGCGCTCGACATAATAGAGAACGAGCCCGAGAGAAGGAGGAGGCTGTTTCGGATAGCCGAGAAGATGCGCCGTGCCTTCAGGGACATGGGCTACGATGTCGGTCCAACCGTTACACCGATTGTTCCGCTTATTATAGGAGATATGGACACATGCCTCATGCTCTGGAGAGTTGTGACCGACAGGGGTCTTTTTGTCAATCCGGTCGTTCCTCCCGCGGTTCCTCCCGGCCGTTCGCTCATACGGACGAGCTATATCGCCACACACACCGATGAACAGCTCGATTTTGCACTCGATGTGTTCAAAAAGGCGGGAAAGAAGCTCGGCGTTATATAGAGCGGTTTTCAATGAAAATCCGGCTGTCGGAGCCTGCGGATTTCAGGATTCATAGCCGATCGGAATGTTCCGGCCGGCATCGTCCGCCCTGTTTGCCGCCTGTTTTTGTATTGCTTTCAGAATTGTAAAGATCAAAATGCCGATGCCTGTGCCCGCACAGGAGAGTATAAAGGAAACTCTGAATGTGCCCGTTACGTCTTTGAGAGAACCCGCGATCGGCGTGCTCAGCGCCTGCGCTCCGCCGTGTACCAGCGTCGAAAAGCCGAAAACCATGGACATGCTTTCCTCAGGCACCAGATCGCTTATAATGGAGATTATAACGGTCAGCACTCCCATGAAGGAAAAGCCGAAGAGAAAAGTCGATATGTAGAAGAGGAGCTCCTGCCTGCCGACTGTAACGATGAAAACGGAGAGAAGAAGGGTGAGCAGCGAAAAAATCCCCATATCCGTCTTATCGTACCGGTCCGACAGCACTCCCCAGATAATTCCGGAATAAATCGTATTGATGCCGAAAAGCGACCACATCGCTCCGGTCGACCTGATCGTAAAACCGAGCTCGTCAACCGTATAGGCTCCGAAAAAGGTAACGTATATGATGTAGGAAAAGCCGACGAAAAAATAGGCGAGCAGGACGAGCTGAAGCCTGCGGTGTCTGTAAAGAACGGGGACGAGTCTGCCCTCTCTTTTTAACCGTGCTGCAGTATATCCGTCTGTATGAAGCTCCTTTCTGAAAAATGCGAGCGAGAGCGCGAGTACAACGACGTTGATCAGTGAGAGCGTATACCAGGTCGTACGGTATCCCTGAATCGGCTGGTGCGTCAGAACAAAGGGGATGAGATACCCGCTCATAAGAATACCGGCTCCCGCGCCTCCCATAACGAATCCGAATACCGCGGCCTTTCCTCCGGTCTCTCTGTTGAGAATGTGAATAAGAGGCACATATGCACCCGATGCGGAAGCGCCCAGAACGAATGATGCGGCAAGGAGAACTGAAAATCGTGAAACATACCCGAGAATGAAAAGTGAAAGAGATGAGAGAAAAATGGATATACACACGGTTTGGTGCGCGCCGATTCGATTTGAGAGCCATCCGCTGATATGAGAATTGAGCAGGTAGCCGGCTACAATACCCGTACCGAGCATGCTCATGGCGGTGTGGGAAAGGGCAAGCGAATTCATCATATCGGGATAGACGAGGGTGTAGGCGAATCGGCCGAAGGCCATGGTGGTGAACTGAATGAAAAAGCCGAGTATAATGAGAGTCCGATTTTTGGACATTATTCTCCATCCCGTTTCTATCGATAATCGCACCGCGGGCGCCGGGGTCCGTGGTGATGCCGCCGTCACGCGGCACTACCCGACCCGTTGCATCCGGATAATGCCGCCGGTGCTTGCACCGGCGGCATCACGGCAGAGCGCCGTCCATGATTATTACGAGAGATTAGTGCGATTGAGCTCGACTGATGGTGACGGGAACAGAAGAGAACCTTTTCCAGTTGTATGAAGGCGTATTTCTCAGCCAGGCATCGATCTCGGCTCTCGAATAAACCCGTCCCCTGTTTATTCCCGAGCATATGCTCCCTACCTTTTCCCATTCCCTGTAAGAAACGAGGTTTCGTTTCCAGAAAGGGTATGACCTGCACTGGTAGGGCCGTACGGGATAGATGGTGCAGACCCTCTCCCAGAATACGCAGTCATAGGGAGGTTTCTCGATCAGAGAAAGCCTGGGTTCTGCGAACACCCGGGCACTGCGTGTATATTTTTGTATAAATGACCCTTTGTCCATTTTCAGGAACTTTGCTATACTTTCTATATCATCTTCACAGAGATACACGAAACCGGGATAGCCGGTGCAGCATTTACCGCACTTCGTGCATTCGAACTGAAGTCCTCTGTGATAAAAGGGTTCGTCTTTTTTACTGTGATTCATTGCGCCTCTACGGATTCTGCGGGTTCAGCAATGGAAAATACTATAAAAGTTCGGAAAATAGAAAGAAAAAAAGTAAGACGCGATTGCCTCAATTTTTTAAAGGAAGCGCGAGTCAACGATGCCTATCTGTTTGAAGGCATTGCGCAGGATCACATGCGGTTTCACAACTACTGTTTTGTTCAGAACGGACGAACCGTCGGTATCATCCATTCAAAGAGCGGCTCTTCGATACATCTTTTTCTTGCGGGGGGCATGCCCCTTTCTTCTTTACAACGTGCGGTGCAGTTTGTTGCCGGCAGGTTTCCTGGCTCCAAGACTCTGTTCGGAGATGTTCTGAGCGTCCGCACCTTTGAAAGGTTCTCGGGTGAACGGTCGGTAGCGGTAAAGAATTTTATCACAATGGAGATCTATCGGTCATGGCTCCGTCCCAGGCTGATGTACCGGGGTACGACGCCCTCTCCGGATATCGCATCGCAGCTTCTCCCGCTTCAGATCCAGTATGAAATCGAGGAAGTCGGGGCATGTGCTTCTGATATACATCGAGAGAGGGTTCTCGCAAGTTTAAAAAGAAAGATGATGCGGGGGGAAATATCCGCTGTGTTCGAAGGGCCCGTGCCGGTTGCCATGGCCGGAGTAAATGCGCGATACGAGAATATATGCCAGATAGGATCGGTGTACGTCGTCCCATCCTGCCGAAGAAGGGGGTACGGAAGCGCGGTTGTTTCATATCACCTTGTACAGCTCTTTAAGAGCTACGAACGGGTTCTCCTTTTCGTAAATACCGCAAACAGGCCCGCCTACAGCCTGTACAGAAAGCTCGGGTTCAGAGATACCGGTATGCTCATGCAGGCGAATTTTTAACGCTTACTCGCTTATTCCGAGCTCCTTGAGCTTGCTCAGGCGGTCTTCCGCTTCCTTGATACTCCGCAGAGCCAGTTTATTGTACGGGTCGATCGCGAGAATCTTTTTCCATTCCGCAATCGCTTCCTCATACTTTTTCTGCACAAAGAGGTCGATGCCGCTGTAGTAAATGTCCAGTATTTCTGGATTGTAGCTCGAGACATTGATCATCTGCGCTTTGGTTCTGGCTATGTATTCCTGAACCTTGAGGTAGTTCTGATCGGCCCGGGCCACGGTTTCGAATGCATCGAGCGCATCTTTGTACCGTCCGTCCGAAAACAGCTGCAGGCCGAGCGCGTAGTTTTCGGATTTGAACATCTCGTTGGCGGTCAGGGTTGATATCTCCTGTTCAGACTGCTGCTTCTGCGTGCCGATCTGTGTCTGAAAGGCGTTTTGCTGCTGAATGAGCTGCGTCTTGAGAGCTGCACGATCCCTGTCGTACTGATTCGTCCGGTCCTGAAGATTCTTGCGCGCTTCTTCCAACTTGTCGGTAAGGTCTTTGATGGTTCCCTGCCCGGTATCGACTGTTTCACCGAGTGTTGCAACTTGATTCTTGTACTGATCAATTTCCCCCTTGTACTGATCTATATCCTCCGTGAGTTGTTTCTTCTCCTGATCGTACTGCTGGGAGAGTTTGCTGAGGTCCTGTTCGTATTTTTCGGTCGCCGCTTTGATGCCCTGGTTTATTTCATCCCTGATTTTCTGAGCCTCGATTCTCTTTTTTTCATCCATGCTCTTCCCGAATCTGTAGGTCAGTCCGA
Source organism: uncultured Spirochaetota bacterium (assembly GCA_964521865.1). Classification (GTDB taxonomy): domain Bacteria; phylum Spirochaetota; class B62-G9; order B62-G9; family DRHN01; genus CAYSRJ01. The sequence goes on along the minus strand of CAZFTJ010000005.1, from coordinate 183,961 downwards.
GCCGCATGAAAAGCTCGGCTGCTCCCTGCCATTCCGGGTCTTCGAACCCGACCGCATAGTCTATTCCGAATCCCCAGCGCCTGACGGTCAGACCGGCGGTAACGCCCAGCGGGAGGTTCTGAAATGCGGTATCGAGACTGAAATTCTTGTAGCCCGCACGCAGCATGAATTCGTCGTTGAATGAGAGCTCGCTTCCGATACTGAGATCGTACAGCAGGGTATGACTGCCCGGATTGTAGTTATCGGTAAATGCACGCCCGTCGAGGGCAAACGAGAGCCGGGTGGTCTTCTTTTCGCCCATCTTAAAGTTAGTTGCCGCGCCGAGCTTGTAGATGCGCGTATTCTGTTCGAATTCGTCGGCAATCTTAATTCCTGTGCCGTATACGTCCTGTACAACCGCACCGAGACTGAGCCACTGCATCCTGGGCGGTTTGTAGTATGCGCCGACATCGAAGCTCGCACCCGTTCCCTTGTAATCGGTGATGCGAAGCTGCTCTACCTTGGCCGTCGCACCGAGCCCCAGTCCGAATTTGAAGTTGTACCCGTACGACAGAAGCATCTGATAGTGCAGATAATCCGTGCTCGCATCGGTGATCGGCGAGGCATACTCATCGTAGGATTCTATTCCGTTTGTATATACGCCTATTCCGCCAAGGCTGAGGGTTCCGAATCTTGTTGTCGGGTTTGAATAAAAAGCGGACAAATAGAACGAGTCGGCGATGAGGCGTGTTCCGAACAGGGATATCTCCTTGTACTGGTTGAAAGCCATTGCCCCGGGATTCCAGTACGCAAGGGTAGCGTCGTTTTCCATCGCGGTAAAGGCTCCGCCCATGCCGAGCGCCCTGAGTCCCGCGCCGTAGGAAAAAACATTCTCCACGCCGCCCACTTCCGATTGAGCTGCCGTGAAAACCGGTACGAGCAGGAGCACAGGTAGAGCACATAGTATTAGAAGTTTCCTCACCATGCTATTAATTATACCACATAAACGTATTAAATCATCACTTTTTACGATTCAATTATCGTCCCAATTACCGAGAAGTATGATCTCTCTCTGCAGCCGAATACCCGTTTTTTGCAGCACTTCATGTTCGATATACCGAATGAGCGCGTATACGTCCGCAGCGCGTGCGTTTCCGCTGTTTATGATAAAGTTTGCGTGTCTTTCATATACCTCGGCGTCTCCTATTCTCTTTCCCTTGAGACCGAGCTCGTCGATTATGACGCCTGCGGGGCTTCTCATGCTGTAATCATTTTTGAATATGCAGCCCGCGTTGGGAAATGTGTACTGCCCCGCCTCCATTCTCTTCTTTCTGTTCTTTTCAATGCCCCTCCGTATCGCCCCCTCCCGGCCCTTTGAAAGGACAAAGTGGACGCTCGATACAAACAGTTTCCCCTCCTGAAATATTGATTTCTTATAGGAAAAATTGATTTCACTGCTTTTCAGCCTGCGCTCCCTCACTCCGCTTTGACCGGCGTCCACGGCATGCACCTCATGCACGATGCGAGAAAATTCGCCTTCATACGCCCTCGCGTTCATGAACAGGGCGCCGCCTACCGTACCGGGCAGGCCGGCTGCAAACTCGAGCCCTGTAAGTGAATGCCTGAGACTTTCATCCACAAGGGAGTCGACGGGCGCGCCGCACTCCGCATATATCCGTGTGCCGCTGACGGTCATACAGTTTAATTCCCTTGTATTGATGACGAGGCCGTGATATCCGTCGTCATGGACGAGTATATTCGCACCTCCTCCCATGACAAAAAAGGGTATGTTCCTCATCAGAGCCCATTCAAGTGCATCCCTGAGCTGACGGGTCGTGTCGGGCGCGATAAAATACTGCGCCGGCCCGCCGATTTTGAATGTGGTAAATGATGCGAGGGGCACCGAGCGCTGAATTTTTTTCTCGATTTCCTTCATTTCAATTGCCTGTATCGAGAGTCCTGCCGGTGATTTGTTATTCGGACGCTTCGTGTCCAAATAATGCCGCCGGTGAAAGCACCTGAACAAAGTTGAGCGGACATAACCCTATCCGACGATATTGAAAACGACTTTCGCTATCTCAAAATACAGTATGAGCGTTGTCACGTCAATGATGGTCGAAATAAAGGGGCCGGCGGAAATCGCCGGGTCGATTTTCAGTTTCTTCAAAATAAGAGGAAGTATCGTTCCGATGATATTCGCCGCTGTAACGCTTATAATAACCGCAAGTCCGACCGTAACACCGACGAGCGGGTTTGCATCCACAAAATGAGCCCGGATAAAGGAGAGCAGCCCGAGAATAATTCCCAGAAAACCGCCCATGAGAATCTCCCTGCCGATTATCCTGATAAAATCCCTCAACCCTATTTCACCGGTGGCGAGCCCCCTGATAATAAGGGTGGCGGACTGCATGGCTGTATTGCCGCAGGTCCCTGTGAGCATTGGAATAAAAAAGGCGAGAGGTATGACGATTTGCAGAATATCGGAGTAGTTTTTCAGTACGACCGAGGAGAGGTAGGATGTTATAAGGAGAATAACGAGCCAGAGTGCGCGTTTTCTGCCCATAAGAAAAAAGCCTGTGCTTAAATAGGGCGCGTCGGTCGCCTCAATTCCGGCCATTTTGTGAAAATCCTCTGTCGCCTCCTCATGGATGACGTCAACGATGTCGTCGACCGTGATTATACCGACAAGTTTCTTGTCCTTGTCGACAACGGGAATCGCGCTGATGTCGTATTTGGCCAGTATGTTGGCAGTTTCCTCCTGGTCGTCGGTCGTGTTCGAGTACACGATGTTGGTGGTCATGATATCCTGGACTTTTCTGTCCGGATCGGAGAGGAGCAGGTCCTTGAGACTGACGATGCCGGTGAGAATACCGCGCTCGTCGACGACATACGAGTAGTATATCGTCTCCTTGTCAAGTCCGATCGTACGTATTCTCTCTATTGCCTCCCCGGCGGCTATCCCCTTTTTCAGCTCGATGAATTCCGGCGTCATCAACCGTCCGGCGGAATCTTCCGGGTAGTTGAGAAGCCTGTTTACCTCCCTTCTCTCCTCCGGTGCAAGCAGCCGAAGCAGCCGTTTTACCATCCACTCGGGAAGCTCGTCGAAAAGTTCGGCTCTGTCGTCAGGGTCCATTTCTCCGATGATTTCCTTCACTCTCTCGGTTTTGAAATGCTCCAGCAGTACTTCCTGATCGTCATGGTCGAGAAGTGAAAAGACCCGGGCGGCGGTTTCCTTGCTGAGAAGGCGAAAGAGAAGAACCTGTTCCGGAATTTCCAGATCGTCTATTAATTCCATAATATCCGGAGGAAGTGCTTCGTTTAACATTGTTTTGAGCTCGAAGAATTTTTTTTCATTCAGCAGCGATTTTGTCCGTTCAGATGTGAGTTTTACTGCTTTTTCCATTGCCGCACCTCCTCCCCGTACATCTGTTTTGTGTGCACGTTTATCGAAAAAAATGTACTAACACAGGCAACTTTTATCTATATAAATTCCGGTTTATTGTGTACCCTGTATAGTGCCGCCGGCAGGCGGCTCTGTGGGGACGAAAAGCGCCCGAATGTTTCAGACCCTATACGTGGAGAGCCGGAATCCGTATGAAAGACAGCGATATACACAGGGTTGTGGAGATCCTCAGAGAAGAGTACACCCGCTGGGAGGAGCCGATCGTTACAAAGGTTGCAAAGGCGCGAGACCCGTACCGGGTTCTGATTTCCACGGTGATATCGCTGCGCACCAAGGATGAGGTGACGCGGACGGCATCTGAGAGACTTTTTAAAAAAGCGGACACGCCTGCAAAGATGCTGGGCCTGTCGATAGAGGAGATTGGAAAAACGATCTACCCGGCGGGATTCTACCGCGTCAAAGCCGGGAACATCATGATGATCAGCAGCATACTGTGCACAGAGTACCAGGGACAGGTTCCAGACAACCTTGACGAGCTGTTGGCCCTGCCCGGTGTGGGGAGGAAGACCGCCAACCTCGTACTGACACTGGCGTACGCAAAGCCGGGAATCTGCGTCGACACCCATGTACACCGAATTATGAACAGGCTCGGGTACGTGTGCACGAAGACGCCTGAAAAAACCGAGTTTGCCCTGCGGGAAAAGCTGCCGGAAGCCTACTGGATCGAGATAAACGATCTCCTTGTAACGTACGGCCAGAACCTGTGCACCCCTGTATCGCCGTTCTGTTCGAAATGCCGCTTGCAAGATATGTGCGACAGGGTCGGGGTGAAACAGAGCAGATAAAATTCCGTTCGATGCATTGTATCCGACTTTCGTCCGGTGCCCTGTGCATTCGTGCTTCCGAAACGGCGCAATTCGATTGTTTTAAAAAGAGACGCCCTTTATCGAACGTACGGGCAAAAGCCGCCGATCGGAAAGACGAACGATGTCTCTCAGCGAAATCTCAGGCCTCCGGCTATTGCCTTTCGAACCGCGTCGGTGAGCGTATACTCCTCGAGCCGGTCAACCGGCACCCAGCGCGCGTCATGCGCGTCCGCAGAATGCCTGAGAAACCCTCCCCTATACTCCGCGGCAAAATCGAAAACAACGTAGTGGTATACAGCGGAGCCTGCTTCATCCCGTTCGATGTATTCGAAAAGCGTTATGAGGTCGAAGACTTCGATTTCGATCCCGCACTCCTCGCGAATTTCCCGTTTAACGGCGTGCTTGAGATCTTCTCCCGGATGCACTGCACCCCCGGGGAGGGACCAGGTGTTTTGCATCGGAGGGGTACCCCGTTTGATGAGAAGCACCCGATCGTCTCTGAATACCACGGCTCCGACACCTGGAATGGGACGTTCGGGATAGGTTCTTCTATCCATTCTTTTTACGGCCGGTCTGTTGCTATTTGCATTTTTACGCTTTTCAGTATAATCTAAGACATCGCCGTTCCTGTCAATCAATTTCGCGTAAAATACCCGCCGTCTATTGAGCTGTGTCTGAATACAACCGTTCCGATTTGTCCTGTGAAGTTTTCATGGACAAATGAATGTTTCATGCATACATTTGTTTCTAATTTTTTTGAAAATGTTTTCCGCATGCACCGCGTGTGTACCGTTGAGGGATAACCGGTGCCGATACCCGCGGATGAAACACAATACCACACCATTACGGGGAAAAGGGATGGAGGTACGTGACAATACGCTTGTTCTCGGGGGAGTTGAGGTGGGCCGGCTGGTGGAGACCTTTCAGAGCCCTCTGTACGTATACGAGGAAGATATACTTCGAATGCGCGCGAGAGAGCTGCTCTCCGCAATACCATATCCCGACAGGGAGGTGAAATATGCCTGCAAGGCGAATACCAATATTGAGATCATGAAGATACTCCGGGCTGAAGGGCTGGGGATCGATGCGGTTTCTCCGGGAGAGATTCATGCCGCCCTTGCCGCAGGTTTCGATCCGGGGGATATTCTCTTCACGGTGAGCAACGCCACCGCTCAGGATATGGAGTTCGCCCGATCCCGCGGTGTGCTCGTCAATATAGATTCGCTGGCTCAGCTTCGACTCATGGGCGAGAAATATCCGGGAAGCGAGGTATGCGTGCGCATCAATCCGAATGTCGGCGCAGGCCACCACAACCACGTTATTACCGGCGGTCCGGAAAGCAAGTTCGGCATTCACCACGCACGGGTGGATGAGATCAAACAAACGGCTGAAAAATACGGCCTGAAGATAACCGGCATCCATCAACACATCGGTTCGGGCATCCTCCAGCCCGATAAGTTCATAGAAGCCATGGATGTACTGCTCGAAACCGCCGGTGAGTTCGACGACCTCTCATTCATTGATTTCGGCGGCGGAATCGGCGTTTCCTACAGGGAGGATGAGAGGAGAATCGATATCGGGGTGCTCGGACAAAAAATTTCCGACGAGTTTGAAAAATTCTGCGACCTCTACGGGAGGAGGCTGAAACTCGTTATAGAACCCGGGAGATACATTGTTGCGGAGTGCGGGTATCTGCTCGCAACGGTGACCGCAGTCAAGCAGGGTGAAAAGCACCGCTTTGTCGGAGTCGACACCGGATTCAACCATCTCGTGCGGCCCGCGATGTACGGAAGCTATCACAAAATCATCAACGGTACTCATGTTGCAGGAGACGCCGTCGGCCAGACGATCGCCGGCAACATCTGCGAATCCGGCGACACGTTTACAAGGAATGCTAACGGAATTGTCGACAGAGAGCTTCCGGCCTTCAGTGAGGGTGATATCGTGTGCATATGTACCGCCGGAGCGTATGGTTTTTCGATGTCTTCGAACTACATATCCCGTCCAAGACCAGCCGAAGTCCTCGTACGGGACGGGAACGCACGGCTCATTCGGCGCCGTGAAACAATTGAGGATATTTTTCAAACGGCGCAAGACCTTTAATGCGAGGTGATTGTACTGTCGTGAAAAAAACCGTTGTCATGCTTATCTATGGAGGAAAGTCGGCGGAACACGAAGTGTCGATACAGTCGGCGGGAAATATCGTTTCTGCAATACCGAAAAAGTACGATGTATGTGCGGTCTATATCTCACGGAGCGGGGACTGGTTTTTGGTTTCCGACATCGACAGGGTGAAACGGCCGCCGGTGAATGCCGCTTCATTACCGGAACAGAAGTGGAAAGAGGTATTTCTGCAGTCGAAAGACGGAAAAGCATGCGTTGTCGATGCCATCACCTTCGATACGGTTGCAGAGGCGGACGTCGTGTTTCCCGCGCTGCACGGTCCGAACGGCGAGGACGGAACGGTACAGGGCATGCTTAAACTTTTGGGCATCCCGTTCGTCGGCGCAGGAGTCACCGGCTCGGCTGTAGGGATGGACAAGGATGTAATGAAACGGCTTTTGCGTGAAGCAGGCGTGCCTGAGCCCCGCTTTGTCGTGTATACCGTCGAATCGCGTGGCGATATCCGGTATGAGGACGCGCTGCGCGCGGTCGGTTCGCCGATGTTCGTCAAACCTGCACGCCTCGGTTCCTCGGTCGGGATCAGCAGGGCCGATGATGCTGCGTCTTTCGAATCCGCAGTCGACGCGGCATTTTGTTTCGACCTCAAAATTATCATCGAGGAGTGTATCGATGGGAGAGAGATCGAATGCTCGGTTCTCGGAAGCGGCGGTGATGTGAAGACATCCATACCGGGTGAGATTGTGACGCGGCACGGGTTTTACTCCTACGATGCAAAGTACGTTCGGGACGATGAGGCACGGCTGATTGTTCCGGCAGACCTGGATAAAGAGACGCAGGTAAAGGTGAAAGATCTTGCGGTACGGACATTCCGGGTGCTCTGCTGCGACGGAATGGCGCGGGTTGATTTTTTTATTCGTGCAGACACCGGAGAGGTACTGGTGAACGAGATCAACACACTGCCCGGGTTTACGAGCATCAGCATGTACCCGAAACTCTGGGAGGCAAGCGGATTGAGTGTATGCGAGCTTGTCGACAGGCTCATTGTCCTCGGGCTGGAGAGGTTTAAAAAAGAAAAAGAGCTGGAGGAAACACGGAAGAGACAATGAACGAACTGAAAAAGTACTGTGACCGGGTGAAAGCGGTGGATCGGGATGTGGTTCGGGCCGTGCAGAAGCGCCTGGACAGCCAGACCAAACCGCAGGGCAGCCTGGGACGGCTTGAGGAGATCGTCAAAGAGATTTCAGCAATACAGCGTACAGACAGGCCGGTGTGCGACAAAAGGGTCATATTCACGCTCGCCGCCGACCACGGCATCGCTGGCGAGGGTGTTTCGGCCTATCCACAGAGTGTCACGGCGCAGATGGTGCTGAATTTCGTCAACGGGGGCGCGGGCGTCAATGTTCTTGCCCGTCACGCGGGATGCGACGTGGTGGTGGTGGACATGGGCGTCGCCTCCGACCTTGATTTTACCGGTTTCATCGCACGAAAAATTGATTACGGCACCATGAGCTTTATACACGGCCCGGCAATGAGCCGGGAGCAGGCAATCGCATCGATAGTAACCGGCATAGAGCTTGCCCTCGAGCGTGAGTTCGATATCCTGGGTACCGGAGAAATGGGAATCGGGAACACCACAGCTTCGGCAGCGGTTGCGGTCGTACTGACCGGAAGAGAGGTGCGTGATATAACGGGGCGGGGTACGGGTATTACGGACGATACACTGAACAAAAAAATCGATCTCATACAGAAGGGAATCGATAGGAATAGGCCGGATCCGTCCGACCCGGTGGGTGTGCTCGCCGGGGTCGGCGGTTTTGAGATAGGCGGGATCGCCGGTCTGGTCATAGGGGCGGCTCTAAAGAAAAAGCCTGCCGTTGTCGACGGATATATTTCGACCGTCGGCGCCATGATAGCGTGCGCTCTCTGTCCGAGCATTCGAGATTATATACTGCTGTCGCACCGGTCTGCGGAAAAGGGGCATGGGTTTTTTACCGAATTCCTCGGAAAAGAACCGATTCTGGACCTGGGGCTGAGGCTCGGGGAGGGGACAGGCGCAGCCCTGGCGATGGAGATTGTCGATGCTGCCCTCGCCCTGTACTATGACATGGCGACCTTCGATCAGGCAGGGGTGGATGGTAAAATCGGCTAGATGGGCATTTCACGGGTGTATGTGAGTTATGATACGAAGAGCAGTGAAGCGACTGTTGTTTGCATTCGGGTTTCTGACCGCGATACCGGGGCTCGGCAGAGTAGAGGCAGATGCGGGCGCGGCATCCGCTTTTTTCCCCGTTGTCGGCGCTTTTCTCGGCGGTTTCGTGTTCGGCATAAGCTTTATCGAAATGTCCCCCCTCAGTGTTGCAGTTTTTATCGTCATTTTTCTTCTCGTTGCTACCAGAGGGATGCATGCAGACGGCATCATAGATACATTCGACGGATTCCTCTCGGGGAAAACGGAGCAGAAAGAGATTCTTTTAGTCATGAAGGATTCGAGGGTTGGAGCCCTCGGGTTTATCGGCGCCTTCAGCATATACATGTTGAAGATTGTGATTTTATTTGAGATTCTGCGGTACATACCCGGTGCGCACCGTTCTTTGCTCATCCTCCCTCCGGTTCTCAGCAGGGGGGGTGTTGCGCTGTACTGCAGCGCGTTTCCTCCTGCGGGAAGGGGTATGGGTTCGTCTTTTTCAGCTTCCATAAAGACGAGGCACATGATTGTTTCATTTCTGCTTATGGAACTGTTCAGCTTCAGATACTTCAATGCCATGATACTTTTTCTTCCGGTTCTCATACTATCGTTATGGATGATCTGGGGTATGATATGCAGGAAGAAAATCAACGGCTTTACCGGCGATACCATCGGCGCCGGTATTGAGATGATGGAGGTTGCGGGATTTGTGCTCGTATTCTTTCTCTTTGTGCAGGGGTAGATTATTTCCGGCCGCGCTGACGCCCGGCGGTACAGCGGCGCCGAACAGAAACCAGTCAGTCGAAAAGATTATAAAAGCCGGAGGACAGGTTGATCGTCACTATTGTCGCTGCGTTTATCCTTGATTTTTTTGCCGGCGACCCTGCCGTCAGGTTTCATCCGGTCCGGCTCATCGGCGGCATGCTCTCAGTATACGAAAGACTTTGCTACCCGATGAAAAATAAGTTCATCGGCGGTCTGTTGCTCCTGCTGCTCTCGCTGGCGACGGTTTTTGCAGCCACCCTGTCTCTGGAGCTCGTCAAGCCCTTTTTATCACTTCCCTTTTCTCTGAATATCCTTGCGATGGCGCTTATTTACTTTTTGCTCTGCAACCGCGACATGGTGAGGTCGGCAAAAGCAGTGTACCGGTGCCTTGAGAATGAAGACATTCGTGATGCCCGCGACAAGGTTTCCGCAATAGTCGGGAGAGACACCGGAGAGCTCACAGAGGCGCAGATAATCAAAGCAGCTGTCGAATCGCTTGCCGAGAATGTGGTCGACGGTTTTACCGCACCGGTCTTCTACCTGATTCTCGGAGGCATTCCATCCGCGTATATGTACAAAACGGTCAATACCGTCGATTCCCGGTTCGGATACAGGAACGACCGGTACGAAAGGTTCGGAAAGGCGGGCGCACGATTGGACGATATTCTTAATTTCATTCCCGCCAGATTGAACTTCTTTTTTATTCTCTGTGCGGCAGGGTTCAAGAAAAAGGTCTTCAGCACAATGATCAAATACGGCAGGAGGCACCCGAGTCCGAACAGCGGAATCGCCGAGGCCGGGTTTGCTGGAATACTCGGTATTACACTCGGCGGGAACCTGTCCTACGGCGGCCGGGTGAGAGAAAAACCGGTACTGGGCGACGCGGATTCCCGTGAGATTACACCGGATTTGATTCCGACGGCGTGCGCACTCTACTGGAGGGTTGTGGCGATTACCCTCTGCTTCTATCTCGCAGGCGTCCTGTTCTTTCGGCTCCCCCTTGTTTTCGCCTGACCTGCGTGCTGTTTTACTCCTTTATTTATACAGGCGCTCCTTATTTTCGGTTTTATGGTTTTATCTATTTAAATTCTGGTTTTTTGTACCAGAATTTCATTAATAAGTGAGCCTATACAATGTTAAAATTGCCTGTCATTGCATTCTATAGGTAAAAACCATTAGGCAAGTGTCGATTTGAACCTTTTAAGTTTGGAAGTTCACTGGCCTATAGTTTAATTCATTGAAATTCAGGTCTCGCGATCGGGCGTTTGCGCACACCCGGATTTTTATGTGTCGTTTTTCGACCGGTTGTGCTACAATAGCCCTTTGTGCAGGTGCATCGGCTGCTGCTCCCGATGGCTTTTGTGTTGAGCCGTTTCGTCCTGCGTGCGTACCGGTTGTGGCTATGAAAAAGATACTTGTTATTAACGGTCCCAATCTGAATATGCTCGGTGAGAGAGAGCCGGAACTGTACGGGAGCATGACTCTTAAAGAACTTCTGAAGTGGCTGAAGAAGCAGGCCAGGGGGCGGGGCGTCCGGCTTCACTCCTATCAGTCCAATCACGAGGGAAGGATCATCGACCGTATACAGGCCTGCGTGCACCGCGGATACAGCGGTATAATAATCAACCCGGGAGCGCTCACGCATTACAGCTATGCTCTCAGGGATGCGATAAAGGGGCAGCCCCTGCCTGCGGTTGAGGTGCATCTTTCCGATATCGAGAAGAGGGAGGATTTCAGGAAAGTCTCCGTGGTGCGTGACGTATGTATTGCACAGATAAAGGGACTCGGCCCCGAAGGGTATCTGCGGGCGCTCGAGCTCCTTTTGAAACAGTAATTCAGAGGATGTCATGTTGGAGCATTTCCACGGGCGAAAGGAGGCCAGCACGAGTTTTGTGCGGAGTAAATTTCGCGCCCGGACCGGTTTGCGTATGCATGCTCGAACAGGTTCGCACCGTGAGCCCGTTGTACGCCTGCTCTTAAATCAGAACCGGGCCCGGCGGCGGGCGAGCGTTTCGGTAATGCTTTCCAGAACAGCTTTTTTACGAATATCCGTTTCCGGCACGGCATAGCCGATCCGATTCAGCACTATGTAGTGAACGGCCCCGCCCCTTTTTTTCTTGTCGGCGCCGATTTGCCGGTATATGGTCTTCGCCGTCATGCCCCTGAGGGAGAGCGCCTTTTTTTCAGCACGGCTCTTTTCTGTGCCTGTTTTACCCTTTGAAGCCGTCCTCTTTTCGGATGTTCTTCCGACGCCGGCCTGGTTGAATGCATCGAGAAGGGACTGTATCCGTTCAGCATCGGGTTTGCCTAGCAGCCCTTCTTTGACGGAAAGCCGGGTGGCCATCTCCATGCCGAGCAGAACCGCCTCGCCGTGGAGGAAACGCCTGTAGCCTGTAACCTGCTCCACGGCATGTCCGAATGTATGGCCGAAGTTCAGTATCATCCTGAGATCGTTTTCCCGCTCGTCGGCCTTCACGATTTCCGCTTTTATTTTAATCGAACGGGTAATGACATCATTGAGAAAATCGGTATCGTCGCGGAGCATGTCTGCGAGGCTTCGGTCTCTCTCCCCGCCGATCACGTGCTCGATCTTTTCAAAAAGGGGTTTGTGAAAGATGAGCCCGTATTTTACGACCTCTGCAAATCCTGCAATCAGCTCACGCTCCGGCAAGGTCTGCAGGACCGACAGGTCGCTTGCCACGAGGAGAGGATTGTAGAAGCTTCCGATGAGATTCTTTCCCTGCGGCAGATTGATGCCTGTTTTTCCGCCGATGGAGGAATCGGCCTGGGCAAGAAGCGTCGTCGGGATCTGAACGAGCCGGCATCCCCGCATGTAGATCGACGCCGCAAATCCGGCAATATCGCCGATCACCCCGCCTCCGAGCGCTGCCACAAGCGAATCGCGGGTAAGACCGCGCCTTACCATCTCGTTCAGCAGACGGGAGAGAGACTTTAAGTTTTTTGTGCCCTCACCGGCGGGAAGCACATAATTCCTTACCCTGAAACCGCCCCTGTTCAGAGAGCCGGTTACGAATTTCAGGTAGTGCCGGGCGACGTTCCTGTCGGTAACCACGAACACGAGCAGGTTCCCGCGCTCTTCCTTTGCTAAATTTTCCCGTATGAGCCCGGGGATGCCGCCCAGTACATCGGTTCCCACATAGACTCTGTATGTCCCTGCGTTTATGGTGTTGTACATTGCAATCCTAGTTATCTGTACCGAAATTTGATATTCGCCCGGACTCTCATGCTGCACATGTCCATCATTGCATTTTGTGAGGCAAAAAACATCAGGCACGTATCGGTTCGAGCCTTTTAGGTTTTAAAGTTTCACGCGCCCTCGTTTTTACAGGGTTCGGGCTGGGCCCCTTTCGAAACCGGACAGCCTTCCGACTATCTCCCGCACAGCGCCGGCTGGCGGGCGGCTGTTTGGATTCCACACATGTATATCCGCCCGCCCGTAAAAGGCCTCCCGGCTTTTCAACAGGGACTGTACGGCCTCTTTCGGGCTGCGGTCTGCGGCCAGCCGGTGAAACAGCGGCCGCTCGCCTGTGTTTTTTATCCTCGCCGTTATATCCCCGGGAGAAGATTTCAGGTACACGGTAATACCGTGCTCTTTCATCAAACTGAAATTACCTTCGGTGCAGGGCATGCCTCCTCCTGTTGCGACAACCGCGCGTTCGGAGTCCGACCCGTTCACGATGCGCCTGAGCAGTTTTTCCTCCCTTCGCCTGAAAAAGGCTTCGCCCTCCTCTTCGAATATCCTGTGTATCGGCCTGCCCTCCTCCTTCTCGATGATGCTGTCCGTATCGATGAAGGAATATCCGAGTTTTTGGGCGAGCAGCCGCGAAACGGTCGATTTTCCCGATGCCATAAACCCCAGTATGAAGATGATTCTTTTTTCTTCTTCTTTTTTACCGGCCGACACCGAATACCTCCGCTCCGTGTTATTTGTAAAAATGCCGGGCTTGTGCACCGAGCTGTTGATTTCAAACGACCGGATTGTTTTTCATATAGCGGATCAAAGACCCCTTCAGAGAGAGTATTTGCTCCTCATATGACGGGAACCAGTGTACAAGCGAGTACAGTCCCTGCAGGATGAGCATCTCAAACCCGTTCAGGGTGTCGGCCCCCTGCTTTTTTGCCCGTTCGAGCAGGAGTGTTATCTCGGGGTTGTAGATCAGATCGTACACGGTCTGTCCCCGGTGAAATGAAAATTCCTCGGAAAGCGGTGCGCTCCCCGTATCGGGGAACATACCGACCGGCGTCGCATTCACGATCAGATCACAGGATTTTACATGTGCCGTACGTATATCCTCATTTTTTCCCGCATAACGGACGGAAGAAAACCCCAATCTTGCCCTGCACCACTGCACCAGCGATTCGGCCCTGTCCCGGCTCCTGTTGATTACGGTGATATTTTTTACGTGCGCCTTTACCAGTGAGTATACAGCCGCCCGTGCCGCTCCCCCGCCTCCAACGACAAGCACCCTTTTTCCCGAAATCCGGATGCCTCTGTCTGACAGAGGCTTGATAAAGCCGATGTGGTCCGTGTTGTACCCTGTTAACGACCCGCCGTCGTTGACAATGCAGTTGACCGCCCCGATCCTTTCCGCATCTTCGTCGACGGCGTGCAGATGGGGTATGACAGCGCTTTTGAACGGAATGGTGACGTTTGCGCCTCTGATCCCCAGTACCCGCATGGAGCATACGGCCTGTTCGATAGCATCGGGCTGTATCCGGAATGCCGTATACACGCAGTTCACACCGAGGCTGTTCAACGCATAGTTCATGAAAGCGGGTGAAATCGAATGCTCGACCGGGTTTCCGAAAAGCCCGAGAATCCCCGTATCTGCCCGTATATCGTTTTTCATGCACACAATATTACTGCCGTACGGCGAATTGTCAATAAAATGGGGCTCGCGGATTTGTCGCGGCAGCCAGCGAGCCGCTTTCAGGGGGAAGCGTCCCTGAAATCCTGAAAACGGGTTATTCGGTCTCCCGCAGCGACTTTTTCATCTTCAGAATGTACAGGACAGCCGCGGCCAGTATGATACCCGCGGCGCCTATGATGCCGTACACGCCGAGCAGTGTGAGCAGGGTCACAACAACACCCGCAGTCATAATACCGAGTGCAATAAAGAGAAACGAGGTCAGTACCGGCAATTGCATGATGGCCGCCACAAGCGACCCTGTCCAGGCGCCGGTAACGGGAAGGGGAACGGCAACGAAGAGCAGAAGCCCCAGCTCCTCGTACTTTTCAATGAGCTGCATTTTCCTTCCGGCCCGTGCCGAAAGAAATCCGAAGAATCCCGAAAACAGGGGGACTTTTGCAAGAAGCTTCATGAGCGGGTTCAAAAGCAGGAGAATCGGGAGCACGGGAATAAGGTTGAAAACGACGCATACAGCGTATACCGGTATCGGATTGAGCCGGAACAGGGCTATGCCCACCGGAATACCTCCTCTGAGCTCGAAGATGGGTATCATGGATATGAGCCCAGAAACGAGCACAGGGGATACGCCTTTTTCCCGTAACACGTCGGCAAAGCCGTTTACCCTCTCCGAGGCGTCGGCTTCAGAAATCAGCATAAGCCCGAACAGCAGTATAAAGAGGATTCCGTAAACGGCCGCCTTTCTTTTCATGGAGTTTCCCCGTGCATCTCCCCTGTTTTCACCCGGCAGTCGATCATTCGCCGAGCAGCTGGACGATAACGTTTCTCGTTCGTGCCCTGTTATCGAAATCTATAAGGATAATCTGCTGCCACGTTCCGAGCATAAGTCCCCGGTCGGAAAACGGGACGCTTATATCCTGGCCGGTGAAGGAAGCGCGCACATGAGCGTACCCGTTCCCATCGCCCCAGCGGCTGTTGTGTGCGTAGGATGCACGGCGGGGAGCTATTCTCTCGTATGCCTCCTGCAGGTCGTGTATGAGACCGGGCTCATACTCGACGGTGGTTATGCCGGTGGTTGAGCCTGCGACAAATGCGCATGCGAGCCCTCTCGTCAACCCGCTTTTGCGCACCGATTCCGCAATCATCTGGGTGATATCGATGATATCCGTTTCACCTTTCGTTGATACCTGAACCGTGTCTGTGTATACGGTCTGTCGATTCATCTTTCTGCCTCCTCAAGAACATGCGGGAAATGTGTTCCGGGCATCGGTATAGTGCCTGGTGCCTGCACCGGCGGCAATATCCGGACGCGAAGTGTCCGGGCAACACCTTCGACCGGTCTCACATGCTGTAAAGGGCACTGCACCTCAGGTGCAGATTTTTTCTAATATACTTGTAAACCTCCTCACAAAGAAGTACTATCGAAAACAGGCGCACGGTATGCGGTACCCATTGATCGGGATTGTCCTGAGGAGGAGGAATATGCCCCATATTATCGTGAAACTCTATCCGGGAAGAACCGAAGAGCAGAAAAAACGGCTTGCAGAGGAAATAACGAGGGACGTTGTGAGGATTGCCGCATGTGAGGAAAAATCAGTGTCGGTTGCAATCGAGGAGGTCGAGCCGGAGGAGTGGATGGAAAAGGTGTACAGGCCCTGTATACAGAACAATGAAGAAAGACTCTACAAAAAGCCAGGGTATAGCCCCCGGTAACTGCTTATACCTGTTCCATTTCCAGGTACTGAATGAGCTGTTCGACGGTCAGGTATTTTTTGTTGATGAGAACATGCATGATCGAGCTTTCCTTTTCCTCTTTCTTCATCTTTTCACATTCCTGTTTACACTCATTGAGCTGTGTGCGGGTTATGAAGCCGCGGGATACGAGCTTGTCCTCGACCGAGGGTTCGGGCTCCTCCCTGATGCCCTGACTCTTTCTGAGCTCGGCCCTCGTATCGATAAGATCCTTTTCAAGTCGTGTGGCGTATTTTGTGGTATTCGCCAGACGTCCCGATAAAATTTTGATGAGCTCGATGCCTATCTGCGGGTTTTTCAGAACGTTTTCATACAGGTCCTCGGCGGGAATGACGATGAATTCGCTGTCTTCAACCGCTTCTATCGTGGCGGTTCGAGAGATGCCGAGAAAGTACGCCATTTCACCGATGAATATATCCGGGGTATTGATAAGGCCCACAATCTGGTCGTCGACACAGACGGTTACCGCGCCTTTTTTCAGGATATATATGTCGGTACTCGTATCCCCCTGTGAAAATACCCGTGTTCCAGCCTTGTAGAAGTTGTACCTCTGTTTTTTTTCGTCAGGAAGCGGAACAGTGCCTGTCATATGTATTCACCCCGATTCTTTTTTTATATCGAGCATACATACATTATATTATATTCATACGATTTTTTCATGAAAATTTTGTGTTCGTCCGACTTTCGGTCGACCGAATGAAGCTCGTCCGTCCGGACTGCATGCGGTGTGAAGAGGCCGGGGTCGAAGCGACGTTCAAAAAGCAAAGAGAAGAAATGAAGAGTATGAACGACACAATCTATGATACCATGCTCCGGGAGGAGAGTGGGTTTTCAAGCAGGGAAATACTGGTTCGTTTTTTCAGGATGAGCAATATCGATGAACGGAGGGCCGAACGGATCGTGTCGCCCATCCTCATGGGGGACGCCCGTTTTGCAAGGGATGAAAAAGGCATGGTCTGGCGTGCCGTCCGTATTCTGGATACCGACAGAGTGCGGATTGAAGCAGCTTCCTTCGTACTTTTCTGCATCGAGGACACATCTGCGCGGCCGAAACAAGGCTCCGATCCCTTCGCCGATATCGAGCTGTACGCATCCTTCATTATCCGTAAAGGCGGGACCGAATCCGAGCTGAAAAATGTGAAGCAGATGCTTCTCGATGCGCACATGCATGTATTCGTTCCCTATGATGCCAAAAGCCTCCATTGCTTGAAGAGACTGTACCGCACCCTCTCCCCTCTGGACCCCGAGTTAAAAACCCTTTCCATAAAAAGATTGGTTTCTCATCTATACCCTGAAAAAAAGATTACTAAGTGGCAGGATCTCGTCCGTGAATTTTCCCTGCTGAATTTCGAATCGGGATCGGCCCTTTCAAAAACAAAAACACTTGTCCGGGTATTTGAGCATATTGCCGGTACTGCGGTACGGGAAGGCGCAGAGGTTGTCGACGATCTGATGGAGATGAGCGCCAGGCCCGAAAAGAAGGTGAATTATGCGCAGTATGCATTTGACAGGGGATTTTTACGAAGCCTGCCCTCCGCGCCCGGTGTGTACATCTTCAGGAATCGGGAGGGGCAGGCGGTGTATGTCGGTAAAACCGGCAATCTGAGGGCGAGAGTCAACTCCTATTTCAGGGATTCGGAGGAGAGCATTGAAAAACGCGCCCTCATACTGCACCAGCTGTACTCGATCGAGTACAGTGAGCTCGGTTCGGACCTGGAGGCGCTCATTGAGGAGTACAGACTGATAGACGCGTACCGTCCGGCGTTGAATACGAGAGTGCAGATCCCCCAACGGATTGTGGAAACACAGGATACGATACTGGTGTTGCCGCTTTGCTTCCAAAAAGGCCTCAAACTGTACTTTCTGTCGAATACGTCGCCCCTCGTGGAATACGAGTTTACAGGCCCAAGAGCAGGGGAAGAAGCGGGTGGTGCTTCGGGGGAGGATGCGGGAAGAGGGATTCGGGAAATTGTGCGGAAACTCAAAAAGGGGCGCGACCATGTATTCGATCCGCTGAAGATCATTGCGCTCGATTACTGGAAGCGCTACGAAGATCGCGTCAACACCATCGATATAGACAGCTTCCGTTCGGTTGACGATATTATCTCCATTTTGCATGCTTTTTTAGGGAACGTTGAAAGAATCACTCGTGAAAAGATCAGATATGTGTAGAAAGAGCTGTGTATGAACAGGGATGAATTGAAAGAGATGCTTCTCGAAGACCCGGGCGGAGTGCTTCAGTTTGAGGACGGCGCTGCTGAAGAGCTGTGGCAGCTCTCCTCGGATGCGGCTGAAGCAAAGTCCGTGAGAAAAGCGGCGAAGAAGGCCCTGTATATACTCAGGTCGAGAGGTATTGATATTGCGCAGAAAAAACCGGTCGAAAAGCGGTCCGTGCTTCGGACGGAAATGCGAATAGCGGATGATCCGCTGCTCGCAGTGCCCGATTCGATCGGAAGCAGCCGGCTTTTTATTCCCCTTGAAGACGACAGGGGTTTGTCTCTTACCCTGTATCGTTTTATCGTCAACATGCAGAGGGGTGTGCTTCGATTTTCGAGCGGCCCGGGGAGCAAAAATTATTTGTTGAAGCTTCGAGAAAAGGAGAAAGAGGCGTATTTTCCCGTCACACCCGAGTATGCACTTTTTCGTCTCGATCAGGCACTGCAGAAAACCGAAGCCGGACGCGTGTCGGGGCTTGAATCGCTCCCCGATGTTCTCAAGACAGACGGTTCGAAAATCGTCGATCATCCGGCGCTGTCGATCGTACAGACAGGTCTTGCCCGTATATACTCGCCGGACGAGGAAAAACGCATCTTCAACCTGGAGGAGATTGTGCGGCTCGTTTTATCCCGGGAGGATACGGAGGATGTCAGATCGCGGATCGATGAAGCGAAAAAGAGCAGGATCATACTGGAGAACAGGAGCCCCGAGGAGAGGATCGACCTGATCATCGACGATTTTTATAAAACATACTTTACCGAACAGAGGTGTTTTTTTTATAAAACCGTTCTTTTCGATATTGCGCTTTCCTGCCACTACCGCGGACTTGGAGGTCATGCCCGGGTACTGGTGAACATGGCGAAAGACCTCGACCTCCCGGCTGTAAAACAAAAAAAGCACCCTGTCTTGAATTATCTCATGTATCGGGCTTTCGCACAGGACTGATGCAGCGTGAGGCGGGAGCGCGGATTTACGAAAATCCATGGATTGCAGGACGGCTGTATCCTGCCGTTCGGCAGGCTGCTTCGGGAAAGAGTGAGGCATATGGAAGCTGCCCGTCGTCGAACAGGGCTTATGTATCGACATCCCGTGCATGTTTCTCTATAAAGTCCGCAATACTATCCGGCTCCAGGGCAGTGGAGAGGTACGGTATTTCAAAACCGGTACCCGTCCGGATAGCATGCGGGGCCGGATCGTCGATTTCCCATCCGGAAAAAGCAACGGTGGATGCAGTTGCAAGTTCCCGGATATCCCGGAGGGTATGGCCGAATACAATCCGCGGAATAGGGCCTTCGTAGCTTTTGAATCCCTCGATCAGCGCAAAATCACCATCGTTTTCGTCAAGCAGAGCGTCAAGAAGGGACGAAGCGTTTTGCCTTTCATCCCTTTTCAACATCCTGTATGAAACAGCCGTGTTTTCAGTTACCCGTATCGCAACCCGCGATCCGGCTGCAAGAAGCAGGTCGGTATCGCTTTCTTTTTTATGTGAGGAGCCGTTACGATCTTGCGGCGTATGTTTAATGGTGATGACCGAGTATCCTCTCCCTGTGAGCGTCCGTACCGCTTTTCCTATGAGAGTCGTTTTTCCGGTGCTGTGGCATCCGCAGAAAATGAGCGCTTTCATTCCATCACCAAAATACTTGTTCTCATCCGTAATGTATACTACATTAAAAATTACGTGACGGCAACATAAGGCAAGCGAAAATACCCCCTTCGGCCGGCCGCAGGTCGGCCGAACAATACCGAAGGCGGAAAGAAAAGCCATGGAGTACCTGCAGACCGGCAAACTGCAGAGCGAGTTTTTACAAAAGCTGCTCGGCAGGATTGAAATACGCGACAAGCGGGTGATTGTGGGTCCCGGCATTGGAGAAGATGCCGCAGCCATCGACATGGGCGGTCATTATCTCATTGTGAAGAGCGACCCGATAACCTTTGCAGCCCAAAGGATCGGGTGGTATGCGGTGAATATCAATGCCAACGATATCGCCGTTATGGGCGGGACTCCCCGCTGGTTCCTTGTTACGATGCTTTTGTCCGAGCATAAAACAACGTGTCGGGTGATCGAGGATATTATGTCGGATTTAAGAAAGGCGTGTGCCGAGCTCGGCATATCACTGATCGGGGGGCATACCGAGATCACCCACGGACTTTCATCCCCCATACTCTCCGGTACGATGCTCGGAGAGGCGAAAAAGGGGGAGCTGATACGAAACGGCGGAATACGCCCTGGAGACCGCCTGTATATCACAAAAGGTGTTGCAATCGAGGGAACATCGATCATTGCGCGGGAACGCCGCGACCAGGTCGAGTCGCATTTCGGAAGGAGCTTTTACGAAAACTGCATCGGGTTTTTGCAGAAACCGGGCATAAGCGTTATTGACGATGCGCGGCGTGCGAGGAGCAGCACCCGGGTAACCGGCATGCACGACCCGACGGAGGGAGGAGTGCTTGCCGGGGCCTATGAAATGGCGGCAGCGTCCGGGATCGGTTTGAACCTGTATATCGACAGAGTACCCGTATTTGAAGAAACAAGAGAGCTCTGCCGTCTCTTCAACCTGTCGCCCTGGTCCCTGATCGCATCAGGAGCCCTGCTTGTGTCCGTGCCGGAGAATGAAGGACATGCCCTTGAATCCGTTTTTGCAAAGCGGCGGGGAAGAGCGGATTCTATTACCCCGATCGGTGAATTTCTGGACAGGGGAGAAGCGGTCTACATGGTACAAAAGGGGAAACGGACGAAGGTGCACCCTTCGGGCAGGGACGAGATCACAAAGCTGTTCGAGTAGCGGTCTTTTCAGATGCGACCGTACGGGTGGAAAAACAGAGCATCCCCTCTTTTTCAAGCGCCTCTCGGGCGTCGTTCATGGCTGCACGGCTACCGAACATGCCGAACACGGCAAGGCCGGAGCCTGCCAGCAGTGCTCCCAGCGCTCCCGATTCGAGCATCTTTTCCCGCACAAAACGGGTAACCGGGTAGTGCTGCTCGATCGGATTCTGGAAATCGTTGTGAAGATTACGTGCGATGGCGGGAATATCCCTCTTTTTTATTGCATCGAGGAGGATCGGAACTTTTTTATGCCCTGCACCCAGCTCATCCTTTTGCAGTATGGAGTAGGCCCATGCTGTTGACGGTTTTGTTTCCCGTGGGACTGCGATAAGAGTATCGATTTCAGGCATACAGAACGGGAGCTTTGTTACCCTGTCTCCGGAATCCTCGACCCTGCAGAGACCGCCGACGACGCAGTAGCATACATCCATACCGAGCTCCCGGGCAAGAGAGCATCGGTTTTCAGAACTCATGCGGAGGCCGAAGAGCAGGGACAGGCCGTTTATAACGGCTGCCGCATCGGCAGAGCCGCCTCCGAGCCCGGCCCTGGCGGGAATGCGCTTGAGGATATCGATACCCAGACCGCCGGGCAACGAATATCGTCCGGCCATCAATCGTGCAGCGGTGAGGGCGAGGTTTTCCGCCTTTTCGATAACCGGGTCGTTTATGGAAATGCCTTCCCCGGTTTGCCGGATTGCAACCTCATCGTACAGGGCTGCCTGCGTATTTATAAACAACACCCTGAAGTAGCCTCTGTCCGTCAGATCGGGAAAGAGGTTGAGGCTGAGATTTAATTTTGCATACGCCTTTTGAATTGTGTTTTCCATTTGCAGTGTTTATTGGTACATTGAAATACGGGCTATAGACCGGATGAACCGTAATTTCAATGGATAAAACCATAAAGCTGAAATAACGCGGAAGGTACGTGCATATGAATATAGCAATTATTTGTGCGGGCGGAAACGGCGAACGCATGCATACGAAGGAGAACA
The DNA here is from genome assembly GCA_964521865.1 of uncultured Spirochaetota bacterium. Taxonomy (GTDB): domain Bacteria; phylum Spirochaetota; class B62-G9; order B62-G9; family DRHN01; genus CAYSRJ01. Next base: position 161,965 of record CAZFTJ010000005.1, on the reverse strand, counting down.
AGATCTTTATAAAAATGGGCAAAAAGCCGCTTATCTATTACACGTTGAAATCATTTTCCGATTACGGTCCGGTGGATTCCATAGTCGTAACCGCGCGGCAGCAGGATATCGGAAGATTGAAGAGTATTGTGTCCCGGTACGGCATACAAAAACTGCTCTTCATAGACGAAGCCCGGGAAACACGGCAGGCCTCGACCTACAGTATGCTGCAGAAATTGAAGGGCATGGATCTTCCGCCCGATTCATACGTGCTCATACACAATGCGGTCAATCCTTTTGTGCGCCATGCGGAGCTCGATGAGTGCATGCGTGCTGCGCGGGAGTACGGTGCAAGTCTGCTCGGGTTCAGGGCTGTCGATACCATCAAGGTCGTCGACGGCGGAAGGCTCATCGACCACACACCCGACAGAAACAAGGTGTGGATTGCACAGACACCGCAGGTTATACGCTTCGACATCGCGCTCAGGGCTTTTGAGTCGGCGTATGAGAACGGGCTGACGGCAACCGACGATACCTCTCTCGTCGAGGCGATCCATGAAAAGGTCAAGTTTGTGGAATGCTCACGGGACAACTTCAAGATAACCTACCCCCGGGATATCGGCCTCGCCAGATTGATACACACGAGAAGAATGAAGGAGAAGAGCGTGTGGTACGCGTAGGTTTCGGAAGCGACAGTCACCGGTTTGAGCGCTCGTTCTCCAAACCCCTCATACTCGGCGGAGTACGGATAAGCGATGCGGGCGGACTGGAGGCACACTCCGACGGGGACGTCGTTTTGCACGCTTTTTTCAACGCCCTGAGCCAGGCAACGGGCGGAGAATCTCTCGGTTACTATGCGGATCCGCTTTACAGGCAGGGTGTTACGGACAGCCGTGCGTACTTGAAGGTGGCTCTCGACATGGTGCGTGCTGCCGGGTGCAGGGTGCACAATGTGGGAATCATGATAGAAGCGGCCAGGCCGCGTTTTTCGCGCGAGCAGATTGCCGAGATGAAGACATCCGTAGCCCGGCTCGCGGGCACCCGGATCGGAGACGTCGGTATAACCTTTACCTCTGGTGAAGGGCTTACCGCCTTCGGCAGGGGTGAGGGAATACTGGCACAGGTGATTGTCAGTTTGGAAGAGGTGTAGACCATTGTCTCTGCTGAGAAGGGTAGTCATAGGAAATTTAATAACGGAAAATAACATATTTCTTGCGCCCCTTGCAGGTGTCGGAGACGCCGCATACCGGATCATAGGAAGGAAATTCGGCGCCGGTTTGACGTGCACCGAAATGGTGAGCTCATGCGGTATAGTACGAAGCAACCCGAAGACGTTCAGCCTTCTGAAGATCGGTCGGTCCCAGCGGCCCGCCGGAATACAGCTCTTCGGATCCGATCCGGGAACGATGGCCGAGGCAGCGCATATCTGCAGCAGGTATCCCGCCGATTTCATCGATATAAACGCCGGCTGTTCCGTGAATAAGGTGCTCAAAACAGGCGCAGGCGCAATGCTTTTGAACAACCCCGACCGTTTTTATACTCTCATCAGAGCCTGTGTCAGTGCAACCGATCTTCCGGTGACGGTCAAGATGAGACTCGGCCTTTCCGACGACCGCATCACTGCGGTCGAAAACGCACATGCGGCCCGCGAGGCCGGCGCCGCGCTCATTACCCTTCATCCGAGAACGGCGGCACAGAGATACACCGGCAGGGCCAGGTGGGAGTATATCGCTCTGGTGAAGGAGAAGGCCGGTATTCCGGTGTGCGGCAACGGAGACATACAAACAGCGTGCGATGCGGCGAAGATGATCGAACAGACCGCCTGCGATGCGGTAATGATCGGCAGGGCAGCCATCGGAAATCCGTGGATTCTTTCAGGTATAAGGGCGGTGCTGAAGGCCCATCCGGATTTTCCCGAGGTCGGGGTTCCGGAATACGAGCAGCGGATCCGTCAGGCGCTCGAACATCTTGCCCTCATTGTACGGAGCAAGGGTGAAATACGGGGAGTACGGGAAGTAAGGAAACACATTCACCGCTACCTCAGGGGTATTCCGTACGCCGCCCGTGTGCGCGAGGGCATCTTCAGGGTAGAGAACAGCCGGGAGGCGGCGGGGCTTCTCCAAAGCCTCCTCTAAACGCCTGGAGCATTTCTGATTTTTTTGCCAGTCGTCGGGCCTGTGGTGTTCGAATATATGGAAAATTATGCTATACATATTTTTCTCTTTGCCTGACAATGGACGAAAAATGTGTTGTTCCCGGCGGACGGTGACGCTACATTAATTTTCATGACAATAATTTCAGACACTTTGTTTCGAGGAGGTTCGTAATGCGTGGGATGATGAAACTTTTCCTTGTTGCAGTGACGCTGTCGGCGCTCTTCTTCATAATAGGCTGCGCGACGCAGGAGAGAGCCGGAAGGGCACCGGTCCGGATGCTGGAGGATGTAACGCCGGACGAGGCGTATACGATTATAAAAAAGAACGGCAATAATCCGGATTTCATGCTGCTCGATGTCCGTACCGAGGATGAGTATAGAAGCGGCCATCTGGTCGATGCCGTGAACATCGATTTTTACTCCGAAAACTTCAGGGAAAAGCTCGATGCGCTCGACAGGGAGGACACCTACGTCATCTATTGTAAATCCGGCGGGAGGAGCGGGCAGACTCTCAAGATGATGGAAGAGCTCGGCTTTAGGCGTGTGTACAATATTATCGGCGGTATTCAGAACTGGCAGCGGAACAACCTGCCCGTGGTCCGGTGAGCGGTCTCCGCCCGGTACGCGGACAGAGATCGGGGCCGAACATGGTGGACCGGTTTGTGAATACCATGCGGAGTGATTTTCATGGATGATGAAAAGAGAGAAAACCGGGGCGCAGAAAACGAAGCTATGGAATCTGCGGACCTGGTGCTGGTCAACGGGGCGATTTCGGAAACGGCAGAGCTTCTCCCCGATATTGAAAAACAGCAGCATGTCGCGGCCTCCGCCGAATATCCTCTCGAACTGCGGCTCGAAGCGTACGAAGACATCGTGGAGTCGCAGGTCGGCGATACGGCGATGAATCGTGCCCGCAATATCGAACGGGAGGTGGGGCTCCGTCAGCTGTATCTCAAGTTCGAAGGCAGCAACCCGACGGGAACACAGAAGGACCGCATTGCCTTTGCCCAGGTTATGGACGCATTGCGGAGAGGCTTTGACGCGGTAACGGTTGCCACATGCGGAAACTACGGCGTCGCCATGGCCCTGGCCTCGTATCTCGCAGGCATGCGCTGTATAATATATATTCCCGCAAGCTACCGAACGAAAAGAATCGGTGAAATAGAGAAGTTCGGTGCGTGTATAGAGCGGATTTCCGGAGATTACGAACAGGCCGTGCAAATTTCAAAAGAAAAGGCACGGATCGAAGAGATTTACGATGCGAACCCCGGTGGAGAGAATACTGCGGTGCAGCTCAAGGCGTACGGTGAGATTGCGTACGAGATATACGATGAGCTCCGGGACGCACCCACCGCCGTTTCCGTGCCGGTGTCGAACGGAACGACGCTTGCAGGCATTCACAGGGGATTCGTGAGTTTATACCGGAGAGGAAAAACGTCGAGGGTCCCCATGATCATCGCCGGTTCTTCGTTCAAAAAGAATCCGATTATTCAGGCATTTTTGAAGAATCTCCCGCAGTGCGAAGATCTTGAGGCCGGTCGGATTCAGGAAACCAGGATAAACGAGCCGCTTATAAACTGGCATTCAATAGACGGAGATCTTGCACTGGATGCTGTTCGCAGGTCCGGCGGCTTCGCATCGTTTGTTTCGGACAGGAATATGATGTACTTTTCACGGATAGTTCGTGAGCAGGAAGGATTGAATGTGCTCCCTGCGTCGACTGCCGGGCTCATCGCGCTCATCAACAGACATCAAAATAATCCGATGCCGCACGATCGCTATGTCGCCATACTGACCGGGAGAAAATAATGGCCGAGTTTTCCGAAGGCTCTGCCATCGTGTACTGCGAGGGTGCGTATGCGACCACGAACGGAAAGACCGCGCACGGGCTTGTTCGAAGGACAAGACGGTACAGAATCGTATCCGTCGTTGATTCCCGGTATGGCGGAAAGGACGCCGGTGAGGTGCTGGACGGACGTCCCAACGGTATTCCGATTTATACCGATATTCATGAAGCGGTGCACAAAGCTGCACTGTATGGAATACCCGCAACTCATTTTGTCGTCGGACTCGCACCCGACGGCGGGAGGCTGAGCCGAACCGGACGCGAGGATGTCAAAAAAGCGATTGAGTACGGGCTCAATGTGGACTGCGGCCTTCATGACCTTCTGTCGGAAGATAAAGAGATGGTTCGGCTCGCCCGAACGCACAACGTCAGAATCCGCGATATAAGAAAACCCCCACCCCGCGACAGGCTCCATTTTTTTTCGGGCAAGATAGCGGAGGTCGGATCTTTGAAGATTGCGGTACTCGGAACGGATTCCGCAATCGGGAAAAGGACGACGGCCTGGCTGCTCGTCGAGGCGTTCGAGAAGGCGGGCTTTTCCGTTGAAATGATCGGAACCGGGCAGACGGCATGGATGCAGGGGGTCACCTACGGCCTGATCCTCGATGCCCTGATTTCGGATTTCATTACCGGTGAAATAGAACATGCCGTATGGCAGGCCTACAATGACGAGAATCCCGATGTAATCATTATCGAAGGGCAGGGGAGCCTTCTTAATCCGGCATATCCGGGAGGGCTGGAGATACTATCCGCCGGAAGGCCCGAACTGGTTGTTTTGCAGCATGCCCCTGCCAGAACGGAGTACGACGGTTTTCCCGGCTACCGGCTTCATCCCCTCGATGTACAGATCCATGCGCTTGAGGCCGTTTCCGAGTCATCCGTCGCAGCGGTAACGATCAATCATGAGGGTATTCCGCCCGAGGATATCGACGGGGTGTGCCGTCGAATATCCTCCGAAACGGGACTGCCGACCACCGATGTACTGCTGTCCGGAGCCGACAGCATAATTCCCCGGTTGACGGAATTCAGTCAAAAACTGCAGAGGCGGTATGAAAGCTATCGACAGAAATTTTTTTCGGCGGATAAACCGGGCCTTCATCATCTCGTTGTCTTCGATGCTCTTGAGGTGGGACCGGCTGCCATCGATCGCGATCGCTGCAAGATTCCATTTTCGATACATCGGGGAGGCGTTGTCGAAACGTTCCATTTGATATACCGCTACGAGGAGGATGTGTTCGATCCGGACGATCCGGATTCGCTCAACCTCGTCACGATGATCGGTTCGCAGGCGGCAATAAACTACGGCCTTTTTTGCAGAAAAATAATTATTAACGGACCCTGCGATGAGGCGGACAGGCGTTTTATCAGGGATATGGTTGAAAAAACGGCCCGCGAGATCTATGTGAAGAAGTTTCTGGAACCGAATCAGTTTCTGGTAAAATCGTTTCCCCGACTGCCTGTATTGAAACAGAAATCCTATACCAACGCACAGATCGTTTTTACCGGAGATTCGTTTTACGGAACCAAAAAACAATGGAGCGGAGATGAAAAAAAGGCCGGCATTCTTTTGAGCGGAGGCAAGGAGAGTCTGCTCAGCTATGCAGTGCTCGATGAAATCGGGCTCGAAACACACCCGATATTCATCAACGAGTCGGGCCGTCACTGGTATACCGCTCTCAACAGCTTCAGATATTTCAGGAAGAATGTTTCGAATACCGCTCGCGTATGGACGAACTCCGACCGTCTGTTTACCTGGATGGTCAGGCATTTTCCCTTTATACGCGGGGATTTCGCGAGGGTGAGGGCCGACGATTACCCCATCCGGTTATGGACGGTGGCGATTTTTTTGTTCGGAGCGCTGCCGTTGTTGAAAAAGCGGAATGCGGGCTATCTTGTCATAGGCGATGAATACGATACGACGCGGAGGGCGGATTTTCGGGGCATTCGGCACTACGACGGGCTCTTCGATCAGAGCAGGTTTTTCGACGGCGATCTGACCGCATATTTTTCGGAAAAGAAGTGGAATATGACGCAATTTTCGATTGCACGGCCCCTGTCCGAGCTTCTCGTCCTCAAAATTCTGGTTGAAAGGTACGGCGAGCTCCAGATCCATCAGGTTTCATGTCATATGGCGAGTATAAAGGGCGACAGGGTTTTTCCCTGCGGCAAGTGCGAGAAGTGCCACAGAATTGTCGGGATGCTCGAAGCGCTCGGTGCAGAACCGGGAAAATGCGGATACACCGATGAGCAGGTTGCAAAATGTCTGGCCGGCCTGCCGGGAAAAAGTCTGCATCAGGAAGCTGCGAGCAGCATGCATACTCTGTACATGCTTGCGGAAAAAAAATTGATCGATGATACAGGAGCATACACGCCGCACCGTGAAGTCGAGCACCTGCGTTTTGACGATGTGAGCTCGCCTCCCGATGTGATTCCTCAAAAAATACGAAACCGTGTGCTGAAAATAGAGCTGGAGCATGCGGCCGGGACGCTTTTAAAAAAAGAAGGCGGCTGGATCGCTTTTGAGCCTCCGGGCGGCTGATTAAGGAGGCTCGCCTCCCGCACCGCCGCTTTCCAAGCCCCAACGGTACAGATAAAGGAGGGTATGAAGATGCCACAGATAAAACGAACCTACATTCTCGGCGAGCTCAACTGGCCCCAGGCCGAGACCCGGTTTTCAGAGATCGATATCGCGCTCCTCCCGGTAGGATCGACCGAGCAGCACGGGACTCATCTGCCGCTCGATACCGACACGTTCGATGCCCTAAAGCTTGCCGAAGATGTTGCCCATGCGTTTCAAGACCCGAAACCGATTGTATTGCCCGCCGTTCCCTACGGCGTTTCGTACCATCACATGAGCTTCAGCGGCACCATAAGCATTACCAACGAGAGCCTCACCGGGATCGTGTACGATATCGGGATGAGCGTATCCTGTCACGGCGTCAAAAAACTGATCATTATCAACGGGCATGGCGGTAATACGCCGTCGTTAAAGAACGCCGCACAGATGATAAACAGAGATGCTCATATTTTTACCTGCGTCGACACCGGTGAGACGAGCGATGTCGATATCGGGAGGATCATCGAAACGCCCAACGATGCCCATGCCGGTGAGATAGAGACGAGCACCGCGCTTGCACTGCGACCGCATCTTGTCGACGCGCAGAACATGCAGAAGTTTATACCCGACTTTTCAAGCAGATACCTCGATTTCAGCTCCAGCAGGAGCGTCGAGTGGTATACCCGTACGGAGAGAATATCTCCAAACGGTGTGCTGGGAGACCCGACAAAGGCGAGCGAAGAAAAGGGAAGGATGATCTGGAGTATCATGGTGAAAAACCTCGTCAGCTTCGTCGGTGAGCTGAAGGACATGACGCTCGATGAAATTTACGAAAGACGGTATTAAGGATGAGAATTACCCGCATCGATGCACGTCCCGTTTCGATGGAGCTCGGGGAGCCGTATACGATCGCCTACGAAATGGTCGAATCCATCACAAACGTATTCATTCGCATCGGGACGGACAGCGGTATAACGGGGTGCGGATGTGCTGCGCCGGATCGGGAGATAACGGGCGAGAGTCACGAATCCGTTCTGAAGGCGATCGATGAAATTATTACGCCGTATCTGGAAGGTAAAGACCCTCTTCGTTACGCACTTCATCTCGAACGATTGAAGACGCGTATCAAAGATCAACCGTCCGCGCTTGCCGCGGTCGACATGGCGCTCTACGACATTCTGGGAAAGTTTTGCAGCCTGCCGCTGTGGAAGCTTTTAGGCGGGTTTCGCAGGAGTATTAAAACCAGTATAACCATCGGCATACTGCCGGTCGGGGAAACGGTCCGAAAGGCGCAGGAGTATTTATCCGAAGGTTTTACGTCCCTCAAACTGAAAGGCGGTCTCGATGTAGAAGGCGATATCGAGAAAGTACGAATGGTGCGGAATACGGTCGGAAAGGGGATAGAATTGAGATTCGACGCCAACCAGGGCTATACATTCGAGGAAGCGGTCCGGTTCGTGGCAGAGACTCTTCATTATGCGGTCGAGCTTATTGAACAGCCTGTTCCGAAAAAAGAGATCGAGTCGCTGCGCAGGGTATCCCGGCGCGTTCCGATTCCGGTGATGGCCGATGAAAGCATCATGTCTCTGCGGGACGTCTTCAGGCTCGCACGAGGCGACTTTGTGGATATGGTAAACATAAAGCTGATGAAAGCCGGCGGCATCAACGAGGCGCTGATGATTGATGCGGTTGCACGCTCTGCCGGGCTGGAGGTCATGGTCGGCTGTATGGATGAAGCCGCCCTCGGGATTGCAGCGGGGCTGCATTTCGCATTATCGCGGCCGAATGTGCTGTACGTGGATCTGGACGGATTTTTAGGATTGAAGGGAGACCCGTCCGCCGGAGCGATTAATCTTAAAAAGGGTATACTCTATGCAAACACAGCCCCGGGGCTGGGTTTTGACCTATGACGCAAAACGAGCCCTTCTTCTGAAGACGAGATATGCGGCGTACGATCCGGGCGGCGCACCCTGTTCTGCCGGAGCGACCCGGAGTCAATTCCCGAAAAGTGCGGTCTTCGCGGTATACCTGTCCTTCACGTGCTGGTAATTACATCGTAGAGCAACGTACCCACCGCCTCCCTGGAGTACACATCCTCGACGACTTCCCGGTTTTTTTCAACGATCTTTTCCCGCTTTTCTCTGTCGAAGAGTTTAATTGTTGCGGTGATCGACGTTTCATTCGCTTCAATGACCTTTTCGATGAATTCCGGGTTGTCCAGTTTGAGTATCTTTGAAAGTCTCTTTGCCAATGCAGAATCGGGATCGGTTTCCTCTGCCCCGATATCCTTGAAATCCTGCCTGTCCACAATGAGAGCATTGTAGAGATGACCCAACTTCATACCCGATGCCTGAAAGTCCGGCGTAATGAGCGGAATGCTCCTTCCGATTACCGGTCGGTTCAGAATCCACGGTTCTATGTAGACGAATCCGAACCCCTCGAGTATGCTCGTGGTTATTACCATTTCCGAAACCGAGTACAGGTCGCCGATGCTGTACTTTTTTATTCTGCCCGGCTCCCGGGGATCGGTTTCCCTCTCGATGGAAACGAGATCGTCGATGCCGATCGTCAACGGGAGTTTGTGCTCTCTTGCGAACTCAACGATGCGCCCGGCATATCTCGCGTCGTCCTCTTCCGTCGGCCTGATGCTCACAATCAGATGAAACGCGCCGCTCAGACGGAAATTCCGTCCAACCGGTCTTGTTCGTGCAAGTGTATTGAAGAATTGCGTGAGGAATAGCGCTTCTTCGACGTTTTTTCTCCGCACGCATCTGACAGGATAGAGGATAAATCGTACGTCAGGATCGAGCTCTTCCCTTTCGATTATCCTTTTCCTGAGCTCCTCCCCCCTGTTGTCCGGCGGTATTATCGAGCGGTCGACGGAATTCGGGATGTAGAATACCCTGTTTTCCTCTATGCCGTGCTCGATCAGCCGGGTTAGATCGTACCTGTTTATGGCGATGTACTTAATGTTCGGAAATGCCGGGTAGAGCACGCTGTGCCAGTTGGGCACTATACCGAATCTGGATTCATAGAATTTCTTCACGTTTTTGAAGTTGACGGGACGCTGCTGGACAAAGTCATGAAAGCGATAAATAAACCGTTTTGGCTCTCTTATCGTATAACAGTACTGCGTGTACAGATAAAACGCGTAGGTAACGGCGGGATCGATTCCTATTCCGAGATTCTCGGTCATAACCACGTCCATATTCGCGAGCTTCTCGATCAGAATTTTTGCGATGTTCGTTCCCTGCCACACATAATCGTGCACTTCCTGTTTTTGGATTGATTTTTCTCTGATCCTTCCGAAGCCGGAGGCCGGATCGAACTCCTCGATGTTCAGGTATTCGAGCTTTCCCGAAACGGGCCTCATGAAATCGATATAGTCGGGCGAGAGCTTTCCGAAAAGCGTGATTTTCATTTCGGGGTCTATATCCCTGATGGCCCTCACATTTCTCGAGATAACCGTATTGACGCCGTCTTTGAAACCGATTCCGTAGTGCCCTATGCCGAGATGCAATTTCATATTCGGCCCTTTATCGGCTCAATCTCCGATACACCGGATGTTATTCCGGTAAAAACCCGTCTCCCGGTCAATGGTATCCGGTTTTCATATTTTTGATAAGCTTCCTGTACAGGGTCAGATGTTCATCGGCGACGATCGGCCAGGCAATGTTGTTCCTTACGTAGTCTCGCGCGCGCCCCGTATATTTTTTTCGCAGCAGGTCGTCCGACATGATATGGAGTATTGCCCTCATCAATTCGTCGTCATCATTCGGCGGCACGGCAATGCCCGCCCCGCTTGCCTCTATCTCCGCCTTCAGCCCTTCGATGGCGGAGGCAATGACCGGAACGCCGAATGAAAACGAGTTCGCAAGGTTCCCGCTCTGAGATGCGAACGTATAGGGCATCACCATGACGTCGAATGCAGCCAGCAATGCATTGTACTCCTCAGGGCTGAAGCTCCCGAGAAATACTTTTATCCTGTCACGATGCCGGCTTTTGTCGACAAGCTCGAGAAGTGTCTTCTTGTAGGCCTCCTGTTTTGAGTCGGCCCTTCTCGCATCGCCGGCAAGCACCAGAAGAGCCGATGGACCGAGTTTTTCCGATAATTCGTCCCACATCGCAAGCACCCTGTGAAAACCTTTTGTCCGGGTGAACCAGCCGATCATTCCGATTATACGTTTGCCTTCGATGCCGTGCGTCTTTTTTGCCTCTTCTTTCGAATATGACGGTATCCGCCCGGCCCCGTGCGGGATAACATAGACATTGTTCATTACCTGCCCCGTGTTGACGGCAAGATACGCACGCTGATATTCTTCGTGGACAATGCCCGCATGGACGATCTTCTGCACTACGGACATGTATAACGATATCGTCGGGTTCAAGGTTTGGTACACGGAATGATAGGTGACGACAATCGGGAATCGATTTTCGACCTTCCATCGAAAAAGAGGACGAAAGAGAGAGCTCGCATGATCTTTATCGGTCGTGAACAGACCGTACTCGTGCTGTATATGTACGAGGTTCGGGGCGATTTCATGTACCGTCCTGTACAATTTTTCATCCCATCCCTCATGTTCCGTGTCTATGACCGGGTGAACGTTTTTCTCATCGGGACTTCCCCCGTCGGTATGACAGACGATATGCACGGTTACATTTTTTCGTCTGAGCGCGGTGACAAGACTCGAAGAATAGGTGGCGATGCCGCAGGGACGCGGAGGCCAGCTCGACACCCATACGATGTTCATACGAATTTTCCCCCTTCCGTTTTATTGAGCTCCATGGCCGAAAAGCCTGGTTACCGGTCGGTCACGAAGGTCTCGTATATCGCTCTGACCGCCTTCTCGAAATCGTCCGTCTCGATGCCGATAATTATGTTTATCTCGCTCGAGCCCTGATCTATCATCCGAACATTTATTTTACGCCTGCCGAGCGCTGAAAAGAGCTTTGCTGCCATGCCGGGGGTATGAGCCATGCCCCTTCCCACCGTTGCAATAAGTGCCATGTTCGGATACACATCGATTGAGTCGGGCCGGCACTCCATCCGGATTTCGGTAAGTATCTTATCGAGCCGGTTTTCGAGACAGCTGTCCGCAATAACCACAGATATGGTGTCGATTCCCGAGGGTATATGCTCGAAGGATATTCCGTTTACCTCCAATACGGAAAGAAGCCGCCGCCCGAATCCGAGCTCCGAGTTCATGAGCGCCTTTTCGATCACGATAACGGTGAAATCCTTCTTGCCGGCAATGCCGGTGATGGTGCCGCGGTGGGCGATCGGTTCGGCGTCCTTTACGATGAGTGTACCCGGGTCTTCGGGTTTGTTGGTGTTTTTGATCCGAACCGGAATGCCCGCTTCCCGTACCGGGAAGATCGCCTCGTCGTGCAGGACCTGCGCTCCCATATAGGTGATTTCGCGAAGCTCCTTGTAGGTTATGATATCGATCGGCTTCGGATTATCCACGATATTCGGATCGGCCATGAGCAGCCCGGAAACATCGGTCCAGTTTTCATAGAGATCGGCTGAAACTTCGCGCGCCAGGATAGCCCCGGTGATGTCCGACCCGCCTCTTGAAAACGTCCGTATGCTCCCGTCGGGGAGACTGCCGTAAAACCCGGGTATAACCGCACGTTCGGTTTTTTTCAGGCGTGCGGTGCTCGCACTGTGTGTCTTGTCCCGGTCGAGTACGCCTTTTTTATCGAAAAATATGATGTCTGCTGCATCGACGAATTCATAATCGAGGAGCTTCGACACGATTATCCCGTTGAGATACTCTCCCCTGCTCGCCGTATAGTCCGCCGATGCGCCGGCCGAGATGTTCCGGCGGATTTCATTGAGGTACGGATCGAGGTCGAGTGAGAGGGAAAGGTGCTGCACAATTTCAAGATATCTTCGTGAAATAATTTCGAACACCTGGTCGAAGGGAATATCCTGCTGTACATGTGTGTAACAGAGGTATAAGAGGTCGGTGATTTTTTTGTCGTATGAGTTCCGTTTTCCCGGAGCCGACGGTACGATGTATCTGCGTTTTGTATCGGAGAAGATAATCTCCTTCACTTTTCTAAATTGATCGGCGTCGGCGAGCGACGATCCGCCGAACTTGCAAACCGTGCAGCCCATGATCGGTCCTTTCCCCGCCGAACGGCGGTAGATATGGATGTTATCCGGGTGCGGAGAACATGCCGATTGACTGCGGCATCACCTGAATTTGCCTATGCGACGACGATGTTGACGAGTCTGTTTTTCACGACGATTATCTTTCGCACGGCCTTTCCCTCCGTATGCTGCCTGATCCTTTCGAGAGCGAGTGCGGTTTTCTCGAGCATTGCATCGTCCGAATCAACGGCAGCTTCGAACTTTGCACGGAGCCTTCCGTTTATCTGCACCACAATGGTAACCGTATCCTCTCTGGCAAGACCCTCATCGAAGGCAGGCCAGGATTCCTGTATCAGGTAGCCCTGAAATCCTGCGGCGCGCCAGATTTCATCGGTGATATGAGGCACAAAAGGATGCAGCATGACGAGCAGCATTTTCAATGCGTACAGGTATGGAAGAAGCTCATTCAGGTTTCCGCTCTCCTGCACGACAACGGTGTACAGGAAGTTTACCATCTCCATCAAGGCGGCAATCGCGGTGTTGAAGTGGAACCGGGATTCGATGTCCTCGGTTACCTTCCGTATGGTCCTATGCACGGTGTGGAGGATCGACCGCTCCGTCTCGGATCGACCCTCACCCCCCGCAATTCCTTCTTCGTACTCCTTCAAGCGGTCCCTGTGCTCATGCATGCGCGGGATGTTCGGCTCGAAGAGCCGGTATACCCTGTTCAAAAATCTGAAGGCGCCCTCGACGCCGCTCTCCGACCACTCCAGGTCTTTTTCCGGCGGGGAGGCGAACAGGATGAACAGGCGCGTTGTATCCGCCCCGTAGCGCCGGACGATATCGTCCGGGTCGATCACATTCTTCTTTGATTTCGACATCTTTTCGGTTCTGCCGATGCTGACCTCTTTACCGCATTTGCCGCATGTTTCGCCGCTCTTGACCTCTTCCGGATACAGGTACCCGTGCGTCGGGCAGTGATAGGTCTCCTTGGTGACCATTCCCTGGGTCAAAAGCCGCTCAAAGGGTTCGTCGACGCTCTGCAGATCGATGTCGCGCAGGAACTTGGTAAAAAACCGGGCGTACAGCAGGTGCAAAATGGCATGCTCGATGCCGCCGATGTACTGGTCGACGTTCATCCAGTAATCGGCTGCATCCCTGTCGAAGGGCGCACGGTCTTCATTCGGGCTGCAGTAGCGGTCGAAATACCACGATGAATCGATGAATGTATCCATGGTGTCGGTCTCTCGACGCGACGGCCTGCCGCAGTGCGGACATTTCGCGTTGACGAACGTACTGCTTGTTTTGAGCGGGTTGTCCGTCCCCGTGAATTTTACGTCTTCGGGAAGAACCACGGGCAGGTCCTCTTCCGGTACGGGAACCGTACCGCATTTTTCGCAGTATACGATCGGTATCGGCGTACCCCAGTAGCGCTGTCTGGAAATAAGCCAGTCCTTGAGCCTGTAGTGCACCGTTCTTTTGCCGATGCCGGTTTTTTCGATGTATTCGGAAATCTTTTCGATGCCTTCCCTGTTCGCGAGCCCGGAAATAGGCCCCGAATCGACGTTTATACCGTCTTCGGTGAAGGCCTGTTCCATCGATTCCGCCTTCAGCGTATTTTCCCGGTTCTGGATGACGACTTTTATCGGCAGCCCGTACTTTTTCGCGAACTCGAAATCGCGCTGATCATGGGCAGGCACTGCCATGATTGCGCCTGTTCCGTATTCCATGAGAACGAAATTGACGACGTACAGCGGCACTTTTTCACCGTTCAGCGGGTTGACCACATATGTGCCGGTGAAGAATCCTTCTTTTTCATAATCCTCCGCCGCCCTTTTTACCGCATCCTGTCTCCGTATCCTCATGACAAAGGCCTCGAGCCCTCTGTTGTCGTTCTTTTCAATAATCTCGTCGACGAGGCGGTGTTCCGGGGCGATCGCCATGAAGGTGACGCCGTACATGGTGTCCGGCCGGGTGGTGAAGATAGGAAAGTTTTTCCCGTCCAGCGTGAAATTTACCATGACGCCGCGGCTCTTTCCGATCCAGTTCTGCTGCATCACCTTCACCCGCTCGGGCCAGCCGGGCATGGCGTCCAGGCAGTCGAGCAGCTCATCCGTGTATTGGGTGATCTTCAAAAACCACTGGGAAAGGCTCTTCTCAACAACCACGCTGCCGCACCGCCAGCATCTGCCGTCTTCAACCTGCTCGTTGGCGAGCACGGTATTGCACCTCGGGCAGAAATTGACACTCGCCTCCTTTTTGTAGGCGAGCCCTTTCTTATACATCTGCAGGAATATCCACTGATTCCACCGGTAGTATTCGGGGCGGTAGGTTGCGATCTCTCTTTCCCAGTCGTAGGAGTATCCCAGCCGCTTGAGCTGGGATTTCATCTTTTTGATATTGCTTGCCGTCCATTTTGCGGGGTGTATTCCCCGTTCGATAGCGGCGTTTTCAGCCGGCAGGCCGAACGAGTCCCAGCCGATGGGGTGAAGCACGTTGAAGCCTTTCATCCGCCTGAACCGGGCGACGACGTCTCCGATGGAGTATACCCGTACATGACCTATATGTATCTTGCCGGACGGATACGGGTACATCTCGAGACAGTAGTACTTCTGATCTCCCTCTTTTTCCTGAACCCTGAAGAGGGCTTCCTCCTCCCACGATTTTTGCCATTTCAGCTCGATGTCGCCGAAGGGATAGATATCAGTCGCCATTCTCGGCCCCGGTTGTTTTGAATTTATATCCGTACAGGTAATTTGGCTGTAATGGTTGTACAGAGAGGCTCACAGTGCCGCTTTATCGGCTTCCCCGCAGCATCCTCCGTAAATGAAAAGAATAATAGTAACAGAAGCCGGGCCTGTCAATCGATTTTACGGCGGGTGTGGGGACGCCCGCACGATGTCACGGGTAAACGAACACGTTCGTGAAATGGCTTGACTTTGCGTATGAGCGCCGATATATATTCACAATAAGCCGGAGTGGTGGAACTGGTAGACGCACTGGACTCAAAATCCAGCGGAGGCGACTCCATGAGGGTTCAAGTCCCTCCTCCGGCATTTTTTCCACTGTGCTTCCCACTGGATACGTGTAAGCAGGAATCTACCAGCGTGGTCCTCGGACGTACCGGATCGCTACTTATAGTACGCATGTGTGCTCCGACCGCTCTCTCCTGTTGAAGGTTCTTGCAGGCGGCCTCATGCCGCCGGTGAACGTTCGTGCCTGTACAGGCGGCATTAACCGGACGGAAAAGCGTCCGGATGAAATATGCTATAAGGAATCGATTCTCTATGATCGAGCTCGATTTCGACAAATTGTCGGGGCTGATACCCGTTATCGTGCAGGAGCATGAAACGGGTGAAGTGCTCATGATGGCCTATATGAACCGGCATGCCCTTGACGAAACCGTCAGGACCGGCTTTGCCCATTACTGGAGCAGGTCCAGGAAACGAATCTGGAAGAAGGGCGAGGTGTCCGGCAATGTGCAGGAGGTGAAGGAGGTGCGCGTCGACTGCGACAGCGACTGCCTGCTGATAAAGGTCCGGCAGGAGGGAGGCGCCGCCTGTCATACGGGGTACAGGAGCTGCTTCCATCGCATCGTACGGGACGGGAAGACGGTTATAGACGGCAGGAAGGTATTCGATCCGAAGGACAGGTACCCGAAGGACATATACCCGGTAGAATAGATTGAATCGCGGGCGCACAAATATTATCCGGACGCTTCGCATCCGGATATTACCGTTCGCCGACGGCATTATGACTTTCAGCTGATTGCCCCGGCAATGGAGATGAGGAAATGGATACACATGTACTGAAGCTCGGGATACCGAAAGGAAGTCTCGAAAACGTAACCCTCGAGCTATTTCAGAAGGCGGGATGGAAGATCAACGTATCCGCCAGAAACTATTTTCCCTCTGTTGATGATGCCGAGATATCGTGCTCCCTGGTGAGGGCCCAGGAAATGGCGCGGTATGTTGAAAACGGGGTTTTAGATGTGGGGTTGACCGGCCTTGACTGGATACTGGAAAATGAATCCGATGTCGAGATCGTGTCGGACCTCGTGTATTCCAAGGCGAGCATTCGGAAGGCGCGATGGGTGGTTGCGGTGCCTTCCGGTTCGGATATAAAGACCCTCGAGGACCTCGCAGGAAAAACAATATCGACCGAGCTCGTTAATTTTACACGCCGGTACTTCGACGAGAAGAAGATTCCCGTGCATGTGGAATTCTCCTGGGGGGCGACCGAGGCGAAGGTGGCGGAAGGACTTGTGGATGCCATTGTCGAGGTAACGGAATCGGGAACAACGATCAAGTCGCATGGGTTGAAGATCATTCACACCATGCTGGAAACGAACACCAAGCTCATCGCCAATAAGAAGAGTATTCGCGATCCGCATAAAAGGCAAAAGATACACCAGATTGCGCTGCTTTTGAGGGGTGCGCTCAATGCAGAGAGCATGGTAGGATTGAAGATGAATGTTCCAAAGGAGTGCCTTCAGGATGTTGTCGCTATCCTGCCGAGTCTGACTGCACCGACGATCGCTCAGCTCCATAATGAAAGCTGGCTTTCCGTTGAGACAATCATCAGGGAAGAGGTTGTTCGCGAGCTCGTTCCCCGGCTCATACGCGTCGGTGCCGACGGTATTATCGAGTATCCGCTGAACAAGGTGGTGAACAGGGACGATTCCTTCGAGTAGAGCATACCTCTTTTCGACGCACCGTCCCCGCCGCTTTCGCCCGAAACTCACCGGGTACAAAGAACCTAAAAAAAGATGCTTCTGAAAAGGAACCAGTGGAGAATACCGAAGAAGATGGCTGCAAAGCCGATCGGGAACGGATGCTTCTGGACGGTGGCCTTCAGCTTCTGCGTGAATTTACCCTGAAAGCCCTTCAGGGATTCCAGAAAATCAATCGAGATAAAAATTCCGGAGAGCATGGCAAAAACAGAGGGAATGAAATCGCCGAAAATAGGCACGAGAGGCCGACCGGTCCTGTGATAGGGAACTATTAAGGTTATCGTGCCGATTATCAGGATGGCGAGCCCTATGATAATCTTATAGGGGGTCAGTTTCTCTTCGAAGGTTCCCAGTCCCGCATTTTTTTCCTTTAAGAGCGGCAGTACCATAATGAAACCGCCGAGTATGCATGCAAATCCTAAAAAGAAAACCATACTATCCTCCTTCCGCTGACGTCCGCAAACCCACCGGTGTTTCCCAGCTCTGTATGATGTCTGCTGTTCAATAATGCCGCCCCTGCCTGCCGGTCACGGAGAACATGCCACTCGAGGGCGGTATTACGAGGCTCTGGCTTTTTTGAATGTATTCATCGATTCGATCATCTTAACTGCACTTTTTAACTGGACATCGTAATCAAGGTCGATAAGGGCCGGAATAACATTTTTCTCCTGCTCATTTTTAATGAGGCGCTTTACTATAATGCGCCGTATCTTCAGACCCTCTTTTTCGAGGGTGTTCATAAAGCCGTTCAAATCGTTCTGGGTATAGGATTTGTGATCTGCAACGAACTTTTTTACGAGATCGAGCTCGTTCAGCTTGTCGATGGCTGCAAGCTCCTCTTTGGTGGGCTTTATTTCTTCAACGACTTCGTCGGGTTCTATCCCGATGTTGTTGATCGATTTTCCCGACGGCGTGTAGTACAGAGCTGTTGTAATACGTATCCCCGATCCGTCCGGAAGCTCGCGTACGGTTTGAACCGAGCCCTTGCCGAAGGACTTCTCGCCGAGCAGTATCCCTCTTTTATTGTCCTTTATCGCCCCCGAAAATATTTCTGAAGCCGAGGCACTGCCCTCGTTTATGAGCACGATGAGAGGCAGGTCCGGGACGAGCGTCTGGCTGTGCGCCTTGAAGATCTGGTCCTGTGATTTGTCGCGCCCCCGGGTGGAGACGATGACCCCGCTCGAAAGAAACATGTCCGATATCTCTATTACCGAAGGCAGCAGGCCGCCGGGATTGTTCCGAAGATCGATGATGAGCGAGTCTATTCCCCTGCCGAGCAGGTCGGTGAGCTGTTTTTCCAGGGCTCTGCCCGTGGGCTCACTGAACTGTGAGATGCGCACATAGCCGATGTGGCCGTCGATGAGGGTCGATTTTACCGTTTCAAGCTTGATAATTCCCCTCACAATTGTAAAATGGAGCGGTTCTTCCTTATCCTTTCTCTTTACCGTAATGGTAACACTCGTTCCGACTTTGCCCCTGAGAAGCTTCACCGCGTCCATGGTGGTGTACCCCTCGGTCGATTTCCCGTCGATTTCGACGATTTTATCACCCGCCTGCACCCCGACCCTGGCCGCAGGCGTATCGTCTATCGGAGCGATAACGGTGATCCACTTATCACGCAGACCGATAACGATTCCCAGCCCGCCGAACTCACCCTTTGTATCGGTCTGCAGCTCGTTGAAAATTTCCTTTGACATGTACGACGTGTGAGGATCGTCGAGCGTGTCGATCATGCCCTTTATCGCGCCCGGAATAAGGTGTTCCGGGGTTACCTTCGATTCGTCGTAGTACTCCGTTCTCAACAGGTTGAATATCTCGTTGAATATTCTCAGCTGTTCATAGGTTTTTTCAGAATCGCCTGCAAAAATCCAGTGGTTCAGACCCGACGCTGTGGTAACCACGAGCAGGAGGCAGATTATGATTATCCAGATAACTCTTTCCCTGTTTTTCATCAGAAAATCCTGTTATTTATTTTTTCATGCCGTATTTCTAAATTTTATCGAAGATGCGGTAATTGTCAAACAAAAGTACGAACTGAATGCTGATACTTTACTATCAGAGTGTATGGAAGTATACTTATTTTTTAATGTCGACGGTGCCGGGCCTGCCTGCTGCATCGGTAATAACCACGAACCGGAAGGAGTGTCCGATGATAGACGAAAAGATAAAGGAGCAGACAAAAGAGATGCTCGGAGAGCTCGACGAGGAGGTGAAGCTGGTCGCCTTTACGCAGAAAATCGAGTGCATGTACTGCCATGAAAACGTCGAGCTGATGTCCGACATCGCGGGGCTCAATGAAAAGTTGAGCGTCGAAATCCATGACTTTGTGAAAGACAGGGATACAGCCGAGTCCTACGGCATCGATAAGATTCCCGCCGTCGCTGTTGTGAGTACAAAAAACGATTGGGGTATTCGTTTTTTCGGGATTCCGAGCGGGTATGAATTCGTTTCATTGATAGAAGCCGTCAAACTGGCATCAACGGGAAACCATGAGCTGTCGGAGTCGACGGTCGATGCGGTTTCGAAAATAACTGAACCGGTGCATATACAGGTATATGTGACGCCCACATGCCCGTACTGTCCGAAGTCTGTGGTCCTTGCGCACCGGCTTGCCTATATTTCAGAGCATATCACGGGCGACATGGTCGAGGCCATCGAGTTTCCTCACCTTGCGAACAAGTACGGCGTTATGGGTGTGCCGAAGAGCGTTATCAATGAAACGATTTTCATCGAGGGTGCGCTTCCGGAAAGTGCGTACGTGAAACGGATGATGGACGCACTGAAATAGGCAGGCGAAGCTTCGGACCCCATACATAAGGCATGGACGATCGCATAAACCCTGCATGGTTCTTGAGCGGGTGCAGGAGCCCGCGCATTGATTACCCGGGGGCGTATCATCGAGGATGAAACCAGTGAGCACGAGCCGCATTGAAATTGCCGTCAAACCCGAGCTCGAAGACGCAGGCGCACGGCACATACTGTGGGAAATCGTTTCAACGCTCGGATACCCGGTGAAGGCGGTGCGGATTGTCTCGGTGTACACCGTGCATGCCGATCTTTCCGACGAACAGCTCACTGCATTTGCCGCGGAGGTTCTCTGCGATCCCCTTACGTCGATGTATTCGCTGAATTCACCGATTGCCCTGCGGATGCCGCCGTTTTCCTGGGCGGTTGAGGTTTCCCTCCGGCCGGGTGTGACCGATAATGTCGGGCATACTGCAGCCGAAGTTCTCGGGATGATGTTCGGAGCACGCACAGAGGACGGACACGGCGTCTTCAAATCGACCCAGTATCTGCTCGATACCGACATAGACCTGAAAGCGGTTCGTGCAATCGGCGATGAGGTGCTCCACAACAGCCTGATCGAAGAGATCGATATCAGGAGCTGCGAAGAGCTGGAAAAAACGGGAATCCCCCGTTCACGGGCCGGATTGTACGTAGATGTCCACCTGCCGCAGACTTCGATCGTCGATCTTCACGTTTCCGACGGGGCGTTGAAAAAGCTTTCCGCAGACAGGGTTCTGTCCCTGAGCCTTGAAGAGATGAAGTATTTCAGGGCCTATTTCGACCGGGAGGATGTGCAGTCTCGGAGAAGGAGCGTGGGGCTGGGACCGGATCCGACCGATGTCGAGCTCGAGTGTTTTGCGCAGACCCAGTCGGAGCACTGCAAGCATAAGATATTCAATGCAGCCATCGAGTACAGGGAAAACGAAGCGGTCGAACGGATCGATTCGCTGTTCAAAACCTATATCCAGGCAGCCACCAGGAAGGTCGAGAAGGATTTTCTCGTATCGGTATTCACGGATAATGCCGGGGTGGTCAGGTTCAACCGCGATTACTACCTCTGTTTCAAGGTAGAAACCCATAACTCGCCTTCCGCTCTCGATCCGTATGGGGGAGCGATTACCGGTATAGTCGGCTGCGACCGCGATCCTGCCGGAACCGGGCTCGGGTCGAGAATCATTGCGCATACCGATGTGCTCTGCTTCGGCGATCCGAAAATGACGGGCGAGCTCCCCCCTCGAATGATGCACCCCAAGAGGATTATGGCCGGTGTGATCAGGGGAATCGAGGACGGTGGAAACAAATGCGGAATACCCACGGTGAACGGGAGTATCATATTCGACGATTCCTACAGCGGAAAGCCTCTCGTATTCTGCGGTTCGGTCGGTATAATGCCTGCACGGATCGGCGGGCGCGACACCAGCAGGAAACGGGCGCGTCCGGGAGATGCGGTGGTTATGGTCGGAGGAAAGATAGGGAAGGACGGCATTCACGGCGCTACCTTTTCAAGCGAGGGGCTATCGGAGACGTCCCCCTCGCAGGCGGTTCAGATCGGCGATCCCATCACGCAGAAGAAGATGCTCGATATGCTCATTGAGGCGCGTGACGGACTGCTGTACCGGGGTATTACGGATAACGGTGCGGGCGGGCTCTCATCATCGGTGGGAGAAATGGCCCTGCTCACCAACGGGGCCAGGCTCGAGCTGGAGAAAGCCCCGTTGAAATACCCGGGCCTCGATCCCTGGGAGATACTCCTCTCGGAGGCGCAGGAGCGGATGACCGTCGCCGTGCCGAAAGAGCATCTCGACGAATTTCTATTCCTTGCATCCCGACGGAACGTTCTGGCCGTTGTGATCGGAGAGTTCACCGATACGGGGTATTTTCATGTGACGTACGGGGGAAAAACGGTCTGCCTCCTCGATCTCGAGTTTCTGCATTCAAGCATCCCCCTCTCGCTTTCTGCGGAGTGGAAGGAGCCTGCAGGCAACGAAAAGAAACCGGAAATCACCCGGATCGGCAACGTAATCCTGGAGATGGTATCGGATCTGAATATATGCAGCAGGGAGCCGGTTGTCAGACGCTACGACCATGAGGTCGGGGGAGGCACGGTGATAAAACCGCTCATCGGAGCGGGGGAGGCGGGCCCCTCCGACGGCGGCGTTATTGCGCCGCTCTCGGGTACAAATCGCGGGTTTGCGCTCAGCGTCGGGATCAATCCCTTCTATTCGGAAATAGACACCTACCGGATGGCGGCGCATGCGGTCGATGAGGCGCTGAGGAATGCGGTCGCAGTCGGCGCGGACCCCGACAGCATCGCCCTGCTCGATAATTTCTGCTGGCCGGACCCGGTGTACGATCCCCGCAGGACGCCGGACGGAAAGTTCAAGCTCGCGCAGCTTGTCAGGGCCGCACGCGGGCTGTATGACGCCGCCGTGGCCTATAAAGCACCGTTCATATCGGGAAAAGACAGTATGAAAAACGACTACGACGTAGCCGGGCACAAGATAAGCGTTTTGCCGACGGTGCTCGTATCCGCGCTCGGTATCGTGCCGGATATCACGAAATGCGTGACGTCCGATTTCAAGGCGCAGGGAGATGCGGTATACCTGCTTGGAGAAACGGGGAGACATATGGGCGCATCGTCCTTCTATCGGAAGTACGGCGGATATTCGCTCGAAGTGCCCGTCGTCTATCCCGAAAAAAACATGGAGCTGTACAGGGCATACCATATCGCCGTATGCAGGAGGCTCGTCGCAAGCGGCCACGACCTCTCTGACGGCGGGCTTGCCGTTGCGCTTGCCGAATCCTGTATCGGCGGCGGTTTCGGCGCGGATATCGATCTTGTGCATGTGCGGTGCGGGGGAAACTGCGGTACGGACCGCCGTACGAAAAGCTCTGCAAAAACCCTCTCAGATGTACAGATGCTTTTTTCCGAATCTGCCGGGAGATTCCTGGTGAGCGTTTCTCAGGACAATGAAAAAGACTTTCAGGCTCTCATGGTGAATCTGCCGTGTGCGAGAATCGGGGAGGTGACCGGAGATGAAGGGCTCGTCATCCGAAACGGCGGGAAGAAAATCGCATCGATGAAGGTAAGCGCGCTTTCCGAGGCGTACAGGAGCCCGCTGTATGGAGTGCTGGGAATGAACCGACGACACACCGCAGTCTAGGTTTGTGTTTTCGTATGGGGAGAGAATAGGATGCCGCGTATTCGACCGAAGGCCCTCGTATTGACCGGTTACGGTATCAACTGTGATTACGAGAGCGCCCGTGCATGCGAGCTCGCCGGTTTTGAATCCGAGCGGCTTCATATCAACGATGTGCTTGACAATGCCGGGTTTCTCGGACAATACGGCCTCATAGTGGTGCCCGGCGGGTTTTCCTTCGGGGATGATCTGGGTGCCGGAGTTGCATTCTCGGCAAAGCTGCGTTTTTTCGTTTCCGACAATAAAAAGCGGTTCAGGGATGTGCTGATTGAGTATGCCCACAAGGGTGGGCTCATACTGGGCGTGTGCAACGGATTTCAAATTCTCGTGCGTCTCGGCATGATCCCCGCCGTAAACGGCAGATACGGTGAACAGCAGGTGACTCTCACCCTTAACAGGGAGGGCTATTACATCGACAGGTGGGTACATCTCGAGGCAGATCGGGGCTCTCGCAGTGTATTTACCCGGGGCTTGTGCTCTGTGCGGCTTCCCGTCCGGCACGGTGAGGGGAGAATGTATGCGGCTGCTGAAATGCTCGGGAAGATCGAAAACCAGAGGCTTGTGTCGCTGAGGTACAGCGACAGCAGCGGAGCGCCGACCATGGACTTTCCGGAAAACCCGAACGGTTCAGAACATGCCATCGCCGGCTTATGCGACCCGACGGGGCGTATTTTCGGCCTTATGCCTCATCCCGAAGCTGCAGTGAGCCTGTATCAGTACCCCGATTGGACGAGAAAGGTTGCGACAAAAGGAGCACCGCAGGACGAGCGGGGCGACGGGTATCGGATATTCAAAAATGCTTACGAGCATGTTCGCTGAAAAGCGTGAGGAAGCTGTCGCCGGACAGTGTTTTTTCCGCTCCGGATTAGAGGCAGGTGAATGGGAATGGATACGCTATCGGTACTTTTCATCGGCCTTGTCGGATCGGCAGTCGCAAGTTTTCTTACGACCCTTTCATACAGGCTCGGCCGGGGGCTATCGATACTGAGGCCGCCCTCCTTCTGTCCCGGCTGCGGGAGGCGCCTGGGGATTATTGAGCTTATACCCGTGCTGGGCTACCTGTCGTACGGGGGAAGGTGCCGTGTATGCGGATATAAAATCCCCGTACAGTACCTCTGTACCGAAATAATCGTACCCGCTCTGTATATAGGGCTCTATGTGCTATACAGGCTTTCTTTTCAATTCTTCATGTATATCTATCTGGTCAGCGTCCTCGTATACCTCTCGCTCGTGGATATCGATACCGGCGAAGTGTCCGCAGGCGATATAGCAGCGGTGTACATCGGCGGCGCAGCAGTGCTGTTTTTTATGTTGTTCGGAATAGCGCCGGGCAGGGTGGCAGGGCATCTGTACGGGTTTGCCGCAGCGATCGTTCTTCTCATGGTCAGTGCTCTTATCGTGTATGTACGAAAAAAAGTGATGTCCCTGGGCACCGGAGACCTGTTCATCATCCCGGGTGCTGCGCTGTACTTTTCGTTTCGAGAAGATATCCGCATCCTCGTCTTTTCGGCGCTTGCGGGTATTGCTGCCGGCGTGCTGCTGATATGGGCCGGGAAGGTGAAACGAGATTTCAAATTTCCGATGACCCCCTTTATTGCGGTCGGGGTGTGTATTGAAATATTCCTCTTTTAGTGTTAAATTTGAGCGGTAATGAGAAAACTTTTCTATGTCATCTATATCTGCGTCGCGGTCCTCATACTTTTTCAGTCCTCGAAGCTCATCGATGCGCTGATTGAAAAGAGACTCACCGGTGCGCCGGAGACGGCGGCCGGTATGACTATCGGGGAAAAGAACCTTCCGCCGAGGAAGGAAGACTCGTACGATATCGGCATGTTTAATTCGACCCTCTTCTCGGTACCGGAAAAAACAGCCGAACAGCCCGAATCGGAAAACGCCGAGGCAACGGATTCACCTCTCCTGAATAAGTATGAGCTGAACGGCACCATTGTTCTCCCGGACGACCGGTCGATCGCACTTATCAGAAAGGTAAGGGAAAAACAGAGCGGCGTGTACCGGAAGGGGGACATGATCGACAACTACGAGATCGTGAAAATCGAAAAATACAGAGTGCTTATGAGCGACGGACTGAATACGAGCGCGCTTCCCATGTACCAGCGCCCGCAGGCCCGGCAGCAAAGGGCGATTATGAGAAATACGCAGGCGCCGCAGCAGGACGGGTTTGAAAATGCGCAGCAGGTAAAAAAGGTTCTGAGCAGAAGCGATGTGGAAAACAAGGTTTTCAGCAAGGTTAATCAGATACTGACGCAGATTGCCATAAGCCCCTACATGGTGAACGGCGCTATGGAAGGCCTGCGTCTGATACGCGTTCCCAACAACAGCATCGTGTATGAGCTCGGGGGCAGAAGCGGGGATATCATCCGTCGGGTGAACGGGCATGAGGTGAAGCAGATAGACCAGATGTACAAACTCTGGGACAACATAAAGGACGATTCCTATATCAGCGTCGATCTCGAACGAAACAATCAGATATATACCTATAATTTTGAAATTAGAGAATAGTGGGGCGAATGTCGAGTTTCAAGTAAATTGGAAATAATTATCATATGATACAACAAAAATCGACACTGTGCTGCGAACTTCGTGAATATTTTTAGGGGAAATTATGTCTTTTCAGTGAAGATATGGCCATTTTTAAATAAGAGGAAAAATTCGAAGTTCGCCTTAGTGGATTTTTTCTTGACAGGAAATTTCAATAGTGTTATTATTGCCACGTCTTTTATGCGCTGTTAAAGTTTCCGCAGTAAAGTGACGACACTGTTGATACACATGAGTGCGCTGTGTACATGTACGAGAACCTGTGCGCGGTTTTGGCTGGTTTGTCCGGGGAGGTTTTAACACCGGATAATCTCCCCGCACTGTTTCGGAAGGAGGACATACGCACGATGTGCGGTTAAAGGTGCTCGTTTCCTCCTGCCGTGGTAACGATATACGTCGTCATAGAACGTAATATCTCTTTCGTGGTGCTTGTTTAGAACGGTTTTTTTGAATTTTTTGGAAAAATTTACTTGCATTTTCGCATAAAAAAGTATAATCTTTCACTAATTATCCGGCTGAATGGGGTTTGAAGCTTCGCTTCGGCGTTTTATTATAGAGATGTGTAGCAGGTTCTGGGTTCTTGTAAAGAACTGTGCATCCCGAAAAAGGAGGGGGAACGCTTCAAATTTCCTGAGGGCCTGGCAAGCCGCAAGATGTACCAACAACGTATACTATTCGGGGTCTACCTGGATAAAAGGGTCGTTGGCCCTTTTGAATACACTCATGTGAGGAGGAAAAGTAAAAAATGAAGAAATTAGGAATTATCCTAACAGCAGCAGCGGTGCTTTTTGCATTTGCAATTCCTGCATTTGCAAGTGAAGACACCTTCAGCGGTGAGTTTACATTCGGAGCAATGACGCCTTTTGATGCACCAAAGGGTGCCATCGGGTTTTCCAATATGTATACCGATGTTTCGCTTGCCGTTGATGACTACAACACAGTGCTCTTCGAGCTCGCAGGAAGCTTAGCGTTTACCCAGGAGCTTGCGACATTTACCGTTGATCCTGTAACCGGTGATGTGACCATTAATCAGGGCGCATTCTTCAAGGTTCCGTACTTCCAGTTGGAAACGGATTTCGGCTCTGCTCTCGGTCTTCCTGTCGGTCTCAAGAATACCGCAGGTCTGACAAGCCTCTATTCGAGGAAATACGAGGTTACCGGGCATGCCTATGAGCGGACAAAAGTGCGTTCATGGATCGATCCGCTTGCGTGGAAGTTCGAGGTTGGTACCGATATGGTCACGGTCGATTTCGCCCTCGGTTTCGGCGAAGGTTCCGAGGACCTCAACGATATCGGTGTTCTCGTCCTTGCTCCTGAAGTAGGTCCTGCCTCTGTTGAGGCGTTCTACCTTGTACAGGACAATGCAGACTACAAGGGCAACTTCGGTATTGACGCAAAAGCCACAGACCTCGTCAACGGAATGCTGAGCGTTGCAGCAGGTTTCAAGTACGATACATTCAATGAAACCTGGGCATACGGTGTGGGCGCAAGCGTTGTATACAGCCCTGCGACGATCGGCGTGTCGCTCAACGGTGATGATGTCGATACGGTCGATCAGCTCGGTATCGATGTCGATGCAATGCTCACAGACACCTACGGTGCAACGGTTGCCGTCGGTATGGACCTCGATGGAACGGCAGACACCTTCCAGGGCGCCGATATCAGCGTCTATGCCAAAGCGGGTGCCGCCACATGGAGACTCGGTTACGTAATTACGGATGGCAACGGATACTACTACGGTCCTGCAGTCGGTGGTCCTGACGGCGGAATATACATGAATGCCGACATTGATTTCTAATGTTCAAATGATGTAATGCAGGAAAGAGTAAAAAAACCCCCTCGCAATGAGGGGGTTTTTTGCGTCGAAGGGACTGTATATGCGGAATTGCAGATCTTAAATGAGGCGGAGAACCGAATCTATTTATGTGCACGGAGCTTGCACGGATAGGGCGGATTGTACAGTGTGGACGGGGGGACTTGAGACTATAATTGAAAATCTTTTTTTATCACACCTATAAGCGCACCCTCGGGTGTGAAAACGGGAACATGGATGCTCCCCTCGCCGTAGGTGATGGTTTTTCTCTCAATGAATACGAGCACCCCGGTAAAACTGTGCTGTGAGGCAAGCTCGATGCTGTTCGGGAAGGCGTGTTTTTTTACGGCGCTCTTCAGCTTTAAAAAATCGTCCCCCCTTCGGAGGTTGCTCTGTCTTTCCTTCGTTTCCCAGTAATTGGTGAGTCCAAACTGATTTACCGGCTCGTACATTGCTCCGTATATGAAGAGCCGTATGGATTGCAAAGCAATGACGACTTCATCTTCAACGTGTTCGCTGCTTTTTGTATTGTTTGTCACGGTAATTTCGAATGCCATGATTTTGTATAAACCGGGAGTGCCTATAAAAGGATTATTGGCTTTTGCGTATTTTTGTTCGAGCTGTTTGGCATCGAGAAAAGCGATCTCCACATCAAAATCATACGCTTGCGAAACGGCCTTTGATCCCTCTCCCTCTTTGAGAGAGTATTTATTCGATGCACAGCCTGAAAAGAGAGAAAGAACCGCCAGAAGCAGCACGGCAGTCGGAACAGGGGTGTTTTTTTTCATTGTCGTTGTTTTCCAGTCTCTTCGGATTCTTGACTTTATCATAAGCATAAAGTATGATAATGTCCAAATAAATCAAGGGGCGGGATGTGAAATTCTGGATTAAAATGATTGCCGGTCTTGTTATGGGGATTATTATCGGGAGCTATATCGGCCACAACTCGATATTCCTGGAACCGCTGAGAACAGGCGGTGTTCTGTTTTTTCGTGTTCTGAATTTCCTCGTATTTCCACTCCTGTTCTTCACCGTCATACGGAGTGTCATTTTTTTACGGCAGGGGAAAAGGCTCTTTATCGTGCTTGTCAAATCTCTCGGATACTTCATTCTTCTCACCGCCTTGGGCGCAACAATCGGTGTGGTGCTCGGCGATGTGCTCAAACCCGGTACGGGCATGAATATCAGCGCGTTTGAATCTCCCAATGTACTTCACTATCCGGAAACGGCGGCGTTCATACAGACGGTCGTTCCTGATAGTATCGCCGGGTTTTTGAAATCCGGATTTGCGGTTTTGTCGATAGTGTTCGTCTCCTTTATCATCGGCAGCGGCATCATCCTGGCGAGAGAGGATGCCGATGAGTTTCACGGGCTGGTCGTAAGCATCGACTCTACCCTCCACAAGCTCACCGTGATTATTCTCGAATTCCTCCCCATAGGGATTTTCGCCTATGTAGGCTACATGATGGGGTTTATGACGAAAGCTTCCATCATGCCGTATCTGAAACTTGTTCTCATTATTGTCGCAGGCTCTTTCATCCAGATTTTTATCGTTCAAGCCCTGCTCGTATTTATTATAACGGGGCTGAACCCGTTCAAATTCATACATGCTGTACTGCCTGCCGCGGTGCTCGGCTATGCATCGGGGAACGGGTATACGGCGTATCCCGCACTCGTCGAATGTGTCGAGCATAACCTCGGAACGGATCGACAGGTGTTTACCCTTGTTTCGGCCGTCGGTACGGCATTCAGTCTTTCAGGGAGCGCGGTTGCAGCAGGCGTCTCTACTCTTTTTGTCACGCAGGCCTACGGGCTCTACCTATCGGTCTACCTTCAGATAATAATTGTCTTTTTGATTACAGTATCGAGCCTGAAGCTTGACGGCCTTTCCGAGGGGAGCCTTATACTGCTCTCCGTCGTGCTTTCTCATATTATCAAGCTCCCGGCCGAGGGGTATGCACTGATACTCGGCATTTCAGCTGTAATCTACCAGATCGAAACTCTCGCGAACGTTGTGGGGAATGCCGCTGTTTCATATGTCGTCTCCTGTTCGGTTGAACCGGCTGCCAAGGTTCGGGTGCGGGATTTTCTGTAAATCTTACGTTTAACAGGCCTGTTATGAAAAGAAATCTGCTCCTTGTCCACCCTGCCGTCGAATCGGAGGCCGTTTTAACCGATGCCCTGACAAGTGAGGGGTACGGCATCTTTAGCGCATCCGATTCCACAGGCGCCTTTGACATTCTATCAAAAAAGCACATACATCTCGTGCTGCTCGATCTGGTTTCCATTCGGGGCAGGGATACGGAGACCTGTTTAGCCGTCTGCAGGAAAATCAGGACACAGGAGGAGTTCAAAAATATTCCCATAATCGCAGTTTCGGTATCGCAGGCCGAAGGGGACGTGGCAACGGCAATCGAAAACGGCGCAAACGATTTTATTGCCGCGCCTTTCAGCAGCAGAATCCTCTCTGCAAAGATACGTTCGCTTCTGACATTGAAGGAGGATGAGGACAGGCTCCGCCAGAACAGGGAAAAGCTGCTCAACCTCATAAACACTGCCGCAAGTCAGAAGGAGATGCTCTCACAGGAAGCCGAATTCGCCCAGGACCTCAACCAGTTTCTAGATGCCGAGCTGAAAAAGGCTTTTATTCGGGAGAGGCTTTCGGCGTTTCTCGGCGCACGTTTATTCACCATTTTTACCCTTGATGAGAGTGAGCAGGAGTTCAGACTTTTTGTTTCAAACCACACGGACATCCCTCCCAATTTTATGGTTCCGGTCGAAAAAGAGAGCGTTATGTACGAAGCACTGAAGCGGAAGCGCTATGTATTTCTGAAGGACTATTCGAAATCCCGGTTTCACAAGAGCGGAAGGGAAAAATACCTGAGCAATGTGGCGTGTTCCGTTCCTCTGATATCGGGCGAGAGGACCATCGGAGTTCTCAATGTAAACGATCCGGCCTCGAGCAACACGGATAATTACGATTTCGAGGGAAGAATCGTGCGAATATCGCGGCATCTCGCCGTATCCATACACAATACGATACTCTACGAAAAGGTGAAAGACCTGTCCATGCGGGATTCCATGACCGGTCTGTACAACTTCCGCTACTTCGTCGAGACCCTGCGGTCCGAAGTAGACAGGGCCCTTCGCTACGACGAGCCTCTCGCCTGCATCATGCTCGATGTGGATAATTTCAAATCGGTGAACGACGAGCACGGCCATCAGATCGGGGACCTGGTGCTGAAGGAGCTCGCGAGGAGCGTAAGCCTGTCGGTGAGAAGCTCGGATATTCCAGCCAGGTACGGAGGAGACGAGTTCATTATCGTGCTGCCGAATACGGGAAAGTCGTTTGCGTTTAAAATTTCCCAGCGGCTCATGACGCTGTTTTCAACAAAGACGATCAGGATTCCGATTAAAAATAAGACGGTGAAGGTAACCATCAGTATCGGTATAGCGGGCATTCCCGATGATACAACGAACATGGAAGAGCTCATGAAAATGGCGGACGAAGCTCTGTACAGGGCGAAGCATGAGGGGAAGAACAGGATTATTACGATTTAAGAACGTACACACCGCGAAAAACTTCGACCGCAGGTCCGGCCA
This sequence comes from uncultured Spirochaetota bacterium, assembly GCA_964521865.1. Lineage (GTDB taxonomy): Bacteria > Spirochaetota > B62-G9 > B62-G9 > DRHN01 > CAYSRJ01. The sequence goes on along the minus strand of CAZFTJ010000005.1, from coordinate 130,637 downwards.
GCGATACCGCATCGCCGTCCTCATTCCATACGATTGTGAGCTCGCCGCCGGGAACCCCGACCCGAACCGAGCGTTCGGTTCGGCCGCACAGCACCCCTGCAACCGCAGCTGCGCAGGCGCCCGTACCGCAGGCGAGGGTCTCTCCCGTTCCCCGCTCCCAGACCCGCATTTTCACGGTGCGGCGGTCGAGGATCTGTACGAATTCTATATTCGCCTTTTTGGGAAACTCGGCGGCATTTTCCAGTTTTGGTCCGTCGGTGAGCACCATACGATCGTCGACGGTATCGACAAAGGTGACGAAGTGCGGATTTCCCATACTGACCGCGGTGCCCCTGTAGCCGAGTACCTCGACATCGACCACGGGTTCCATATCGAAGGCTGCCGGTATGTCGGGGCCTGCGAGGATCGGCCTGCCCATATCGACCTGCAGTAAACGAGCCTTTCCGGAGTCGTCAAGCTCAACGACGGAAAGCGCCTTCTCACCCGCATTCGTTTCTACTGTGAGCTCTCTGTTTTTCGTATACCCGGCATCAAACACGTACTTTCCAAGGCAGCGGATACCGTTTCCGCACATCTCGGCCTCGCTTCCGTCGGCATTGAACATTCTCATGCGAAAGTCACTGGTACCGCTCTCCATAATCAAAATCAGACCGTCCGCTCCGATACCGAAGTGCCGGGGAGACATTCGTCGGGCAAGCTCGCCGAAATCGAGAACGTAGCGGTTTTTAATAAGGTCGAGGTATATATAATCGTTTCCGGTGCCGTGCATCTTTATAAATTCGATGTTCATCCGTTTCTCCTGCGCCGGTTGAATAAACCGTTGTCCGGACACTTCGCTTCCGGATAATGCCGCTCGGCGGCGGCATTACAAAATTGAAATGCACAGGTAATATATCGTCGTTTTACGTACATCGGGAACAAAAAATAGGCAAGTGAACTTTCAATCGTAAAAGGTCAAACTGACACTTGCCTAATGGTTTTTACCGCAATTTCCCAATACTTAATGTGTCATGAACAAGAAAAAGATCATTGTCTTTTAAAAAATCTGGTACATAATAACAGAATTTTAATGGATAAAACCATAAGACGCCCGCCCGCACAACGCGTCGATTGATGTATGCCGGACGAAACTTCGGCCCGGTCGGCCTGTATCCCGAAAAAGGTCAGCCGAACATCTGATTGATCTGAAAGATCGGAAGCATAATCGAGAGCACGGTGAAGGCGACGATGGAGCCGATAATCATGATGAGAACCGGCTCTGCAAGTGTTGTGAGCGTATTGATCCGCTCTCCGAGCTCGACCTCGATGTTGCGGGCGATGTTCTCGAGCACTTCAGGAACACTGTCGCTCATCTCACCCGCATGTATCATGCCCAGAAGCGCCCCGTTGAACTGCTCGTTATGGGAGAGGGCCCTGGAGAGCTGCTCGCCCTTTTTTATCCGCTCAACCGCCCCGACCAGAATGTCGGAAAAAACCCTGTTTTTGAACACCCCCATGGTGTTTTCGAGCGCTTCGATGATCCCGATTCCGTTTGCGAGCATGATGCTCATCGTATATGAGAATCGTATCCTGAACGTGTCCGATAAAAGACGTTTTACCACAGGAAGCCTCAAAACAAGGCGGCTGAAGTAGAGTTTTACACTTTCACGCCGGTACAGCCGGCGCAGCACAAGAGCTCCGGTGCCGGCAGCGATGAGAAAAATCCACCACGCCGTCTTCAAAAGATCCGATAGACCGATAAGAATCCTGGTGGGAAGAGGCAGCACCTGCCCGAACTCATCGAACAGGCGTGCGAAGGTCGGAACAATAAAGGAAATGAGAAAAAGTATGACGATGCATGCAAAAACGAGCAGGAAGACGGGATAGGTAAGCGATGACCGCAATTTAGAGATGAGCGCCTGGTTTTTTTCGTACATGTCCGACAGGCGGGAAAACACGGTACCGAGGGTGCCGGATACCTCACCCGCATGCAGCGAGCTTACGTACATCCTGCTGAAATAGTCGGGATACTCCGAAAACGCCTGGGACAGGCTCTTGCCTTCCTTCAGCTTCTCACGTATTTCGATCATGACCTTTTTCAGCTCGTCGTCATCGATCTGCTCGATAACGCCGTCGAGTGCATTTACGACCGGCATATGCGCGCTCAGCAAAAAGGAGAGCTGGCGTGTAATCTGCGCCGCTTTTGCTTTTCTGCCTGTAAAGGAAAGAGACCGTAAAAACAGAGATTTGCCCCGCTTCATCTCGGACAATTCCTGAATAAAAAGTCCCCTGTTTTTCAGCTTCTCGCAGGCTCCCTCAACGGCGGCTGCGTCGATAATGCCGCGCAGCGTCTTGCCTGCCTGTGTCAGCGCCCTGTACTCGTAGATTGGCATTATTCCCGTATGACCCTCACTACTTCCTCAAGAGATGTGATTCCGTCAAGCACCTTCCGAATGCCGTCGTCGAGCATTGTCTTCATTCCGGAGTGTATGCACTGCTCACGTATGTACGATGCATCGCGTTTTTCCACGATCATTTTTCTGACCTTTTCATCCACCCTGATTATCTCGTAGATGCCGATCCTGTCCATGTACCCTGTGTTGTGGCATTTGGAGCAGCCTGTTGCGGAGAAAACCTTTTGGTCGCCGAACAGGTCCGGGTCGATACCCTCGTTGCGGAGCACTTCAGGTGCAACGACAACCTGTTTCTTGCAGTGCGGGCAGAGAACACGGACCAGCCTCTGGGAAATAAAGCAATTGACCGTTGAAGAGATGAGGTAGGGTTCTATACCCATATCAATCAGACGAACCACGCCGCTCGCGGCATCGTTCGTATGCACGGTTGAAAAGACAAGGTGCCCGGTCATTGCGGCCTGTATGGCGATCTCGGCCGTCTCCCGGTCGCGTATTTCACCCACCATTATTACCTCGGGGTCCTGCCGCAGGATAGACCTGAGCCCGCGTGCGAAAGTGAGATCGATTTTCGGATTGACCTGTATCTGGCTGATTCCCTTGATCCGGTATTCAACCGGGTCTTCTATTGTGATTATGTTTTTTTCGGAAGAGTTGATCTCTTTGATGGCTGCATACAGGGTCGTGGTCTTTCCGCTTCCGGTTGGTCCGGAGACTATGACGATACCGTGGGGGATTTTAAGTATGTCCCGGAACCGGGCCAAAATCGTCCGATTCAGCCCGAGTTTTTCGATATTGAAGCGCCTCTCATCCTTTACCAGAAGCCGCATGACCACCCGCTCCCCGACGACTGAGGGGATTATCGATACCCGAATATCCACGTCGGCTGCCCCGTACTTGATCTTGATTCTTCCGTCCTGCGGCAGCCTGTTTTCGGCTATATTAAGATGCGCCATGATCTTGATCCGGGAAACGAGCGCCTGCTGGTACTTCTTCGGAGGAGAGAGCACATTGTACAGGACCCCGTCGATACGGTAGCGTACGGATATGCCCTCCTCCGAAGGTTCGATGTGAATATCGCTCGCCCGTGACTTCAGCGCCTCGGTCACCATCAAATTCACGAGCTTTATGATTGGAGCTTCATTGGCAAGGTCGAGCACGTCCTCTCCCGTTTCATCCGTGTCCCCGAGAATCTGTATGCCCTCCGGTTCCCCCTTCAAATCCTCTATCACCCGATCGGCGCTCTCGCCGCTCTCCCCGGCAAGAATATCGGATAGTTTCAGAATATCGAGTTTCTTTGCCAGAACGAGCCTCACCTCTTTCCCGGTCAGAACCCGGATATTCTCGATAACGTCGAATTGGAAGGGGTCGTTGATAGCGACGTCGACCGTGCTGTCGGATTCTCCGATGATGAGAACCGTATACTTCTTGATAAATGCTCTGGAAAGGCTGCTTGCAAGCATCAGGCTGTAGCGTGCCGGAAGATCGTCGTTGTACTCGATTCCGAGCTGGAACGAGAGCACGCGAAGGAGGTCGTCTTCCGTGATAATATTTCTCTGAAGCAGATATTCGCCGATTCTTACCGTTGTATTCTTCTGGACGATGAGGATGCTTTCCATCTCATGCCCATCGATTTTACCGAGCGCGACGAGGATCTCCCCGAATTTCCGGCCGATGAAGGATCTTTCGGCGGTTTTTTTCGGCGGTTTGAACGGTTTGGTCTTCATTTACGCGGTTTTGTCCTCTTGTTTTTTTCCTGCTCGAACTGTTCCTGCTCGCTCCGTTTCTTTTCGGTGATCCTCTCTATGTCCGTATCTTCGGTGATGATGTGAGGGGTGAGAAACACGAGGAGATTCGTACGTGTGCGCTGTTTGATCTGTTTTCTGAAGAGCAGTCCCAGAAGCGGTATGTCCCCCAGAAGCGGTACTTTCTGTTCGATGTTCGTGACATCATCCCTGATAAGCCCGCCGATAACGATCGTTCGCTCGTCTTTTACGGTAACCTTCGAGGTAATCTCTCTCTTGTACACCGACGGGTTTTCGAGCGTCCTGGTGCTCTCGACAAGTTTCTTTATCTGCTGTTCGATCTCCATGGTGATATAGCCGTTTTTATTGATATGGGGCGTCAGCTTGAGAATGATGCCGATGTCCTTGTAGTCGTATGTCTGTATCACATTGTTTTGCTCATCGACCCGCGAGCTCGTGAGGAAGGGAATTTGCTCGCTTATGTTGATTGTCGCCTCGTGGTTGTCGACCGTAACGATTTCCGGGGTGGAGAGTATCTTCAGATTCGTGTTCTCCCTGTTGGCGTTGAGTATCGCGTACACGTTCGGCAGTGTGCCGTTCAAAAGGCCAACCGTGAGGCCCGGCAGCCCCCCGGTCTGGAGGCCTTCGGCGTACAGCCCCGTGTTTGACGAGGCAACCGCATCCGCATCGTACGGCGTGTCGATGATGGCGCTCCAGTCGAATCCGAATATCTGATCGTCGTTGAGGCTGATCTCGACAATGAGAGCCTCCACGAGCACCTGATCGCGCTTTACATCGAGCCCCTTTATTATCCCTTCGATTTTTTCATAATCCTGAGGCGCGCTGATGATAATGAGAGAGTTCGTCTCCTTGTTGGCGACCACCTTGAACCGCTCGCTGAATGCGGACTGTTCTGCCGGCGGCTTTTGTTTTGCTTCCTTCTGCTGCACCGGAATACTGCTGGCAAGGGCGGACAGGGTTGCAGCCAGTTCTTCCGCATTCGCGTTCTCCAGTTTGTATATGTGTATATCCGACTGCTCCGTGGGGAGCGCGGTATCGAGAAATTTTACCATATTCAGCAGCAGGGAGATGTTCTTCATGTCGCCGTTTACGAGAAGCGCATTGGTTCTGGTGTAGGCGGTTATAAGCAGTTCGTTCGGGAAGAGCGGGCGTACGGCATTCAGTATGGTTGCGGCGTCTGCAAAGGTGAGCGGGATGATCTGGGTGAAGATGCCTTCCACCTTTTCTTCGGGCGGCCCGGTGCCGTAGAAGATGCGGCCGCTCATCCTCAGGGCTTCCTGAGAGGGGAAGATGCGCACCACATTGTTTTCACCCGGTACTGCGGTGAATCCCTTGGCAGCCAGTATTGAAAGAACAATATCGTACACTTTGTCAGCCGGGACCTCCTTTGACGAGACAAAGCTGATGGTTCCCTTTACGTTGTTGCTGATGACAAAGCTTTTTCCGGTTATCTCGCTCATGGTCTTCAGAAAAACGGCAATATCGACGTCGTCGAAGTTGAGAGAAACGGCCCCATGCAGTGCTCCTGCAGACAGGGACAGGATGAGCAGGGTGGAAAAAATGCTCTTTCTGAGCAACTTGGAACGAGATATTTTTTGATACTCAGCCGCGAAGCGGCGTGGACCGCCCTTATCTTTCTTTTTCATTCAAAATGCCGCCTCCGTGTAAAGTATCGTACCGGCATGAAAGCCATTTTACGACGATTGGGTATGAAGCCTGTTGATATTTTCGAATACCAGTATCGATGCGCCGATCAGTCCGGCCGAATACCCGAGCTTTGCAAGCACAACCTCCACATTTTCGAGCGAATCTTTCAGCGTCCAGTTCGGAAGGTGCCTCTTTATGGCCTCGAGATAGATACTGCCGGCCTCGGCGATTCCGCCTCCGATTATAAACAGCTCGGGATTGAGGATATTGATAAGGCTGCCGACTCCCACCGCCGTGTATGTTCCGATCTCATCGACAATTTCAAGCACAGCCGGATCATCATCGCGCGCCGCATCGAACAGTATCCGGGGGATGTCCGCATCGTCCGCTTTAGTAATTGTAGTAAATATCGAGCTATTTTTCAATGTGTCTTTGAGGTGCTTTCTGACCGTTCGTACGATACCGCCGAGGGAGGCATAGGCCTCCCAGCAGCCCTTTACGCCGCATCCGCATGTTTCTCCGCCGAACGAGGTAACCAGATGCCCGATTTCACCCGCATAACCTGCCGCTCCTCCGTACAACCGTCCGTCGATTATGATACCGCCGCCTATGCCTGTTCCGAAGGAGGCGAGCACGATGTTTTTTTCCCCCCTTCCGGCCCCGTAGGTATACTCCCCGAGCACGGTTGCCGTGACGTCGTTATGGGCGAAAACCGGGTAGTTGAAGGTATCGTGTATGATTCGCATGAACGGCGTATTCTTCCAGCCGGGGAGATTTTCCGCTCCGCCTGTCAGTCCTCCGAAGACCGGGTCGATAATACCGGGGGTCGCTACGCCGATACCCTGTATCGTCTTCTGCTCGGCCCCGGCTTTTTCCAGCAGGCTGCCGATCATGTTCGTAAGGTTTTTTACTATTTTTTCCGGACCGCGCTCGATCTCAGAAGGAATGATCCTGTAGTGGGTGATATCACCGGCGCCCGAGATTATGCCTCCTTTGAGGTTGGTGCCGCCGAGATCGATTGCAACCGCATATTCTTTCATACGAAGCCCCGCGTACACATTATACGGCGTATTGCGATTGTTTCAAGATAAATACACGGGAAAAATAAGACTTTCGGGTTTTCATTTTATTATAATAATGTTATGCTATGCATGTTTTAAAGAATAAAGCGCAGGCACGCATCCATACTGCGAAGGATGACGGCCCGGTCTTTTTGCGGAATGCTGTTGAGGCATTTTATTTTAGTCGATAAAGCACTGGATGAAAAGCAGGGGGCTGCCGTTGTATCTGTACGACGAGCTTTGCGAGCTGGAACGCGAGGGAAAAAGGATTCGCGTCGGTCTTGTCGGCGCCGGTTTTATGGGACGGGGAATTGTCGAGGTCGTTGAAGCCTGCCCCGGTATGGAGGTTTGCGCCGTTTGCGACATCGATATAGACCGCGCTCTTTCCGTCTTTGAAGAGGCAGGCGAAACATCCGCCGTCCGGGTCAAAAGCCTGGAAGAGGGCAGGAAAGCCGCCGCACGGCGGATCGTCACGGCTTCCCCCCGCATAATAACCGGGCTCGACAGCATCGACATGGTACTGGAGGCGACGGGCAACCCGGAAACAGGAGCGGAGGTTGCGTATCTCAGCATAATGAATAAAAAGCATGTCGGCATGCTGAACGTTGAAACGGATGTAACCGTGGGGCCTCTTTTAAGCAGACTGGCCGGGTCGGTAGGTGTGGTGTACACGGTATGCGCCGGCGACGAACCTGCGGCCGTCAAGGAGCTCTGCGATTTCGCCCATATGGCAGGATTGTCTGTTGTCGCGTGCGGCAAGGGGAAGAACAACCCGCTCGATGTATGTGCAACACCGGACTCGCTCTCGGATGCCGCGCATGCAAAGGGATTAAATCCGAAAATTCTTACCGAGTTCGTCGACGGAACCAAAACGATGGTTGAGATGAGCTGCGTAGCGAATGCGACGGGATTGACGATAGACACGCGCAACATGCACGGCCCGGTTACAACGAGAGATAAACTTTCGCAGGTCTTTTCTCTACGGAAAGACGGCGGCATCCTTTCACGTGAGGGAGTCGTGGATTATATGGTCGGAGACCTTGCACCCGGTGTATTTGCAGTTGTACGCCCGAACGGCACGATTCAAGACCACATGTTGAAGTACCTCAAAATCGGTGAGGGTCCGAATTACCTTTTATACAGGCCCTATCACCTGACAAGCCTCGAAGTTGCCGATTCAATCGCCTGGGCATGCCTTTACGGCAAACCGACTATCGCCGGGTCGGGCATGCTTCGCACCGAGGTTACTGCCGTTGCAAAAACAAATCTCAAAAAGGGAGACTTCATAGACGGCATAGGCGGATTCAGTGTGCGGGGCGGCATCGAACGGTTTGATGCGGCCTCAAAACAGAGCCTTTTGCCCCTGGGCCTTGCAGCAGGCGCCCGGCTTAAGAGAGATGTTGAAAACGGAGAGGCTCTCACCCTCGGTACTGTTGAAATCAGGGATTCTCTTCTGCTTTACCTGAGGAAAATCCAGGACAGAACAAATGGATAAAATAAAAAGCTCCCTGCAGAACAGGATCAAGGGTGTCTTTTTCGATTACGGTGGTGTTATTGAAGACATTTTCCCCGATGAGGTCTTATATGCGCGCGGCGTCCGGATCCTACGGGGAATACTTGAAGCAATAGGGGTGTCGATGACGGAGGATGCCCTCGACTCCGCCCTGAAAAAAGGATTGTCGGCTTATGAATCCTGGTACGGACAAAACGGCTACAGAGAATTGCCGAATACCGAGATATGGAAGCGGTTTGTGCTGAAAAAATGGTGTGGAAATGAGGATATCGGCAGGGCAGTCGAAAGGATTGGAGAGAACCTGAGCAGTATTTTTGAGTACTACCTGTACAGGCACCGACCGAGACGGGATGTGGTCCGTGTTGTGCGAACCCTCTATCAGAACCAGTATACGCTTGCCGTTGTAAGCAATACCATCTCTCAAACTCTTATCCCTGAAAGATTGAGGAAATTCGACATTGATCGGTACTTTACCGCGGTGGTGCTTTCGAGTGTGACGGGGCACAGAAAACCGGGTATCGAGATATTTACAGAGGCCCTTCGGTATACAGGACTGCACGCCGAGCAGTGTGTATATGTGGGCGATACGCTCTCCCGCGATATCAAGGGAAGTAAAGATGCGGGGTTCTACCGGGCAGCGCTTCTTCCGTCCGGTCTCACCTCCGTGAAAGATAAGAGTTATCGGGGAAAGGTAAAGGCCGATTATACGATCGAATCTCTGCTGCAGATATACGACGTACTGTAGGGAGGAATTGAACAGCCGATGCACAGATTCAACCTCAGGTTTCGAAAGTATATTCTTTTATGGGCGCTTTCTGCAATGGTTGTCGGGTATTTGGCGGGACGTTTCAATCATGAACGGGTGCTCTCTCTGAAATTCCTGCTTACTCCACTCCTGTTTGCCATGATCTTTTTGATGGTATTCCCGGTGAAGATGTCGAGTCTCCTGAAGCTCAGGCTTTACAGCTCACAGATTATCGCGAGTTATGTGCTTACCGTGCTTTCCCCCGTGCTTGCGCTCATCGTATCAAAAATTATTCCCGGGAAGTTCGTTTTTCTGAGCACCGGAATCGTTATCTCTTCCACCGTTCCTCCAGACGCTATGCTGTCCGCATGGGCCGCATTTCTTGAGGGAGACGTGCTTCTCACGCTCATTATCCAGTCCTTTACATTTATCTACTACCTGTTCCTGGTTCCGTTCGGTTTTACACTTCTTTTTGAAGGGCTGACCAATTTTTCTCTCCTGCTTCTGATCAAAAACCTGATTGTGCTTATAGTCATGCCCTTCGTGCTGGCCGGCGTTCTGCGTGTTCTTCTCAGGAGATACATAACAAAAGATGTCCTGAGCCTCATCAGGCCGACGCTCTCCACGATCTCAGGAATTATAGAGCTCTTCATCATACTCATCTCCATAGCGCTCTGGGCAAGGATAATTACGAACAATCCGGTCATCATACTCTGGGGTGTTTTTACCGCCTCACTGTACTATGCAACAGCCCTCACTGCGGCGTACTTCATGATCAAGGTGTTCGATTTTGATTACCAGACTTCAGTCCCCCTTCTCTTTCAGAACGGCTCAAAGAATCTTCCCGTCGCCATGGTCATTACACTCAGCACCTTTCAGAGTCAGGCGATGCTCGGCGTTGCTGCGTGCGTGCTGGTGCAGTTTCCGATCTCCGCCCTGTTTTATTCGGTGATCAGAAAGATTATCAGCAGGCGCGATGAAAATGTCGTAATATACGATGCCTGATGAAGATGCCGGCCGACCGCGTTCCCTTTCCCCAATTTGTTTGACTTATGCCTTCCGATTCATTATGCTATTTTTTGTTGCTTATGGATCAATTCGCCTGCATGAAACCCGGGCGGCAGACCGACGGGCTTCATTCAGAGGGCTGCAGAACGGCTGAACGATATACCCTGACTATCTGGTTGCGGCCGGAGGCAGCGACGCGGTATGTATGAATTAAAAAAAACGGCCGGAGGATTCTTTTATTACGATGCAGCTGGACAGGAAGTACAATCCAAAACAGGTCGAGGAGAAGTGGTATCGTTTCTGGGAGGAGAACAATTTTTTCCATTCCGAAATAGACAGGAATAAAAAACCCTTTACAATTGTTATACCACCCCCCAATGTCACCGGTGTACTGCACATGGGGCACGGGCTGAATAATACGATACAGGATATCATTATTCGCTGGAAGCGGATGCAGGGCTTCAACGCGCTCTGGCTGCCGGGCACTGATCATGCGGGAATAGCGACGCAGAATGTCGTTGAAAAGGAGCTTGCGAAAGAGGGGAAGACTCGCTACGATATCGGCCGCGAGAAGTTTGTTGAGCGTGTGTGGGAATGGAAGAAAACGTACGGGTCGACGATTATCAGGCAGCTGCGGAAATTCGGCGCGAGCTGTGACTGGGAGAGGGAACGCTTTACCATGGATGAGGGTCTCTCCCGGGCGGTAAGAGGGGTGTTTGTCCGGTTGTTCAATGAAGGGTTGATCTATAAGGGAAAGTATATCATCAACTGGTGTCCGCGATGCAGGACAGCCCTTGCGGATGAGGAAGTTGATCACGAAAAGGAGCAGGGCTACCTGTACTATATCCGATACCCCTTCAGCGACGGCGAAGGCGGGCTGGTCGTTGCAACCACACGACCGGAAACCATGCTCGGGGACACCGCGGTCGCGGTGCACCCCGATGATGCCCGGTTTGCCGGATGCATCGGCAAAACCGTCATCCTGCCCCTCGCCAACCGTGAAATTCCCGTTATTGCCGATGCTTATGTGGAGAAGGAATTCGGTACGGGCGCCGTAAAGATAACTCCTGCACACGACCCGAACGATTTCGAAATCGGTATCCGCCATAACCTTGAACGGATCAACATCTTCAATGAGGATGCGACGCTGAATGAAAATGCAATTGCAGACTGCGTGGGGATGGACAGGTACGAATGCAGGCAGGTGGTGCTCGAGGAGCTGAAAGAGAGGGGGTTGTTCGTAACGCAGGAGTCCCATGACCATGAAGTCGGACATTGCTACCGCTGCCATACGGTCATAGAGCCGTACCTTTCGGAGCAGTGGTTTGTAAAGATGAAGCCGCTTGCAGAACCTGCGATCGATGCCGTTGAAAAGGGCACGGTGGTGTTTCACCCTGAACGCTGGAAAAAGGTGTATCTGAACTGGATGTACGGGATTCGAGACTGGTGTATATCGCGGCAGATATGGTGGGGACACCGTATTCCGATATACTACTGCAGGGAATGCGCTGAGGTGTTCGCATCCGTTGAAGAGCCGGCCTCGTGTCCAAAATGCGGGAGCTCTGATATATACCAGGATGAAGATGTGCTCGACACCTGGTTCTCGTCGCAGCTCTGGCCCTTTTCCACACTGGGATGGCCGGATAAGACGGAGGATCTCATGTATTACTACCCGACAGATCTTCTGGTGACAGATCCGGGAATTCTGTTTTTCTGGGTGGCGCGAATGATAATGAGCGGACTGAAATTCATGGAGGAGGTTCCGTTCAGGGATGTGTATATACACGGCGTGGTCATGGATGAAAAAGGGAGAAAGATGAGCAAGTCTCTCGGAAACGGCATCGACCCGCTCGATGCGGTCGATGAGTTCGGTGCAGACGCGATGCGCTATACCATAGTAAATATTACCCCTCTCGGCCAGAACCTGCTACTCTCTATGGACAAGTTCAATGCGGGTGCCCGTTTTGCAAACAAGATCTGGAATGCGTCCAGGTACGTTCTGATGAACATCGCAGGGACTGCGGTGCGTGATGTCCCGGAATCGGAAATGGACACTGCCGATAGATGGATTGTGTCGCTGTACCGGAAGACGGTCGAAAAGATGAATCGATTCCTCGCTGAATACAGACTCAGCGATGCCTCTTCACTCATCTACGAATTTTTCTGGCATGAATTCTGTGACTGGTATGTTGAAATTTCCAAGCTGAAGCTGTACGGCGAGGATGAAAAAGACAGATCGCATGCGGCAAGCATGCTCGTGATGATACTCGAGGGATGCATGCGCCTTCTGCACCCGATCATGCCGTTCATAACCGAAGAGATCTGGCAGCGCACCCCTGTTGAAAAAAAGTGCAGGAGTATCATGGTGTCCGGGTATCCGGTGCATGAGGGCCCTGTCTACCAAAAAAGTGTCAAAGAAATAAATTTTCTAAAGGAGATAACCTACATTATCAGGAACATCAGAGGCGAAATGAATGTGCCGCCGGAGCTGAAGGCGCGCGTCATAATCAAAGAGCTTCGGGACACCGTACACGATGTAATTGTCAAAAATGAGAGGATAATCATGTTTCTTGCGCGGCTCGAGAGCATGGAGTACAGCAGTGATGCCGGGAAACCCGAAGGCAGCGCTTCTGCGGTCGGGAACGGGTATGAGGTGTATGTGCCGCTCAAGGGCCTTATCGATCTCGACCTTGAAAAAAACAGGCTTGCCAGGGAGTATGAAAAAGTGAAGACTGAAATCGACAGAAGCCGGGCTAAGCTCAAAAACAGGAACTTCGTGGACAGAGCGCCCGAATCGGTTGTTCAAAAGGAAAAAAAGCGGCTCCAACAGTTTGAAGAGAATTCAAGACGTATTGAAACGCTCATACAGTCTCTTGCCTGAATGCCGTCGATCGGCGATGTATGCGGTACACATATCGCATAGATGTTCAGCCGATCGCAGCCGATGTATTGAAGCGGGCATCAAACAACGGATCTGAAAGAGAGTAGGGATCGTGATTATTGCCGTAATTGTCGTCGTTGCCCTTGTGTTTCTTATTGTCATACTGCGGAGAAACAGGGCGTCGAAACGGCCCGCATACCTGCAGGGAAAAAAGTTCGATCGGTACACGGATCTCATCACGAACAGGGATGTGTATATAGCGTGCGCGAGAGATCCGCAGACGAAAAAGCTTATCAACAAAGCCTATTTCGTGGAAGACGGAGGCACATGTGAGAGAGTTCTGTACCGGCAGGCCTACGGCTTTCTGTACTTCAGTGAGGGAGTTATACGGGCGATTCCGAAACGGATTGCGCTGCAGTTTTTGCAAGCGGTTTCGGAGGGCAAGAATCCCGATATCGACTTTCATCGCCATATCGAGGGCGAGGATTTAAAGTCCGGTTGAATCGCCTCTGATATCGTGAGCATTAAAACACGGACATCGAATTTCACACGGACATATACGAAAAGCAGACGACCGTGTGTACACTATAAAAACATGTGTTCGGCAGTGTTGAAAAAATATATCCTTCTTTTAGTATCCGCAGCATTGTGTATGCTGCCTCTCTCCCTCTTTTCCCAGGAAACGGGCTCGGGCGACATCGATACGCAGAGCGAAGAGTTTCTCAATCAAAAAAACAGCCGTGTACATCTTGATATCGTATCTCACAGCGGAACGCCCCCTATTCTGGAATTCGAGCTTCAGGACCCCGATAAAATTGTTACCGGCATAGATTTTGATTTCGACGATGACGGAAAAACCGATATAGCGGTCACGCCGAATAAGGAGGTTGTATTCAGAGGCGTTCCTTACAGAAGGACGGGGGAGTACAGACTGCATGCATCTCTGCGAACGAAATACGGGAGTTTCAGCCGCGTGTATACTGTTGCTTTTACGCGCTTTATATGGGGGAAGAATAATTTCAACTTTGCAAATGACGGTATTTTTGAAAATAAAATCGATTTCGTATCGGACACGATCATAGACTGGGCTCAGGATCGGTTCGGAGCTCTGACCACCGATCAGAAGGTGCTGCTTCTTTCAATCATGTACCGTATGTACAAAGGAAGCATAGGGAGGTGCTACGGGTTTACGGGCGGGGAGATCTACTACCTCAATCATCCTGAAAAACTTCCTCAACCGTACGGGTGTGCATACGATCTTTGTGAGGATGATACGAATGTTATCAGGGAGATGGATTTTATTCAGAACGATATTGTATTTGCCAATTATCTCTCGGGCAGAATCGATATCGAAAAGGAGCAGGATACGGCTGCACTCAATAAAGAGCTTGACGTGATTAAGCGGAGCGTACGGGATAACAGAGCTATTATCATCGGGTATATCAGCAACAAAATGCACCATTCAATGGTTGTCTACGGTTATTTCGAGAATCTCTACCGGGGCTCCGTCACGCTCCTTACAGCGAATAACTGGGAGAGGGAGCAGAACAACAACATTTTCAGCGAGGATGCCGAAAATATCGTGGTCAGGTTTAAAAGCGGCAGGCCGGATTTGAGCTGGTACGATGTAACAAAGAACCGCTACCGGTACCCGAGAAAAATTTTTGCGATCGAACCGAGAACGAGTTATACGTTTACAAAAGAGGATTTCCTTGCACTGCTGCGGAATGCCGAAAACAGAATAATTGGTGACGGCAGGGCGTTAATCATTGTCGAGAAAACGGCGTCTGCATATATCGTCGACGGGGCGGGAAAGAAAAGAGGGTACAGCAAACCGCAGTTTTTTACCGACATCAGAGAGGTGGATTTTAAAAAGATAGATTACAATTACATTTTTGAAGTTCCGAACAACGGCGCGTATACGCTCCGTTTAAAGCAGCGGAGGTATAACGGTGAGAAAAAGAGCTATAAAAAGGTTAACATCTTTGCTGTTTTTCCGAACGGTGAGGATGTGAAAACATCGATTTTGAAGGATGTGAAGATCGACGACAACGAGGAGAGAGCGTTTTTAATAGCAAAGGAGGGTCTCGAGAGCATGGAGAACAATTGATCCGTTGGTCGACGGGTTTCTGAAATATATCGTTGCTTTTTACGGTCGTTGTTCGTTATATTTCGACTGTTCCTATATCCGGGCCGGGGAGAGATGTCCGAGAGGCCGAAGGAGCACGCTTGGAAAGCGTGTGTACTCTAACCGGGTACCGTGGGTTCGAATCCCACTCTCTCCGAACAGACGCAATTCGTAGGAACGGGTATGTCGTGAGGGACCTGAATCTTTTTTTACGAACAGACTCATGCTGCAGTGTTTGTGTTGATAATCGGGTGCGGTTCAAGGAGCAGACGCCCAACCCCGCCAGGCCCGGAAGGGAGCAACGGTAAGTGTTCTGTTCCTGTGAATGCGACTACTCGGTTGGAGCAGACACTGCAGCATGGGTTTGTTTTTTTAAAGCCGCCGTCACCTCCACCTTAGCTCTTGCAAATAACGGCAAATGGATGTATGTTATGGTGAAAACGGGTAGTAAGCGGGTGATTCATGTCTTATATCGTAACCGCACGAAAGTACAGGCCGCAGACCTTTGATGAGCTTATCGGGCAGGAGCATATCGCCGGCACGCTGAAAAACGCAATTACCAAGGGTCGTGTCGGTCATGCCTATCTCTTTTCGGGCCCTCGGGGTGTGGGGAAGACGTCCGCAGCGAGAATATTTGCAAAAGCCCTGAACTGTGAAAAAGGGCCCACGCCCGAACCCTGCGGCGTATGCACCTTCTGCAGGGGAATAACGGAGGGACGGTCGCTTGATCTCGTCGAAATCGACGGTGCGTCCAATAGAAGAATAGATGAGGTTCGGCAGCTTCGTGAGAATGTCCGTTTTGTTCCCTCTTCATCGCGGTATAAGATCTATATCATAGATGAAATTCATATGCTCACGACCGAGGCCTTCAACGCGCTTCTCAAAACGCTTGAAGAACCTCCGGAACACGTGGTATTCATATTTGCAACAACCGAAATACAGAAGGTGCCTTCGACGATCCGGTCGCGCTGCCAGCAGTTCGTGTTCAAGCGTATTCCTGTGCCCCGTATAATCGAGATGTTGAAAAAAATACTGGCGGATTTCGGTGTGGAGTACGAGGAGAAGTCGCTCTTCTGGATTGCGAAAAACGCCGCCGGTTCGATGCGGGACGCCGAATCTATTCTCGATCAGATGATATCGTTTTCAGAGGGCGGGATAAAGGAGGACGATGTTTTCTATGTTCTCGGTATGCCGCGCTACGATGTGTACCACTCGTTTGCAGAAGCGATTGCCGAAGAAGATTTCAGCGCCTGTTTCAAACAGCTCGATTCACTGATACGTGACGGAACGGAGGTGACCTCCATTATAACAGGCCTGATTGAATATTTTAAAAATGCCTACGTGCTCAGTATTTCTCCGAATGCTGCAACTGCGATCGATCTCCCGCACGGAGACATCGAGCGGGTAAAATCCATGCTGAACCGGTTTTCTCCCTCAGACCTGCAGAACCTTCTCGTGCTTCTCTCCCGGTTGTATCTCGATGCGAGAAACAGCGAGCTTGTCAGGGAGCTTTTCGATATTACTCTTATAAAAATGACGCACTACAGGGATATTATTCATCCCGCGTCGCTCGTAAAGAGGCTGGAGGCGTTGAAATCCGAGGTGGGTGTCGAAGCCCGCAATACTGAGCGGAGTACTATTTTGCAGCAGGATTCAGACGGAGGTGCTGCCGGCGCTTCCAGCGGAAATGATTCTGCAGACCGAACCGCTTCCGGACAGGCACGGCGGGCCGAAAAAGACAAACCTGAAAGTGGTAAAGCAGGAAACAAGGATGAGATGCCCCTGAACAGCGAAGAGAGGGGGGTGTCTCCAGACGGCCCGGAGAAGCTCAAAGGGGCAAAGGAAGAAAAAAACAATGAGGGTCTTGCTGAACGGATAATACGGCATTTCATAAAAAAGAGAATTGCGCTTTCGGAATTTTTAAAGCGTGCAAGAAGTTTCGAGCTCGACGACAGCCTGTGTACGATACGATACGATAGAAACGAAAATCTCAGTTATGAGCACGTAAGTGAAGCATCTGCAAAAAGGTACATAGAAAAGGAGATACAGGACCTGCTCGATAGGAAGATCCGAGTAGCGATCTCGATTGACAGGGAAACAGCGGTGCCTGAAGCTGTCGAAGAGGTCTCGCCGGAGGTATCGAAGGTCGTGGAAATTTTTAAGGGCGAGATTGTTCCCAATACAAACACCGGAGGAAAATGATGAATATGAATTTTCTAAAACAGGCACAAGAATTACAGAAAAAAATCAAAAGAGTACAGGATGATCTCGTGAATAAAGAGGCAACCGGGACTTCGGGAGGAGATATGGTGAAGGCGACGGTAAACGGCAGGCATGAGCTCATCGATATCTCAATCGCAAAGGAAGTGGTGAATCCCGATGATCTCGAGATGCTCGAGGATCTTATCGTGGCGGCTGTTACCGATGCAATGCATAAAATGGATGAGGTTATAAAGGCGGAAATGGCGCACGTGACCGGAGGCCTCAATATTCCGGGCTTAGAGGTGCCTTTTTGATTGAAACGAATCTGATTTCAGAGCTTGTACGTGAGTTGTCCAGGCTTCCGGGTATCGGGAGAAAAACGGCCGAAAGACTGGCGTATTTCATTCTCAAAGAGGACGAGCAGTTCGGACGGCGTCTCGCACGCTCCATAGTCGAGGTAAAGGAAAAGGTTCGGTTCTGCTCTGTCTGCGGTAATCTGACCGACATCGACCCCTGTAAAATCTGCAGCAATCCCCACAGAAACAAGAGGACAATCTGTGTCGTTGAAGAGGCGAAGGATATCTGGGCGATTGAAAAAATCGGCACATACAGCGGTGTGTACCACGTACTGATGGGTGCCCTTTCTCCGCTTGACGGGATCGGTCCCGAGCAGCTTAGGATACAGGAGCTCGTCGGCCGTATTCAGAAGGATGCGGTGGAGGAGGTGATTATTGCATCGGACCCCAATGTTGAAGGCGATGCAACCGCTCTGTATCTTTCAAAATTAATCAAGCCGCTCGGTGTAACGGTTACACGAATTGCGAGCGGGCTTCCAATAGGGGGAGATCTTGAATACGCCGATTCCATAACTCTCTCAAAGGCTCTATCCGGCAGACAACCCATGTAGCGGCCGATTGTTCGCATTGTTCGGCCGTTTTGCGACCGGCCGCGCGTACATGCCGTGGAGAACATGCTGCGTGACGGTAGTATAAAAAAGCGGCAATACTCTGAGCGCCCGTGCGGGCGCATTCAGCAGCGGAGAACGCATGACTGGAAGGGAAAGAGTCCGATGCGCCATGCTGGGGGGAAAGCCGGACAGGGTTCCCGTTTTTTGTCAGCTTGCAATCGGACATTACATGGTACACACGGGTTTTGAGCCGTATAAAATATGGTTTTCTTCCGAAACATTTGCAGATGCGCTCGTTGCCCTGGCCGAACGGTACCGCTTCGACGGCATTCTGGTGAATCTGCCCGGCAGGTGCAGGGACTGGGAAGACCATATCGTGCGGATTGAGAGAAAGAAACACGAGACTGTCATAACCTGGGACAACGGTTCTTATTCGGTATGCCCCGACAACGATAACGTTCATCATTTCATGCCCGTCCGGCTTCCCGGACTCGAGTATGTCGATCCGAACATACTGTACTACATCGAGCCGCACGACATAACCGCGGCGACCTACCCCTATTACTACGGATTTTCCTCCAGTAGAGCCTTTGACGAGGATGGTTTTTTCCCCGATTATCTGCTGGATACCATTCGTTTTTTGACGGCAAAATCACAGAACAGGTTTCATATCTCCGGCGAGGTGTTTTCACCCTTTTCGCAGCTCATGGAGATGTTCGGATATGAGGATGTTCTGACGGCGCTGGTTGACATTCCCGACAAAGTCTGTGCCGTGCTGAACCGCCTCTCTACAGGTGCATCCAGGTGGGCGCTTCTTCAAACAGCCGCCGGTGCGGATGCAGTGCTTGTTTCGTCCGCATTTGCAGGAGGCGGATTCATTTCACGGGAGCATTACCGCCGGTTTGTGCTTCCCTTTGAAGCATCGCTGGTCGGGTATATCCATAAAAACACGCAGGCACCTGTGTACGTGCATACGTGCGGGGCGATAGGAGACAGGATCGACCTTATGATCGAGGCCGGGTATGACGGAATAGACACAATGGATCCTCCACCGCTCGGTAATGCAGATATTGAGCGGATAAAAAGCGAGTACGGAGAAGGAATATTTCTCAAGGGAAATATAGACCCGGTGAATGTGCTTCTCAGAGGGACGGCCCGTGATGTGCATACAAAGGCCTGTGAGCTTATTGAGAAGGCCGGATATAACGGCGGGTACATTCTTTCGAGCGCCTGCTCCGTAGCGCCAGCCGTCGACCCGAAAAATATAGAGATGCTCTACCGGGCGAGTGTCGATACCGCTGACTGATAAACGGGGCCGCTCATGAAAAAACTTCTTGCAATTTACGGAAGCCCCAGAAAAAAGGGAAATTCCGAAACTCTGCTCGACTTTTTTCTGGAGAAAGTCGATACCTCATACGCGGCGGTCGAGAGGCTCTATCTCAGGGAGATGCGATTTTCGTACTGCACGGAATGCGGCGGCTGCCGAAAAACAGGCCGTTGTACGCTGCAGGACGATATGCAGCCGGTGTATGAAAAACTTCTCTCATACGAGAGGGTCGTCTTGTCCCTGCCTGTGTTCTTTCTCGGTCCGCCTGCACTTGCAAAGGCGTTTATCGACAGGGGGCAGGCGCTGTGGGTGAAAAAGTATGTACTCGGTGAAAAAGCGGGACAGCCGCATTCCGTTCGCAAGGGATTTCTGCTCTCCGTGTCCGGTTTTAAGGGAAACGAGAAGATCTTCTCCTGCAATATCTCCATCGTGAAGGCCTTTTTTGCAGCGTGCGGAATCAGATACACCGGCGAGTACCTGCTTGACGGGGTCGATCGATTCGGTGCTGCGGAACACAGGCTGCCGAAAGCGGAGGGCAGGATACGGGAAATACTGAACGAATTTATGACATAGAGAAACAGCCCGAATACGGCATCACAGTTTCGGCAAATTTTTTTCTTCATGGAAGAGAAACGCAGGCGGACCTGCAGCCGGTATGATTCGTCTGGAAGATTTCAGTCGAACTTGAAGTAACCGACGTTCTCAAGCTCACCCGGCAGAGTTACCTCATGGGGTTTATAGGTATTGAGAATGTCGGCGTTGAAAACCTTGAAATAATCGCCGTTTGTGAGGCTCAGTATATCATCGTAGGTTATATTCTTGAAAAAAAACCCTTTTTTGCTTCCGTAGGGTATTACTTCCGGCTTATCCGTTATGAGAAAGCTGTGGCCGTCTGATGTATCGTAGAGTTTGAGGGATTTGCTTGATCCGATGAGAACCTCTTTTGTATTCAGCGATATTCTGAGAAT
Organism: uncultured Spirochaetota bacterium; assembly: GCA_964521865.1. Taxonomy (GTDB): domain Bacteria; phylum Spirochaetota; class B62-G9; order B62-G9; family DRHN01; genus CAYSRJ01. Next base: position 110,094 of record CAZFTJ010000005.1, on the reverse strand, counting down.
AAGATTGTTTGTATAGAGAATGGAGTCGCTGATAACCATTGTTATAAATTCCGGGCCGTATTCGGTAATAAAAGCGGCGAAGAGCTTGTTCAGCTTGAGACCGAAATTCGATTTGCCGCCCGGAAACGATTGTTTGTTGTACTTCATCGTATTTCCATATCTGTTTTTGTTGTATACAGGCACGCTCTTGATATGTTGTGCGTATTCCGCCTGTCCGAGTCCTTTCAGCCTTGCCTTTATTTGATTCAGTCTCTTTGTAACATCCTTTAGGTTGTCGTTGAATTCACTGAACAGTGCATTCAGCTTATTCGACAACCGCTGGGCCTCTTTCTGTGCGACAACGGCCTCTTCGAGCAGATTGTATACATTTACCATCTCTTCCTGCGTGAGACTGTCGACAAGAGAGAAGAGCGGAATAATCTTTTCCTTCATGCTCCTGTTCAGACGGTACCGTCTCAAAAGTTCAATGACTTTCTTCTGAAACTCGCTTTTCGTCATCGGACCCGTATGCCCTATAAAAAATATAGCATAGAAAAGATAAAATTCAAAGCCTTTAGATCACTTATAGTGCCATGATTCGCGTCAATTTGCAATATATTTTATTCTGTTTTTATACGCTCCGGCCTTCGGTATTGGGCCGTTACCACGATATCAGTTAAAACACTCTTTTCATTTCAGCGGAGTTTCTGTATCTTTACGGTTGATCATATCCGCTTTCAGGGGAGAAAAGAATGGCAAAAAGTGAGAATATTCAGTTTGATGTTTCGTACCGGGAGGAGGATGCGCCCCTTTTGAGAAAGGTTATCGCAAAGAGAATGCTGGAGAGCAAACAGACCATACCGCATTTTTACCTCACCGTCGATACGAATATGCAGAAAGCCGTCGATCTGCGGGCGCAGCTCAACGAAAACGGAGAAAGGAAGATAAGCTTCAACGATATTTTCATAAAGTCGATTGCCCTCGTAATGAAGGAACATCCGGAGTGTAATGTATCGTATGTTGATGACAGGATCCGCTACTACGATTCGGTGAACATATGCCTTGCCGTTGCCATTGAGGGCGGCCTGCTGACGCCGGCGCTGAGAAACTGCGAGAAAAAGAGTCTTTTCGAGATCAGCGAGGATGCGCGCATTCTTGTGGAGAAGGCGAGAAACAAGAAACTCAGGCCCCGGGAGAGTATGGGGGGGACCTTTACGCTCTCAAATCTCGGTATGTTCGGTATAGAGCAGTTCAGCGCCATTGTCAACCCGCCGCAGGCCCTCATTCTTGGAGTCGGCGCTATACGGGAAGTCCCGGTTGTCGAAGACGGCAAGATTGTTCCCGGAATGAGAATGAAGATGACTCTTTCCTGCGACCACAGGGCGATTGACGGTGCAATGGCTGCAGCGTTTCTTTCCGACCTGCGGCAGATGATTGAAGACCCGTCTGCAAAGATACTGAAATAAATTTTCAACGATAGCCCGGAGCCATTTCGCCCCTTTGCCCGTCTGTCGGGCATCTATCCGGCATCCCCTTGAAAAGTACCACTGGATGACGAAAAAAAGCTGAAAAAAATTTAAAATAATCCTTGACAACGATTCCGTTACAGTGTAGGGTATAGAACCGGTTTCAATAGAGATGCGTGAATAGCGACATCTTAAAAACAATATTTCTATCTCTTTAAATCAAAGGAAATGGAACGATTTAGCTTTTAGATCATTTTTTTGTGCCCTTTGTTCGGCAATGAAACCGGTTCCGGTAAACAACGTTCAACCGGACGGGTGCTTCCGTCGGGTGAAGCACATTCAACGAAGCGGGAAGTGTGGGGAGGAACGTACTCTCTCGGGAAAGAAAGTGGGAACCCCTTGGCTGTAACGATAAATGAAATAGCGCAGATAGCACGCGTCTCCAAAAGCACCGTTTCACGGGTAATCAATAAAAGCGGGCATGTATCAAAAAAAACGGAGGAGGCAGTACGGCATGCCATCAAATCGGTGGATTACAGGCCGAATGAGCTTGCGCGAAGCCTCACCCTGAAAAAAACGAAAACGGTGAGCCTGATCGTTCAGGACATTCGAAACCCGTTCTTCGGAAACGCATGCTGGCATGCCGAGCGTTTTTTCAGACAGGCGGGGTATCTCACCGTAATATGCAATGCAAACAACGATGCGTCGCTCGAAGCGTCCATGATGGATGAGATGCGGCAGCGTCGTGTCGACGGTGTGCTCTGCATCGGGGGCGACTCGACAAGGTCGGACCCTGGCTTTGAGCTGAACGCGGATATACCTGTTGTTCTGGTGGACAGGGAGGCCTCGTTCAACAAATGCTCCTCCGTGAATCTCGACAACGTGTACGGCGGTCAGCTCGCGGTTGATTATCTGTTTTCGCTTGGACATAGAAAGATCGCGTTCGTCACCTCCGATTCCACCTGTTCACAGCGGCAGCGTCTTCAGGGATATGTTGTTGAGCACAGAAACAGGGGAGCTGCCGTCGACAACAACATGATCGTCACGCTTGGAGAGGAGCTGTGGCATAGCGGAGACCTCAACGGCATCCTGAGAATCTTCAGTACGAATAAAAAGCCGACCGCACTGTTTGCATCGAGCGATTTCAAAGCTTTGCAGGTGCTGCGTCTTTTCAAGAGGAACAATATACGGGTGCCGGAGGATATATCGGTAATCGGGTTCGACGATATTGATATCGCATCCAGGGTTCATCCCTCGCTTACAACCGTGCATCAGCCTGTGGGCAGGATGGTGGAGCTCGGGGCGAAGCTTCTTCTCGAGCATATACACGGTTCGGGTTTCACCTGTGAAAAGAGGACCATAATGCCGTGGCTTGTGGAGCGGGAGTCGACGAAAAGAGTTACTGAATAAAGAAAGAGAGCGCCAGATTTTTTTCCGGCTGGCAGTGTGTGCGTTGCGGAATGGAGGCGCCGGCGTGTTGACATGAAGCGCAGGCCGGCAGTTTGAACAGAGAAAGCCGACGCCTCGTGTGCGTATCGCGGATCAGCCGGGTAAAAATAAAAATCCAAACAAGGAGGGTATGCGTACATGCCTGAAAAAGAGAAAAAGCCGGAAGAAATGAATAAGATGTCAAGACGAGATTTTCTCGGCACATCTCTAAAAGTGAGTGCCGGTATTGCGGCCGCTTCTGTTGCATCCAGGTTTATCGGAAACAGGTACAGCCCGCACTCGATCTTTGCAGCCGGAGGAGGCAAGAAGCTCGAGTATACCCCGAAGGCGGGGCTGGCTCCGGGTATGATCGGGGGCCCCACAGGGTTCGATGGGGCCGAGCGGTATCAGTACAGCGGCGATGAAGCCGCCGGTCGGGCGATCGAGGGGCTGAGAAAGCTCAAAGCAGACGGGAAGGCCCCCGACAAGCTCGTGGTAATGCTTCCTCCCGGCTGTGTCGGTCACTATAAGAGTCCGTTCCCGGAAGGTGCGCCGCAGGCGATGCAGGTGTTCTTCGAGGAAACGGGGATAGAGCTCGAGATCGTCGACGTGGTGGAAACGGAGCAGACTACCAAGCTTATCCAGGATTATCAGACAAACGCGCAAGCCTACGATACGTACTCCTACTGGTCGGATGAGACCGCAGACCTTGCAGCCTCGGGCGCGATACTGAATCTGGATGAGTTCGTCGACAAGTACAGGCCAGACTGGAACGATCCCCAGTGGGGGAATGTGGGCGGTGATGTGACAACGACCGCTACTTCCAAGTATCTTGGGAGCGTGTACAACGTGATAATGGACGGAGACTACCAGTTATGGGTGTACAGACGAGACCTTTTTGAGGATCCCACCGAACGGAAGAATTTCAAGGCCCGCTACGGGTACGATCTCCAGTGGCCGGAAACCTGGGAACAGCTCGATCAGATGTCTCAGTTCTTCAACCGGCCGGACAAGGGTCTTCTGGGATGCACCGATCTCAGAAATCAGTACTGGGGATTTTCCAACTGGTTTCAGCGATACACATCTTTCGATAATCCCGACCAGTTCTACTGGGATGACGACATGAACCCTCTTATTGCGTCCGATGCCGGCATCAAGGCGACGGAGCAGCATGTGAAGTCCCTGGCATGGCATCACAAGGATGCAATATCCTGGGGATGGCCGCAGCAGTATGCGAATATGGCTGAAGGCGGGGCCGCCATTACCTGTGCCTATCCCAACATGTCGAAGTTTTTGGATACGCAGAAGGCTCCCGACTGGCTGGGAGTGGAGAGCAAGGTGTACCATAAGCTCCGCTCCGGGGTATCGCCGGGCCGCGTCATCAAAGGCGCTCTGGTGAGAAGAACCGTCTGGTGGCCGAGTATCGGGCACGGGGTTGCCTCGAACGGAAAGTACAAGGAAGCGGCGTACCTGTTTCTCCAGTGGGTTTCGTCCGGCAAAGTCAGCAGCTGGCTGGTTGCAAACCCGGCGGGGTACTACGATCCCTGGAAGGTGCCGCATTTCAAGGATCCCTTCGTTATCGCTTCCTACAAGCCCTGGCAGATCAAGACCTACGAAGCATCGATCAAACGCTCCTCGCCGCCCATCATTCTTCCCGGCGTTATAGAGTACAGAACAGCGCTCGATACCGCACTGCAGCAGGCGCTCGCCGGTCAGAAAACACCCCAACAGGCGATGAAGGACTGCGCAGCAGAGTGGAACAAGATAACCGAGCGTATAGGCAGGGATAAACAGATCAAAGCGGTTCGTGCAACGAGGCCTGCATGGCCGAAGATTGTGGATACGCCAACGATCTAGGTGCAAAGGACAAAAGAGCGCGGGGTCCGGGCGAGCCTAGTCGGGGCCCTCACGCTTCTTACATGCTCGATTTCGTACCGAAAAAATGTGGGCGCTACTGCGCTTTCTGGGCCCCGAATTTTCGTTATGATGCACAGGGTGTCGATATGGGGGTCTCGTCTATCCCGTCATTTTGTCTGGAGGATTGAAACGTGTTTGAAAAACAGCGTACTCTCAAAGAACGCCGGGGCATGGATGCAGTCAGATTCGGTTTTCTCATGATACTTCCGGCCCTGATAATGCTTCTGTTCATCGTTATTTTTCCTCTGCTCTCGTCCATCTATCTCAGTCTTACAAAGTGGTCTCCCCTGACAGGAGGGGGTACGAGATGGTTTCAGGCGTATCAATTCTGGGGATGGCTCTCGAACTACTGGAACATCATCAGGGACCCCGATTTTCTCAGAGCGCTTCTCAGGACCTTCGTTATCGTTATTGTGGTCGTTCCCATCGAATTCTTCATCGGTCTGGTCCTGGCATTTTTGTTCAGGGAAAGCTTCCCGGGCAAGAAGATCTTTCACAGCATCCTCCTCATGCCCATGATGGTCGTTCCCGCTGTTGCAGGGTTCATATTCTATATGCTGTTTCAGGGTCAGGGTCCGGTCAACGAGGCGCTTTCGAAGCTGTTTTTTCATAATGTATCGATACTGTGGCTGCAGGGAAAAGTATCCTCAATGATTGCAATCATGATAGCCGATATCTGGCAGTGGTCGCCTTTCATGTTTTTGATACTGCTCTCCGGTATTATGTCGCTTCCGGAGGATCAGATCAATGCGGCACTCATACTCGGCGCTTCAGGCTGGCAGCGCCTCCGTATGGTAATTCTGCCGCTGATGAAGCCGGTCATCGTTATATCTCTCATTTTCAGAGGAATGGAGGCGGTGAAGATATTCGATTCCATATGGCTTATGACGTCGGGCGGACCCGGTACCGCAACGGAGTCGATTTCTGTATACATGTACAAGCACGGCTTCAAGTACCTGAAGTGGTCGTGGGTTGCAGCGGGAGGAGTGATCGTGCTCATTATAATAACGCTTATTTCGATGCAGGCTCTAAAACCCATAAAAGAACGGGAGGAACAATCCGCGTGATACTCGATGTTCACGCCCCACAGGAGGTAGCAAGAACGGTATGGAACAAAAACTCCATGAAAAGATACTGAAATTACTGTTAATCGTAGTGATAACGATGCTTTTCTTTTTTCCCATCTACTGGATAGTTACCATGGCTTTCAAACCGTTCCCCGAATGGACAGCTGCTGCCGGGAAGATATACTGGTTTCCGAATCACCCGACCCTGGACAATTTCAGAGCAATATTCTCGCAGAAGCTCGAAATGAGCCCCATATCGGGAACGGCGATACGCCCGATTTTCAACAGTCTCGTCGTATCCGTTATCGGCACGAGTATCGCCATGGTGGTCGGCGTATTTGCGGCGTACGGCATTTCCAGGTATAAGGCGGGGGGCTCGCTGCCGTTTATGCTGCTTCAGCTCCGTATGTTTCCGCCGATTGCAATTATCATCCCCATCATGATTATGTGGGCATTCCTCCACATGACTGATACCTGGTACGGTCTTTCATTGATATACGGAGTCGTGACCCTGCCCTTTTCGGTGTGGCTGATGAAGACCTTTTTCGACGATATCCCGCGAGAGCTCGATGAGGCGGCCATTGTCGACGGATGTTCGAATATAGGTGCGTTTTTCAAGGTGGTTGTTCCGCTCGCAAAGGGGGGCGTCGCTTCGACCGCTCTGTTTGTGTTTATTCTCAACTGGAGCGATTTTCTCATTGCGCTCATACTGACGGACAGGAAGTGGACGACCATACCGGTGCACATAAGCAAGCTTCAATCGGCGCTCGTTGGCGCTTTATACGGTCCCAAGGCGGCGCTCGGACTGATTGCACTGATACCGCCGATTGTTTTCGGTATTCTCATACAGAAGTATCTCGTACGCGGATTGACATTCGGTGCGATAAAGAAGTAGGTCGGATGAAGCATAATTTTAATGACTGCACTCATTTGTAAAAGAGATACAAACGGGAGAGTTAGATGGCAGATATTGTACTGGACAAACTTGTGAAGCGATTCGGCAAACAGACAGCCGTTGACGAGCTCAGCCTGGAAATCAGGGATAAGGAGTTTGTCGCAATACTGGGCCCTTCCGGGTGCGGAAAAACAACCACCATGAACATGATTTCGGGTCTCCTGAAACCGGATTCGGGCACCGTACTCTTCAATGGAACGGTGATGAACAATATTCCGCCGGGAAAAAGAGGTGTGGGATTTATGTTTCAGAACTACGCGGTCTTCACCTATTTGAACGTGTACGATAATATTGCATTCGGCCTGAAGATACGAAAGCTTCATCCTGATAAAATAGACCGAGAGGTGCGGGACGTCGCACGTCTGCTGCAGATTCACCATTTGCTCAGCATGACGGCTTCGAATCTCTCGATCAACGATATGCAGAAAGTCGCGCTCGCTCGCAGCATGATAACGAAACCCCAGATATTCCTGCTCGACGAGCCGCTTTCAAATCTCGATGCAGCGCTCAGGAATGTAATGAGGGCGGAGCTGAAGAAGATTCAGCAGGAGCTCGGACAGACGACGATTTACGTGACCCATGACCAGGTGGAAGCAATGAGTCTTGCCGATAAGATTGCCGTTATGAACTTCGCCGTTTTACAGCAGTACGATACTCCGCACAATATTTACAACCGTCCGAAAAATCTGTTTGTTGCCAACTTTATCGGCAGTCCGACGATCAACTTCATGAACGGCGTGTATAAGAACGGCGAGTTTGTGCTCGATGATTTCAACAGGGGAAAAATATCCGTCAACGGGGAAACCAAAAAACTGGTTGAGAAGCACTTGAAGGTCCCGAAGGTGGTGCTCGGTGTGCGGCCGGAGCACATGAAAATCGACGACAGCGTTCACGGTTCCGGCGGCCTTCGTGCGGAAGTGGCGAGCTTCGAGCCTCTCGGATCGAAAACCATCGTGTATCTGCATCCCGATGCCAATCCCGGCGTCATTCTGAAATCTTCAATGGAAAGCGATTACAAACCGAAGATAGGTGAGGTGAAAACGCTCTTTTTTGAGGAGAAAAATATCTACCTGTTCGACAGGGAGTCGACGGACCTGATCTTTCGATTCGGAAGCTGACTCTCTCCGGCATCATTCGTTCACAGATCTTTATGGAGGAGCCATGGCCTCGATACGATTGGAAAATATTACAAAGAAGTTTAAAAATACGACTGCAATAGACAACCTCAATCTGATGGTAGCGGATGGGGAGTTTTTCTGTGTTCTCGGTCCGCCCGGCGCCGGCAAGACGACGCTGCTGAGGCTCATTGTCGGTCTCGAAAAACCCGACCGGGGGACGATTGTAATCGGCGATGAGCCGGTCAACGACCTTCATCCGAGTATGCGGGATATATCGATGATATTTCAAAACCTCGCTCTCTATCCAGACAAGTCCGTCTTCGACAACATAGCCTTTCCTCTGCGCCAGCAGAAGGTTCCGGAAGATGAAATACACACAAAGGTAGCAGAGGTTGCGAAAAGCCTCAAGATCGACTGGCTTTTGGAAAAGATTCCCTCTCAGCTTTCCGGCGGAGAAAGGCAGCGTGTTGCAATAGGCAGGGCGATTGTACGGAAACCGAAGGCCTATTTGATGGATGAGCCTCTTTCCAATCTGGACGCCCTTCTCAGGCTCGAGATGCGCGTCGCCCTGAAGGAGCTGCAGACAAACCTGAGAGAAACCTTCGTATACGTGACCCATGATCAGGTTGAAGCACTGTCCATGGGAGACAGAATCGCCGTGTTGAACAACGGGAGGCTTCAGCAGGTGGATGATCCGGCTACCATATACAGGATGCCGCAAAATATGTTCGTGGCAACCGTACTCGGAAATCCACCCATGAACTTTCTCCAGTGTGCGCTTAAACGCAAAAACGGCGGCTTGAGCATCGAGCACCGGGGTTTCAGCATGCTGACGTATGAAAAACTGCTCATAGAAATGGTGAAGAGCAGCATTGAGGAAGGAAAGGTCACTCTCGGAATGAGGCCGGAGGATGTTAAAATACACAGCACCAGGCCGAAGGAACGCGCGGTGCCGGCGGAGGTATACGTAACGGAGCCGCTCGGAAACGAAACGATCGTGGACGTGAAGATCGGCAATGATGTGATGAAGGTGCTGACCGGCTCCGATTTTGCGGGGAACCCGGGGGATTCCATCTGGATTACCATAAATGTTCATAAGCTGCACCTCTTTCACGAGGGCTCCCATGAATGCATCTATCACGCCTCGGACAAGAGTGAATTCAGTATCTTGGACTGATGAAGAGCGAGTTATCCGGACGCGAAGCGTCCGGACAATGCCGGATCTGTTCGTTGATGGGCGGAGAAGAACAGTCGATGGACTTACGGTAGACAACAAACTGCACAACGAAAGCAAAAAGAATATGATAGAGGGAGGTAAGTATGGCTGAAGACATGGCGAAGCTCTATGAGGAGCGAATGGACCGGTACTGGAAGGCGAATCACAGGGAGAAGCCCGACAAGGTGCCGTTCAGGCCTTTTGCGGCGGAATGCGTCGGCGCTCTCTACGGATTGAATTCCCAGCAGGTGACGCACGATGTGGATCAGGGGCTGGAGGCGATAATCAAGATGTGCAGGGAGTTCAACATCGACGCAACGGTATCGAACATGGTCTACGTGTGGACCGGCCTCACCGAGTCGTACGGAACGAAGTACTTCGGTGTGCCGGGTATCGATCTGGAGGTGAACGAATCTTTTCAGTACAGGGAGCCTTCGAAAGACGATGAAGCCTGGATGCGGCCGAACGAGTACGACCGGTTTATCGAAGACCCGGTCGAGTTTACCCTCAACGTCTGGGCTCCGAGAATGTCAAGGTACTTCGCCGCTCCCGGTGAGACCAATACCTGGAAGAACAACCTGGCGTGGCTCAAGGGCGGCATAGGCATGATGTACTATATAATGAAGATAAACGCCCATGTCCAGCGAATGAAGGATGAAGCCGGGGTGGTGTGCTGCCTTTCGGGGTCGTTGAAGGCGCCTTTCGATATCCTCGCCGACAAGTATCGCGGGTTCAGAGGTATTGCATACGACATAAGAAGGCAGCCGGACAAGGTGCTGAAGGCGACCGAGGCGGTTGCCCCGCATATGCTGAACAACGCTCTCGGCGGTGCGGATCCGTCGAAGAAGATTCCAGTCGGCCACTGGATGCACCGCGGCGCGACAGGCTTCTTTTCGGAGGACGTATTCAAGAAATTCTACTGGCCGACCCTCAGGGAGGTTACGGAGGAGATATGGAAGGCCGGGTACCAGACGATTTACTATGCAGAAGGAAAATGGATGCGCAATTTGAAATACTTTCTCGAGCTTCCCGAAAACAGCATCATCTTCCACTGCGACAAAGACGATATCTTCGAGGTGCACAGGGTGCTGGGCGGGAAATTTGCCATAAGCGGCGGCGTGCCGAACGATATGCTCGCCTTCGGCACACCGGAGGATGTTCGTAAACGTGTCAAGGAGGTTATCGAGAAGATCGGCTCGGAAGGCGGTTTTCTGCTGGATGCTCAAGCCATCATGCAGCAGGATACGAAAAGGGAGAACTTCAAGGCAATGGCCGATGCATGCGCCGAGTACGGCGTGTACAAAAATTAGAAATCGTCAAATGGAGGAGTGGAGCAATGTCAGAGTTTAAAAAAGCCCCGATGTCCGTTTTCCCATGGGAGGAAAAGAAGAAGGACTACAAGGAGATAAAGGGTGATGAAGAAATCGTGAAGAGACAGTGGGAAGAATTCGACATGTTCGCCTATCTCTTTCTTTGGTTTCTTGTGACTGCAATGTGATCGTGAGGAGGATGACATGGATATAAAGGAAGTTCTGGCAAATCTTGAAGAGGAAAACGTGTATAAAACGGTAAAGAACAGGCTTTCCACCGGGTCAGCGGCAAAGGATATTCTCAAAGAGTGTCAGGCCGGTATGAAGGTTATCGGTGAACGGTATAATTCCGAGGAGTATTTTGTTGCGGATCTGATGTACGCGGGCGAAATTATGAGAAACGTCATGAATATGCTCGCGCCGCATATGAAGGGCGAAGGGGGTGTCGATACAGTCGGAACTGTGGTCATCGGCACCGTGAAGGGAGACATACACGATCTGGGCAAGGATGTGGTGATTATTACCCTGCAGGGAAACGGTTTCAAGGTGATCGATCTGGGCGTCGATGTGTCGGCCAAAAAGTTTGTCCAGGCGATCCAGGAAAACAATCCGCAGATTGTCGGCATGAGTGTGTTTCTCACATCCTGTTTCCCCATGAGTGAGGGGATTGTCAGGGCTATCGATGAAGCCGGACTCAGAGACAGGGTCAAGATCATGATCGGCGGCGCTCCGGTAACGGAGGCAGTTGCCGAAGAGACGGGTTGTGATTATTATGGGAAGGACGCCGCATCTGCGGTCGATTACGCGCTCGGGGTGGTGAAGGCATCCTGAAGCGGCGGAAAAGCGGCATTAATCGGATGTTCAGCCGACCGTCCGAATGGGGCTCCTCCGGCTGCATGCGGCCGAACCGGGATCGTACCGTATGTCCACGGTACAGCCGGATGCACGGGTGTTTTCGATACGAGGGGAGCGCGCATGAGAATCGTATTCATACACCACCATCTGCGTCCGGGAGGCGTTACCCGGGTTATAACGGAGCAGATACGTTCCCTTGAAGGCATCTGTGAATCTCTCGTGATCTGTGGAGAAAAACCCGAGCAGCCTGTTTTTTTCCCTGTTCGAATAGTTCCTTCACTCGCCTATGACAGGGACAGAAGCGATCGGACGACTCCCGCCGACACTGCGGCTGCGGTCGTGGACGCTGCTGTTTCATTCTGGAAGGGCAGAGCCGATATTTTCCATATACACAACCCGACCCTCGGTAAGAATGCGGAATTTATTTCTATCATAAAGGCGCTTCAGGCGACGAATGCCGCCCTTCTGCTGCAGATACACGATTTTGCGGAGGACGGCCGCCCCCAGAATTACAGGGGTGAGGAGTATCCGAGAAACTGCCACTGGGCGGTGCTGAACAGTCGCGACTACCATATCCTCAAAGAGTGCGGGCTGAAGGAAAAGGGCCTGCATCTCCTTCCCAACCCGGTCCGTCCCCTCCCTGTGCAAAAAAGCTCTCATACAGACACCGTGCTCTATCCGGTGCGCGCCATCAGGAGAAAGAACATCGGCGAAGCGGTGCTGGCTTCGGTGTTTCTCCCTCCGGGAAAACGGATAGGCATCACCCTCGAGCCTACCGGGGCAATCGACAGGCAAAGTTATGCGGGATGGCGGAGTTTTGTGGACGATTATAAGCTGAATGTTTCTTTTCGGCTCGGTATCGGTGCGAATTTCGACGAGCTGCTGGAAAAGACGTCGAGCATTATCACGACGAGCATAAAAGAGGGATTCGGGTTTTCTTTTCTCGAGCCGTGGACGGCGGAGAAGATGCTCTACGGGAGGTTTTTGCCGGACACGTGCAGCGATTTTATTCGCAACAGCATCGATCTCAGTCATCTGTACAACAGGCTTGCCGTCGTCACCGACTTCTTCGATGTCGGTTACTTCAGAAAAAAGTGGGAGATGTGCTATACGGCCAAAATGAAGCAGTACGGTCTTCCCCTCAGCGGTGAATCGCTCGGGCGCTCGTTCAGATCGCTATTTTTAAACAGCAGTGTTGATTTCGGCTGCCTGAACGAGAAGCTTCAGAAACAGGTTATCAGCTCCATACTGGAGAAACCCGGAAATAGAAAACATATGCTTGACCTGAACCCGTTCCTTTCACATATTGACGGATTATCGGATGTACGGGAACGCATAGAGGCAAACAGATCGGTTGTCGAACAACAGTACTCACTGGAAAAAAACAGAGAGCGGCTCATGCACACATACAGGCGGGTCAAACGCGGGACCGTTTTTCATGCGATCGACGGGATTAAGCTTCTTGCCGCATTCAATACTCCCGAGAGGAGTCAGCTCCTCCTCTGTGATGAGGCGTTTGAAACGTGACGGTGCATATGAATCCGTATATCGACATTTTTAAAAAGGCCGCTCGTCCTCTGGAGCCTGTTTCCACGGGTATGAGGAAGAGCGGTGTGCTGAGATATCCGGTGCGGGCCTTTCTTTTCGATCTGTACGGCACCCTGTTTATAAGCGGCAGCGGCGACGTATCCGGGTCTGAGGAACAGGTTGAAATTGAAAAACTCGGCCGTTTACTGGAGGGTTGTGGAATTGAAAAAAATCCTCAAATTGCCGTTGAAAATTACTATACTACAATACGTGAATTCCATGAAGAGCGGAGGGAGCAGGGGATCGATTTTCCCGAGGTGCGGATCGAAGAAGTATGGATGAAGGTTCTGGACATCGATATCGAACGGGCGAAAAGTTTTGCCGTCCGGTTCGAATCGCTGTTCAACCCCGTATTTCCTATGCCCTCGGCAGAAAAACTGTTATTGTGGATACGTGAGGCCGGGTTTCCGGCCGGGATAATATCAAATGCTCAGTTCTACACCCCGCTTCTCTTTCATGCATTGCTGGGCGCCGGTGCCGAAGAGCTCGGATTTGATAGAGAGCTCTTGTTTTACTCGTATGACGAGATGCACGCAAAACCGTCGGCGTACATGTACAGGAAGGCCGGACGGAAACTGAACGATATGAATATTGCACCGTACAATGTGCTCTATACGGGAAACGATATTCTGAATGATATTCTGCCCGCACGGACTGCGGGCTTCCAAACGGCGCTGTTTGCAGGGGATGCTCGTTCGCTCCGGCTGAGGATCGACGATGAGAGGTGCAGGGATGTCGTCCCCGATATTGTCGTAACCGATCTAATGCAACTGGCCGAATATAGTAAAGGGTAGAGGGTGCTTGTGAACGGCTTATTCGGCCGGCCGGCCGAATATCCCGGTACACGGCGGATTATCATACAAGAGCGAGGAGATGAAATGCCGGGGAGAAGGAAAAAAAGCTATAACGGGTACGGGAGAATCAATAATATCGGCTTTGTATCCACCCGTTTTCAGGGCACGGACGGCGTATCTCTGGAAACGGAAAAATGGGCAGCTGTTTTAAAGGGGATGGGATACACGAATTTCTACTTTGCCGGCCTCTGCGACAGAGATCCGAAAAAAACAATGATCATGCCCGAGGCTTTTTTCGAGCATCCGGTGATTCTGGATATACAGAAAAAATGTTTCAAGGTATACAGGAGAACATCGGAGGTCACCGGTCTGATATCTTCCGTGCGGAGAAAGTTGAAGGCCGGACTCTACCGGTTTATCGAACGATTCGATATAGACCTTATCATAGCGGAAAATTGTCTTGCCATACCCATGAATCTGCCTCTGGGGCTTGCCCTGACCGAGCTCATTGCGGAAACCGGCATTCCGACTATCGCGCATCATCACGATTTTTACTGGGAACGGCCGAGATTCTATGTCAACGCGGTGCAGGACATCCTCAACACGGCTTTTCCGCCCGCCCTTCCTTCGATCCAGCATGTTGTCATACAATCGGCAGCCGATCGCGAGCTCAGCTATCGAACAGGACTTTCTCCGTATGTCATACCCAATGTGCTTGATTTCGGGAAGAGTGCGCCCGGCATCAACCACTATAATGGAAATGTACGGGAAGCACTGGGAGTGGGAGAGCATGATTTCCTCATTCTTCAGCCGACGCGTGTCGTTGCACGAAAGGGAATCGAACATACGATAGAGCTGGTAAGCAGGCTGGACGATCCGAAGGTGAAGCTCGTTATTACCCACTCCACAACTGACGAGGGGAGTGCATATGTACATCGGATTTGCAGCTACGCGGATCATCTGGGCGTGCCTCTTATCATCAAGCCCGAGATCATCGGCGATAAACGGGGCAGGACCGAAAAAGGCGAAAAGATCTATACTCTGCGGGATGTGTATCCCCATGCGGATATGATCAGCTACCCTTCAACGTATGAAGGATTCGGTAATGCGTTTATCGAAGCGGTGTATTTTAAGAAGCCGGTCGTGGTGAACAGGTATTCGGCGTATATTCAGGATATCAAGCCTCTCGGTTTTGATGTTATTGAAATGGACGGGTATGTCACAAATGAGGTTATCGCTGAGGTCGGCGGTCTGATAAAAAACCCCGATTCCTTCTCAGAGCGGGCTGAAAAAAATTTTCAGCTCGCGGCTCGCTTTTTCTCCTTCGGCATCCTGAAAAGACAGCTTAAATCGATACTCGTGAATTTCGAAGGTATAGTCGAAGCGATTGAAACACAGGAGGCGAACGGCTAGCACCGGACTAGAGTGCTGAAAGCCACAACACCTCGTAGGGGCCGATATCGATTGCGCCGGGAAACTCCCGACCGGTGATTACATCCCTTCCGTATCCTTTTTCCCGCTTCACCGTACGGCCGGTATTCGAAACGTTGACGAGTGCCAGGATCGCCTCTTCTTCGTCCGGAGAGATTCGTTCGACTGCAAAGATGCCGTTTTTGAGCTTCAATATATTCTGGGCGCCGCCTGGATGAAATGCCAGACGGTTCTTCCGGACATCCATGAGGTGCGTCAAACGGCTGAACACCTGCGCCCGTAAAGAATCGGGCCTGCCCAGCTCCTCCTCCAATCGTTCGAGAGAGAGTTTTTCCCTGTTGATGGACCGGTTGATGCCGGTTTTTTCAACCCCCTCGTAGTAGTTTCGCGAACCGACGAGCGTGTGGTAGTAGATAGCCGGTATCCCCTGAAGGGATAGTGCGATTGCCTGTGTTGCAATGAGCCTTGCAACCTGTACCGAAACCGGATCATCCGAAGCGGGGTCAGAAAGGATATCGAAGAGCGATATATTGAGCTCGTACACGCTCGTAGTCCCCTCGGGATTGTTCTTCATGCCGAGCCTTCCGCGATGCTTCTCCGTTGTCAGGATCAATTTTTCAATTTCACGTTCGGGAAGGATGCCCCTCGCCGGCAGCAGACCGATTCCGTCATGGGAAGCGGTGAAGTTGTAAAACCAGGTTTGATCCCCGGGAGATGCGAGAGTCGCAGCCCAGTCTGTGAGATAGGTGGAATTTCCCGTCACCACGGCATGAACGGCGAGCGGAGGCAGCGCAAAATTATACACCAAATGGGCCTCATCGTCTCCCCTGCCGAAGTAGGAAATATTTTCCTCGTGGGGCACATTGGTTTCGGTGATGATCTTCACATGGGGAGCAATGAAGTCGACTATGTTGCGAAAGAGTTTGACTACCGCATGCGTTTGCGGGAGATGGAGGCAGTTGGTGCCGCTTTCCTTCCAGAGGAAAGCGATGGCATCGAGCCTGATGAGCGAGGCGCCGCGGGCGATATAGAAGAGAAGTATATCGATGATATAGAGCAGAACATCGGGATTTTCGTAGTTCAGATCCATTTGATCGGTGCTGAACGTGGTCCACAGATTGAGCGTCCCCCACGGCGTGTCGAACGCCGTAAGAAGCGGCAGTGCACGGGGTCTGAACACGCGTGACGTGTCGTAATCCGGCCCCACCGTAATGAAGAAATTTCTGTATTTTTCATTCCCCTTCAGGAATTCCCTGAATTCCGTACTCTGCACCGATATGTGGTTGATTACCGCGTCAAACATAAGGTTGAAGTGCCTGCCGGATCTTTCGATGTCCTTCCAGGACCCGAGCGGGGGGTTTACCTGTTTGTAGTCGATGACGGAAAAACCGTCATCCGACGAGTATGGAAAAAACGGAAGAATATGCACAGTTGAGATGGTATGCGCCGCATACCGATTGAGAAAATCGTACAGGGCTTGTAACGGTTTTATGCCTTTTTTTAGAAAACCGTCGCCATAGGTAATGAGAACAACATCTTTCTGGGAAAATTCGTATTTTTTTTTCGGTATGCTGTCCCTGTATCGGGCAATAAGTTTTTCGAGGCGCGTATAGGTTTCGTTTCCCCGGTGTGCTCCGTACAGGAAAGTGAGCTTTTCCTTCAAGCCGCGCTGCGTCTTCGTCTTATCCATGGATGTCTCCTCTTTCTTCGCCAATATCTACAAGTATACGCGATATTGCGGTTTGTGTAAAGAACAGGGCCTGTTCAGCGAGGTGTCCGAACGACTGAGGATTTCGTTGAAAAAATAACGATTGTATGATATACATAGGGTATGGATCTGTTAGATAGAAACGTATCCGACATATATGACAAAAAAAGTGAAGAAGAGGTGGAGGAAAAGTTTCAGCGAGACCTCGAACGTCCCACCTATATTCAGGAGTGGATGCAAAATCACACCTTTCACCATTCGCACTTCAAGGATGTGAACAGACTTGTTGCGCTGAAAGAGAAGCGGGGCCTCAGGATCAGTCTCTGTTTTCCCACATTGAATGAGGAGGAGACCATCGGCAAAGAGGTCGAGTTGATACGGCGGAAGCTGAAGGACGATCACCGTCTCATCGATGAGATTGCCGTTGTCGATTCAGGCTCGACGGACGGTACACAACGA
Organism: uncultured Spirochaetota bacterium; assembly: GCA_964521865.1. GTDB lineage: Bacteria > Spirochaetota > B62-G9 > B62-G9 > DRHN01 > CAYSRJ01. The sequence goes on along the minus strand of CAZFTJ010000005.1, from coordinate 92,804 downwards.
GCCGCCAGAGATGCAGGTGCGGATTTTTACCTTTCTTCGGAAATTCTTCCCCAGTATCGTTCCTACCGCGGAAAGGGTGAAAATTTATGGAAGAGCCTGTATGTGCTTGATGGCGATATTCTGTGCTGGATCGATGCGGACATCACCAATATTCATCCCCGTTTTGTGCTCGGGCTCGTGGGCCCGCTGCTGACCCGCCCGGACCTTTCCTACGTCAAGGCCTTCTATAAACGTCCGATTTCCATCAAGGGAGAGCTTCACTATACCGGCGGGGGGAGGGTAACCGAGCTTGTTGTGCGCCCCTTTTTCAACCTCCTCTTTCCCGAGCTGACCGGTCTTGCCCAGCCGCTTTCCGGGGAGTACGCGGGGAGACGTCGTCTGCTCGAGAGACTCCCGTTCTTCAACGGATACGGCGTTGAATCGGGCCACCTTATCGATATACTCAGACTCTTCGGGATAAATGCAATCGGGCAGTGCGATCTGGACGTACGGATTCACAAGAATCAGAGTATCGAGGCCCTGCGGTCTATGTCCTATCGAATACTGAAAATCCTCCTGCAGCGTGCGGATGACATGGGACGCATTGAAATATTTCAGGATATCGCCGATTCTCTCCAGGTTCTTACGGGTGTAAAGAACGATTATTCCATTGAAAAGATGAAGGTATGGGGAATCGAGCGCCCGCCCATCATTACAATCCCGGAGTACAGGCAAAAGAGGGGTGTTTCCGTCAGTGATGCACATGATACGAGCACAGAGAGGGTGCGGTCGCTTCCGTATACCGCATCTCTGATGTTTCATAACAACCTCATCATACCGCGGCTGAAGGGTAAAATTAAACGGGAGCTGATAAAGGAAATCGTTGCCGTGGGCAAGGGGAAAATTCTAAACCCGTTGAAAGCGAAGAAGGCGCTTCTGGACAGTGGAACGATCGTCGAAACACCGATAGGAAAGAGCATTGTGTTCTTTCACGGTTTCGGCGATTTCGTCGATGATATTGTTCCCATTATCGGCCTGTCCCCTCAGGGCGTATATCTCAAACCGGGCGACAAGGAACCGGTGCATATCGTGTTTACCTTTCTCGCCCCGGAGTTTTTAGGAGAGATATACACCAAGATCGTCGATTCTCTTTCAAGGATTTTTTCAAAGATGGAACATTTTGAATGGCTTCTCCGCTGCAGGACCCCGAATGAAATTATCGCATTTATAAGCTATCTAGAAGCGAAGAACAAGATTATAAAGATGCTCAAGATTGAGAGCGGTTATCAGCTGCAGCTGTAGTCCCCGCCGTAGCCCTGACGGACACCGTACAGCTCGTGAATTTCTCAATCGAAAAATGGCAAAACCGGTACGCGGCTATTCATTACCGCCGGCGTCCTGGAAATCCAGAGCCATCTGCAGTTCTTCGGGAGTGATAACATCCATATTTATGAGTATATCACCGAGCTTCTGACCGGAAGATTTCTGCACCTCAAGAGCTTCATTCAGATCTTCAATACTGACCATGCCCGTCTCCATCAGAACCTGACCCAATAGTTTCGGCATCCGTATCACCCCCTGTTCCGGTTTTACTCTTAATGTTACCGCACTTTTTGAAATTGTGCATCAGCTATTGTCATCGTTTGTAACCGAAGGTGCGGAGAAGGTCATACCTTTCTCGTACGTCGGTGTCCTTTTCAACACCTTTCGGGGGAAAACCGTCGACCACCCCCAAAACAGCTCTTCCCTGATCGGTTTCTCCGACGATTACTTCAACAGGATTGGCTGTTGCGCAGAAGATATGTAAAACTTCCCGGGTTTCCTTTATCGAGGGAAGGACCTGTATGGGGAATCCGTCCTTCATATACATAACGAATATGTGCCCGGCGCCGATTGCAAGGGCGGCGTGCACGGCTCGTCCGATGAGCTCGTCGTTGTTTCCGTCCTTTCTGACGAGGCAGACTCCCGATGCCTCGTTGAATGCAAGACCGAACCCGATTGATGAGGATGTGTTGACAACCGCTTCGTATATATCCTCGACCGTTTTTATAAAGTGCGATTGCCCGATTATAATATTTGTCCCTTCCGGTACTTCCAGGGGTATGTTTTTAATTTCCATACTTTACTTTCCTCCGCCGATTTTGTGGTATAGTATTATAACATCATAAACAGTAAAAAAAAGTTTTATTTTTTTAAACGAGCACATCGGTGTGTGCGCACATGCATGAGTCGGCCAAAAAAATTATCGCGGTTACGGGCGGCGGGACAGGCGGACATATCTTTCCGAATGTTGCTGTCGTCGAAGAGCTTCGGAGGAGAGATGTCGCCCGGGTGCTGTGGATCGGAGAAAAAGGCGGCAAGGAGCAGGAGTGGGCCGAAGCTTTTGGGGTGCCCTATTACGGGATACATTCGGGAAAGGTGAGACGCTACTTCTCCGTAAAAAACCTGTTCGATCTGTTTCGCGTTTTTATCGGCGTCTGCCAGTCGTTTTTTATTTTGCGAAAGACATGTCCAGCCGTTGTGTTTTCAAAGGGAGGGTTTGTTTCCGTACCTCCGGTTATTGCCGCCCGGCTGCGCGGTATTCCGGTAGTAACGCATGAGAGCGATATTATTCCCGGCCTCGCAACCAGAATAATTTCACGGTTTGCGTCTGTTGTGTGCGTTTCCTTTGAAAAAAGCGATGTCAGGGCAAAAAAGGGCAGGGTCGTCCATACCGGAAATCCTGTGCGACAGGCGGTAAAACAGGGAAATGCCGATGCCGGACGAAATTTTCTCCGATTCACCCATGATGGAATGACCGTTACGGTTCTTGGAGGAAGTCTCGGCGCATCATCCATCAACCGGGCGGTATGGGATATGGTCGGGCGCTGTGCTCTGCCGTTCAATCTGGTGCATCAGTGCGGCCGGGGAAACGCGCGCGAAGGGTATGAAAAAAACGTTCGCTACAGGCAATTTGAATTTATTGGAGCGGAGATGGGCGATGTTCTCGCAGCCTCGGATATTGTGGTATCGCGTGCCGGGGCCGGGGCGCTCTATGAAATAGGATTTATGAAAAAGCCGTCGCTCCTTGTTCCCCTGCCGAGATCCAAAAGCAGGGGCGAACAAATAGCGAATGCCCGGTTCTTTCAGGAGCACGGTGCGTCGGATGTTCTATCGGATGAACAGCTGGACGGCAACAGGCTCTTTGACCGCCTGGAGTCGCTGCTCGCCGATGGAGATGGATTGATGCGTATGGGTGAAAAGGCGTATGCACTCTGTTCTGCCGATGCCGAAAAAAAAATTGTGAATATAATCGAAGAACTGCTCTCCTGACAAACGGTATTTTTCTCTTCATATTTTCCGGCCTTTGGTAGTATATTCATGAAAACTCGCACTTGAGGAGGATGTAATGACGGACATTGAACAGCTGTTAGGAGATGAGGCCAAAAATCTTCTTGATTACAGGGCAAAGGTATCGAAGGATATGCTTCATTTGCCCGGGCCGGACTTTTTTGAACGGGTTCTTGTTCATACCGATAGACCGACTGCCGTATTGAGAAACATGAGGAGTGTATTTTCCCACGGGCGGCTCGCACATACCGGATATCTTTCGATTCTTCCGGTCGACCAGGGTATCGAGCATTCAGCAGGAAGCGCATTTGCTCCGAACCCGAAATACTTCGATCCGGAAAATATCGTGAAGCTCGCCGTCGAGGGACAGTGCAATGCTGTTGCGTCGACACTCGGCGTACTCGGGTCGGTCTCGAGGAAATATGCTCATATAATTCCTTTTATAGTAAAAATTAACCACAACGAGCTTCTTACCTATCCCAATAAATACGATCAGGTCCTGTTTGCCAGTGTAGACCAGGCGTTCAACATGGGGGCCGTCGCCGTCGGCGCAACGATATACTACGGCTCCGAACAGTCGAGCAGACAGATTGTAGAAGTTTCAGAGGCGTTCGAGTATGCCCACAGCCTGGGACTTTTTACGGTGCTCTGGGCGTATCTGCGAAACAGCGCATTCAAGACCAGGGAGAACGATTATCATTTAGCCGCGGACACGTCGGGACAGGCAAACCATCTCGGCGTCACCATCGAGGCTGACATTATCAAGCAGAAGCAGGCGGAATGCAACGGCGGGTTTACGGCGCTTAAATTCGGGAGAACGGACGATAAGGTGTACTCCGATCTCACCTCGGACAATCCGATCGACCTCACGAGGTATCAGGTGTTGAACTGCTTCATGGGACGTATCGGCATGATCAACTCGGGCGGCGCATCGGGAAAGAACGATCTTGCCCAGGCGGTGCGCACGGCGGTGATCAACAAGCGGGCCGGCGGCACCGGTCTTATTTCAGGGCGGAAGGCCTTCCAGAAGCCTATGGAGGAGGGGGTCAAGCTCCTCAATGCAATCCAGGATGTGTACCTGGATAAGAACGTCGCTATTGCCTAGCAGAGTGTACGATTTTCCGGAGGACTGCTGAAAATTAAACCGCGTGTTGTACGAAAATGCCGGGTGTTTCCGCTGCTTCGCAAGGACACGTCTCATTCCAGGATAAAATCCGTGAATTCCTTCACAGTTTCGAAGTAGGCGATGCAGTGCGTTCGCATGTACTCCCGAATGACGGGAATTTTGTGGCCCCAGCCGGCAGCAGCGGCATGTATACCGGCCGCCTTCGCCATCATCACACCCGGCTTCAGGTCGTCCAGAATGAGAGTGTGCGCGGATTTGATGTTCAGCGCCTTTAGAATTTCAAAGACCGGATGCGGATTCGGCTTTCTTCTTTTTTCATCGTAATCCCAGCCGTGTATGATATCGGGCATGAAACTTTTTTCGGGATCGAGTGAGCGGTAGTCCCGCTCTATCAGACCCTTTTCCGAGTGTGATACGACCGCGATTTTCCCGCCGCTGTTTCTATACTCCATCAGGGCTTCGACAAATCCGGGGTAGAAATCGGGTATCCGCGTCGTGGTGAAGGTCCTCCATATCCGGTATTCGGCTTCAAGCTCGTCATCGCTCATCCCGAGCTCATTTTTCAGATACTCCATGATACCCGGATGGAAATTTTTCAAAAACCATTCATCGAGGGTGATCGGGGGAGTTCCCGGCCGCATACGGCTGAGCACTTCAAGGTGCGCGGGATAGTGAATCCGGGCGGTTGAGTTGACCGCAGTATCGTCATGGTCGATGATGATGCATCTATATCTCATTTCCAGGCCTTACCGAAACTGAACGTACGTGCAATGCAGAAAATATAGGCAAGTGAACTTTCAATCGTGAAAGGTGAAACTGACACTTGCCTAATAATTTTTACCGTAATTTCCCAATACTTAATGGGTCATGAACAAGAAAAAGATCATTGTCTTTTAGAAAATCTGGTACAAAATACCAGAATTTTAATGGATAAAACCATATCTCCAAAATTCAGGAAAGTGGTCACGCAGTCGCTTATTTGATACATAATAATCAAACAGCCCCGTCCGGGCACCAAAAATATTTTTTTGAGGGATAAAAGTCCAAAAACGAGAGGTGCGTTCTCCGGTTATCCGGCACGGATGAAAATCCGCTTGCGCAATCTTAGGGGTATCCGTATAATCCAGTATAATTTCAAACGGATATGTGAAGAGAAGGAGGAAGGTCATCAAACATACCGGACGTTCAGTGTTTTTTGTCGTGCTTCCCCTCTTCGTGGTCGCGCACCTCAGCCATCATCTCGTTGCAGCGCTCATCACGCCGCTTCTTCCCTATATACGCGACACTTTTGCACTCGATTACACACAGGCGGGTGTGCTCGTGTCCGCCTTTACCCTTGCCTACGGCATCGGGCAGCTTCCGGGCGGCTGGCTTTCCGATCATCTCGGCTTTCACCGGCTTATAACAATCGGCATTTCCGGTGTCGCCCTGTGCGGTATTTTCATCGGCATTTCAACGCACTTCATCATGGTTTTGATTTTTCTGATGCTCATGGGAGTGCTGGGCGGCGGGTATCATCCCTCGGCGAGCCCGCTCATATCTTCAGCCGTCGATAACAAGTTGAGAGGGAGGGCCCTCGGTATACATCAGATAGGGGGCACGGGAAGTTATTTTCTCGCACCGCTCATTGCGGTCGGCATCGCACGGCTGGCGGGGTGGCGTGGTTCGTTTCTATTTATTTCCATACCAACGTTTGTGTACGGGATCGTATTCTTTATTCTGCTGAACAGCTGGGGGTATGGAAAAGCCTATATGAAAGTTACCCGCAGGAATGCCGATGAAGATATGCCCGCAAAGATCCGCTCTCTGGTACCGGTTATAGTACTAAACGGTGCTGTTATCATATTTGTTTTCTCGTCGGTTTCGTTTATTCCATTCTATGTGGTGGATAATTTCGGCGGCAGCAAGGAGGCGGCTGCGGCGCTGCTCTCCTTCGCGAATTCGGCGGGCCTGTGGGCAGGTCCTCTGGGCGGCTACCTCTCCGACCGGCTCGGGAAGACCCCCATTATACTGTTCACCGGCCTCATTGCCGGACCTTTTATATTTTTATTGAACCATGTCACTTTCGGCATGAGCATCTGGCTGCTCCTCCTGCTGCTCGGGATGACACAGTACATGGGCATGCCGGTGACGGAGTCGTTCATCATCGGCCACGCCCCGGGTCGCAACAGGTCAACCGTGCTGGGTATTTACTACTTTGCGAGCAGAGGAGGTTCCGGCCTGCTCACGCCGCTGATCGGTTACCTCATAGATCGCAACGGCTTTTACACCGCCTATCTGTACACCGGGCTTCTCATGTTTTTGATAGCGATACCCTGCAGCGTCCTCATAGCGCTGAATCGAAACCGGGACAAGAGGTAACGGGGATTGTCTCAATCGGTTTTTACCTTTGTGATATCCCTGCCCATGACGAATGCATCTTCCTTTTCCTGAGGGTAGTAGTTTTCAATCATGCCGATGATCGAGAATCCGTATTTTCGGTAGAAGGAGAATGCGCATTGATTGGATGGGCGCACTTCGAGGTAGCAGTATTCGGCGCCTCTCCCTCTGGCATTGCAAAAAAGTGTGTTGAGGATACACGTACCGAATCCCCTGTGCTGGGAGCCCGGCTGAACTGCGAGATTGATCAGGTGGATAAGGCGCTTATGGGTTTTTTTGACGGGAAGAAAATCAGTTTTTCCCTTTAAGAGGTGATACCCCCCGTACCCGATGAGAGCCCCGTCTTTCTTCAGAGTGATCATGTAGTTGTTGAAATCGGAGAGTATCAGCCTGAAGAAATCTTTTGACCAGGGATGCCTGAAGAGAGATTGCTCTATCATCAGGACACGGTCGATGTCCCTCCGGGTCATTACTGAAAAGCTGTATCCGCTTTCCATTGTTCGATATCACCGCCGGTGAACAGCATGTTTTTTGCGCCGGCCATGTCATTTCTTAAAGAATCCAGCGAGCTTGTCGATTTCCCCCACATTTGTGATTTCGATATTGTTGCCCTCTATCCTGAGGAGTCCGGTTGAGCCGAGCCGTTCCAGCTCGTCTTCCACCTCTTTCTGTGTGGCGCCGATCTGTCCTGCAATCTGCCGCACCGCATCGAAGTAACTCAACCGTGTAGTTTCGGGGGATATGCCGGTTTGCCGGGCGGTATTACGGAGGTCGTTGAGCACGCTGATAACGAGCGATTTTATGTCTCTTTTGGTGAGGTCCCTGATCTGGTTGTCCGCCTTTTCGAGCCTGAGACACAGCTTTTCTATAATGTTCATGGCAATATTGGAGTTTTTGCTGATCATGCTGATGAATCCCTCTCGATTGAAGCAGAGAAGCTCGCAGTCATCGACCGCCGTTGCAGCCGCGGTCCTGGGAGCCTGCGTAATGATCGCCATTTCGCCGAAGAAATCGCCTTTTTGAAGCACCGTCAGTATTTTGTCGATATCTCCGATACGTTTGGTAATTTTGATCTTTCCTTTCTGGATAATGTACATGGTGTTTCCGATATCGCCCTCTTTAAAAAGGACCTTTCCCGCTTCAAGTACCTGACCGTATTTCTCAAAAAGTGTGCTCTTTTCCATTGTTAAAACCCCGTTCTCGTTCTGTTTTGATAACACTATGTACTGTATCGGTAATAATTGCAGTACAGCTCGTCTTTAATAGAAGTATACATTATTTTGTTGTCCAGTACCAACAAGTTTATTGATTTTTAGGGCGACAGACCATACTATGTCCTGTATGAGACGTATGATTTGGAGCCTGCTGACGTGCCTGTTTTTTTTCGGCGCAGTGCGGGTTTTGAGTGCGGAAGATGAACCGACGCATCAATCGGCGTATGATGTTCTGGTTGGCGGGGAGGATTCGCAGACGGAGGTTTCCCTTTTATTTTTGTTTTATCAAAGAGTTGTTTCGGAGCACAATGGAGCGAAGTGCCTTTTTTACCCGACATGCTCGGACTTTTTCCGCCGGTCTTTTATCCGGTACGGGTTCTTCTGGGCGGCCGTTATGACGATCGACCGGATTTTTTACAGGGAGAACGAAGGCTCCATGCGGTTTTATCCCTTTCTGAAGGGTAAAGATCTTCACTACGATCCCGTATCTCACAATTTTATTCTTAACAGCGACGAGTACTATCTAGGAAACGACGGCAATCCATGAAGCAAAAAATAACAGCTTCGATTCTTTTGGTGCCGGTTTTCTTCACATGTACGGCGTATGCCGTGTATCCGACGGATTACGGTTTTATACTGCACCTGTATCGGGAGGGCGAATATCAATCCGCGATACTCGAGATCAACCGTTATCTCTACTATGCCCGCACGAGCGATTTCATCCCGTATGCGATGTATCTGCTCGGCCTCTCCTATGCGAAAACAGGCAGGATGCGGCGCGCCCTCGGCATGTTTGAAGAATTGAGAAACCGGTTGGCCGCGCACCTCCGCAGGGCGGGCAATCGCCGCCTGTATATGGAGGCTCTTGTCCAGCAGGCAAACATCCACTTCCGGGAGAAAGACAGCCTGAACTTCTGGATGCGGTATCACGAGATCTATTCTCTGCCCGAAAAGCCCGGTGATGAATTGATGATGTATGTCGATTCTATGGGGGAGGCGATGTACATCTATAACCTCCAGTGGGAAAAGGCGCTCGACCTGCTGGAGAGATCGGAGCACCTGAATGCGCTTGACACAGCGTATATAACAGGCGCTCTCGAAGAGCTCGCGTCCGGAAAAAATAAAAGTCCCCTGCTCGGCGGCATTTTTTCGGTACTGCCGGGATTCGGGCATTTCTATGCGGGGAGAACCGGGGACGGCCTGCGCAGTCTTCTGTTGAACGGCGCCTTCATTGCCTGTACCGTTGTATCGATTATCGCTGGTGCGGCGGCCCCGGCCGTTTTGTTCGGTATTGCGGCAGCGATTTTATACGTATCGAACATATACGGCGGAATCAACGCTGTCATGCAGGAGAATGCCCGCCGGACATTGGCAGTGCGAGATGAGCTTTTACGGATGCTTCCGGTGCCGCCCCTTGATCCTATTACGGTTACAGAGGAACTGCAGCTCAGATGATCGCCCATGATGTTGTAAGCTATGTATGTACGGCAGGAGGCGGTTTTTCAGACAGAGAAGTCAACATTGCTCCCTACAGGTACGCGACCCTGGAAACCGAACCGCTCAATGCGGGCTATCTGCCGGAAATGAGAGAGGGCGGTCGGTCGGCCGTTCATTCGCAGGACCCCGACCTGGACGAAACGGATTACGATGGGGGCTACCCGAGATACGGCATACCTGTGCGAGGTGCGGTTTCCGCCCGTGAGGTGCTCTCTCTGTACTCATCGGAGCCTGACTGGGGGATGGACGACGGTCTTCGAATTTCACCGCTCCAGCGGCTCACGGGCGGGAGTCAGGGGTACAGGCACATGCGCTGGGGCCTGTTCGCCTTTCGCGTTGGGAAAGCGCATGAGCGAGCTCTGTACTATACCAGGATGGCGGAGAAAGTTTTCGCCGGGGGGGAGCTGTACTGGGGGCTTCGGTTCAGTGCGCGGGCGCTTCACTATATTCAGGATATTCTTTCGCCGTTTCATACAAAGCCCTTTCCGGAATGTTTCCTGGCGGCCGGGCTATGGAAGCCGAAAGAGCTGTATTTTATTACATATAACTACCATTTGAACTTCGAACGCCTGGTCGGCTACTACCTATGGCACGGTGAAAAATCGTTTATTCGCTGCATGGAAGAATCGAATCCGGTGCGCATAACCAACCTGAAAAATCAGCTTCTGAAAAACGTTCGTATCGTCAGGCGCCTTGCCCCGCATCTGTTCAGGGAGTGCAGGATGCTCTGGGGGGAGAGCATGAGCACTGAGCTTTGTAAAATCTCGGTAGACCAAATACGGGAAACAGACCTCAGCCCCGGGATGAGCGGGTATATATGCCGCTGGCTCGCAGTCATGTCGGGATTCGTCAGGGGCTACATCGAGGCCTACGTCAGTTCTCGGTTGTCCGGACGCTTCGCATCCGGATAATATCGAAGATGCCGCAGGTGCTGTAAAGTACTGTAAGTACCGCCGGTGCAGGTAAGGGGATTTGTTATACGTCACTTCGCACCATACAACCGATCCGGTCGAGCGGACATAACCCCCGCCTGCATGGTGGCCAGAACATGCCGCCTGGCGGCGGCGTTGCAGGAGGATTACTCCAGATGAAGCGTATTTTTGTGTCGTTCCATGAGAACCCAGCCGCTGTTGCGGCGCTGTACCTCCATGAGAACGGGAAAGATCCGCTTCGCACGCTCGTCGTATCGCCGACGCAGCGGTTTAAATCGTACCTCGCATCGGAACTGTTGAGAATCACGGGTGCCGATGCAATGCTTTCACCCCGCATCGAGACGAGTGCCCAGCTCATCCAGCTCTGTGCAGCGTATACGGGCCTTGATACGGCAGGCGATATCAAACGGCTTTCAATGCTTTATACCGCGTTCCACAGAACAGCTGAAATAGATACACTGTTTCCCGGAGATACGTTCAAGAGCTTCAGGCAGTTCAGACATGCAGCGCGCATGGTTTCCGGGGTGTTTGATGAGCTTGCCGGAGAAGGTTTTTTTCTTGCCGGAGATGATGCTGATCCTGAATGGTATGGCGTTCCCCGGGCACCGGAGAGAAGCTCACCCGGTGCCGTCTCCGAGACAGGGGAGAAAATTCCGGGTGTCGAAACTGGAGCGAACGAGGACCGAAGAAGACTGATTGAGAAGGCCGTACTGGAGGACAGCCGGCACCGACCGCATCTGGAAATACTTCGGAATTTATACGAGCAGTATACCGATGTGCAGAAGGAAACCGGCATTTTTGATATGGGATTTCTGCTCGGACAGGCAGGCGGTGAGGCGATTGAAGCTGTTTTCCGCGGCTATGATGAAATCGTGCTCGTTTCCCCCCTTTCCCTGACGGCGTTTGAAGAAAGAATGCACCGGGAGATCAGCGACCGGCTTACCGTTATCTGCCAGGACACACGCGACTATGATTTTTCACGCATCATTGCATTCCGTGAAGGCGCCGGGACCTCAGAGCTCGACGATTCCGAGGCTGGCCCATCGAGCAATAAAACCGCCATCCACGGCGCACATCGAGCCCGGCTGCAATTCTTTGAAACAAGCTCCCGGATAAACGAGGTTATGCTCTGCTGTACTATTATAAAAAGGGAACTGGATTCAGGCATACCGGAGGAGCGGATCGCCGTTATCAATATCGATTCACCGGTGTGCGAAATGCTCCGCAGTGCGCTCGGAGCGCTCGGCATCGGTGTGAATATGACCCGGGGCGTTTCCGTAAAAAAAAGCCCGCTTTTTCAGTTTTTTCAGCTGACCCGGGATTTTTTTTATTCAGGTATGGATACCTCGCTTCTCCTCCAGCTCGTGGGAAATGAATTTTTTATCGAGTTATCGGGTTTATCCGTGGACCGAAACCGGCTCAAGCGCGACATCGTGAAAAACAGGCTGTTTCGGCTTCGTTCGCTTGAATGCGATTTGATAAAGCAGTACCCTCAGGCACTTTCGACGCTTAAAAACCTTTTGACGCTGTACAGATCGCGGGGCTTCGGCGAGCTCTATGACCGGCTTGCCGATCTGTTCGGCGGATTCGGAGAAAAAAAGACCTATGATTATTATGCAGTCCGCGATGTGCTTTTTGAATCGGCGTGCGAGCTCGCCGATCTTTCCGCGGGCTTCGCGGAAAGTCCTTTCGATATTTTTGTTCAGCATGCAGGATCGAAGAAATATTCGCTTCTCGGGAGTTTTGAATCGGGAGTGCAGGTTCTGGGCCTTCTCGAATCGCGCGGCATCTGTTTCGATACGGTGATTATACCCGGCTTCAACGAGGGCATTTTTCCGGTGCGCGGTCAGAGCGATATCTTTCTTAATCGCGGGATGCGGGAAAGACTCGGCATACCGACCTTCCTCGACAGAGAAGAGCTGCAGCTCTACTATTTAATGCGGATTGTCGATGCATCGAAGCGGACGTTTATCGTATCGGTTGACGATCCGTCCGGAGAAAACGGGGTGCAGAGCAGGTTCGCGGTCATTTTGAGGGATATGTGCGATGTTGTGGAGCCTGAAAACGCTGAAGCCGAAGAGTACCTCCTGCCGGTTTGCCAGCGGGAAACGATCCGGAAAAAGGCGATAACAATGCCCCGTATGTCTGAAAGAGTCCGTGCATTCTCACGGCTCGACGCCCAGCGGATAAAGCTGTGTGAAACGCAGTACTATATAGCACGGGTGCTGGGGATCGACTCGGAGGAGGAAATTCAGAAGGAGATCGATTTGAGCCTTATAGGGAGGAAGGTCCACAGAATGTTCTACGATCTGTACGGCAGCTTCGATTTTTCCAGAGGGGTGCCGCGGCGGGATACCCTGAAAAAGAGGCTTAAATCACTTTTTGAAGATGCGTTTCGTGAGGGTTGTTTTTTTACGGCGGAGGAGACGCTCATGAAAAAGATTCTCTGGAACAACCTCATCAAATGCATCGAACATGATGTTCGGCGGTTTAACGACGGGTACCGTGTGCTGACTGAATACGGGGAAAGAGAGCTCCAGGCCGAAATTGGAGACGGTATGTACACGATAGGGGGACGGATCGACAGAATCGATCTCAGTCCGTCGATGAAATACGTCATCATGGATTACAAAACAGGCGTCCTGCCCCGGAGGACGGACCATCTCGCTGGCTCGAACTACAGGCAGATACAGCTCGGGTTCTACGGTCTGCTCTTCAGCAAGCTGCATCCCGATGCCGAAATAGAGGGGATCGGCTACTTCGACATCAACAGTAAAAACGGGTATGTCGAGGTTCTCACGTCCGGGGAGATCGAAGAGTATCTCGACGAGTTCGAACGCTATCTCATATATCTGTTCGACGCGTTCAACAGCAGGGATAGACTTTCTCTTGCCAATGATATAGGCAACTGTGCCTACTGCCCATTTTATATTTTGTGCAGGGTATACGAGCAATGAACGAGAAGCATCTGTACGGCCGCGACAGCTCCGTTGCCCTCAGTGCATCGGCAGGAAGCGGAAAAACCTACGCGCTTACCACCAGGCTGCTTGCCTTGCTCCTGGACGGCCTGAGCCCCTCGGAGATTGTGGCAATAACCTTTACCAGGCTGGCGGCCAATGAAATTCGTAAAAAGCTTTTTGAGCGCATCGTCGCTCTTGAGAAAGGCTCGCCCGCCGAGGTGGACCTTTTTTCGAGGGTGCTGAAAAAAGAGAGCGATGAGATCATTTCTTCGGCAAAACGATTGAAACGGCTGCTCGTCCGGCAATTTTCACTGCTCCAGATATCGACGATCCACAGCTTCTTTACACGTATTATCAGGAGTTTTCCCGGCAAAATCGGCGTCGTTGATTTTACGGTGATCGAAGAAGCCGAAAAAAAGGCGCTGGTGCGCGATTCGGTCGAGCGCTTCTACCGCCTGCTCGAAAGACAAAACCGGCTGCTCGAACGTGTGTATGATTTTTTCTCGAGCTACAGAGAACGAAAGATTGCAACAGCCGCTTCGGTTCGGAAGATACACGAAGATGTCAGTGATGCCTACTATTTGATGAAAGAAATCAGGGAAATAGTGCCCGGTACCACAGATGGCGTGGAAAAGATTTTCAAAGAGAAGAAAAGCGCGCTCCTTTCACCCGGCTTTGAAAGGAAGGTCCTCGATTTCAATACTAGTATACAGCGCATGCTCGCTTTTAAAAGCAGAAGAAACCTCGAGAAATTCTCGAGCGATCTCCATTCCTTTGTCACCTATAGGAATATTCCAAATCTCTTAAAGCTTTCACCTTTTGTTCAGTATGCGCAAAGCGGGCTTGTCAACTACCTTCACTACGGGCTCAGGGAACTGCCGGATACCGAGGAGGATGAATTTCGGGCCGCATTTCTCGACATCTGGCGCGATCTTCAGTCGTATACACAGCTTGAAATGCATTACTTCATTCACGTCTGGTTCGATATATATACACGTATCGAGGAATACTACAGGGAGTTGAAGCTTTCAGGACAGTGCATCGATTACGCCGATATCGAGCGGCTTGCAGGAGAGATTCTTGCCGGTATGGACGGCATTGAGAGCCTGGTCTACAGGCTCGATTCCGGTATGAGATACATACTGATAGACGAGTTTCAGGACACCTCGGAGCATCAGTGGAGTGTGCTCCGGTATATCGTCGACGGAGCCCTGGAAAGGGGCGGCACTCTGTTTTATGTGGGGGACGTCAAGCAGTCGATATACCGCTGGCGGGGAGGCGAGCCTGCCCTATTTCGTAAGGCACAAAGAGATCTTGCGCTGCCTGAAGAAAACCTGCCGTACACCTACCGGCAGAACAGGATTCTTCTCGATTTTGTCAACAGGGTGTTCGGTACAATCGCCGATCGGATTCTGCCGGCCTACGGGTATAAAGAACAGCTTTACCCGCCTGCCGGGCCGGAGGCCGAGCGGGGGTTTGTGCATATCGAGACGTACGATGACAGGGAAGAGCTTTTATCAGGGATTATCGGGCACATAACCGGGCTTCAAAAAAACGGTGTGAGCCTGAACGATATCGCCGTTTTGTGCAGGAGAAATGCCGAGATCGAGGAGGTTGAAAAAATACTGAAGGAGAACAGCCTTCCCTTTTCCTCGGTGGGAAAAACGCGTATCATGGACGATTACTGCAGTATGGACGTACTCTCGATACTTCGTTTTGTCGTAAATCACCGGGAAGAGCTTCATCTTGCCGGTATTTTGAGAACCCCTGTATTCAGAAAGGACTATGAAGAACTTGCCGGCCTCGAGGATGAAACGGGGCGTATCACCCTTGCCGTTTTGAAGCGCAAGGACCCCGATACGTATGAACGGCTGACGGAGCTTCTTGGAGTTTCACGCTACACCGTACCGTCCGATTTTCTTCTGAATCTGTACAGGAAATGGAATATGTACAGCGTGTATCCTGAGAAAAGGGACGTTCTCAATGATTTTTACGAGTGCGCGTGCCGGTTCATGGAGTCCTCCCAACGGGCGACGATACCGGATTTCGTCGCGTATCTCGAAGAAAACAGCGACACCCTGACCCTGCGGGTCGGTGAGGCGCACGGTGTAACAGTGCAGACAATACATGCCTCAAAGGGTCTCGAATACCATACGGTAATCGTTCCCTATCTTTCGAAGTCGTTCGGCCTGAGCCTGAACGGTTCTCTCCTGTACCTGAGGGACGAAACGGGCGCGGTGCAGCACTATGTGCTCGGACATAGGATGTATGTGGATTATTTCGCCGACCGCGAAGCCCTCGAGCGCATGAAGACAGAGGCCGAGCTGAGCTACCGGATCGACGAGATCAATGCACTCTATGTCGCCCTTACCAGGGCCTGCGAGAATCTCGTGATTCTTCCGCTTGCAGGGAAAAGGGGAAAGAGTATAGGTACTGTTCTCTGCGATGCAGTGAAGAGCTGTTATTCGGTCGGCGCACTTCCGTTTGCCTGCGGGGAGGTCGTGGCAGGTGAGTCGCCGGAGAAGAGGGCAAAACGGTTCTCCGCGCTCTCCGCACCCCTGCATGTCGGCCATACGGCCGGGGCCGATGAGCGGCTGCCTGCAGAGGAAAACAATTCCGTATCCGGCGGAGAGGAAGGATACCCTGAATCCGCGTTTGCCGATTCCGGTGAAGGACGAACGGCATCCGGTGAAGCGATGGATGGGGGTGCGCATGAGGTTTCCGGCCAATGGAGACGCGCATCCGCTGAAACGGAAGGTTATCGGGCGACGGGACCGGCAGCGGAAAAAGCGGGATTGCCGATGTCCGGTTATGCAGCAGGCAGGGTCGGGAGGCTGCGGGGCCTGATATTTCACCGGGTTATGGAAAAAATTGAGAGGCTGCCGGTTGACGGCAATACAGCTGAAAAGCTGATTCAAAGGGCCCTGTCTCTTGAAGGACGACGCTTCACATCGTCGGAGAAGGATGCTGCTGTCGTCGGGGTTGAAGAAAGAGTGCTCGAAGCGCTCGATGACAGGCGCCTTTCCGAATATTTCGGTGCATACGGACATTCCGAGGTTTCGGTATTCAGCCGCTCGCACAGGAATCTGCTTGCGAGAATAGACAGAATAGTGATTGACGATGATGTCCGAATCATCGATTTCAAAACCAATGCCGTCGAGGGCGAAGATTCTCTGAACAAGCTTGTGGAGCTTTACAGCACGCAGGTCGTTTCCTACTGCGAGGCGCTCGCGCGCATTTATCCCGCCAAACCTGTCAGAGGCGCGCTCTACTTTACCGAAGCGCCGTTTCAAAGGAGATTCGTCAAGGTATTCGACGACAAGGCCGGATGACCTCTCGAAAAAAGACGCTACATCCGGGCTGTATACCCGCTTTTTTGACGACGGTCACGAAACTTCCGGGCCGGGCACGGAGTCACGGCTGTCCGGTCACCCGCCCGGAAAGATATGTTTTACGGATTTTACACGAAACGGTATATGAGGGATTGAAGACATTTGCAATATCGTACTGCGCCCCCTGACCCGTCAGAAGGCTCGCGGACACCGCATCAAGATTGTACTCGGCGCACAGCCACCGGTGCATTTCAGTTGTTGCGTGCTGCAGGGCCTGATCGAGAGGCCTCGCATTGCCGATTGTAAAGATGTGCGTTTCGTTTTCGCCACGGGGCCAGTGTATACAATATTTCTTCCTGACTGAAAGCTCGAGCTCGACCTCGGCCGCGGTTTCGATGCCGGTACCGGCTGCCTCGCCGTCGCCCTGAGCGGCATGAACGTCTCCCACAGAGAACAGGGCGCCCTTTTCGAATACGGGAAAATAGAGCGTGGCCCCCTGACAAGCTCCCCGGTAATCCATGTTTCCGCCGTGCTCAGCAGAAGTTCGGGTTGAAAAGACCTGGCCGTCTGCCGGTGAAACTCCCAAACAGCCGATGAGCGGAGAGAGGGGAAGCGTAATCCGCCCCCGGTACTCACCGGGTTCGACGACCGTTGCCGTCCCGTTAGAAGTATCGATCCGCCACTGTGCGTACTCTTTTTTCGGCAGTACGGAGAGGTATGAAGGTTCGAGAACATTGCCGGCAAGCACAGTAGAAGACCAGCCCGTGTCGCGGGTGAGCGCAATTCGTACGATTCGAACGATCAGTGCGTCGCCCGGCTCGACACCCTCGACATAAAAAGGTCCGGTGACGGGGTTCGGGCTCGCGGACTCCTGCTCGTGATATCGGTTGATGCCGTGAGCATCGAGTGTGGATGTGACGAGCGTATCGCCCGGCCGGAGGTGAAGAACCGGATTATTCCCGCCGAGCACATTGAAAAATCGATTCGGCCTGAACCTGTGAACCGCCATCTTTCCCCATGATTGCAGTGATATTTCGAATCATTGTACCGTATTCATACTTTTCAGGCTGAAGGCTCTTCACACGCCGATAAAGTTTTCGACAGTTCGGGCGATCTGCTCGGCCTGAAGTCCGTAAAGGCCCAGGAGCTCTTCGTAGGGACCGTTTGACGCGAACTGGTCGTCGACTCCGATCATTTTCATGGAGACCGGGTATTCGAGCGCAAGAAGCTCCGCGACGCAACCGCCGAGCCCTCCCTTCAGGTAATGCTCCTCGACCGTTACGATTTTACCGGTTTCCTCGGCTGCCCTGACAATGATTTCCTTATCCAGGGGCTTAATGGTATGAATGTTGATGAGTCTTGCCTGTATACCCTGTTTTGCCAGAATTTCCGCCGCTGCGGCAGCCTTCGAGAGTACCGTGCCCGTACCGATGAGCGTTACATCGCCTCCGTCCCGCATCAAAACGCCCCTGCCGAGCCTGAACTCGTACTCCTCGTCGAACAGCACGGGCATCTTCGGGCTGCCGATCTTCATGTACACCGGACCCTCGTGATCGGCTATGGCGAGGGTTGCGCCCACGATCTCCCTTGGATCGCCCGGACTCACAACCGTTACTCCGGGAATGGTTCTCATGATGGCGATATCGTCCAGGGACTGGTGGGTTGCGCCGAGATCAGAGTAGGTAAGCCCCGCGCATCTGCCGACGACCTTGACGTTCTGACGCATGTAGCCGAGGTCGTTCCTGAACATCTCAAACGGACGTGCCGTGACAAAAGGCGCGATTGCGGCAACAAAGGGAATCTTTCCGGTTGTGGCAAGACCCGACGCAAATCCGATTGCACCCTGCTCCATGATGCCGAATTCGATATGCCTTTCCGGAAAGCTCTCGCGAAAAGGGGTCAGTCCCGAACCTTTCGAGCTGTCCGTGGAGATTGCCACTATATTTTTATGTCTTTTGCCTGCTTCGAGCAGCGCTTCGCCGAATATCTTTCGCGGATCGAGAAGCTCACCTTTTTTCATCGTCATTCCTCCACCATTTCCAGGTCTTTTTCTGCAGTCGCGATTTCCTCGGGAGTGGCCCGCCAGTAGTGGAAGCTGACCTTCCCTTCGGCGAAGGAGATGCCTTTTGACTTGACCGTATTGGCGATTATGACCGACGGTTTTCCCTTTTCGAAGGGAATGCTTCGCGCGGTTTCAACGATCTCGGTCATGTCGTGGCCGTTTATCTCCTTTACACTCCAGCCGAATGCCTCCCACCTTTTATCGAGCGGCTCATAGCTCATAACCTCGACGGTGGGGCCGCTTATCTGGAGCGTGTTTCTGTCGACAAACACGAGCAGGTTGTCGAGGTGATGGTGGCTGGAAGCCGCGGCCGCCTCCCAGTTCGAACCTTCTGCAAGCTCCCCGTCGCCCATGATGACGTATACCTTCGAGTCGAGTCCGTCCATTCGCAGACCCATAGCCATACCGCCCGCGATGGAAAGCCCGTGCCCGAGAGCACCGGTGTTTGTTTCCACTCCCGGCAGCTTGTGCATGTCGGGGTGTCCCGGCAGCCTGGATTTCAGCGAGCCGTAGGTGTCGAGTATCTCCTTTTCGAAAAAGCCCTTTTCAGCGAGCACTCCGTACAACGCAAGGCATTTGTGGCCCGCTGAGAGCACGAACCTGTCTCTCTCACGCCATTTCGGGTTCTTGGGGTCGATCCGCATTATGTTGAAGTAGAGAGCGGTAAGGATATCGGCGGATGACAGGGCGCCGCCGACATGACCCGATTTGCCCGCCTTGATCATCCGTAGAACGTTCTTTCGGATGGTTCGTGCCTGTTTTTCGAGTGTTTCCTTCTCTGATTTGCTGAGGGCGTACATCTGTCTTTTCTCCTGCAATTAACCGTGCTCTGCACCGTCGCTTTCAGCGCGAATGCTCTTTCGCGTATTCGTAGATACGCTGAATCTTCGGTTCGGATCGTCCGCCCGGTGTGTATTCGGCGTTCATCCACACGGTAACGAGAGTCTTTGCAAGCATATACCCGGTGACCTGTGAGCCGAGCGTCATGATATTTGCATTGTTGCTCTTTCTCGACCGGTCGGTCGAATACGCATCGCTGCACAACGCCGCATATGCTCCGGGAACCTTGTTCGCGGCGATGCTCATGCCGATGCCGGTTCCGCAGATGAGTATTCCCCGGTCGTGTTTCCCGGCGGCGACAGCTTCTGCAACTCGTATTGCTACATTGGCATACACCGGATCATCGCTTCCGTAGTCTTCCCATTCGTAGCCGAGCTCGGTGAGATGTTCCTTGACAACCTCCTTCAGCTCTGATGCATTCGGGTCGCATCCGATCGCAACTTTTTTCATGGAATTCCCCCTGTTGGTGAAAGAAAAGTCAACAATCGGTCAAAAAATAATGATTAACGGGATGAAGGTCAATTATTCTTACACCGGAAAACGATGGGAAGTTATCCGGGCGGGAAAAAGTGAGGCGCCGGGAATACGCAGCATCGCATAACGGCGGGAAACCGCCGGGGATTGGAAAAGGGGTTCGACAGGCGGCAGGTCTGCTGAATGCTTTGAACGGCGGTCAGTTTCACGCGGTTATTGGAAATGTGTCGAAGATTGTGCGCCGTATTGCTAGCGGTACATCGAGGTAATATGCTCACCGTAGGCATCGTTGATTATGTTTCTCCGTATCTTCAAGGTCTGTGTGAGCTCTCTCCCTATCTCGAACTCCTTTGAGAGGAGCCTGAAGGTCGGGATGTATTCCACAGGCCGAAAGCCGTTTTTCGGTGATAAAAGGGATTTTATCTCCGTTCTGTAGAGATTTTTCACCGCCGGATGTTCCAGAAGCTCGTCTCTTGATTCATACTCGATGCCCGTTTCCCGTACGTACTCGTCGAGTTTTTCGAAGTCGGGAACGATAAGAGCGCCGAGCGTCTTTTTGTCCTGGCCGACCACCATCACCTGATGGATGAACAGGCTCTCCGAAAGTTTCTGCTCGATCGGAAGAGGCTCGATGTTGTCGCCTCCCAGAAGCACTATGGTATCCTTTGCTCTTCCCGTTATCTGCAGCTCGCCTTCATACGTCATGCGCCCGAGATCGCCCGTATTCAGCCAGCGGTCGGGTGTGATGACCTTTTCGGTCGCTTCCCGGTTTTTATAGTATCCCTTCATCACCAGCGGACCTTTGACCATGATAATGCCCTGCCGGCCCGGCGGGAGTTCTCTGCCGTTCTCGTCGACTATCTTCACCTGCACTTCCTGAAGAAGAGGGCCCACAGTGTACGGGACCGGCCGCTCGAACGTTCTGACCGCAACAATCGGTGAAGTTTCGGTAAGTCCGTACCCTTCGAGCACTCTGAGACGAACGCCGGCAAAAAAATCGTCCACATGGCTCTGCAGGGCGCCGCCGCCGCTTATGCCGGCCAGAAGGCAGCCTCCCGTTTTCTCACGTATCTTGCTGTATACGAGCCTGTCTCCCATCGATATAACGGGTTTCAGGAAAAATGAATTGATTGCGGAACCCAGGATCTCTCCCACGCGTTCAAGCATTTTTTTCGGCCTGTAGTAGGGAAGAAGACCTTTCAATTTCATTCTGCTTCTATGATACCGAATTCCCATTTTGACGAAAAAGTGGAAAATTACGCGCTTGACCGTACTGTCCTTGCTTATCTTGTAATGTATGGCGTTGTACAGGGCCTCCCAGATTCTCGGTACACTCACGATGTAGTTCGGCTTTTCCGTCTCAAAATCCTTCAGCAGCACCTGTGCCGTCGGCTTGCTGTATGCGTTCGACGCACCGACGTAGAGCAGCACGTACTCGCAGGTTCGTTCAAAGGAGTGCCAGGCGGGCAGTATGGAGAGAAATCTGTCTCCCCTGGTAATGGGTACCGATTTGGGTGCGTTTCTCACGTTGTGCATGATGTTGCCGTGGGTGAGCATAACCCCTTTGGGCTCACCGGTGGTACCGGATGTGTAGATAATCGTTGCGACATCGTCCGGCTTCACACCTTTCGATGCGTTCACAAAGCGCCAATCTCCGCCTGAAAGGAGCTCTTCCCCCCTTTTAACAAGTCCATGCATGGTATATATGTTCATCAGGCTGTATCGTTGAGGGTCGATCTCCTGTTCGCCGCTTATGAGGATGAGGTTTTTGAGGTTGGTAAGTGTTTCACCTATGGCATAGATTTTCTCGAGCTGCTTTTTATCCTCCACGAATGCAGTTTCCACTTCAGCATGTCTCAGTATATACTCGATCTCCTGCGCTGTGGTATCGCTGCCTCTCGGTACGTCGCAGGCACCCGTCCCCAGCACTGCAAGATCGCACATTATCCACTCAAACCGGTTGTCCGAGATGAGACCGATGTGATCGTCCTTTTTCACACCCAGATCGATAAGCCCGGTTCCAAGCCTTTGTATGATTTCTCCAAGCTCACGGTATGAAATAGGTTTGAATATCTCCCCTTCACGTATCTTGAGAGCGGGGAGCTCGGAAAACGTATCGGCGCTTTCCATTATCATTTCATTCAATGTAGAAGACATAGACGACCTCCCTCATAATTTTCTATTATTATATGTACCGTACCGTGCGTCAACAGTTTATTTTACGTTGAAAATGGCGTGCACGGGGGCTGAGAGCTGTTTATGCCGTGAATATCGCCGATGGAGGGGTTCCGGCGGGGAGTTGCGATGACCGGAGATTTTATTCGCCGGGCTGTCCTGGAGATGGCCGATGCAGTGGCAGGAAGCAGGATACAAAAGATCAGGCTTCTCGATTCCTGTACATTGATATTCGATGTCTACGGTCGAAACGGTCTGCTGGTGCTGGCAGTTTCCATGAAAAAGGGTGAGACGGGCTTTCATTTGCTCTTCGAAAAGATACACAGTGCATACCTCTACAGCTCGCCTGCAGTGCATCAGCTTCACTCGCTTGTGCATGGATTCAGGCTCGAAAGACCGCGATGCGTCGAACAGTGTGTGGTGATCGGGCTGCGATCGTCTATGGACCGTCACCTGGTTTTTGATTTCAGAGCTTTTGATGTGCTGGTACTCAATGATGCAGGTGAGATTGTTTTCAGGTTGTTAAAAAACAGACCGAAGACCGATGCCTCGTATTTTCGGTCGATCGTAGAACGTATACCGGGAAGCGGCGCAAAAGATTCCGCGTTAAAAGAGATAGAGCCGCGAAAACAGCCTGCGGGCGGCGGTGCACAAGGAAAAGAGGCTGCATTGTCGGGTGAACGCGCTTTAAACAGAGAGCTCTCCGCGCAGTTCTTCAAATCGCGGTCGGAGGCGCTTGTGCGCGGTGTGCTGAAGGTGGTAAAGGCCGAGCGGAAGAAAGCCGCTCGTCTCCTGGACAAGCTGCTATTTGAAGAAGAGGAGCTAAAAAACAGTGAGAAGATACGAAAATGCGGCGAGCTTTTGAAGTACAACCTTTCCGGGATACCAAGGGGCGCTTCCTCCGTTAGGCTAAAGGATTTCAAGGGAAACGATATCGAGATTGCGCTCGATCCGGCCCGAAGCCCCACCGAAAACATGCACCGTTATTTTGAGCGGTACAAGAAGCTCGGGAGAAAGAAGGAGATATTCGGAAAAAAATTAGCCTATGAAAACGAAAGGCTTCGTGCGCTTGACAGACTTTTAAAAACGGTGTCGGAAAAAAAAGAGATATCCCTGGGAACATCTCCTCGCGATGTGCTTGATTTACCGGACTATTTTTATTTTAAAGAAAGCTTTCGAAGACGTGTGGAAAGGGCGCTGGTTCATCGTCCCGACGGAAGATCGCTGAAAAAAGAGCAGGCGGGGAAGGGCATTCTTCGTTTTACCTCCGGTACGGGGAAAATCATCCTGGTCGGGAGAAATGCCCGTGAGAACGAGGAGCTTGCGGTCAGAAAGGCGCGGGGAAACGACCTCTGGTTTCATGTCGAGGCCGGCACTGGAAGCGCAGTTGTGCTGCGGTATGACAGAAAGGGCGAGTTTCAGGAGAGGGATATACTCGATGCGGCGACCCTCGCCCTTTATTTCAGCAAGGCTCGGAGTCAGGGAGCGGGTACGGTGGTGTATACGCACTGCAAGTATGTGAAAAAACCGAGGGGAACGAAGCAGGGGTACGTTATCTATCATCACAACAAGACGAGATACATCGTGCTTGAAGAAAAGACGCTTGCACGGCTTGTCGATTCGAAGATACCGATTATGGTGAGCGGAGCGAAGAGGACCGAAAGATAAGCTTGACTCTTATTTATCCGTCTGAGTAATATTGTTCATTGTTTTTCATCCGGGAGACCGATTCGATCGGTCTTTTGTCGTATTTGTTCGGCCGGCCGAACAGAAGGGCTCCGATAGAATGCGGCAGGGTCGTTGCCGCAGGCCGGCGGTCGCGTACGACTCCCGCGGCGTCGATCCGTGATCCCCATCCGAAGCTTCGTGCAAGGAGTGAGATGTGAAAAAGGTCGTGCTTGCATTTTCAGGCGGTCTCGATACCACCTTCTGTGCCGTGTATTTGAAGGAGAAACTAGGATTCGACGTGATATCCGTTACAGTCGATACCGGCGGATTCAGCGACACTGAGCTGAAAAAGATTGAAAGAAGATCGAAGAGCCTGGGCACACTGAAGCACTGTACGGTCGACGGGAAGGAGTTTGTGTACGATAAATTCGTTTCCTACATAATAAAGGGTAATTCTCTGCGCGGCAACTCATACCCCCTTTCAGTCGGTGCTGAACGAGTCGCCCAGGCGATTGAAGTTGCAAGAGTCGCCCGGGAGGAAGGCGCATCGGCCGTAGCCCACGGTTCGACCGGTGCCGGGAACGATCAGATACGTTTCGACGTTGCGCTCTCGGTGCTCGCACCGGATAAAGAGCTCGTCACGCCGATCCGGAGCCTCGGCTGGAGCAGGGAAAAAGAGGCCTCCTGGCTGAAGGACAGGGGTGTGGAAGTCGATGTCGAAGTCAAAGATTACTCCATAAATGAGGGACTGTGGGGCACCACTATCGGCGGCAGAGAAACCCACGATTCGTGGCAGTTTCCGCCGGATTCGGTATTCAGAAAGACCAAAAACCCGGAGGAGACTCCCGAAGCTCCGGCGGATGTCGTTATTGATTTTGAAAAAGGACTTCCGGCTGCGCTCGATGGAAAAAAGATGGAGGGAATAGAGATTATTGCCGTCATCAACGAAACAGCCGGGAATTATGGAATCGGACGGGGAGTGCATATCGGCGACACAATTATCGGTATAAAGGGAAGAATCGTATTCGAGGCGCCTGCGCCGATTCTGCTCATTTCCGCGCACCGTGAGCTCGAGAAACTCGTTCTTTCGGCGCGGCAGAGATTCTGGAAAGATCATATGGGCCAGGTTTACGGCGACCTGCTTCACGAGGGCCTCTACTTCGATCCCGTTATGAGGGATCTCGAGGCGATGATCGACTCGTCGCAGTCCGGGGTGACCGGTTCTGCCAGGGTGCGTCTGCATCGCGGGAGTTTTCTCGTTACCGGTGTAAAAAGCGACAATTCTCTCATGCGAGCAGACCTTGCAACGTACGGAGAAGTGCAGAATCTCTGGGATTCCAGGGATGCGGAGGGCTTCAGCAGGATTTACGGTATACCTTCAAAACTCCACAGTATCGTACACAGGGGCGGCGGCATCTGAGACGATACTACCGGTCGTAAAATCCCGTGAATACACCAATCGTCGGTCGCTCGTTGTGAAACGGCCGGTACTGCCGGGTGTTGAAGGTTTTACCGCGGGCACGTATTAAAAGTCTTTTACTGCGGGTATTCCGGCATTGAACCGGACGGTTCGTATGCCCGACGGGCATCATACCCTGCGCGGACTATGCCGGAAGGGCGGGAAACAGGATAGAGGAGCGGCTCAGCGAATGAAAGTAGCGATCGACAAACCGGCGTCTGTAACGGTAAACGTGCCGCTTGGGCGGGAGGTGGACGTTCGTGAGGAGAGCGATGGGACGAGGGGGAACGTGTGCGTCGTGCGTGCCCTTGAAGAGAAGCGCGTGTACGACATGATCGAGCTCGTTACAGGGCGAATGGCGAAAATATCCCGCGGCGACGTTATAGCCGGGGTATTGGGCGAGAGACGCGCTCTGCAGGGTTTTGTGGGAGTGCTTCCCGATCGGGTAAAACGGGGTGATGTTCTCAACATTCTGAACCTGGGCGGGGTAATCGGCAGGGCGGTTTCTTACAGCAGAGAGTACGGACAGCCGTTGAAGGTCGAGGTTCTCGGAACCGTTGCGGGTGATAAGGGACCTCTGAATATCAGGGATTTTTCGCTCGGCACGGCTACCGATCTGAAGGCGCATATTCCGGTTATCGCGGTTTCCGGAACATCCATGAACAGCGGTAAAACGGTTGCAGCCGCCAACATCGCCAGGGAGCTTGCCTGGAAGGGACACAGCGTCTGCTCCGCCAAGATATCCGGTATTTCCGCGCTTAAGGATGTACTGAATATGGAGGACCACGGCGCCCTCAAAGCGCTTTCATTTCTCGACTTCGGGTATCCCTCTACCGTTAAATCGGATGAGGTGCCGTTCATAGCAAAGGGGGCGCTCAACGAGCTTGCGGGATACAACCCGGATGTGGTCATCGTCGAGCTCGGAGACGGTCTTCTCGGTGATTACGGCGTGCTGAATTATTTCTCGGACAGGGAGCTTCGCGACGCAACTGTGTGCAGCGTTGTGTGCGCACTCGATCCGGTCGGTGCGTGGGGTGCGGTGCAATTGATGAAGGAGCTCTCTATGCCGGTTCATCTTATAAGCGGACCGGTGACGGACAACAGCGTCGGTATCGATTACATACACGATTCCCTCAATATGGAGGGCATCAACGCGGTATCTCAGAAGCATGAGCTTGGTGAGTATATACTCCGGGTAATACAATTGCGATGAGAACAGGTGAAAAGCCGTTGGGACGTGAACAGGGGAAGGTGCGTATGCTGTTCAAGGCGAAGAAAAAGATCAACGCCGGTATTATCGGCGGCGCAGGATACGGAGGTGCGGAGCTGGTAAAGCTCCTTCTCTTCCATCCACGGATCAATCTCGTTTTTGTCACCTCCAGGCGCCACGCGGGAAAGAAGATATCTTCGATAAACAGATTTCTCACCGGCGTCACGGATATGGGATTCATTGAGCCCGATATCGAGAATCTGACGCCCGACATGGATATTGTGTTCCTCGCAACGCCGCACGGGACCTCAATGCGTATCGTGCCCGATATCATCAAGCACATGCCGAAGGCGAGAATAATCGATTTGAGCGGGGATTTCAGGCTGAGCAACCCCCATATATACAAGCAGTACTACAACAAGGACCACAGTGCAACGCATCTGCTGGGCGAATTCGTGTACGGGCTTCCGGAGCTCAACAGGGATACGGTGCGCAGGGCGCGGTATATTGCCAATCCGGGGTGTTTTGCAACGGGTATTATCTTTGCGCTGTATCCCCTCTTTACGGTGAGTGCGGTAACGAGAGACGTCAGTGTTGTTGCCGTTACCGGTTCTTCGGGATCCGGCGAACTGCCGAAAGAGGTGACGCACCATCCGATCAGGGCGGCCAATTTCAAAGCGTATAAAATTCTCGAGCATCAGCATATGCCTGAAATCGAGCAGTTTTTCAGGGATACGTTCATAAGCTGGGACTACGAGATAGGGATGGTGCCTCAGTCCGGACCGTTCGTCAGGGGCATTTTTACAACTGCGACCGTGTACAACGACAGGATAGGCCCGGACCGGCTGCGGGATACATTTATGGACTGTTACGGGGATGAAAGATTCATACGAGTCGTTGAAGGATCTCCCGAAATCAATCCGATTGCAGGCACCAACTACGTCGAGGTATCGTATGCCTGCAGGAGCAATTTTATTGTAACCATGAGCGCAATTGACAATCTGGTGCGAGGGGCGGGCGGTCAGGCCGTACAGAACATGAACATCATGTTCGGATTCGACGAGGATGAGGGGCTCCAGTTTCCGGGACAGCGCCCCTGACGGCTGGGCGCAGGCCTGTTTTGGATTCCGGAGTTCTATAACGGGAACGGATAAAAGGGTATGAGTGAAAATTTCGAAGCTGTGAGAAAACAGGAAGATCGGTACCAGCTCGACACCTATGCAAAACTGCCCATAGCCCTCGAACGAGGCGAGGGCGTATATGTGTACGATACGGATGGGAAAAAATACCTCGATCTCTACGGCGGGCACGCGGTGGCGCTGACAGGCCACTGTCATCCCGAGGTTGTCAGGGCGGTGAAAACGCAGGCCGAACAGCTTCTCTTCTACTCGAATGTCGTATACCTGCCGGTGCGGGCCCGGGCGGCCCGGGCGATTGTAGAGGTTTCGCCGAAGCCGATGGACAAGGTGTTTTTCTGCAACTCGGGGGCCGAGGCGAACGAAACGGCGCTGAAAATCGCACGCAGGTTCAGCGGCAAGCCGGAGATCATCGCCATGCTGGGCGGATTTCACGGAAGGACCATCGGTGCGCTCAGTGCGACGGCCCTCGGAAAATACAGGGATATGTTTTCCCCGCTTATCGAGAGTTTTCGCTTCGTGCCCTTTGGGGATATACCCGCCTTTGAGAAAGCTCTTTCCTCCCGGACCGCAGGCGTTATTCTCGAACCGATACAATCCATGGCCGGAGTTTCGATTGCGGATGAGGAGTATTACGGAAAGCTCAGGGAGATATGCGGTGAAACGGGAGCCGTTCTCATTTTCGATGAAGTGCAGACAGCGCTCGGAAGAACCGGAAGCTGGTTTTTCGGCGATTCGTGGGGTATTGTTCCGGATATAATAACCACGGCAAAGGGTATTGCAGGGGGCATCCCCATGGGGGCGGTTCTTATCGGAGAGCATATATCGAAAACAATACATCACGGCGAGCACGGATCCACTTTCGGGGGCGGGCCCGTTGCATGTGCGGCGCTTTCGGCGAATATCGACGTGATCAGAAAGAACGGTCTCGTGGAGAAGGCTGCCGGAATCGGCGCGTACATACGGGAAGAAGCGGAGAAGCTGCCCGGCGTCAGGGGGGTGAAGGGGAAAGGCCTCCTCATCGGGATAGAGCTCGATAGGGATGCGAAAGAGGTGCGCGACCTCCTGCTCGAAAGAGGCGTTATCACCGGTACATCTTCCCAGAAGAATGTTATGAGGCTGCTTCCGCCGCTGGTGCTCGAAGAGGCGGATGTGGATGTATTTCTCCGGGCTCTCCGTTCGCTGTAGGGAGGCGCTTGTACGCTGTGCACATGCACATTTTAAACGATGTGTGCACACACGCCTTCTGCATTCCAAAAGTGGAGTTTTTATACCATGCAACACTTTATTTCGCTTTCCCGGTACACAGCCGAACAGATCGCAGAGCTGATCGAAAACGGCATCAAGATGAAACACCGGGAGTTCCGGCCCGGGCTTCCCGGGAAAAACCTCATCCTTCTCTTTTTCAACCCATCCCTGCGCACGAGGACCTCGTTCGAGCTTGCGATGCAGGAGCTTGGCGGGAACGTGGTAACCCTCAATGCAGGGGAAGATACGTGGAAGCTCGAAACAGAGGAAGGAGTCGTCATGGACGGCCCCAATGCCGAGCACATAAAGGATGCGGCGAAGGTTCTCGGAACCTACGGGGACGCAATCGGAATCCGCGCATTCCCGAAGGGAGATTCCTGGGAAACCGACAGAAAAGACCCCATACTCGGCGCCTTCGAAAAGTATGCAGGAGTTCCGATTATCAACATGGAATCCTCGCTCTACCATCCCAACCAGGCGCTTGCTGATATCATGACCATTATGGAGAGACACGGCAGAAACCTTACCGGATTTCCGGTGACAATTACCTGGGCGTATCATCCGAATCCGCTTCCGATGGCCGTCCCCAATTCGATACTGACCGCATGCGCTCTGTTCGGCATGGATGTACGCTTTGTGCGGCCTTCGGGATACGATCTGGACCCCGAAATAATGCACAATGCCGAAAAATTTTGTAAAAATGCGGGCGGCAGGTTCTCGGTAACCGATACTATTGAGGAGGGGTATAGAGGTTCCAGGGTTGTGTACGCAAAGAGCTGGGGAAGCCTTGCCTTTTACGGGAACAGGGAAAAGGAGAAAGAGCACAGGAAAAAACTGAAGCACTGGATCGTTGATGATAAAAAGATGGCGCTTACGGACAATGCATCTTTCATGCACTGCCTTCCGGTGCGGCGGAATGTCGTGGTGTCGGATTCTGTGATAGACAGCCCCGCATCGATCGTATACGATGAGGCGGAAAACAGACTGCACGCCCAAAAATCGGTGCTCTATGCCATCCTCGGCAACCGGGGTGGTTAAGGGCATGGTACGCAATGAGCGTATGCGTGCGGTTACGGCGTCGATTCTCAACCGTGGAGAATGCGCCGATGCCCGGGTCGCCGGCAGCCCGGGGCTTCGTCACATCGGGGATCACGAGGTACGCTATGCAGGATATCGGTATTCTCAAACAGGCTCTTCCCTATATACGCAGGTATAAAAACCGGATATTCGTCATCAAACTGGGAGGAGAGCTGATACAGAACCAGGCGGTTATCGATGATATTGCGCAGGATGTTTCCCTTCTCTATCAGATCGGTGTGCGGGTTATTCTGATTCACGGGGGAGGCCCGCAGGCAACCGAGCTTTCGAAAAAGCTGGGTATATCTCCAAAAATTGTGGAGGGGAGAAGGGTTACCGATGAGGAGACGCTCGAAGTCACGAAGATGGTGTTTGCCGGAAAGATAAATCACGAGATACTCACCATACTCAGAAAGCACGGTGCAAAATCGGTCGGTCTCTCCGGAATCGACGGGGACGTGATTATCGCAAAGCGGAGAGAGCCTGTTTCATACGTCGATGAAGAGACGGGTGAAATCAACAATGTGGATTTCGGGCATGTGGGCGATGTCGTGAGCGTAAACACGGAGTTGCTTACCGTGCTTCTGGACAGGGGTTATATTCCCGTGATCTCTTCCCTTGCGGACGACGGCATGGGACATATACTCAATATAAACGCCGACTCGGTCGCATCCGGTATTGCTGTCGCAGTGGGTGCGTTCAAGTATATTACCATGACCAACGTCGGCGGCATTCTCAGGGACATCAACGACCCGGACAGCAGGATATCGTACGTATCGCAGAAGGATGCGCTTCGTCTGATCGAACGGGGGATAATACGCGGAGGTATGGTGCCCAAGGTGAAGGAGTGCATCCGTGCGGTTGAAAACGGGGTGAAGAGGGTTCACATACTCGACGGAACTATCCAGAACTCCCTCCTTATCGAGGTCTTTACCAGCTCGGGAAACGGCACCATGATTCTATCGGAGGCGGATGTCGAGGATTACGAGCACACGGGTTTTTAATATGTCCAGGGTGCAATTGTATAAACTGTACACCGGAGCGCATACCGTCGGCGCGAAGTATCCTGCAGCATATTTCCGGGCAGTATTCGGGATATCCGCATCATGGGGAGGAAACCGTGGCCATACGGGACGGAAGGCTCAATAAACCGCCCGGCAGCGTGTTTGCCGGCATGAATGCATCCATCGGTTTTGATAAACGTCTGTACCGCGAAGACGTCAGGGGTTCGATCGCCTGGGCGAAGATGCTTGAAAAAAGGGGCATACTCGACAGGGAGGAGTACGGGAAGATTGTCGACGGTCTTTGTTCGGTTGAGGAGGAGATCGCGACCGGAGTATTTGATTTCAGGGTCGAAGATGAAGACATACATATGAGCATCGAGCGGCGGCTTTTCGAAAAAATCGGAAAAACCGCCTACAAGCTTCATACGGGCCGGAGCAGGAACGAACAGATCGTGCTCGATGAGCGTATGCACCTCATTAAGGAGTGCTCTTCAATCGATGAAAAGATGCTGTTTCTTTCCCTGGCCCTCGTTGAAAGGGCGAAGGAGCACCTCTCGACGATCGTTCCGATATACACACACCTCAGAAAGGCTCAGCCCGCAAGCCTGGCCCATCTCTTCCTCGCCTACTACCATGCCCTGGCGCGGGATCGGGAGAGAATAAAGGATTTTCAGAAGAGGCTCAGGGTGCTCCCGCTCGGATCGGGCGCCGCTGTCGGCTCTTCGATCGGTATGGACAGGGATCAGCTTTTGCAGGAGCTTCCCTTTGATACCCCGGCGCAGAACTCGATTGATGCGGTTTCAACGCGTGATTTCATCATGGAATTCGAATTTATATGTGTTCTGATCGGCGTCACGCTCTCCCGCATGGCTGAGGATATAATCATATACTCATCGGAGGAGTTCGGTTTTTATGACCTTCCGGATGATCTGACCACGACCTCTTCGCTTCTGCCGCAGAAGAAAAACCCCGACTCCCTCGAGCTTATACGCGGCAAATCCGGCCGCGTCATCGGAAACCTGGTTTGGATCCTCACCCTCATGAAGGGCACGCCCTATACCTATAACCGGGATTTTCAGGAGGACAAGGAGGGCCTGTTCGATTCCATAGATACCGCCATGCAATGTATTGCGGTGATGACGGATGTGATTGAGGGTCTTTCCGTGAACCCGGAACGTATTGAAGAAGCGCTTCAGAAATCGAATGGGACCCTGTTTGCAACGGATATTGCCGAATACCTCGTGGGCAGGGGTGTTCCGTTTCGGGATGCCCATCGTATTGTGGGGGAGATCGTCAGGTCTGCCATGGAGCGTAAGGTGGACCTTAGAGACCTTTCTCTCGAGCAGTATAAGAGCTTCGATACGGCCTTCGAAAAGGACGTATACGGGCTGTTCGACTACATCCGCTCGGTCAACCGTCACAACGTGTCAGGCGGTACCGCTTTGAAGAGGGTTGCCGGCGAGATCAAGCGTGTCGAGAACATTCTCGAAAAACAGATTCGGGCACGAAAGTCCCGACAGAAATAAATTTCGGCGGTGCATTGAAAAGTGCCGGATTCGCACTATACTTTAGATATACGATTGCTTTGAAATTATACCTCGAATCCTGACGGGGGTATCTCGGGGTGCCGTAATGAAGAGAGGGTTTTGGAGACTTACTATTCTGCTTTTTGCTTCGGGCGGTTTACTGTTCGGCATCTCCTCATGCGGATTCGTCGGCGCTCTATTCGGCGGCGGAGGCAACGGCTCGGGAACGAGCGACTACTATGCGTTGACCATCGATTACAGCTACTGGGGTCGGTCCGCTGTGTCTGTCGGCAGCCCGATCGTGTTCTGGATCATGCCTCTCGATGAGAACGGAAATATAATTCAAGATACGGACAATCCGGACGGCGGTCCGGTGAGGGAGGTCAGGGAGGCCTATATTCCGACCGGCTCCCTCTCAATGACGCTTGCCACCGGCAGCTACATCGTGCTTGCCTTCCACGATTCGTTGAATAAAAACGATATGCCTGATCTCAGAGAGCCGTATGTCCTGTACAACGACAGGTATTTTGCGGATTCGACTGTAACGCCGTACAGGGATTCAAACGGGGTGACCCAGTATTTTGTCGATCCCCACTGGGATACTGTCGACCTGAATGACCACGATGAGAGAATTTATCTCGGTTTCGGCAATCAGGGGCAGAAGTTTGAGTGGCATGCGGTGTACATCGCATCGCCCGACGATGGTGATTATATCGACGCACAGTTTTTTACCGTTGCAGGCGGCCTGTTCGGCGACTGGAATACGACCCTGGAGGTCGAGGTCGATGGAGCACCCATCCCGGGCTCCGTGACCATGAACGACACGGGCGATACGTGGTATGCCAGGATAAATACATTTGACTTTCCCGACCAAACCCACGGCCTCAGAGTAAAGGCGCTCGATCAGTCCGGAGAGGTATTCGACAGCTACACCATCGGGTTTGTGGAGAGGGACGGTAAGAGCGAGCCTTCCGTGTACATCGCCTCGCCCTATGAGAATCAGTACATTCTGGACTTTCTCGACATCTCGGGGAAGTACAATCCCGGCTCGGTGTCGTATGTTGAAGTCTTGATCGATGGAATATCCTACGGCTATGCCGCCCTTAACAGCAGCGACGGGACCTGGGATTTCGGTATCCAAACATCGAGTCTTTCATCCGTTGGTTCTCATATAATTACCGTTGATGCACTGGATGATTTTTTTACTGTAAGCAGTTACTACAGCGTCGATTTCATGGAAGCGAACGGAGCATATGCGTATATCGATCCTTTATTTTACAATTCATCGCAATCATCCGATTTTCCCGTGTGGGGATATTTCGACGAAGATGCGGTGAAGTATATTCAGATACAGATCGACTCGGATGTGCTGCAGGACGTCGATACGATGGATTTCGGCTCGAGGAAATGGGATTACTATGTAAGTACAGCATCTCTTGCGACAGGATCGCACACCCTTACCGTATACGCCTTCGATCGGTACTACAATCTGTTGAGCACCTATCAGATTCCTTTCGACATGATCTAGACGCCATACACCGGTATAACGGTCTATGGCGTTTCCTCTTCCAGAACTTTTCGAATCAGACCCAGTATCGCGCTTATCTTGAACGGCTTGCCGATGAATCCCCTGGTCTGTGCGGTTATGGTCTCCATTTCAGGTCCGTTTTCAGCATAGCCGCTCGCAATAATGACCTTTGCCCCGGGATTTATTTTTAAAAGCTCTCTCAGACACCGGCTGCCGCTCATTCCGGGCATAGTCAAATCGAGGATAATGAGATCTATGTTCCGATGTTTTTTCCCGTAGATCTCGAGCGCCTCCGTGCCGTCGGAAGCGGTCAGTACCGTATATCCGAAGCCTGTCAGCATCTGCCTTCCGAGATTCCTAATAAACTCTTCATCGTCGACCAGTAGAATGGTCTCGTAGCCGCCCTGTGATGATGCCGAATTAACCTCTTCTGTGTATTCGGCGATGCCGTTAAAAACGGGGAAATACATATTGAAACTGGTGCCCCTGTCCGGTTTGCTTTTGCATTCGATATAGCCGTTGTGATTTGCAACAATACCGTATACCATGGCAAGCCCCAGTCCGGTTCCTCTGCCCTTCTCCTTGGTGGTGTAAAAGGGCTCGAATATATGGGCAAGGGTTTCGCTGTCCATCCCGTGGCCCGTATCGGAGATGCCCACAAGCACGTGCTCGCCGGGAACCGCGCCCAGGTGCCCTCGACAGAATTTTTCATCGAGCGTCTTGTTCTGGGTTGTGATTGTGAGCACGCCTCCCTCCGGCATGGCGTCCTTTGCGTTTACGACCAGGTTCATGACAACCTGCTCCACCTGCGCCGGGTCTGCATTGACCGTTCGGAGCCTGTCTGTCAGGTTGAGCTTGATTTCGATCATTTTTGGAATGGTTCTTTTAATAAGGGAATGAATGCGGTTGACGCTGTTGTTGAGATTGATCGGTCTCATCTTGCTCTCGACCTTGCGGCTGAATGTGAGAAGCCGCTGTGTGAGCTCGGCCGCTCTCTGGGCGGCGCTTCGTATCTGTTCGAGCCCCCTGCGAGTCGGGTCGTCCGCCTCTTTCTTGAAGAGCAGAAGATCGGCATAGCCGAGAATCCCCTGGAGAAGATTGTTGAAGTCATGCGCAATCCCGCCGGCAAGGGTGCCGACCGCCTCCATCTTCTGCGCGTGCTGGAGCTGGTCTCTGAGCTTCTTTTCTCCGGTAATATCTCTGATAAAACAGAGTACGGCAGGATGGTCTTCCCACAGTATCTGAATCGAATTGATTTCTTCCCATAGTATGGCACCGCTTTTATGTATTGCTCTGAAAGAAAACGGTGCGGGTGTGCGTTCTCCTTTTAACGTTTTGTTGTATCTTTGAATCATGGCGTCCCTGTCTTCCGGATGAATAAACTGGAAAAAGCGAGTCGACTCCAGTTCTTCTTTCGAGTAGCCGGTAAGTGCGGCGGTTTTTTGATTGTGAAACCTGATGAGATCGTCCTGGAGGATGATGATTGCATCCGTAGCGTTTTCCACCAGGATACGGTACTTTTCTTCCGACTTTTTCGTTTCTTCCTCGGCGCGTTTCCGCTCTGAAATATCGCGATATATTCCGTACACGGCTAGTTGTCTGCCTTCGACTTTGATCGGCAAGCCGGATAAGGATATATAGACGCGCGTTTTGTCCTTTCGCATGCGCGCGGTTTCAACGATTATTCGCTCCCCCTTTTTAATGCGGTTTGTAATGGAAACGGCTTCTCTATGAAGCTCTCCGGGGGCCAGTAGATCGTCGACGCACCGACCTCCGATTTCCTCCTGCGTATACCCGAAAGTTCTCGTGAATTCACGGTTTACCCTGACTGCCCGGCTGTCGTTGTCCACCAGAACAATCGCTTCCGGAGCATTTTCGAATAGCTCCTCCAGGTACGCTTTTTCAGCAAGAAGCGCATTTTCCGCCTCTTTTCTTTCCGTAATGTCTACCAGTGCGCCCTGAATGGCCGGCCTTCCGCGGTATTCGATACGGTCCGCATACAAATCAAACCAGCGCACGGTACGGTCTTTTCGAAATCCCCGAAATTCGTAATGCGGCGGCACCTGTTTGCCTCTCAGCCGTTCGCGAAAGCGTCCCCAGATCAATTTCCGATCGTCCGGATGCACCATTTCTCGAACCTCTTCGGGTTGAAGACGAAGCAGCTCGCCGAATGTATATCCCGACATCCTTTCAAAGGCTGCATTGGAATACACTATGTGAAAATCCTGCACCACAATTATTCCCTGCAGTGAATGTTCAACAAGCTTTCTGTACCGGTTTTCGTTTCCAGTCGGATCCTCTGCATTCGATCCGGGGCCGGATAGGTTTGTTTTTTCTCTTCCCATAATGGAGATAGGTATCCCTTCCCTGTTCTTTTCTTTCGGAAACCGACAAGCACACGGCAATTAGAAGGTTCGAGTGCCTCTCATCACCATCCGGGTGATGGCGCCGTTTCCGTATCCCAGCTGTCTGCGCTGAGCCCGAAGATGTATCCTTCGGCGGTATCCGTCCTGCGCGAAGCATGCTTTCCGAATACCGGATCGCCTGTCCAGCCGGCAGCCGTCATTGTTTCCTTGTCGCCGCCGAAGCGCGCATCGCCTGCCGAATCATCCGAATAGTAGCATACGCCGTCGATAAACGAACCTGTGCACATGAGTACGATCTGGTCCTTGGTGCCGGTTGGATTCGAATCGGGTGTATAGAACCGGTTGTCCTGCTGGAAATGTTCGGTATATTCGGCATTCCAGACAACCAGTATACAGTCTCCTTTAAATACCTGCACCTCCCCGCCGTTCGTAATCGTACTGTCGTCGCCGTCGAGATCGGTTATCATGATATTCTTCAAAGAACCGCTTTTGGTGATGTAGACCTCGACCCAGTCCTCACCCAGCTCGTCATTGGCATCGATCGAAAACTCCGTGATTATGCCGAGAGCATCCTCATCGAGGGGACCTGATAGAAACGGCATATCCCCGTTCTGTGCACCGGGAGAGCCCAGACTGCCGTCGCTGAGGTTGACGGACTCCCCCGACGTGTACCATGACGATTCGTCCCAGCTGATGGTGTTGGAATCGGTGTGCCGCGACATGGAGGCCCTTCGCTCCGACGTGTTTATTCCGTATAACGGTGCATCGCCGTTACCGACGGCATCCAGAACACCACCCCCGGCATCTGTGAGAATGAACGGGCCCAAAGATGAGTTGGACAGCGAAAGGGAGGAGGATATGCAGTGAACAGGACAGCCGATGGCTGTTTTTCCGCTGTCCGAGCCGTAATTTGCTATGAGAAACACCGAATCCGCATCAATTCTGCCGGAAAAAACAAGAGGTACGCCCCGGCCGGCAGCGTTTTCGATGCTCCAGCCTTTGAGGTAGAAGGGCCGGCCGGCCCGGTTTACGATTTCAATGTACTCGTCGTATGAGCTGGTGAGGGTGCCGGCCCACGCGATTTCGTTGATGAGGATATCACCCGACCGGGGAGGGGCTCCTTCATCGATAATTGAAATCGTTAAAGAGGCTGTTTTGGCATCTTCGTCCTCAGCGGTTACTTGTGTCGATCGATCTCCCGTTGTGTCGGAGGGTATGAACAGCACCTCGTCTCCCGAATCGGGCTGAAAACTGCCGAAACCCGTTTCACAGCGCCAAACCACGATACCGGAACCTCCTTGGGCTTCCAGCAAAAGCGGCTCGGTATCGAGAATCTCGGTTTTATCGGCGATTATTTCAAGATGCCCGGACGGAGTGCGTGCCTTTGATTCGTCGGATGTTCCGTCTCCGATGGGAGTGTCGATCTTTGTGCACCCCGACCCGCAAAGAGAGAGGTATAGAACGACGAGTAAGATGTATCGGAGTATCGCTTTCATCGACGTGCACTCCTGCATCTATGCCGTTACTCAGAGGATTTTCATCCCGCGACCGCACCTACTCTGTGTGCATGGAGACAGTTCTGTATGGAAACCGTACGGGCATAGCCCCGCTTACGTGTCGCGTAGAACATGCCGCTTTGCGGCGGCATTATATATAAACAAAATAATGGAGGAAAAAATTTCAAAAGAGAACTTTATTTTACAAATTACATGAAGTATGTCAATAATAATTTTAAGAATTGCCCGGAGTGTCGGAGGGTAGCCGTCCGGGCCCTCTTTTCCGGCGAGCGCGGCAAAAGCAGGTCGGCGGCGCGGAGTTAAACCGTCTATGAGAGAGGGTATTGTGCCGGAACATGCGGCTTTTTGTATTCACTCAGCACTTCGCATACCCGCAGGAATGGCACACCACGCAGCCGCTCTCATGCTCGAGAATACTGCCGCAGTCCGGGCACATCCCGGCGATATTCTTTGTGCCGCCCTGTTCGACTCCATTGTCGGGATTGTTTTCATCGGGCTCGGGCGTTTCCTCTCTTGTCTCCGGCCGCATAGGCACGGTTTTACCCTTGCTGCTGTAGAAATCGTCAAGGTAGCGCTCGAGAACCTTGGCGATCGCATCGGAACAGGAGAGAACTTTTCCACCCGCCTGCGGGAGCAAAGAGGGTGACGGGCACCGTATTCCTCTGAGCTGCTTGACGACGGAGTACGGGTCGACATTCGAGCGAAGCGCCATGGAGATAAGACGCGCCTGTGCATCGATCTGCGATGCAGCGCATCCGCCTGCTTTGCCCATGCTTGCGAATATCTCACACGGTCCGTAATCGTCTGCATTGATCGTCACGTAGAGATTGCCGCACCCGGTTGCGATTTTTTCCGTCAAGCCGTGCGTGCGGACCGGTCTTTGACGGGGCGCACGCTTTCGGTTTTCAGGTTCTTTCTTCATCTTTCCGGTCGTGAGCACCTGGACATCCCGCGAGCCGTCACGGTATACGGTAATGCCCTTGCATTTCAGACGGTACGCCTCGAGATAGACATCCTTTACGTCCTCGACCGTTGCCGAGTTCGGAAAATTGACGGTTTTCGATACGGCGTTGTCGACGTACTCCTGAAAAGCAGCCTGCATACGTACATGATCGATAGCCTGAATATCGTGAGCGGTAACGAATATGTTCTGATCCTTGGCCGGAACCCCGAGCATGTCCTTTACACTCCCGTGCTCGGCAATACGGCGTATGAGGTCGTTGGAGTAGAACCCCCCTTTCTTGGCAACTTCAAGAAACAGAGGGTTTGTTTCGGGCAGCTCGTTGTTGTCGAGCACGTTTCTGACGAAGGATACGGCAAAAAGAGGCTCTATTCCGGATGAGCAGCCCCCGATGATGCTTATCGTTCCGGTCGGTGCGATTGTGGTCCGCGTTGCGTTTCTGAAGCGAAGGTTTTTCTCGGCATAGATTGATTTTTCCCAATTGGGGAAAACCCCTCGTTTTTCTGCAAGCATGATAGATGCCCGGTTTGCCTTCTCATGGATGAACTTCATTACCTCTCTTCCGGTCTGCCGCGCCTCTTCCGAGTTATAGGGTATTTCAAGCTTGATAAGCATGTCGGCGAATCCCATTACACCGAGCCCTATCTTTCTGTTGCCGTGAACGAGCTCTTCGATCTCCCGCAGCGGGAATCTGCTCATATCGACGACATTATCGAGGAAATGGACCGATTCATGCACCGTTTCTCTCAGGTCGTCCCAGAGGATATCGCCGTTTTCGACGAACCATTTCAGGTTGATGGATCCGAGATTGCACGCCTCGAATGGAAGAAGCGGCTGTTCGCCGCAGGGATTGGTGGATTCTATCCTGCCCAGGAGCGGAGTCGGATTCGACCTGTTGATTTCATCGATGAACACGATTCCCGGGTCTCCGTATTTCCATGCGCCTTCGGCAATAAGATCGAATACCTTTGTTGCTTTCAGGGTGCCGACAACCTCGTTCGACCGCGGATTGACGAGCTCGTAGTCGTCATCGGTCAAAACCGCATTCATGAAGGTATCTGTTACGGCAACGGATATGTTGAAGTTATTGAGAATATGCTGCTCGGTTTTCGATGCTATAAAATCGAGGATATCGGGGTGATGTACGCTCAGGATACCCATATTTGCGCCCCGTCTCGTTCCCCCCTGCACGATTGTTTCTGTAGCGGTGTCGAATATTTTCATAAACGATACCGGGCCGCTCGAAATGCCCTTTGTCGATTTTACGACGTCGTTCTTCGGCCTGAGCCGTGAGAACGAGAATCCCGTGCCGCCGCCGCTTTTGTGTATGAGGGCCGTGTACTTGACGCCGTCGAAGATGCTTTCGATCGAATCATCAACGGGCAGAACGAAGCAGGCTGCAAGCTGCTGGAGCTCTCTGCCGGCATTCATCAGTGTGGGGGAATTGGGAAGAAAGCGCTCGGAAACCATGAGGGTGTGGAATCGCTCCGCCGTTTCGTCGATGGAGACTGACTTGTCGTAAATGCGGTCGGCTTCGGCGATATTGAATGCAACGCGCCGGAACATGTCTTCGGGATTTTCTGTCGGAGTACCGTTTTTGTCCTTTTTCAGGTACCTCTTCTTTAATACTGTCAGCGCATTCTCTGTGAGCTCAAGTGATGCTCTTTTCTGTGTGGCCTGCATAAAATGGGCTCCTTCTCGTAGGAGTAGTATTGAGAGATTATACCATCCACGACATTAAAATAATATACTGTGCTGTTGAGAATAATAAAAAAACACCGTTTATTTCGATTTTTTCAAAACACTGCAATAAAAATTTCCATTTCTCTGGCCATCTGTTACACTGTGTATTCGTAAGCGTTGCATCGATCGTGAATATAGTACAGCAGGGGGACACCATGAAAATACCGGCATCATCCCGTGCACAGGCTGTTAAAACCGTGATAATTCTGCTGTCCGTCGTCATTCTGTATATTTTGTACCGGTATGAAGGGAGCAGCAGGTTCTTCATTGCTTTTCTGAGAAAATCCGACGATTTTTCCCTTGTTCAGGCCAGGTCGATCTACTACCAGTGGGGAACGGCATTCTTCCTGCTCGGGGCGATTCCCATGTGCATACTCAGATTCGGTTTCAGGGAAAGGCTGGGGGGATACGGTATTTTATTCAAAAAACCGTTTGTTTCCCTGTTTGTTACCATGGCGGGAATCGCCTTTATGACGCCGTTTGTATACTTCGGGGCACGCAGGCCGGAGCTCAATTCGCTGTACCCTCTCGTGCAGAATGCAGGCGATTCACCCGTTCATTTTCTGAAAAGCTCGCTCTTCTATTTTCTCTACTATATAGGGTATGAGTTTTGTTTCAGGGGATTTCTCTTCATGGGCATTCGGGAGGATATCGGCGATATACAGGCGATTATGGTATCGCTGCTCGCGACCGTTCTTCTTCATGTAACCCAGCCGCAGTCGGAAACCCTCATGGCCGTGGTCGCGGGTATTGTGTTTCCACTCATCGTTCGGCGGCTCAAAACACTCTGGCCCGGTATCCTCATCCACGCATACACCGGCATCGCCCTCGATTACTGGATAATAGTCGGGAGGGGCGGGTTTTGAGTGCCCTTTACGACTCTTCCTCGCCGAAGGTGAGCGGATACACGAGGTCCATCCATTGCCTCGGATAGCCGTGATCGAACGTCGATGCCTCGTCCAGACGCCGCCGTACATCTTCGGGTATATTCCAGTCTCCTGCAGCAAGGTTGTCCTTGAGCTGCCGGGCATTCCGGGCCCCGACAATGACCGCGGTGACCCGTTTGTCGGATAAAAGCCATGCCAGAGCAACCTGTGCGGGCGTTTTTCCCGTTTCCTGTGCTGCCTTTTTGACCTCCTCGATAATGCGAAACCCGCGTTCATGCCAGAAACGGGGAACGGTAAACTGCGCCGTGAGCGCAATGCGGGTGCCGGTTTCCGGTTTATCCGCCTTTTTATACTTTCCTGTGAGCATTCCGCTTGCAAGCGGGCTCCAGCAGATGAACCCCATTCCCTGGTCCTCGCAGGCAGGAAGTATCTCTCTCTCCACATCACGTACAATCAGGTTGTACTGGTACTGCCCGCATACGAGCGATTCGAGGTTTTTCAGGGCGGCGATGCCGTTTGCCTTCAGTATCTGCCATGCGTGATGGTTGCTGCAGCCGATGTAGCGCACCTTGCCCTGGCGCACCAAATCATCGAGGGAGCGCATTGTTTCTTCGACCGGAGTGTGCGGGTCGGGCCCGTGTATCTGGTAGAGGTCGATAAAGTCTGTCTGAAGCCGCTTCAGGCTCGCTTCGCACGCCTCGAGTATGTGCTTTCGCGACAGTCCCTTTGCATTCTGGGTTGTGCCCAAGCGAAAGAAACATTTTGTCGCAATCACGATGTCGTCCCGTTTTCTCCCCTTCAGGGCTTCACCGAGTATCGTTTCGGAATTTCCCTCGCTGTACATATCCGCGGTATCGATGAAGTTGCCTCCTGCATCGAGAAACCGGTGTGTGATATCGACGGACGTTCTGTTGTCACATCCCCATTCCCGGTTTCCGAAGGTCATTGCACCGAGGCACACCCGAGAAACGACCAGTCCCGTATTTCCCATGTACCGATATTTCATCACTTCCCCCTTTCAGAAATGTGTATGGTTATTATACATCATTCTGAGATTGACGGCTCTTTTTTTGTCGGGTATTGCAGGAATTTCAAATGACCTCGTGTTCGGGTTTAAAAAGTGGTCGCGCTTTACAATATATCCGATAATTGCTAGAGGGGAAGACAGTGTACTTCGGAGCATTCCAGGTTTCATAAAAGATAGAGGGAGGTCGAATGTTGTTTAGAAAAGTGCTGCTTGTCGTGGCATGCCTGTACGTCTTCTTCTATCTCCCGGACTGCGCCTCCGTTAAGAAAGCCGAAGAAGCCTCTCCGACACTCCCGTATACCCCCGCTCCGGAAACGCTGACTGAAGTTGCAGGACGCTTCAGCTTTCGCATCGCGCGGTGGTACGGATTCAAACAGGCTTCCTGTTCGCTCACCTTCGATGACGGGACGCTCGATCAGTACGTGCTTGCCCTTCCGGAGCTTGCGAAAAGAAATCTGAAAGCTACGTTTTTTCTGATCACGAAGTATGTAAGGCGCGGGTACTGGATAGATTCCGGGATCAGGCGCGAGCTTTTCAGCTGGGATCAGGCGCGGGAGATATACCATGCGGGTCACGAAATAGGGAGCCATACGAAGACGCATGCGGATATGACGAAGAAGGAGACGAATGTAAAGAGGGAGCTGAAGGATTCGTACGACAAAATTAAAGGAGAGCTCCACATAACCGGAGGCCTGACACTCGCCTGGGCATACTGGAGGAGCACGGAAGAATCGCGACAGCTCGCATCGCGCTACTACATAGCGGCGCGGTCCGGAAGCGGCGTGCTCGAATCGTATGTGGATAAAAACGGAGAAGATATTTTCTGGACACGTGAAGGGTTTTACAGCATCAATTCCTTCGGTATACGCAGTAAGGAGTTCGTGAAGCCGTGGGAGTGGTACTGCAGCAGGATGTATACCGCGGGCGGATGGTTTGTTTTGAATTTCCACGGGATCGCCGGTTCCGGGATAAAAAGAGAATGGCTCGGCTGGGAGCCGCTCACTCTGCAGGATTTCAGGTACGTGCTCGACTATGTGACGCAGGAGGGATTCTGGATAGCACCATTCGGAACAGTCGCCCGCTATGCGCGTGAGCGGGAGTCGGCCATGATTTTTTTGTTGGCCGGTTCCGATTCGGAGGTTGT
The DNA here is from genome assembly GCA_964521865.1 of uncultured Spirochaetota bacterium. Taxonomy (GTDB): domain Bacteria; phylum Spirochaetota; class B62-G9; order B62-G9; family DRHN01; genus CAYSRJ01. Next base: position 49,003 of record CAZFTJ010000005.1, on the reverse strand, counting down.
ATTTACCGTAGAGGACGGCCTCGACGATGATGTGTACGACCAGCCGCTTTCTCTTGAGGCGATCGTCCCTCGCTCGTGGCATGAGGTGGAAGTGACGCAGGGCGGACGCGCGATTGCTCATCATCAGCATGAAAATCATATATACTGCGGCATTCTTCCGGACAGCTCGGATATTATCATTCAGAGGGTCGTTCAATAGCCGTTCGATATTGAAAAATAGGCAAGTGAACTTCCAAACTTAAAAGGTTCAAATCGACACTTGCCTAATGGTTTTTACCTATAGAATGCAATGACAGGCAATTTTAACATTGTATAGGCTCACTTATTAATGAAATTCTGGTACAAAAAACCAGAATTTAAATAGATAAAACCATATTTCTTCCAACCGGTCGTTTATCGTCGTTTCATTATAATACGTCGACAAATTATTCGGATGTTTCGCGTCGGAGTAGCGACCTTTGCCGGCGGCGTGACGCGGAGAAATTTTTTAAAGACAGGAATCCTCGTATATGGTATAGTTTTTTTAGCTGCATGTCGCTTCTTCCGTGTTTTGAAGTCCGGAATCACCATCGTTTATATCTCGATATCTCATTAGGGAGGTGGAAATATGGGTAAAAAAATTATGTTTGCGGTACTGGTCGTGATGACGGCGGTTTCTTTTTTGTATGCCGGGGAGAAGAAGGAGGTTCCCCTCGGCTCCGAGGAGAACCCTATTATCTGGTCTTTCGTCCCGTCGGGTGAGATGGAGCGTGTTTCCGCCGGAGCGCAGTCCGTCGCCGATCTGCTTCATAAGAAAACGGGTCTGTTTTTTTCAACGAATGTGGCAACGGAATACGCCGGGGTAATCGAGGCGCTGTCGAGCGATCCGCCTGAAGCGCATATGGCGTCTCTGGCGACCTTCGCCTATGTTATGGCTGCAGACAGGGGAGTTGCAGAAGCGGCGCTCGTTTCAGTTCGATTCGGAAGCCCAACGTACAACGGCCAGCTCATTACGCGGGCCGACAGCGGGATCAGAAGCATCAGCGATTTGAAGGGAAAGACCTTTGCCCGCCCCGATCCGCTTTCAACGAGCGGATGGATTATTCCGATGCTCACCATGAGGGCGGCAGGAATCAATCCTGAAACAGACCTCAAGGAGATTATCGATGCCGGAAGCCACGATTCGGTCGTCGCTGCGGTGTACAACGGCGATGTGGACGCAGGCGCAACATATGTGGATGCCCGGACGCGGATCGAAAAGGACCATCCCGATGTAATGGAAAAGGTCGCCGTCATTGAGGTTACGGAGGATATTCCAAACGACGGTGTGCAGTTCTCACCCGTTGTGCCGAAGGCGCTTCGCGATAAAATCGTCAATGCCCTGCTCGAGATTGCCCAGACGGATGAGGGAAAGAAGGCGCTCGAAACCGCATATCAGTGGAGCGGTCTCAAGAAGATAGACGATTCCTTCTACGATCCTTTCAGGCAGGTGCTGCAGGCATCGGGTATGCGCATCGAGGATCTTACAAAGTAGCATTATCTGCATTGAAAGGGCGCACGGGCTGTGTTGTCTGTGCGCCGGTTTTATTGAGGGAGGCTGCACGGGAAAAAAATACCGAAAGAAATACCGAAAGAAATACCGATTGTTGAAAAAAGCGGAGGTTAAAGGCAATTCCCCGCTTTCTCGGGATTTCCGACGAAGACGTTCGGATTACGTGAGGTGCCTTAATGCTTGAGATCACAAATCTGACAAAGGTATACGACGACGGTACCGTTGCTTTGAAAAACGTCGGCTTCCAGGTGGAATCCGGGGAGTTTCTCGTGATTATCGGACTGAGCGGTTCCGGGAAATCGACGCTGCTTCGGTGCATAAACAGGCTTATCGAGCCTACGGAGGGAAAGATCACCTGGGACGGAGTGGACATCACCTCGGCCGATCCAGGCCCGCTCAGGGAGATACGCAGGCAGATCGGGATGATATTTCAGCATTTCAATCTCGTCAAACGGTCGAGTGTGCTGACGAATGTGCTTTCAGGGAGGCTCGGCTATGCCGGTTCAATGTCGAGTCTTCTGCACCGTTTTTCCCCCGACGACCGCGATATGGCGCTGCATGCACTCATGCGAGTGGGAATCGCGGATCAGGCGAATAAGCGTGCCGATGAATTGAGCGGCGGCCAGCAGCAGCGTGTCGGTATTGCGCGTGCGCTGATGCAGCAGCCGCGGATGGTGCTCGCCGATGAACCGGTGGCAAGCCTCGATCCGGTGCTCGCACACACCATACTCGGATACCTGGAGCAGATGAACCGGGAAGAAGGGGTGACCGTGCTCTGCAGTCTTCACTATCTGGACCTTGTGCAGCGGTATGCGACGCGTGTCATTGGTTTGAAGGAAGGACGGATCGTGTACCGCGGTTCGAGGAGGGATATTCGTCGGATGACGGATGATGAGTTCAAGGACATTTACGGTGAGGAAGCGGTCAGGGTGAGTGCCGGACGCAGGGACGAGGGGGCCGGCTGATGGTTCGAATGACAGCACGAAAAAAGACGGTTGTCACCGGTGTGCCGGGTCCGGTTGCGGGGCTGCTGTCGCTCATTATTCCGGGTCTCGGGCAGGTTGTCTGCGGGCAGGTCAGACGGGGACTTCTCCTTTTCGGGTCCTTCGCCACCATGCTGCTGATCGTCGGATGGCGTATTTACCTTCTTGCGCATTTCGAGGTCGGCGGCTGGGCGCGTCTTGTCAAGGCTCTGCAGCGGCGGCCTCTATTTATGGGGATTATGCTGGCCGCTGCCGTTATGTGCTGGCTGTGGACGGCCTGGGACGCGTACAGGCAGGCGAAGACAGGGGAAAAGAGCGGCCCGGGCCTGTTTGTGCTCATACTGGTAAGCTTTTTCGTCCTCGGCTGGCAGATAAGCCAGATCAACCTGTACAAGATGGTTACCGAGCTCCCGGATGCGCTGCCGCCCCTGTCCCGCGTGCTGTGGCCGTGGGAAGCGGCTGTCATGCGTGAGAAGGAGGAAATCAAAGCAGGTGCCGATATACTGATCGGCTGTGAGGACGAGCTTCCTCCGGTGCCGATCGAAGAACCGGGAAAACCGTACCTGAAGGTCGAGCCGCGCTGCGGCGAGCTTTCCAGAATGGATAAGAACAATCAGGTGATCAAAGGCTCAACTGTAACGCTCACGGGCAGGGGGTTTGCGCCGAACACGGAAACGCAGATATGGTGGAAGGATTCTCTCGGAAACGAGTTTCGTCCCCGACAGGAGGGGAAATACGTAACCCTTAAAACGGACCAGAATGGGGCTTTTACGTTCAAGCTCGTTATGCCCTACCGGCTGATTCCGCCGAGCGCGGCCGGACCGCAGTATCACCGGGTTGAAGCAAGACAGATATCTGCACTCGGCAGGCTCAAGATCAACGATCCTCTGAAACTGACCATTTCCCGGATGGCCGAAACCATATTCATGGGGATGATGGCAACTTTCTTCGGCATTATCTTCGCCATACCGGTGAGCTTTCTTGCAGCACGGAACCTGATGTCGGGTTCCTGGGTCACCATGATAATCTATTACATCACCCGAACCGTCATGAATATCGTACGCTCTATCGAGCCGCTCATCTGGGCTCTGATCGCTGTCGTGTGGGTGGGACTCGGCCCCTTTGCAGGTATTATCGCACTGACCTTCCACTCGATCGCCGCGCTCGGAAAGCTCTACTCCGAGGCCATAGAGAATATAGACCCGGGTCCCATCGAGGCGATACAGGCAACGGGTGCGACACGCCTTCAGACGATCATGTATGCAGTCGTACCGCAGATGATACCCCCGTTCGTGTCGTTTTCCATATACAGGTGGGATATCAATGTGCGTATGTCCACGATTATCGGACTGGTGGGCGGCGGCGGTATCGGATTTATTCTTGTGCAGTACATCAGACTCCTCGATTACAAGGCTGCGGGAATTGCCGTATGGTTTATTGCCATTACAGTTGCCATTCTCGACTCTGTAAGCGCTGAAATTCGAAGGCGTTTCGTGTGAACCGGCGTCGAGTTTATGGTGCTGCGGTCGGACGTCATGTTCTCTGCAGCATGTTTTTTCAGGGCATCGGATCACAGCTGAAAAAACACCGTGATTTGATCAATGTGAAATCTAGTCGTCTCCTGCCGGTGCGCTTCAATGTTTTGATGCGTTCACGTATCGGAGTCTTCACTGCAGGCCCATGGGTTGCCTATCCGGACGGCGGAGGAGAATCTCGTGATCGATAAGATAATTAAACGGGACGGAAGCCTTGTTCCCTTCAATCGCGAAAAAATTACACTTGCCGTTCTCCAGGCAGCGATTGCCGTCGGCGGACGCGATAGGGCAACTGCTGAAAAGGTGACCGACGATGTTATGACCAGACTCGAGTCGGCCGATTACCCTCAGAGCTACCCGACCGTCGAGGAGGTGCAGGACCTCGTCGAAAAATCGCTCATTGAACGGGGCCATGCAAAAACGGCAAAGGCCTACATAATATACCGGTACGAGCATGCCCTCAAACGGGCCGGAAGGGAGAGCCTGACATACTCTTCCGATAACATTCCCTACAGGAAACTGTGGTACGCTCTTTCCTGGGGAATAGATCACCATTGTGTCCGGCTGAACCAGATCGGCGACTTTATCGAGAAGAACAGGTTCGGTGAGCTTGTCACAGTATCCGAGAATTTTTATGAGGATGAGCTTGAAGATGCAGTCAGGCTCATTGAAAACAGGATAGACGACATCAAAATCATCATCGTGTCCGGTCCCTCTTCGTCCGGCAAGACGACAACCACGATAAAAATAGAAAAAGAACTGCAAAAGCTCGGGTACAACCTCGTTACCCTCAATGTGGATCATTACTTCTTCGATCTGAAGGATCAGCCGCAGGACATGGTCGGCGATTACGACTACGAAACACCGCAGGCTCTGGACCTCGCGCTTATCAACGAGCATCTGAAAGTGCTTCTTGCGGGAAAAACCGTACAGGTTCCCTACTATAACTTCAAAACGGGCAACAGGGAAGGCGTCTCGGGCACTCTTTCGCTCGGGGAAAAAGAGATACTTCTCATCGATTCTCTGCACGGCATGTTCGAGGATATGACCGGTGATATACCGGAGGAAAAGAAGTTCAACCTGTATATTGAAACACTGTCGCAAATAAAAAACAAAGAGGGACGGTTCATACGATGGGCCGATATCAGAATGCTTCGCAGAATGGTGCGGGATATGCAGTTTCGAAACTACAGTCCTCAGCAGACCATAACGCACTGGCACTATGTGCGTCGCTCTGAAATGAGGTACATCATTTCACGCATTACAAAGGCCCATTACATCCTCAACAGTTTTCTTCCGTATGAGCTTCCCATGATGAAGCACAGGCTCGGCGGATTTTTTCCCGGTTTCATCGAGGAGTTCAAAAATGACCCTGAAAAGTCGGATGCGCTCGCACGGGCCCAGCGGGTGATTGAAATGTTCGGAGAGTTTCCGGATTGGAGCGATGAGAATGTGGTGCCCGGCACATCCCTGTTAAGGGAGTTTATCGGCGGGAGCAGCTATTCCTACTGACAGACGGAATTGCCGGCCCTCCGTACGGTGCACCTGTCGAATCTTTATTCTTTGCGATGCGTTCGGGTCCATTGACTCTGGTCCGAGCGGCGGGATAAAAAGCTGAATATCGGGTACGGTATTGGAGGAGCATGTAAACAGCCGAATATGGGAGTCGGAGCGATGGAGCCCTGGAGACTATTTGCGGTGCTTGTGCTTATAGCACGGCCTGCGGCAGGAAAGAGTGAGATCATCCGGTATATGAAAAGTGTCGCCGAAACGGAGCGTCAGAGGCGCTTTCACATCGGAAATTTTGAAGAGATTGACGACTTTCCCATGCTCTGGTCGTGGTTTGAGGAAGATGCGATTCTCACTGAAATGGGCAGGCCGCGCCTATATACGACAGTTGACGGCTATTTTAAATACGAATATCTCTGGGATGTGCTCATTCGTCGAATTTCTTTTGAATATGAAAAAAAGCTCAAGAAAGATCCGCACTATCCTGAAACCTGTACCGCCGTACTCGAGTTTTCTCGAGGCAGGGCGCATGGCGGGTTTGCCCGCGCGTTTAATAATCTCTCGGACCGCATTCTCGAGTCCGCAGCGGTGCTCTACATCAATGTTTCATACGGTGAATCGATCCGAAAAAACAGAAGGCGGTATAACCCGAACGACCCCGGCAGCATTCTCCAGCACAGCATCCCCGACGACAAGATGGAAACCCTGTACAGAGAGTGCGACTGGGAAGATTTTTCCTCGCGTGATGCGCACTATTTGTACGTACGTGGATATAGAATTCCTTACAGGGTTTTCGAGAATGAGGACGATGTGACGACGCTCGGCGGTGAAGCGCTCGGCTCACGCCTCGAAAAGGAGCTCTCCGTTTTATGGGAATTGCGGGTCAAATGACGGCGCATCGCTGCGATGCATGCGGCATGTGCCGCCTTTGCTTCGAAGCACCGTATCCACAATTAATTACACGTATGATCCCGTTCGTCCTTGTGTCTGTCATGTTTTGAGGGATCGTAATTTCGCATGCCGACTGTCTCGTATTTGCCTTCGAGAATATCGTCCAGTACATCTTCAATTTTACCTGAAACTCCGATAATCGGAGCTATCCGGTACTGTTCGAAGAATTGTACTGCACGCGGGCCCATGCCGCCTGCAACGATAAACTGTGCATGCTTTGACGAAATGTATTCCGGAACTGCGCCGGGCTGGTGCGAAGAAAAGTACGGGTTCTCTTCGCCGTTTACTGAAACAATGTCCTTGTTTTCGACCTCCACGAAGATGTAGTAGGGACATCTTCCGAAGTGGTGCGATATGCGGGACCGCAATCCCTCATCGTCATCTGCTGAAAATGCGATGATCATTCTCCTCCTCCTTCATACAGGGTAAGAATTTTCTTCAATCGGTTTATTTGAGATCTTGAGATGCCGATTCTCTCTTCCAGAACTGATGTTCCTCTTTCGGTTATGGTATATACCTTTATCGGCAGGGATGTTTCTTCGATCTTCCACTCCGAACGGACGAGGCCATTCGTATCAGGGGAAATGTGAAAGCTCTTTCTGCAGGTAGTCTACCACTTTCCGGAGAAGCGGCTCATCCGCATATTTCAATCCATTGATGATGAGCCAGCAGTACGGGTTTTGATCGTACCACCTTCTTTTCAGCTCCATTGGAAATTCCAGCACGTGCCGATCGATGAGCTCACTGTCGAAATTGCTGTCAAGACGTTTGATTCCGTCGAGGATGGTATTTCTCTTTTCCTCATCCGCATGTTTTAGCTTTTCGATCCATTTTTTAAGCTCAGGATCCTTGTCGTACCAGCGTTTTAGCCTGCCCATTGACGGCACCCTGTTCTTGAAAGAGGGGTCCGTGCAGCGGAAACCGCACAGAGCCATACTTTATTATACATGAGATGGAAACTAATGGAAATCATATAATTTTAATAGATTTAAAAAGTTGTCCTGTAAAAAAATGAACGGGAACGCTGCCCAAACTTGCCCTGGTCACATGAAGTTATGTACATTACTATAGTATACAGTATACGGTTGGAGCGCTGTTTTCAAAGTGCCGGTTTGATATTGAATATACGATGAGAGAGAATAAATTCGAAAGAACCGAAGTTGCGGTTTTTGGCGGCGGCTGCTTCTGGTGCATCGAAGCGGCGTATGCAAGAATCGACGGGGTAAAATCTGTTGTGTCGGGCTACGCGGGGGGCACGAAGCCGAACCCCACCTACAGGGAGGTTTGTTCCGATACGACGGGGCATGCCGAGGTGGTGCGGATAGAGTACGATCCGGATAGCATCAGTTATGAAGAACTGCTCGAACTGTTCTGGAAGGCCCATGACCCAACCACCAGAAACCGGCAGGGTGTGGATGTGGGCTCGCAGTACCGTTCGATTATTCTCTATCTGGATGACAAACAGAGAAAGATCGCCGAAGAATCGAAAGAAAAAACCGCTGCGTATTTCGACGATCCCGTTGTCACGGAAATAAAGCCCCTGGAGATATTTTATCCCGCTGAGGATTATCACCAGGGTTACTATGACAGGCACCCCACCCAGGGGTACTGCTCTGTCGTCATTCGGCCGAAACTGAAGAAACTCGGTCTGGAATGAGTGAAGGATAGGAGGAGGTCGCATGCCATCGGAAAGACTGTATATCGATTCCTTCGGGATTCTTGCCGGTTTGCAGACTGCAAGTGGAGATGTGCGCTACTTCAGTTTGAGAAGGCTATCGGAAAAACTCGGGAAAGATATCTCTCGGATGCCCTTCACCCTGAAGATACTGCTCGAATCCGTGGTGCGAAATATTGATGGGAATCTGATCGGAGAGGATGACGTAGAGAAACTGGTGTTCGGAGGGGGACAAGAGGTGCCGTTCATGCCGGCACGCGTTCTGATGCAGGATTTCACCGGCGTACCGGCGCTCGTGGATCTCGCGGTCATGCGCGATGCACTCGCCGACCGGGGAGGGCATCCGCAGCAGATCAATCCGCGCATACCGGTTGATCTCGTTATCGACCATTCCGTGCAGGTCGACCGCTTTGCAACACTAAGGGCGCTCGCATACAATGCGGATATGGAGTTCAAACGAAACAGTGAGCGCTATGAATTGCTGCGGTGGGGCGCGGCGTCTTTCGATAATCTGCAGGTGGTGCCGCCGGCGACGGGCATATGCCATCAGGTTAATCTCGAGTATCTGGCGAAGGTGGTGCAGACCGCAGAGAGCGGCGGCGCATCGTATGCTTTCCCGGATACCCTTGTAGGCACCGATTCACACACGCCGATGATAGACGGGCTCGGTGTTCTCGGGTGGGGAGTCGGCGGCATCGAGGCTGAGGCCGTTATACTCGGCCGGCCCTACTACATGCTTCTGCCGGACGTCATCGGGTTAAGGCTTACAGGCAGGCTCGGACCAGGCACCACGCCCACCGACATTGTGCTTCATGTAACCAAACGGCTGCGGGAATACGGAGTCGTCGGTAAATTCGTGGAGCTCTTCGGCCCGGGAGTCGGTTCCATGACGGCCTGCGACAGAGCGCTTGTGAGCAATATGTCGCCGGAAACAGGTGCGACCGTCATGTACTTTCCCGTCGACGAGAAGACCCTCACCTATCTCAGGGAAACGGGGAGGACAAAGGAGCGTGTCGATCTTGTCGAGAAATACATGAAGGCTCAGGGACTTTTCAGAGATAAAGACACCCCCGATCCTGTGTTTACCGATGTAATCGAGCTCGATCTGGCGTCCGTCGAGCCGTCAATTGCAGGCCCCAGGCGTCCGCAGGACAGGATTTCGCTCGATAGGGCGCACACGTCGATTCCGGATATGCTGAAGACGATGAAGAGAAAGTCCAGGGAGGTGCATTTCACCCTCCATGGGAGGGATGCCGTGCTCGAGGATGGATCGGTGGTCATCGCAGCGATTACGAGCTGTACGAATACCTCGAATCCAACGGTCATGGTCGGCGCCGGCATGCTTGCGAAAAAGGCGGTACAGCTCGGCCTCGACGTTCCTCCTCATGTAAAGACGAGCCTCGCGCCAGGTTCGAAGGTCGTGACCCGCTACCTGGACGAGGCGGGACTTACCCCGTACCTCGAGGCGCTCGGCTTTCATCAGGTCGGATACGGATGTACCACCTGTATTGGGAATTCAGGGCCCCTCCTGACCGAGATAAGCAGGGCCATACGCGAGAATGAACTCGTGACTGCGAGCGTTCTCTCGGGAAATAGAAATTTCGAGGGGCGAATTCATCAGGATGTGCGTGCAAACTATCTCATGTCGCCGCCCCTTGTCGTTGCCTACGCGCTTTCGGGAAAGATGAAAGACCTTACCAGAGAGCCGGTCGGCTGCGATAAAAACGGCGAGGCGGTGTATCTTTCGGACATATGGCCGTCAGAAGAAGAAGTGCAGGAAGTTATACGGCGTGTGCTCTCTTCGAAATTTTTTATTGACGAGTACTCGAACGTCTACACAGGCAATGAAACCTGGAACAGGGTGCACGTGAAAAAAGCAGAGCGGTACGCCTGGAATGATTCGTCGACCTATATCAGGAAGCCGCCTTTTTTCAACGGGCTCAGCGGCCGGCTTGCCCGGATGCCTGTTATTGAAAATGCGAGAGTGCTCGCGTTTCTCGGGGAAACGATAACCACGGATCATATCTCACCTGCTGGAAGCATTCCTGCCGAGAGCCCGGCCGGGAAATGGCTCATCGAACACGGGGTAAAACCTGAGGACTTCAACAGCTACGGATCGAGACGGGGCAACCACGAGGTGATGGTGCGGGGGACGTTCGGAAATATTCGTATAAAAAACTTTCTCGTACCCGGCACAGAGGGCGGCGTGACCAGGCTCATTCCCGACGGCGCGGTTATGCCCATCTACGATGCGGCGGTTGAGTATGCCGGCAGGGGTGTTCCGCTCATCGTTATTGCGGGCAGGGAGTACGGAGCCGGGAGCTCGAGGGACTGGGCGGCAAAAGGGACCCAGCTCCTCGGTGTAAAGGCGGTCATCGCCGAGAGCTTCGAACGCATACACCGGAGCAATCTCATCGGTATGGGGGTGCTGCCGCTTCAGTTCGTCGATGGGCAGAATGCCTCCTCACTGGGGCTCACCGGTATGGAACGCTACAGTATCGAGACTGTGTATGAAGTGGGTCAACTGCTCGAAGTGGAAGCTGTTTTTGAAACGGGTGAGAAGAAGCGTTTTGATGTTCGTGCGCGTCTCGACACCCCCGTTGAGCTCGAGTATTACAAAAACGGCGGTATTCTGCATACCGTGGTTCGTCAGATGGCAGGCGATTGACATTGTGCATACTATGCGGTATACTGCCGGCCGATAATCGCCGAATAAAAAGATGTAAACTCTTCATCCGTGGGTAACGAAAATATATATAGAGTTGTTTCGGTGTTTTAAAGGGTAAAGCTGCAGGCAATCGGTAAGCTTATAACGCGGGAGGTAACAGGGAAGTGATAATCAGAGTGCTTGTATTCCTTGCCGCACTCACCCTTCTCGTGAGTCTTGGTATCTTTATTTCAAACAGAAATCATAATACGGTAAGCGCCTCGGAAAAGCGATCCATCCCGGTACGGTATGCGGATGTATCGCCCGTTTCTGCGGGCCATGGATCTTCGATGCAGGACCGCAGGTTGATTTTTAACCCGTATTCCGATTGATTGCTGTTTATACAATACATCGTTCACTGCCGACTTCGGTCTGCCTTCGTTTGCGAATTTCAGCAGAAAGAGATTTCCCCCACGATTAAAATCCAGTAGGCAATTCCTGTGCCTATACCGAATCTTTTATTCTTTATTGTTTCCGGTAAAATGGTATAATGTGTAAACAATTTCATGATACTTACAATTTTATACGCGATTTTTCCTATTCGTCTGTTTTATTTTGCATAACAGGAGGAAATACATCAATAAGAGGAGGGTGTTATGAAACGAAGGCTATGGTACGGTGCGGCGGTATTGATTATTCTGTTTGTGCTGTTTTCCGCGGGCCTTGCTCTCTGCTCTTCATGTGAAGGTAAAGAAAGCGGTATTGATTCGGCCCTGGGGGTGTGGTACACAACGATTGTATGGGATTCCACGGACATTGAAACGACCTTTATTCTGGGCGAGAAGGAAATCCAGATGCTGAGTTATGACCTTGAAAGCTCGGCGTTTGTATGGGGGGTAAACGGCAGTTATGAGGAATCCGGCAACACATTGACCGTCACCGTAAAAGATGGGTATCTGGAGCAAAGCTGGATGGACAGCAACAGTGCGTACTGGAATGAATTTCTTGCAACCCTCGACGAATTCTGGGGAGCCCAGCCGTACACTATGACCTATTCGGTCTCCGGAAACGATCTCACTCTTACCATGAACGGCGAGACAATCACGTATACGCAGGTGAGCGCATCTCTGAACCATATCGGCGCATGATACGAAACGTCGGTATATGATTCCACAAACACAAAGACAGACTGCACCATGGACAGACATCACATTGAGATATTGACCTTCGATCTGGACAGCGGCGGGGTAATGGTATGGGGCATTATGGGAAGCTATACGACCGGCGACAGTTCGATCACGGTGACGCTCGAGAGGGGAGACGACGGTACAACATGGATAGACGACACAGACCTTTCCTGGCAGACATTTATCGACGACCAAATTACGCCTAACTGGGGGTAGGCGCCGTATACATTCCCAATAAGCGTTTCCGGAAGCCAACTTACGATGACGGCCAACGGTACCGATACCGTGTTCACACGATATTAAGGCACGTTTTCGTTCTTATTACCGCCATTTATTGTTGGGAAACCGGGGAAAGCCCTTTTCGGGGATTATCCTTATACTCCTCTTTGATCGCAACGAACTCTTTTTCTTTCCCCAGAAATGCTTTCACGATATCCGGATCGAATGCAGTGCAGGATCCCTCAACGAGGATGACTTTTGATTTCTGGTGAGAAAAGGCCGGTTTGTAAACCCTCTTTGTGGTAAGGGCATCGTATACGTCGGCAAAGGCCGCTATGCGTGCGGAAAGGGGAATATGTTCACCCTGCAAGCCCCTGGGATAGCCGTTACCATCCCACCTTTCATGGTGATGATAGGCGATAGCTTGTCCCATATCCAGAAACGATCTCTCCATACCGGCAAGCTTGATTGCGGAAGCTATTGCATCGCCGCCTATTTCACTGTGCCGCTTCATTATCTCGAACTCTTCCGGTGTGAGCTTACCCGGTTTGCGGAGTATGCTGTCGGGTATGCCGACCTTTCCAATATCATGAAGCGGAGTTGATTTGTATATACTGTCTATATAATTGTCGTCTATGTATTTATTGTACTTCCCGATATTCTGCAGTCCGTGCGCAAGTATCCTTGCGTACTCTCGCATCCTCTCAAGGTGCTCGCCGGTTTCAGGGTCCCGGAACTCAGCCAGCTTTGCCAAGGCTACTATCGTCACATCCTGGGTGGCGATCACTTTCTGCATGAGCTCGATATTGCTCTTTTTTAAACTGTTCTGGTACTCGATGTTTATATCGTGCAGTTTTTTCAACGATAGGGCGGATTTGAGCCGTGCCTTTAAGAAATGTATATTGAAAGGCTTTGCCAGAAAATCATCGGCCCCTGTTTCGAGAGCTTTGAGGTGGCTTTTGTCGTCCCCGAGGCCGGTAATGACAATAATGGGCACCATTTTTGTTTCAGGATCCGATTTCAATCTTCGGCAAACCTCAAAACCATCCATCTTCGGCATATTGAGGTCGAGTATCAGGAGGTCGGGATGATGTGCCTGAAAACGTTCGAGAGCCTCCTCACCGTCCGCCGCCTCGACAATGGAATATCCCATGGGGGTGAGAAACGTGCTGAGCATCTTCCTGTTGGCGTCGATGTCGTCGACAATAAGTATCGTTTGTTTTTCACGCATAAATTTCCTTCACCTCTCTTGAGCTCTATCTTCTTTATTTATACTAAAAGGATACTATGATAGTAACAATTACAACAATACCATACGCGTTCTTTACTGTATATTATATTTTTTATCGGGATGCGAACTGTTTACTGAGAATTTGTTGCAGCCCGGCCTCAATACCTCGAAATGGCGATGAAACTGTGAGAATGTATCCTGCTCACATCGCAGACGGATCATTGAATCGGACAAAACGGGGTATTAAATTTATAAAAAGAGCGCGCTTTTTCATTCGATTTGCTGAAAGGAAAATTTTGCTTTCCTGTTTCCACGGAACATACTATTGTCATTAATAGCAAAAGGCCGAAGCAGGCGGCGGTATTCGGACGAGAAACTTCCGAATCATTATCGTATAGGAGGAAGCCATGAAACGTGAAGGTTCGGCTGTATGGAAAGGCGGACTAAAAAACGGGCGAGGGAAACTCTCCACCCAAAGCGGTGTTCTTTCTGACGCCCGGTATTCGTTCGGTACTCGTTTCGAGAACGACAAGGGCACCAATCCGGAAGAATTGATTGCAGCAGCTCATGCGGGCTGTTTTTCCATGGCTCTTTCCGGTGAATTGGACAATGCCGGTTTAACGGCAGAGAGCATTGACACCAGGGCGGCTGTTACACTCGAGAAAACCGGTACAGGATTTGCAGTTACGGCAGTCCATTTAGACGTAACGGCAAAAATTCCCGGTGCGGATCGGATGACCTTTGAAAAAGCGGCAAACGATGCAAAAACCGGATGCCCGGTATCTAAATTGTTGAATGCGAATATTACGATGGAAGCGAAGCTCCGGGTATAAGAGGGGGTTTTCAGGCAAAGTGCCTGCTGCCGGTTGAAGCAGAGGGCGTTATCATTGCGGCCGCAATATATCGGCACTTCAGCGAGCATCACCTCTTAATCGCCGTATATACAATAAAAAAATCACCGATAGGAAAAGACGTTTCAAATTGAAACCCGGCTTCTTCTATTGCGAGATGCACTTCGGCCGGACCCAGTTTGTGTTCAATCGGAGGTCCTTCGGGCGTCTCTTTTTTCTGCCACTCAATTACCCCCAGTCTGCCGGTTGTGCACAGAGCTCTGTAGACTTCAAGGAGAAACCCTTTTCTATCCTCAACTTCATGCAAAACGCTTGAAGCGAGCGCGAATGTTCCTGTTTCGTCCGGGATTGGGAGTTTGTATTTTTCGGACTGTATGACGGTAATATTTTTAATATTACCTGCGGATATTCTGTCGTTCAATTCTTTGATCATTTCTATCGATATATCGAGGGCAATCACCCGGCTTTTCGGACCGACGATTTTCGATGCAGGAATCGAGAAATATCCGGTTCCGCAGCCGATGTCGATAAAAATATCTCCTTCTGAAAGATTCAGTTTGTGCAGAATCTCTTCCGGGGGCAGTATTTTCCTTCTTTCCGGCGAGTCCAGTTTGTGCATGTGTTTGGGGTCGAATTGCCTTGTCATATCGACGGTTCCTCTCTTCAGTGTGCTGCAGGTTTTGTTTCAACACGATCGTTATTCAACGGTGGAGTATTAAAATCCGGGAACAGGAAGCGTGGTGATATATATAATATAACGGTTTGTGTTGAAAAAAGCCGGAAAAAGTGCTGTACTCCGGATGGATAACAACCCGCACTTTGAACCGTTTGCAGATCATCGTTATACAAAAATTATTTTTATCGGTCTGCATTCGCAGGCGTTTAATGCGCTTTCTTTTACGGAGCATGCGGATACCGCCACGATCATATCCATTTCGGCCTTGAGGGATACGTAATCCCCTGCTTTCGAACACGGCTCGTCAATCCGGATGGTTCCGTCCGGGGATACACGGGAATTCATGAATAGGTTTATCGGGCCTGGAATTTCATCGATACGTATTGCATAATCGCGGAGAGCGGTATATAGATTTTCAAGGCAGGTTGGATGATGCCCGGTGAAGCCGTACTGGTAGCGGTACATATCCGGGCTGCACGCAGGGTACAAAAGATCTTGCCTGCCCACCGTATCCTCCGCAACTACAAGCATTTTATTGTACAGATTGGAAAATGCGTAATCGCCGGGGCGCAAAATTTGCTCCTTTTACCGGCAGACAATTTATATCGAACACAACCGACCGTCGGTATTTGGTAATGAGTTATCGAAAAAAATAAGATTGAATATTATTATAAAAAAAAAAATTTATTTGACAGACTTTTATTTGGTGATACAATAATATGAAATAGCGGTTAAGAGTAGGTAAATTAATAGTGGTATAACACCATGTGTATCCCTGCGTGAATAAAGCTCCGAATTTTGATTTTTAATTGCACTGCACCGTTTAATCGCCACTGTTATTTATAAGGCTATACACCTAAAAGCTGTGTCCTGCATTGTAAAGCGGATTCAATGTGACCTGCTTTGTGTATATAAATCTATTTTTCAAAGGAGGGGCATCATGAAAGGCAAAACAAAAATCATCATTATTGCATCCACAGTTCTGGTTTTTCTTGCAGGTATGATTCTTCTTCAAACGCGTGATGTGAGAATTCTTGCTGCAGGGAAAAAGGAGGCGGAAAAGATCACGATCGGATGGACACCGCCGGATATTACCGGGGTTTTCAAAACGGCAACCGATTACTTCGAGAAAGCTGCTGCAGATGCTGCTGCAAACGGTATTGATGTTGAAGTTATATCCCAGTCGCCTGCTACCCACGTTGCATTTGCAGACCAGGTAGCCATTATCGAAGACTATGTTGAGAGAAACGTTGATGCTATTGCAATTTCTCCGATCGAAGTAGAGGTCATCAAGCCGGCGGTAAAGAAGGCCAATGAAAAGGGGATTCCGGTTATTATCGTAAACCTGCTTGAGCCCATTCCCGGAGTTGAAGTAGCGTCATACATAGGATTTGACAACACAGATGCCGGCAGAATTTCTGCATACGCTCTGCTCGATTACTTTGGGGGGCCCGGAGTACTCGGAAAGGGGAAAATGGTAGATATTGAACCCGGCACGTATCTTGACCTTGCGTGGTGGAAAAACCTCTACAAGGATGTTAATCCCAAAACAGCGGACATTGAGGCAAGGGTAGCAATCATCGAGGGAATCGCAGGCGGTTTCTTTTCTACTGCCCGTTTGAACGGCTTCCACGAAGTGGTAGATCCCTTTCCAGGCATTGAAGTGGTGGGGACCCTTCCTGCAGACTGGAACAGAGAAAAGGGTATCAAGGCTGCCGAGGATTTCCTGACTGCAAACCCGCCGGGAACACTCGATGCAATATGGGCTGCTTCCAATGAGATGGGACTTGGAGCAATGCTGGCGTGTGATGCTGCCGGAAGACTGGAACGTGCAGGTAAAGGAGATATAGGGGATAAATACGTCGCTGTATTCACGAATGATGTAACCCCGGAATCAGCTGACCGGGTTGCAGAAGGCAAGATGGTTGCTGAAACGCATCACGGGTTCCCCGAGTGGGGATGGTATGGAACGGAGTTTGCGGTTACCCTTGTAATGGGTGGGGACGTTCCTTATATATTTGATATCAGACCGCGCACGATGTACAAGGATAACGCCAGACTCTTCTATCCAACACCTGCACTCGAGCCCATTGACTGGGCCACCATTAAGGCGGGTGGTTCACCCCGGGTAAAGTAAGGGTCGTTGATGGGGATAGGAACCTGCAAGGGTTTCTATCCCTATTTTTTTATTAAGGAAGAAGAAGATGAAACTGGTAGATAAGGTTGCAATAATTACAGGCGCCGGTTCCGGAATCGGGAGAACCACGGCATTGCTTTTTACACAAGAAGGTGCAAAGGTTGTTGTCGTTGATATCGATGAGAAAGCGGGTGAAAGAACAGTCAGTATGATAAAGGAGATGGGCGGAAGTGCGATTTTTATTCCTGCTGATGTTTCCAACTCGTCGCACGTCCTGAATATGGTGAAGGTCACAGTCGATACATATGGGAGACTGGACATACTCATCAATGTTGCAGGAATCTTTTCAGAAGGCGATGTGGTCAGTACACCGGAAGAGACCTGGAATCGTATCCTGGGAATAAACCTCCTTGGAATATTCCTCTGCATGAAGTATTGTATTCCATATATGGTTAAAGGCGGCGGCGGATCTGTTGTTAATATAGCATCTGAAGCAGGTCTGGTTGGAATAGCAAATCAGGTGGCATATAATGTGTCGAAAAGCGGGGTCATTGCACTGACAAGGAGCACTGCCGTTGATTTTGCAACAAAAAATATTCGGATAAATTGCATATGTCCGGGAAGAACATTGACGCCTCTTGTTGAAAAGATAATAGATAACTCAGAGGACCCTGAAGAGACGCGAAGAGTTTTATCGGATGATCGTCCATTGAAGCGAATGGGAAAGCCGGAGGAAATAGCAACCGGTATTCTCTTTCTGGCTTCAGATGAATCAAAATATACGATAGGTTCGGTTCTTTCCGTAGATGGAGGTTATACTGCTCAATAACTCCGGATGCGAAGCGTTCAAATAACTATACACGAAGAGGAAGTATAATATGCAAGAGGCATCTTTCCTTTTAAAGGCGGAGAGCATCGACAAAAGCTTTCCAGGCGTTCATGCAATCGATCATGTCGACTTCGATCTTATACCTGGAGAGGTGCATATATTACTTGGAGAAAACGGAGCCGGAAAATCTACCTTGATGAAAATTTTCAGTGGTACTCTCGCTAAGGATAGCGGTCGAATAATTATCCAGGATCAGGAAGTAGAGATTGAAAACCCATACCATGCCAGGGATCTCGGGATAGGAATGGTCTATCAGGAATTGAGTCTTATTCCCAGTCTCAGTGTGGCTGAGAACATATTTCTGGGCAGGTTTCCTAAAAGAAAAACAGGGATCGTTTACTGGTCCCGGCTATACGATGAGACCTATACACTGTTCAATGGTTTTGGAGTTCATGTGAACCCGAGGCAGCGGATCAGGGCGCTCGGAATGGCTGAGCGTCAGCTTGTCGAAATAGCAAAAGTACTCTCCATACATGTTCGCATCCTGCTTCTCGATGAACCGACATCCGCACTTTCTGCAGAGGAGAGGGAGAGATTATTTGAGATAATAAGACAGCTCCAGAAGCGTGGCGTCGGCGTTGTGTATGTGTCGCACAGGCTCGATGAGGTTAAACAGATCGGACAGAGAGTTACAGTGCTCAGAGATGGGAAAACCATCGGGACATTAGGGGTGGATAAGGCTGATACGGGTACATTGATAAGAATGATGGTGGGAAGAGAGTTAAAGGAGCAATTTCCAAAGGAAGAGGTTAAAATCGGCCGGGAAGTCTTCAGAGTAGAGAAACTGAGCGTAAAGGAGAAGCTCCATAATATCGGTTTAACCCTCCATGAAGGAGAAATATTAGGAATTTCCGGTCTTATGGGTGCCGGCCGTACGGAGTTTGCCCGGGCTATCTTCGGGATCGATAAGATCGACGGGGGAAAAATTTTTATCGATGGAAAAGAAGTTACAATATCATCTCCCTGGGACGCAATCGAGCACGGTATCGGTTTTCTTACAGAAAACAGAAGAGATGGGCTGGTTCCGCGGCTGCCTGTTTCGGCGAACATTACGCTGGCAAGCTTAAAACAGGTAAAAAGAGCAGGTTTTCTTAAACATCGTACTGAAAGAAACCTGGCCCAGAATTACATAAAAAATCTTACCATCCACACTTCAGGCCTTAATCAGAAGGTTGAATTTCTCAGCGGTGGAAACCAGCAGAAAGTTGCTCTCGCAAAGTGGATATGCAGTCGTTCAAAGATAATGATATTCGATGAGCCGACACGAGGAATAGACGTTGGATCCAAAACCGAGGTGTTCAAATTGATGAGCGAACTGGTCAAAAGGGGAGTCGGCATCATCATGATCTCTTCTGAACTCCCTGAGGTACTGGCAATAGCCGACAGGATACTCGTTATGTGCCGGGGCTCGATAACTGCGGATTTTAAACGCGGCACCGCTACTCAGGAAGATATTTTAAAATACGCAGTAATTGGAGGAGAATGAAAATGCAGGGGCGGATGAGGCAGCGTAAGAATCCCGATGCAAAAGCATCGGTGAAGCTCGGGATGAAAAGAGGTGTCGGTATGCGTACTATAGGGTGGTCGACGCTGCTTCGTGGCGGTCCTATCATTGCCCTGCTCTTTCTTGTTTTGTACTTTTCACTCGCTTCTCCTCATTTTGCAACAGTAAGCAACTTAAAAAATATAGGGGAACAAAATGCATACCTCATCATCCTTGCAGTCGGACAGACTATGGTAATCATCGGTGCAGGGATCGACCTTTCTGTTGGTGCCGTAATGGCTGTGTCTGCTTCGATTATGGCAGTGCTTGCGACACAGACCATCACCTTCCTCGGCGTATCTTTTGGGCCAATCAGTGCATGGTCGGCAATGCTCATTGGATTTCTTGTGGGAACGGTTGCAGGGGCGATAAACGGTATCATTATTGCCAAGGGGCGAATTCCGGATTTTGTTGCAACTCTCGGTATGATGGAGGCAGCACGCGGTGTTGCCCTTCTTGTCACAGGCGGATTGCCGATTCCTTCACACTTGACCGCAACTGAGCTCAAGGGATATTTGCCTGACGCCATAATATGGATGGGCGGGAAGGAGCTTTTTGGCATTCCAACCGGACCGCTTATCGCTATCCTTATCGTATTTATAGGCTGGATAGTATTGTCGCAAACGGTATTGGGAAGGTCCATATTTGCTGTCGGTGGAAATCGAGAAGCAGCACGAGTATCCGGTCTCAAGGTAGATCGTATAAAGATTTCAACATACATGATAATGGGGATGATGGGAGCAATGGCCGGTATTGTGCTTACGGGACGCATGAATTCAGCCAATGCACTCATGGCAACAGGTGTTGAGCTGAAGTGTATTGCAGCCGTTGTTATCGGCGGAACCAACCTCTTCGGCGGCGAGGGGACTATAATCGGCAGCTTGATCGGTGCAATCATCATGGGCGTGCTGGGAAACGGTCTTAACCTTCTCAATGTATCTGCTTTCTGGCAGCGCGTTGTTATGGGGCTCGTAATCATTGGCGTTGTTGTTTTCGATCAGTGGCGGAGAAGAAAATTCGGTGCGTAAGATATATATAATAATCTGCGCATTAAGAATTTTTTCATCATCCCAATCCTGAGTAGAAATTTTCTGGAATTTTCTATTGCAGCGCTTTTTTTCGCATCTATCAAAACGGGATTGAAATATACCGACCAGGTACCGGACCTGGAGGTGGAGGAGATTTGAAGATTTCCTGGAATGCATCTACATAAGGACATTTCTCAGAGAGGCCGATGATTTCTCGATCTTTTTAATAGATGTATCGAAGGTGCGTATCGCAAGTCCCGCATAGAGGATGTCCACTATGATAATTTGTGCCACTCTTGAAACCATCGATTCCTGAAAGAATGCGGAGTCCTGGGTCGATGTAAAGAGCTTGATGTCGGCATACTTTGTTATAGGCGTCTGATCGAAGTTGGTAATGCAAATAGTAACGGCACCGCTTTCCTTGGCTCGTTTTAATGCATTGACGGTGGAGATCGTGCGGCCCGAATTACATATACCTATGGCGAGATCCTTTGAAGTAAGCAGCGAGGCTGATACAGCCTGCTGGTTCGGGTCGTTGTATATGATACAGCGCTTCCCTATTCTGTAGAACCGCATGCGGACATTCTCGGAAGTGATATAGGAACCGCCTGCACCGTAGATATCTATCTGCTTTGCTTTATGTATTGCAGCTATTGCCCTCTCTGTTTCTTTTATGTTTATCAGCTTTTTAGTGTCGTTCAATGCCTTGATATTAATGGCAACGATTTTATCTACGATACTCTTTATAGAATCGCCTATCGTTACATCGTCGTATACGAGCTCTTTCTCGACATTACTCTCTTTGGTGAGCTCGGCAATATTGATCTTCAACTCCTGGAAGCTTCCAAGGCCGATGGTCTTTACAAACCGTGTAATTGTTGCTTCTGCAACACCACAGCTTGAGGCGAGGTCTTTTATGCGCAACAGCTTTACCTTCTGTGGATTATTTAGAATGTAGAGAGCTATTTTTTTTAAAGCAGGACTAAGTGATGAGAGCAAGCCCCTGATCTTCAACAAAAGAATATCATTCTCGGGCATCGTTCAGCCTCCAGTTATTATTATTGCATAAATATTATAGAATTGAAATAAATTTTTTGAATATATTAACAAAAAAAATATTATTTTACAACTGAAAGATATCAACTTCAGCCAAAAGAGACTCGGAAGGGATCAGAGTGGAGGTTTGAAACATGCGTGCTGCAGTATTCAGTGGTATCGGTAAGATCGAAGCGCATGAAGTTCCGGTTCCAAAGATCGCTAAAGATGAGATGCTCCTCAGGGTGAGAGCCGCGAATATATGCGGCACGGACCTCAGGATCTTTAAGAGTGGTCACCACAGGATAGGTGAGGGCGAAACAAGGATACTGGGACATGAGATTTCAGGGGAGATCTGGGAGGTTGGTTCTGATGTAAAAGGATATGCGAAAGGAATGAGGGTTGCGGTTGCCCCAAACATCGGGTGTGGGAGGTGTCGCTATTGTAAAATAGGAAAATTTCACCTCTGCCCCGATTACGATGCGTTTGGTATCACAATAAACGGCGGCTTTGCAGAATATATGAGGATTTATTCCAAGGCAATCGTGCAGGGTGATCTTGTACCGTTCAAAAAAGATATCGGCTTCGAAGAAGCGGCACTTGCAGAACCGCTCGCGTGCTGCTACTTTGCATACCGTTCAGTACACACAAAGCCCGGTGATAACGTTCTGATTGTTGGGGCAGGGCCCATGGGCGTCCTGCATCTCTTGATTCAACGCATTGCAGGGGCGGGGAAAATCATGATGGCTGATATCTCCGATGCCAGACTCAACCTCATTCAAAAGTTTAATCCCGATATCATCGTCAATTCTGAGAAGGAAGACCTTGCCGAAGCGGTGAGTCGCCATACAGATGGGGCCGGGGCGGATGTGATTATTACAGCCTGTCCTGTTCCTGATGTACAACGGCAGTCCGTGGAGCTTGCAGCAAAGGGAGGGAGAATAAACCTGTTCGGCGGCCTGCCGCAGGGAAAGGAGCTTGTCCGGCTCGACACGAATCGTATTCATTACAACAACCTCGTTCTGACGGGAACGACGAGATATGCGCAGTATGATTATGCACGGTCGATAAAGCTGATAGAAGATCGAAAGGTTGATACGAAATCGATCATAAGCAAGCGCTTCAGAATCGCCGAGATTAAAGAAGCATTTGCATATGCTATGAGCGGAGAGGGTTTGAAGACCCTGATCGAATTCCCAGAATAACAGAGTCATGTTTTTTTGAGATATCTCAGTAATTGTAGATATTGTCGAACCGATTCGGGCGGCGAACTTTTGTTTTTTCCTAATATAAACCAATCGACCTTTGTGTTGATGAAAATTATCAGGCCTTGCCGACGAGATGCTGTACGTTCAAAGGAAGCTTGTTGAGCTGCCGAACCTCTTTTCCGTATTTACCAAGCGTCTTTTCCACCACAACATAATCGAGCCCGGGTATGACAACTTCATCCCACCTGTTGCCGATACCCCTCACAGCAATATCGAGCATATTCACTACCTGATTCCCGAGAGGCTCTTCGGAAGCCAGCGTGATGGCGCCGTAAAACTCGTATGCCTCCGTGTACCCTGCATTGTGCACACCCGTATACGGCTTTTGTCTGGCCAGATCGACCGATATTCCGTACCTTTTGTTTACCTCTTTTTCGCGCATTCGGTAATAGTCTATAATCGCCTGTTCGACATTCTTTGCCGGCAGGTTGTTCTTTGCAACTTCCTTGAACGCTCTGAGTCCTTCGCGGTAGGCCTCTTCCACGAATTCAATCCAGAACCTTTGATCATCGGTTATCCTGCCGGGATCATCAACTGCCACTACGGATACCCGGTTGCATCCGGTAAGCCCGTCCCTCCTCGGCGCTACTCCTATTGAAACAATGTCGCCTTCCTTTACCCTGTAGTTCAATGCCTTGGATATAAGCGAGCGATTTGCTTCACCGACCGTTACTATAATATCGAAGCTGAGCTCGTCAACGCCCAACTCATAGGCCATTTCATAGCCCCACCCTGCTATCTGTGTATCGTATATACCGGGTTTCACGACCCCGACCATTCCCTCTATAAGTGTGTCAGCCAACAGGCAGGCTTCCTCGACAAGTTTCATCTCCATATCGGACTTCTCGTATTTGACTTTATAGTACACCTCCTGAGCATCGATTATGTGTTCTGTACCGCCCAGGTACTTTTGTAAATACTCGTAAATGCTCACAGGGAAAATTGCCCGGGGGGTAAGAAGGCCGATTGTTTCGGGCTTTTTCCCGCACGCCTCCTCTATCACATCCTCGAAACGTTCAGCATCGATTGGATAATCCTCATCAGCGAGCTGAAGCATCTGTATCTTGTGTACCTTTGTGTTCGATCTGCCGGCAAGCTGCTCAGCGACGTACCCTCCTTCAAGACCTGCGAGTATATGAAATCCGTCGTTCCCGATGATTCCGGCTACAGATTCGACCGTTATGTTGGTATTTCCTCCTAAATATGGAACATCTCCATTGTAGTGCTCGTTTGAAAATACTATTCCGCATTCAAGACCCTTTTCCTGCAGCCCTTTCAACACCTTGCTCTGCCGTGCGTCAAACTCCTCCGGTCCGATCCGATATGCTCTGTCAAACGAAGGTGCTTTCTTCATCACGTCTGCTATATACCCGGCTTCCTTCATCCATTGCTCTGTTCTCATAGAAAACCCCCTTGCCCGTTCTTCTAAAAACATCATATGTGCACATTGTATATGTGTAAAGAATTATTTTTAAGAATATTATAACGAAGAACGAGATGCGCCGCCGACAGCCGAATGGATGGTATGAAGTAACTTTTTGAAGGTGCTTAAAAAGAGCTTCGTATACTCTTTTAGGGTCAGCCTTCGGGTTTTGCCGCACGCGCCGGTCGATGAATTCCATGTGTTGAACAGGCCCTCATTCAACGTGAGCTTTCGAGCCGTATACTTCTGGAACTCAGCAAACGGAAGCTCGATTCGATGAGAAACGCGAGCACAACCATACCAGCAAGCACCCACAGATGTCCCGGTGCATCGATTGCCGTTTGCCGGAGCAGGCTGCCCAGAGCACCGAGGCACAGCGCCACACCGATAATCGAAAGCCACCGCATGCTCTTCGTCTCCCTGGCGAGTACAGCGTTTGCAGCATTGACGGCAGTAAAGATTAAAAGGAAGCCGGTGCTCCCCATCACGGAAATGCTGGAGAGATCAAACACGTTTGCAATGATCAGTGTGATCCCTGAAGTGATCAAAAGCCCCTCAATGGGCTGCTTCCACGCTTTACGCTCGAGTTCGGCCGGCAGTTCGCCGTCTTTTGCAATGACATAACTCAGGCGAGCCGCTCCATAAACTGTGGCATTAATCGCCGAAAAAGTCGATAGCAATGCAGCTACGGTGATCAAGAGGTACCCCGCTTGCCCGAGGAAAGGTCGAGCCGCCTCGGCCAGTGCGTAATCTTTTGCTCCGACAATCTGTTTGACGGGAAGATTCCCTATTGCGACAGCCGCTATGAGGATATAGAGTACAATCACGAATCCAACAGAGGTATAAAATGCCCGGGGCAGTGTTTTTGACGGCTCTCGTACATCCTTGGCGGTATTGGCGATCAATTCGAATCCTTCGTATGCGAGAAAAATGATCATTCCGCCGGAAACAAGTTTTAATGGGGAGGACCAGGCCATTGGCTCCAAACGAGAGCCCCTGATGCCCAATACTCCAAATCCTGCGAATAACAGAAGAATTACGAGCTTGATTGCGACGATCACCTCCTCGGTTTCTCCGATGAGCCTGGCGCTCAACAGGTTGAGCCCCGTAATGCCGGTGATACTCACGCTGATCAGCACATGTTTCCACAGCTCTCGCGAGGCCTGAGGGAAAAGAGCAGCGCCATAGCTGCCGAAAGCATACGCATAGAGGGAGAGCATGATCATGTAGCTGATCCATAGTAGAATATTTACCGAGCCCGTTATAAGACCTGGCCCGAATGCGCGATCCAGAAAAGCGACCGTACCTCCCTGGCTGGGGAAGGTTACTGAGAGCTTCGCATAAGAATAGGACGTAACCAGTGCGACAATTCCGGCAATCATAAATGCGACAGGCGCTCCACCGTGTGCGAGCTGCACCGCAAGCCCCAGCACGGCGAAGATTCCACCTCCAACCATGCCTCCAACACCGATAGCTGCGGTTTCCAGATATCCGATTTTTTGGCTCGTCCGGCGATCTGCGATTTTTTTAAACATAGAGAATATACCTGACTGAGGTATTTAATCCATATTTCGTGCAATCTCCTGAAGCCGTGCAACCCTCTTTTCAATGGGAGGGTGAGTGCTGAAAAGCTTTATCATGAAACCGCTTCTCAAAGGATTTACAATAAACAGGTGCGCGGTAGACGGGCTTGCAGGAAGCGGTCTTCGTGCGGCGGCAGCTTCCAGATTCTCGAGCGCTCGTGCGAGCGCGAGAGGATTCTTTGTAAGCTCTGCACTTCCTGCGTCGGCCATATACTCCCGTGTTCTGGAAATTGCGAGACGGATAAGGAGGGCAGCGAAAGGCGCCAGGATAGCCATTGCAAGGAGACCGATTACACCTCCACCCCTTTCATTACTCGTACCACCGAGCCCTCCGAATAAAGCGGTCCAGCGAGCCATGAATGCGAGCATGGTGACAGCGCCTGCCATTGCGGCTGCGATGGTGCTCACAAGAATGTCCCGGTCCCGTACGTGTGTGAGCTCATGACCAAGAACCGCCTCCAGCTCGTCGTCATCGAGCATACGCAGCAAACCCCTCGTTGCTGCTACAACGGCGTGAGATGGATTCCTTCCCGTTGCAAAAGCATTGGGCGTGTCGGATGGAATAATGAATATCCTGGGCACCGGAAGCCCGAGCTTTGACGTAAGCCTTTCCACCGTTTTATAGAGCTTCGGAGCCTCCTTCTCACTTGCCTCTTTAGCTCGATACATTGAAAGGACAATTTTATCGCTGAACCAGTAGCTGAAGAAATTCAAGATTCCGGCGAAAATAAACGCAACGATCATGCCTGTAGCTCCGCCGATAAGCTTTCCGATGATGATCAGAATTCCGGTCATTGCCGCCATAAGAACTGTCGTCTTTAAAGCATTCATTGTATTGCTCCTCTTGTTCCCCAGTTTTGAATAGTATCTCAATCCGCTTCATAATGTAATACTGCAAAATGAAAAAAAGCTTTCACGAACATTACAATTTAGAAATGTTATCATTTTTTTTCTCTATTCCATGCCCTGCCTGTCAGACTGTTCATGCTATGAGAACGCACGCCTCCTGCTTGAAATACTATCACACCGGGCCGTTAAGAATCCTGTTTCACAAGCCGTTTGCCCATAAGATTTAATTTAAATCTTCTGACAGATTCAGGAGGTATTATTTCACCTTCCGGGCTTTCAAAATACAGGGCATCGAACGGGCACTGAACTATGCACGCGCCGCACTGTACGCACCGGTTCGCCCCCGGCATGGTGGCAACATGCCGATTTTTATCCACTTCATAACAATTACGCGGGCAGACCAGCTCACAAAAACCGGCTCCTCTGCACTTTTTTTTATCGAGCATGACCTTGAAAAATCTCTCTTCGTGCAAACCACTCTTGTAAACCGGGGTGCTGCCCATGAGATCACCGCTTATCAGAAGAAGGATAACGAATGACATGAATCCCCAGCGTAAAACGAATCCCCATGTAAAAGCGTTTACGAAAATGCTTACGACGACAAGACACGATAGAAAAATTATCCAAATAACCAGGGGGATGCGACCGAAATCAAAGATAATCGAGTACCTGCTGACACCCGTCGGATTCTTCTTTCGATTGAGCCAGCCGGAATACAGGGGGAAGGACGTGAATATTAAAAATGATAAGCCCCAGATAAGAGCATTTAAAGGTAAAAGCATTCCGGGCCGGAAAGGAATTATTATAATGGATGCGATGATTGAAAATGGAAATGCCCACATAACAGCCATTTCAATCCGCTGCCCCAAGGGGAAACGTATCTCCCTCATTTCGGCAGTTTTTTTGAAATTGCTTTCTATGAAAGCCGGTATATCTTTCGCATAAACCGGCCCCCAGACGATCTTCCATGCCGTCTTTTTCTTGATGACTCTCGATTCGATTCCTGCGGCAGCGAGTTGAGGAAGTATTACATATCTATGATGCACATGTTCTTCTATCCCGCTGGTCTTTAGAGCGGATATAATAGAGTGATTTGTCAAATGCCCGCCGGCGGAGCCGCACCATACATTGAGTCCTCTGCTATTTGCTACAAGGAGATAACAGTCCGTTTCTTTCAACGCTCTTTTGACTTTTACAACAGTCAAATGATAATTACAGGTCAGAATAACAGGTGAATTCCTGCCCGGACTCCCTATTTTAATCAAACCTGTCTTACAGGGGAAAGGGAAGCCTCTCAGCAAAGTTTCGATAATACTCACAAGAATATACTTGAGAAGATTCATTGCACCGTTTCCTCAGGTTTTCTTCCAAAAAGCTCAATAAAACTTTCTATTTTATTCAATCTGACCGATTCAATTAAAAAACCCGCTTCTTCCATCTTTTCCGGCAAATTCCGTACGGCACGTGTCGTAGTTTGGGTCACAAGGCAGGTAATTATTACAAGCGGGAACCGTATCAGCCAATTGAGTATCCTCTTTGAAATGCCGTTGGGTCTTATTTCATCTGCAATGAGCACAGCGCCTCCCGGCTTCAGGATCCTCTTTACCTCTTTCAAGGTATAAATCAATTCATCCCCGGTTAACTCAGAGAAACAGAGACCGCTCATAACAACATCGTAGTTTGCCGCCTCTTCGCCTTCGAGCTCCGCAACACCCATCTCACATAGCTCAACACTTTGTTCGAGTTTTGCTTCCGCTACCCTCTTTTTCGCGATTTCCAGCATCTGTTCATTGACATCAATCCCTTTTACCTTTGCGCCCTTAAAAGCGGCTCTTACCGTTAATGCACCGGTACCGCATCCAATATCAAGGACACGCTGCCTTCTTTTTATGAGAGAGGTTAAACGATCGTACGCCCCGTCCAATCTCCCGAGTGTGAGAATGCGAATGCCCCTGTCATACCTGTGTGGGGTGGATTCAAGTATCTTCATTAAGATGTAGGTGCACATTTGAATATTCTCTCAGAGATTTAAGATGCCCGAAATATCGAGGGAGGGCACGCATTTTTTTTATATTACATAATCCTTTCACGATTCGACGTGTACCCGCAGAATGCGCGATAGGGGCACTTTGGATAGAGCACGAAGAAGCTCGGCGAAATCGTGAAGGAGTATGGTAAAGTCGTGATATCGTCAGGAATCGATATAATATCTGAGTATCGGACGTTTTTCCGATCGTCTTATCACTTCCTTAAAACCGGCACGGTAGAATGTTTTGGCAAATCCCGTAAAGGCATCCGTCGATGTGTTCTTGCTGGATTCTTTATCCAAAGGATATGACTCTGCTATCTTCGCTCCCTTTTTCCTTGCATAATCAAGCGCACCCTTTATCAGTATCAGATTCAATCCTTTGCGCCTGAACGGCTTTGAGATAAAAAAGCACACAATAGACCAAACAGGCTTGTTGTCGAATCTCTTCAACACAGGAGACCGGTCCAAAACCGGAAATTGTTCGCGCGGTGCAACGGAACACCATGCTACCGGTCTGCAGTCGAAGTACGCTAAAATTCCCGGAACTGTTCCGGAGTCCACTATTTTTTTAAGGGCTTTCCTATTTCCTTCACCGGCGTGCTTTTCGAACTCCAACCTTTTGACTCTCCACCACATGCACCAGCAACCACCGTACGCTCCATGCGTTCCGAATAATTCCTCTAAGTCGTTCCATAGATCTTTTGTTGCAGGTTTGAATACTATTTTTCTCTCGTCAATCTTTTCAGCATCCATTTGATACCTCCGATTTCGAACGGCGTTTTATGCGTAGAAGACATTTTGGCGAAGCCGCGCGTATACGAAATACAACGAAGCCTTAAGCGACCTAAGGGAGCAGGGCGCATACGCTCTGTCGGGCAAAGCCTGGACATTTCTTGTAATTATATATGCTGCTTTTCACCAATATGAATCTTTATCGGTTACCAATAATGCAGTATTCTTTTTAAGGCCGATGCTAAATATAAGCTTTTTCTGCATATATCTGAAATAGTCGAATCGTTTTTGATCGTATGTTTATGCCCTTGTATCCCATTTTTTTTCATTGACCTTAGTACGTTCGCTGAGTTTATCCATCTTGTCCCAAGAAGGGAATTGTCCGCTTTCGAGATTATAATAAAAGCCGAATATTGATATCCGTATGGTCAAATACTCTCTTCAGCGTATTCAGATGGATGAGGCCGTCGTTATGCCGGGACGCAGTATCCCGTCGTTTCGAATGACGGCCGCCTCGCATCAAACCTATCGGAGCTTCCCGAAAATGAGGAAGACTCCGAATAGATTTCTGAATACACCACGTTTGTCAATATGCATGCCGTCGACGAATAAATCAAGGGGTATGGTTTTATCGGTATTGATCTTCACATAAAGTTTTTGAAGAGAATCGACCCTCTCAGAATGCAGCTATAGCAATTGGCGGTGGAGATGAATGCTCGGGGATGAAGATGAAATATATGGAGGAATCGCTGAAAAACGCTGAGGCAGGTAAAATTTTTAAGAATAAGAACGGGATGAGTGAGCAATGGCGGGGTGTGAATATGAGGAGCGTGATATAACAGGGTCTTGGAAAGTTGTATGGTTTGGACTGGAGGACTCAATATTATTTTCATATAAAATCACTGATTTATTAATTTTTTTGCTTGACATATAGTCTTAAATAGTGTTTAATTATTTAACCGCTTACGTAACCGGTTAAATAATTATTCACATCGGAAATATGCGGGATGGTCTTCATGTGAGACAAGACAAATAACTATTACGGGGAAAATGGTATGCAAATGGATCCAAATGAAAGCAAAGAAAAAAGTGATTGGAGCGGTATTTATAAGCAGGCAATACAACAAGAAGGGTTGAAAGTACCGTATCGAGAAGTTGGACCCCACTATGGTTTAGAAGAGGTGCAGGCTGTTATTGAAGCAATACAGGGAGATATTTTCACACAAGGTCCGTATCTCAAACTCTTCCAAACAGAATTCGCGGAATACATAGGCACAAAATATGCTTTCGGCGTTTCCAGTTGCACAGGAGCGCTGGAAATCGCTACACAAATACTGGAAATTGGACAAGGGGACGAGGTCATTGTTCCTGCAGTTACTTTTATTGCCACAGTTATTCCCCTTCTTAGAGTCGGGGCAAAGGTAGTTTTTGCCGACATTGATCCGGTTACCTATACGATAACGGCCGATACAATTTCTGAAAAAATAACTGAAAAAACAAAAGCCATTTATGTGGTTCATTTAAATGGATTACCTGCTGATATGGGACCTATCATGAAGCTCGCGACGAAAAAGAATTTAAAAGTTGTCGAAGATTGCGCTCACTCTTTAGGGGCGGTATACAAAGGTAAAAAAACAGGTACTTTCGGAGATTTTGGCTGTTTCAGTTTTCACACGGTAAAGAACATCACAACATTGGGTGAAGGCGGAATGATAACAACCAATAAAAAAGAATTTGCGGACCTGATTCCTCTTGCGAGATGGGTGGGTATGGATATGTATGAAAATCTGGAAAAGTATTGGATACCATTTCTTTATGATGTAAAAACAATTAAAGGGAGGATTCCGTATAACTATTGTCTCAGTGATGTACAGGCCAATGTCGGCAGAGTACAGTTAAAAAAGTTGGAATGGATGAATGCTCGTAGAAATGAGATTGCAGCTCATATGAATGCCGGTATAAAAGATATAGAAGGTATTACCGCACCCCATATTCCAGATGATCGGTCGCATGCTTTCCATCTTTACCCTATCTTGTTCGACGGAAGTAATTTTAATTCAAATCGGGATGACTTTGTGAACATTTTATACCATGAGTTTGGGATCAAATCGATCCCACATTATCTTCCACCGTACCGTTTTAAAATATTCACAGAATTGGGGTATCCAAGAATCAATTGTCCACAGGCCGATCGGATCTATTCTCAGCTCACAGATACACCAATCAATCTCTCATTAACAGATTCACAAGTCGATTATATGATTGAATCGATCAGTAAAACGGTTGCAAAGCTTAAAAGAGGAAATAAAAAACCTGTGATGAATTATTCGTAAACGCAAGAGAATCTCATGAACTCGCGAGAAAGATTTCTTTCCATTATGGACTTTACCACAGGAACCAGGACAATGATGTGGGAGTTCGGTTACTGGCGGGACGTATACAATCGATGGTGGAAAGAGGGCTTGCCGAAAATTACATCCAGTAATAAGTGGACGAACGTTTCACTATTTTGGGATGGTACTGTAATTGGTGAGGCGTATCCATGGAATGAAATAGGACAAGAGCCTCATGACACAGATGTAGCGGCATTTTTTCACTTTGATTCCCCCACCGTTGCTGTCCCATTGAATTTGGGGATGGAGCCGCCGTTTGAAGAAAAGGTGCTCAGATACGAAGGAGAAAATATAGTAATCATCGACCAGATGGGAGTTGGTATGAAAACCAGAAAGGACGGGAAATCAATACCGCAATTCTTGTTCTATCCTGTAAAGGAATTGTCCGATTTTGTAAAACTGAAAAAACGATTTCAGCCGGATTTAGAGAAAAGACTTCCCGATGATTGGCGGAATAGACGCGAAAGGTACAAGCAAAGAGATTATCCTCTTGCTTTAGGGGGGTATCCCTTTGGTTTTTTTGGTTATTTAAGAGCCCTGATGGGTGTCGAGCGTCTTCTCTATTCATTCTACGATGACCCTAAGCTCATTATATCAATGTTAGAATATCTCACTGATTTCTATATAGAGCTCATAACATCAATACTAAATGAGATCGAAGTCGACTGCATTCATATCTGGGAGGATATGGCGTACAAGAATGGACCCTTGATATCTCCCAAGATGTTTAGAGATTTTTTTATGCCGTATTATAAAAAATTTATTAATGCGGTTATTTCAAAAGGAGTGAAAAATATTTTTGTCGATTCAGATGGAAATATCAGTGAGCTTATTCCTATTTTGCTCGATTGTGGTGTTACAGGATTATATCCGTTTGAAGTTGCGGCGGGGATGAATGTTGTTGCGGTCAGGAAAAAATTCCCGCAATTGAAAATGATGGGAGGGATCGACAAAAGAAAAGTCGCTGTGGGTAAGGAAGCAATTGACGAGGAGTTGCGCTCAAAGCTGCCCATTATGTTGGAGCAGGGAGGATATATTCCTTTTATTGATCATCTGGTTCCATGTGGGATTTCGTGGGAAAATTTTAGATATTACCGCGAGCGTCTTTATAAATGGGCCGAAAAGTTTGGAAATTAAACCTGGAGACGCGTATTAATGCACGATAAAAATCAACCGGTAATGAATGGGAACATAGAATGATATTAGTCCAATCCAAAGCCCCATTTCGTATATTGAGCGACGACGAGTTATACCGTATACATGTCGCTACTATTGATATTTTAGAAAATACTGGAATCCAATTCCACTGTGAAAGCGCTTTGAAAGTATTTCGCAAGGCAGGATTGACTATCGGTGATAATAATACAGTGTATTTTCCTCCCGGTATAGTTGAAGCATGTATTCGTTCTGCACCTCCTTCATTTACAAGATATCCCTTGGATCAAAGGAGACATTCTCCCATTCGATTTGGTGATAGAGATGTTCATTTTGGTGTGGGATCGACCACTGCTTATGTACTGGATCTTGAAGGCAGGTTTAGAAAAGGGGTAGAACAGGATATTGCAAATTTTGCACGTCTTTCTGATGCTATGGAATATCTTGAAATAGGCAATGGAATGATCTGGGCTCAGGACATTCCTGCTGAAGTCTTTCATGCTCGATATTTTGAAGTTCTGGTAAAAAATAACGGCAAGGTTATTCCTGCTGGAGACGGACTCGATCAAAAAACAACGGATGATCTCATCGATTTGGTCGAGATTGTAGAGGGTGGACGTAATGAAATTGGTAAGAAAAAAACTTTTAACATGACTGTTCTCCCACAAAGAGCGCTAACCTGGAGCAAAGAGGCAATTGTTATAATCGAAACAGCAAAAGTAAGGCTTCCGAATGAAATACTCCCCATGCCTCTTTCGGGCTCCATGCATCCCGTTACACTTTCAGGTTCTCTTGTCCAGGGTAATGCTGAGGCCTTGAGTGGTATAGTGCTCAATCAGTTGGTAAACCCCGGAGCGCCGGTTATATATATGTCTTGGCCCGGGATTATGGACATGAGAGCTGTTACAAATGTGTTCGGGTGTCCCGAACAGGTGCTCATGTGCGTAGGGTTTACGCAGCTCGCAAAATATTATCAAATTCCATCCAATATTATTGTTGGGCAGACTGATGCGAAGGTTCCAGATCAACAGGCCGGCTATGAAAAAATGATGGGAGTACTTTTAGCAGCAATGGCAGGTGCGGATGAAATTGCTCTTGTTGGCGGTCTAATCAATAGTGGTGAAAGTGCGAACTATGAACAGGTAGTAATAGATGAAGAAATAGCAGGGTATGTTAAAAGAATTTTAAAGGGAATACATGTAACAGAGGAAAAACTTGCCATAGATATAATTCAAGAGATTGGTCATGGGGGGAATTTTTTAGAGCATGAGCATACATTAAAATTTTTCAAGGAAGAACAGTACTTTCCTACAATATCCGATAGGACCGTTCGCCAGAAATGGGAAGCGAACGGGTGCAAAGATATTCGGGAGAGGGCAATAGAGAGGGTTCGACAAATACTCGAAGAGCACAGACTAAATCATTTATCCAATAAAATCGTTACTGAATTGGAAAGAAAAGTAGCGGCTATTTATAAACGTGAAGGTGTGGAATACAGGCCTTTTCCGGTTGATAAATAATGTGAATCGATGCGTAAAGAAATATTCAAGAAATACTGCGGATAAATATAGCTTCTAGTTAAGAGATAGGACAATGAAAGAATCTATTTTTCTCACTGGAGGAACAGGACGTATTGGCCGTTTCGTGCTGAAGTCTTTATTAGAACGGGGCTATAGCGTAAAGGCTTTAATTCATCATCATAAACCTGAAGGAGTTATTAATAATAAATTAGAACTTGTGTATGGAGATTTATTAGATAAACAAGAATTAGAGAAGCTAGTACGCGGATGTAAAATTATTTGTCATCTTGCTGCTGTTTTTGACATGTTTGGGCCCGAAGTTATTGAGAAGGAGAATGATCGGTTATTTGAAATTATTGTGAGAGGTACATATAACCTTTTGGAAGCCGCAAATAAAGTGAAGGATCTTAAGCTTTTTCTTTATGCGAGCACAGATGCGGTGTATTCTACCGGGTTTAAAAAGTTTAAAACACCAGTGACTGAAGAAACTGAAATTTTTCCCAGCAGATTTTATGCTCTCACAAAAATATTAGGCGAGATAATGTGTATCAATTACGGCAGATTATACGATATTCCATGGATTATCTTGCGAATATCATGGACGTTAGCCGGTATGGAAGTATTGAAACTATTTGAATATGAGTTATGGGAAAAATTTCTTAAACCAGCGGACAGGAGAAAGCTGGGTCCTAAACTGGCAAATGGTAAAGGTGTCTTTGCCCCTTTATGTGCAAATAGTGAGTCTGCTGTTGATCATTGTGCAGATCCTGAAGACATTGCAGAAGGAATTATTCTTGCAATTGAGAAACATGCAACTATAAAAAACAATTTATTCAATATTGCAGGACCGTCGTCTTTTCGATATCTGGACGTCATTGAAAGAGTAGCTAAAGGTTTGGGAGTAGAATGGGACAGTGCGAGGGTCGATCATATAGAACCGTATGAGATAAGTATTGCAAAGGCGAGAAATTTTCTTGGATACTGTCCACAATTTACTATAGAGCGTATGATTGATAGGGCTATTTCAATAAAGAAAAATAAGTAACTAACTCATTAAATTGAGAGCTCCAAAGATTTAATAGAATTATTTGGATATCAACGCAGGTCGGGGCATCATGATACTTTTAAAATAAATTTTATATTTTTTAAGGAGGATAGCTATGAACAGAAAATTGTTGACGCGGTCACTATTGTTATCAGTAGTTGTTTGTTTTGGAATTTACATTGGAAATCTCTATGCAGGGAGTAAAAAAGAGGAACCAGCTCCAGAACCCAAACCATTAACTCAGGAAGTGAAAGAGTGGACTCTTGAGAGAGCGGCAATGCCGTACAAGGGCCAAAACCTCAAAGTTATTTTTGAACCATGGGCAGGAATGCAGGCTTTTGAAGGTCCGGTTAAAAACTTCGAGAAGTTGACCGGGATTAACGTAGATATCGAATATGCAGATTATGCTGAACGACAGGCGAAAACAAAATCAGATTTTCTTGCTGGGACTCACATTTATGATTTTAGCCTCGTCTCTTGGCGTGAACTTGGTCTGAATGTTGAAAACAATTGGGTAGAACCGATAGAAAAGTTCCTGAATAATTCCGATCTTCGGGATCCATCCTATGATCCCTGGAAGCTGCTCCCCAAAGCTATGGTAGATGACGCAAGTTTGTGGAAGGGGGTGTATTATGGAGTTCCTTGCTTTAATAATACACAGATGATGGTTTACCGAAAAGATATTGCAGCGAATAAAGAAGAAAGAATCGCATTTAAAAATAAATATGGGTATGAATTGCCGTTAGCTCCGGATAATTATTACCCGTTGAAGAATTACCAGCAATATACGGATCTGTGTGAATTTTTTACAAGAAAAAAGGGTGATAAATTATCGGGAAAAATTTTAACAGAAGACTTTTACGGAATAACAGTTGCGTATAAGCAACATCCTGCTGCTTCAATCGAGCTGGAGAACTTTATGGTATGTATGGGAGGATGGTTCAACGACGATAACGGAAAACCAACCATGAATTCACCGGAATTGGTCAATACATTAGAATATATGCTTTCTCTAAGAAAATACTGTCCACCGGGTTATCTTGAAGCAGCATGGGATGAAAAATTTTCAATGTATGCTGCCGGGCGTGTGTTTATGGAAAATTCCTCTCCGGATACCATATCATTTATGGAAAATCCTGAAGATTCAAAAGTTGCCGGGCTCAACGGTTATTTTGTCCCGCCAATCCAGGCACCAGGCAAATACAATGTTACGGCAAATATGGCGCAATGGGTGATATGGAAGAGCTCAAGACATAAAGAAGCGGCATTCCTTCTTATCCAGTACCTGAACTCCTATGATGCACAACTTGAGGTACAAAATGCGAACGGCTGTACTCATGATCCACGAGTAATGGCCTTACCTGAGATACAAAAGAAATATCCATGGTTCAAGGCAACTTTAGCAATAATCGATAGTGGGAAGATTTTTGCTCCACCTGGATATTCTTGGATACCACAGGCCAGTGATATAATGGCAGAAGCTATTTCAAAAGCCGCTGCGGGAATGGTCTCTGTAAAAACAGCACTGGATGAAGCACAGGCAAGAACCGTGAAGCTCGTTGAGGGTAGATAAATAAAATACGTCCCTATACTATGAGAGATTATACTATACAATGTATGGTATAATCTCTCGGAAAAATGAAAAATTATGGATACCGGGAATAAATATGTAAAACGTAAATTATTTCGCAAATATACGTGGATTATACCGATCATATTATTTCTTTGTTTCACTATCCTCATACCCTTTAGTATTGCTCTGAATTATAGCTTTCGAAACTATAATCTTGCAGTTCCGGAAAAAAAAGGTCAGTTTGTTGGCATTTCAAATTATATAAATCTTTTAACGGACGATCCTGTTTTTGGATATAGTCTGATGATTACGGGGGTATTCGTTGTAATTGTAGTCGGGGTTGAAATGATATTAGGGTTGTTGATTGCAGTTCTCTTCAATCAACATATTCCATTCAGAAGAGTTGTGCTTTCGTTATTCATTATTCCAACAATGTTGGCTCCAGTTGTGGTAGGACTTGTATGGAGGTTTATGTTCTATCCACAGTACGGTATTCTAGATATTTGCTTGAGGAAGTTGGGATTATTAACTTCGGATACGACAGCACTTTCTAATCCATTGACTGCCTTTGCGGTAATAGTGCTTGTCGATATATGGGAATGGACTCCGTTTTTGGGTCTTGTATTTTTATCAGGTCTCTTATCCCTGCCGGAAGAACCCTTTGAGGCTGCAAGAATTGATGGTGCAAGTGGTTTTCAGCTATTCAGAAAAATTACCATTCCAATGCTGAAGCCCTTATTGATAGTTGGGTTTATATTTCGACTTATTGATGCGATAAAAATTTTTGACATTGTATATATTCTTACATTTGGAGGGCCTGGTGGCAAAACTGAAGTGGTAAACTTATATATTTATCGGCTTAATTTTATGTACTGGAATCTTGGATATGGTACCGCGCCTGCTGTCTTTATCGTTGCTATTATGTTTATCACTGCATCTTTCATCTTTATTCTGTGGAACCACTATGAAAAAAAAGCACGAGAATGAAAATTTATATGAGAAAATATGGCATTAAAAGAACTTTATTTTTAATTCTTATGTTACTTGTAATACTCATTTGTATTTTACCATATCTATGGACAATATCGAATAGCTTTAAACCTCGACTTGATATGTTTTCAAATAAGCCTTTAAAAATTTTTCACCCGACCTTTGAGCATTATTCAATGGCAATTAAACGATACAAGGCGTTAAAGTATTTGAAAAATTCACTCGTCATTGCATCGGGAAGTACTTTAATAGCTCTCACTATCGGTATACCTGCTGCATATGGTTTTTCCCGCTTTAAATATTTGGGGAAAAAATATCTTCTCCTGTATATATTGGCGACTACCATGGTACCCCCGATAACTCTTGCCGTACCTATGTACATCATGTACAGCAAATTGAATCTTATCGACAGATACCTCGGTATAATCCTGGCACATGCAGCATACAATGTAGTGCTGTGTACATGGCTTATGAAAGGTTTTTTTGATGAACTTCCCCCGTCCCTGGAAGAATCGGCTAAAGTCGATGGAGCGAGTCAATTTAAGGCTTTTTGGTGCATTAGTCTTCCTTTGGTTACACCCGGAATGGTAACTGTTTCAATATTTTCTTTCATTTTTTCGTGGAATGATCTTCTCTATGTGTTAGTTCTTACTGCAGATAATACGAGAACTCTTACTGTGACTGTACCTCTACTAATTATAAAATCTGGCACTCTTTGGGGGGTGGTAAGCAGCATAGCGGTATTTCAAACACTTCCCATTATAATTTTTACATTTCTCGTTCTCAATAATTTGGTTAGAGGTCTTACCTTTGGAGCAGTAAAAGGCTAATCGGTTTAACAATAAATTATTGATTAAGGGGTCGTTGATGGATAAAAGTATTTATATCAGTGAAAATGATTCATTGATAAAAGCCGAACCTCTCCGAGTAGGTGTCATAGGATGCGGGGCGATTGCACAGGGAGCGCATTTACCGATTATACAATTCTCAGAATTTGAAACCCTCCAAGCGGTATGTGATATTAAGCCAAAGTTAGCACATATGGTAGGTGAAAGATACGGTGCGCTTAAAATATACACACGAATAGAAGATATACTTAATGATTCGGAGGTAGAAGCGGTAATTGTATCGTTGTATCATGACCTCCATTACGAAGTAGTTATGGAAGCTTTAAGAAGAGGCAAGCATGTGCTCATAGAAAAACCGATGACAATGAGTTATGATGATTCAAAAGCCATGGTTAAGGAAGCTGCCAAATACAACCTAAAGCTTGTTGTTGGCTATATGTGGCGTTATGACAGGGGGACAGATTTTGCATTACAAAAAGTGAAAAATGGGGAAATTGGTGAAGTAAATTTTGCAATATGCGGTGGAGAAGAAGGAGCTCATGGGTGGGAAGCAGGTGCTTTAAAGCACATGATCATAACCGATGAGCCAGTTCCTGAAATAAAAATGAGGCGACCAGCATGGTGTGAAGGATCATTGATTAGCTTTGCGTATGAATTTTTAATGGATTGTGGATCACATACTATAGATCTTTTAAGGCTATTTTTAGGTGAACCTGAAGAGATTATTTATACAGATGTATACAGGATGCATAATGATTCGGATGATTTTCATACATTAAGAATACTATCGGTTTTAAGATTTCCATCGGCAAGAGTTGTTTATAATATTGCGTTTCTCAATTTTGACATTACAGGCATGAGTCTTGAAATGAGGAGCGATACAGGAAGCATAAAGGTTTGTTGGAACCCGACATTGCTCAGAAATAAATCGGCTGTTGTAATTCAAAATGATTTTCAAACCGGTGATATAATTAAACAATTACTCGAACCTTCTTGGTGTTTTGAAAATGAGCATGAGTCTTTCGTACGGACAATCCGATGTACTGCTTATAAATCCGTCACCAGTGCGGAGCTTATTTTGCCTGTGCATAAAGTCTGTGAAGCAATGATGTTTTCATGGCTCGAGAGAAAGTCTGTTAATCTTTATAGCTGAGGGTGTTGAGAAAATGAAAGCAGCTGTTTTTTTAGATGGTAGAACAGTAGAAATTAAGGAAGTCCCTGAACCAACACCGAAAATCGGTGAAGTTAAAATAAGAGTAAAATCGGCCGGTATATGCGGAAGTGACCTTCATGGCTGGAGGAGTGGGAAACTATGGTTTCCTGAGGCAGCCCCTGTTATACTCGGGCATGAATTGGCAGGTGAAGTAGTATCCGTGGGAAAATTAGTAAAAAATATCCGTGAAGGGGACAGAGTCACTGTTCAACCTCAGATTACGTGCGGTAAATGCTATGCGTGTTTGAAAGGAACCTTTCAATTATGCCCTTCTGTCAAACATATTGGAATATGGTATAATGGCGGATTCGCAGAATATGTGACTGTTCCTGAAAAAAATGCATATAAAATTTTGGATAATCTTGATTTTAACGTAGCCTCTCTTGCAGACGTATATGGATGTGGAGTACATTGTTATAATAGAGTCGGTAAGGGGTTTAATGAATATGTTGTTGTAATAGGGACCGGTCCAATAGCATTATCCACAGCTCAGATTTTTAAATTACGGAGCAATAGTAAAATAATTGTAATTGGGAGGAGGGAAGAGGTATTAAAGAAAGCACTTGAAATAGCTGATGCTGATGAAATTATAAATATTAGTAAGCAGGAGGCTGTAAAAGAAATAAATAAATTAACTTCAGGAAAAGGTGCCGATGTTGTAATCGAAGCAGTTGGCGGTCAGGCTGATACACTCGATATTGCATTTAATATAGTTGCGCTCGATGGTATTATTGGTATTATGGGTGAATTTTTTAATAAAGGGTTGGTACCTTTACAAACCGGTATGGAGAAACAGATCGATCTTCTTTGGAGTACCGGATATGGGAATTGGGAAGGTGAATCAGAATTTCAAAGTGCAATTGATCTATTATCGTCTAAACAGTTAAAAGCAAATGAAATTATCACTCACTGTTTTCCATTAGAAAAAATAAAGGAAGCGTTTGAAGTTTCAAACAGTAAAGCAAAGTATAATTCGATAAAAGTCATAATAACACCAATCGACGATCCAGTTAAGAAATATCCGCCTGAAAAGTTAAGTTGAGATTGTACTGGAACAACTGAAAAAATCTGGTGCCGATTTCAGAGTTCTATAAGAAGTACGATGTTCACTTCCGGTGTTGAGACGAATATGCTTGGTTGTAATCAAAAATTGCGTACCGTTGGTACAATAAAGTGCCTTTATTCGTAAATTACTTTTGTACCCGGCATTAATAACTTATTTCTGTTTCAAAAGAAATTCTATGAAATTAAACAAGAAGGCAACCATTTCTGATATAGCGAAAGCTGCGAAAGTGTCGACCGCGACAGTTTCGCATGTAGTCAACAATACTCGATATGTAAGTGAAAAATTACGACATGCCGTTCTTGAAGCAATTAAAAGTTTTCACTATATCCCGAGTAATACTGCTCGGAGTCTTTCCACAAAAAAGACAAATACCATCGGTGTGATTATTTCTGATTTACAAAACCCTTTTTACGGTTCAATTGTACGAAGTATTGAAGAGAATCTTTTAAAAAGCGGATACAACATTCTCATTGCCAGTAACGAGGAGAACGGATTAAAAGAGGATGCTCATTTGAGGACATTCTTCTCAAAAGGAGTAGATGGCATTATTCTTGCCCCTGCAAGTGAGAATATACCCATACTGGATGTGTTTTCTTCATTGGGTATTAAAATTGTTTTGATAGATAGAATTCTGGAGAAATATCCTTATACTTCCATTGTAGTGGATAATAAATCTGGAAGTAAAAAATTAATTAATCACTTAATTGATGATGGACATGAGCGTATCGGTGTAATTATGAGTGAGGCAATATATGCGGAAAAAGAGCGTCTCAACGGTTATAAGAGTGCACTGAAAGAACACGATATTCCCTTTAAAGAAGAATTTGTTATAACGTGCAAGGGTCAGGAGTATGGAGCTTATTATGCTGCGAAATACCTCCTTGAAAACGGACTGAAACCTACTGCTATTTTTACAATGGATAACCTTATGACTATAGGCGCACTATTTGCTTTTAAGGAGAAAAGATTGGAATGTCCTCGTGATATTGCTTTGGTAGGTTTTGACGATCCTATATGGGCCCCGGTTTCAGATCCGCCTCTCACTGTGGTATATCAGCCAAGAATAGAAATAGGTGCCAGGGCTGCAGATTTATTATTAAAACAATTAAATGGAGAACACACGCCTGCTGTTATTCATTTAAACACTAAGATTAAAATAAGGGGGTCATGTTCTCTCAAATGTCTTCAAAAATATAAAAATGTGGTCACAGATTATAAACTGGAAATGCTCGAAAATATCTATACTTCAGGGACTTGAAAATATTTTCTTATAAGTTTCCTTATATTGAAACTCATTATCTTACCCAGAATAATGTAATTCAATAGCCGTAACTATGAGGGGAATTAAAGGCGGAAAGGCTCCAAGCCCAGCCAGGCATTCCTTTCTGAAAAATAAAATTTCTTATAAATAATTGTGAATGACACGTGCTAAAAAAAGTATATATCATTTCGCGAGATTGTGACGCCACAACCAATTATTTAAAAATACTCCCCATGACAAGCAGTATCGCTACCAATGTTTTTACGGCAGGACAGATCTTAATCGGAACAATTGGCGTTTTTGCTCCGGTAAACAAGGTCAATACTGCCATTACGGTGAGCATCCCTGCAGAAAGACGATATACAATCAATGAGGTGTTGTGGTTGTTCCCCAAGATATTCACAGCAGTTACAAGCACTGCAATGAAACAAAGTGTTATTCCTTCTGCAATCCATTCCATGGTGATGATTCTTTGATTATCTCTTGAGATATCACCAAATCCTTGTACAACCGAATTGACAGGGATTATGTGAGCAACACCCCAAATAAAGATAATGGTCGAAGCGATAATTATGATGATTCGTCCTGCCATAACAATCTCCTTTATTCTATTAGGATTTTTTGGCGCTTTTGCGACTATGATAAAATCCTAATATTGATCGTATTGTCAAATACCCCCTGCAGTGTATTCAGATGGATGATGCCGTCGTTATGCCAGGACGCAGTATCCCTTCGTTTCCAATGACAGCAGCCTCGCATCGAATCCTTACAGGAAGAGGAGGACTCCGAATAGATTTTTGAACACAACGTGCTGTCAGTATGAATGCCCTCGACGAATAAATCAAGGGGTAATGCCGCCTGGTTCTTGAGCCGGGACCTTATTTGGATGTGAAGCGTCCGTATAACAAAATTGTGAACGGGCTTACTTGGATAATTGCAGTAAAATACTTTTTCCGGCCTCCTTTTTACAATTAGCGTATCGGTAATTGAGCCCTGGGCGGCCCAAGCATATCTACTTTTTTCCTATGGGGCAGGCAAATTCACAGTGACGACAGTATTTAACGCGTTCCTTTGCATCGGACATGTACTCAGTATCCAATGTAAACTGCACAGCCTTATCGAAGTCTATTTCAGAATCCTCGACATCTTTGCGCATCTGGATCATGCACCGGGCTCTGCTGAAGAATCCGTCCCGCCCTGGAAGATCGACCATCCCCGCATCGGCAGGTGAGAGGACCCTCTCCGCAAACGCATTCCGGGGACATGCCTTTCTGCACAATTCTTTACATCCGTCGCATGGATCGAAGGACACACTATTTGTTGGAGCCAGCTCTTCTGCAAGCAGCAGTGCGCGAAGACGAACCCGCGGCCCCAGTTCCGGGGTAATGAGAATATTGTTTTTGCCGATGCAGCCGAGTCCGGCCAATACCGCAGCGTCCTTAAAATATTTTCCGCCCCTTTCAACAGAGTAAGGCAGTTTGTAGGTTTTGATACCAAATTCTTCCTGCATCCAAACAGACAGTTCCCTGCCTATCCGTATCAGAATACTGTTTCCCGGCGAGCTGCTGGCATCCCACCAGTCAAGCTCAGGTTTATCTTCAGGATGAGAAACTGCGATAACCAGAGCCGATTTGGCATCGTGAGGCCATTTTATTCCGGGAAAATCTTTTATCTCCAGTCCGGTTTTCATGTTTTGAATATGGTGAGAGGGAGAATCTTTAAGAAGTTCGACGCTCGCGATACCAGCCAACGAAGCTCCCATTTCCTTTGCCTTCTCAATGATCCGGGCACCCCTGTCCGATGTCATAGACAATTTCTCCTTTCGTCCCCTTGAAATTTCCTTGAAATAAGGTAGCGCATAGTGAAGCACAATTACATAAACATGTTTCTGCTGG
Source organism: uncultured Spirochaetota bacterium (assembly GCA_964521865.1). Taxonomy (GTDB): domain Bacteria; phylum Spirochaetota; class B62-G9; order B62-G9; family DRHN01; genus CAYSRJ01. The sequence continues at coordinate 4,533 of CAZFTJ010000005.1, read as the reverse complement.
ATAAAGATCGCAAAGCTGTCGTGTCAGTTTTCACATAACTTCAGTATAAGTGTAATATAAATTTACATAGTTGCTATACTTTTGTTCTGCTTCAGATGGAATAAAAATGATACAAGGGATACTTTTTATCCAACATGGGTTTTTTTAAACAAACATGTTCATCCTTCAGCCAAACAAATGGACATGATAGCAACCGAAGATATTGATAGTTTTGTTACAGACTCTTTTAATGAAAATTTGACAAACTATGTTCTTGAAATTGCTGATAATATTCTTGACATTATTGGTCTCTTTATTATGTACAAATATCCAATAACTAAGCAGAATGTGAAGACTTATCTGCATATTAATGAGTGGAAAAAATAGTTACCATATTCATTTAATTATATTTTTAATTGACGCCGCTGTATTGTATAATTATCAAATTGGTTTTCACAAACCCAGCCCCATTCGGCTACCTTAATTTTTATGGAGGTAGATAGTGAGCTGGATTTTAGAAGAGGCAACCAGGTGTGATTCACGAAAAGACAGAATTATTTTAGAGAATCCCAAAGCAGTTAAAGAACTTGATGATTTGTTATTGAGTAGATTTTATCCATTTATACTTTCTGAGTTGAAAAAAACCAAATATCGATTTATTCCGCTTCCGGATGATGTAAAGATTACATCCATATGGTCCGGCGGAGATTTGGGCAGGGCACTTGTATTCATGTTATTCGATGACCTGAATTATTCGTTTTTTCGTGGTACATTTTCATGTACGAAAAATGGATTCTTTCTTGAAAGAGAATTTTTCCTGGGGCTTCCCCAAAACACCAACCCTTCCTTCATGTTCAGGATTCTAAGTGAAGATAGATTTGCTGGGAATCCACCCTCTCTGCGCATTGAATCATCTTCAATATATCCAGAGTGGAATACATTTTTTTACATCACGTTGAACGCTGGAAAAGGTTTTGAATATAAAGGATGGACATTGCATAATGTAGCCAAAGAGCATATTGAAACAACCATCCATGATAGTATAGCCATGTACGAAGAATCGATGATAGATGGATTTTCAACAATGGACGATGTTGATAGATTCCTAAGGATTGCATACAGGTGTTTCGAAGCCGAATAACTTTTAATTTTGGCTTTCCTCATGGAATTGCGCTAAACCTTTAATTGGCAATATCTCAATTTGCGATATATATTAAATATGCATGTAATTACTAGAAAACGTCTGTTGGAGTTTGCCAAAAAACCTCATTGTGCTACTTATATAGAGTCTTGGTATAGAATTGTGAAGCACACAAATTATCCTCTTTAATGGAAACTCTGGGAACTTTGATCGAAGCATATGAAAAACAACATATTTCCGAAATAGAAGGAGATCCTAATCATGTCCTTCAATTGTTAATGGAACACAAAGGGCCATTCGGAAATACCGGTTTCACGAATGAATTCAGACCGTGCCACCGAGTTCTTGTTCAGAGTTTCCGAAACACGCTTTATTTTCTCAATCAAGCTTTCCTTAGTGTGGTCGTCATTCATATCGGGACTCTCTTTCAGCTCATAATAGAGTCTACCAGCAGGCTGTGGAATAAGGGGAATCTTCTCACGAATTATGAAATCTGATAGAAATAGTGCAAAAACCCGTGAAAGCCTGTCCGGTGCGGCGATTTATTTTATGAGATTTTTTTAATTGCATAATATTTAATGGCAAACTTTGTTTAATAGATTGTAATTTTGTAATACTTACTTCGTATATTTCGTCTTCGGAAATATAAAAACATCATTATCTTGACGCAGTTGCAATCTAAACTCTTCAATAGAGTGCGCTTTCATTAGCGCCGCTATTTTTATGCCTTTTATTCCTGCCAGTCGTCGTATGTTTAGCCTACAGAATCTAAACAACTCAACTTTTACGCGTTGTAAGTTCCCATTGCGTGCCAGATTTGTGTAGGTCATTCTAATAAAAACTTTCTCATATTCGGAATAAACCAACCAAGGATAGAGAAAAACGGATAAAGAGACCGACAATAGGGGTGGTATAAAGAATTCCTTTAGAGTCGTCCAGCTTCGGTATTGATTCCAGTTTATAAATATCTCGAGCACGCCGAGGATCAAGATAGCCCAGCCGATGATAATGAGAACCCAATGTAAGATACTGGGAAGTGGCCTGTATTTTTTACTCAAATCAGTCACAGCTGACATAATAACGATTAAAGTCATGATTGGAACGAAGAGGACCTCCCCCAATAGAGAAAATGTGAAAGCTGAACCGAGAAACTCTATCAGTACCCAAACGGTAAAGTTATCCCGAACTATGCACTTTAGACGATCGACGCCTTCGTCATCGGTCATCGCATCAAACGAACTCTTTGGAGCGGCAAAGACACCCCACATAAGTGTTGATTTTAAAAATCCTAACTCCCAATATCCTACTCGCCAGAGAAGATAAGTCGTACGCACGGACCATGCCCACACACTAAGAAAAAAAACTTGGATTTTGACAGCGAAGAACGTTTTCAGGAATTGTAAAAAATAGTACCGGGCTTTCTGGAACGATAAGAACAAAACAACCGTTGGAATGGTCCACAGGCCAACTGCTATTTCTCTATTTGAAAAGATGTTTGTAAAGTTTACAGAAATATCTGATATCATACTGTCCGTTTGGTTCGAAATGAAAATAGAAGCAGCGAACCACCGATCCACTGTTCATTCCCATATAACATCACCCTTTACGTACGGCTGTAAGCTGTCGCATGCAAAGGTTTGTTAGGGCTTCATACGCCATGCGGTTGGATGGTAGTAACTACCTGCGATACACACCATGCTCCGGGCCATTTTGGCCTAATATATGGCCTGATTCTCGTAAACGTCCGCACCACCACACGAATCGGGCCACTTTGGCCCGTTGAATGGCAGCGTGGAACAAAGTGTAGCACTATCTCCACCATCGTCATCAACGCATCACCTCGTATCGAGTTGCACGACCAGCACCGGTCATCTTCAGCAGGCCCAGTTTCTTCATCTTCTGGATATGGTTTTTAGCGGTTCGATTTGGAATCCCCATCGCCTCCTCATATTCAGCTGTCGTCACCGAGTGCCGTTTCGAGATCCATTCCCAGCCGACAACCTCTGCCTTGCTGAGCTGCTCGCGGATCTCATTGGCCAACGTAACAGCCGCGGCTCTTCGGCTTCGATAGATTGTAAGGACCAAGTAGTCGCCCGCCAAGACGAAGGTCGGCAGGGGCAGATCAAACGCCTGGGCTCGACCCTTGAGGCTCTTCTCTAAGCCAAATCCCTGTTCTTCGGCCATACCCATACGCGCGAAGGTGTAGTGCAGAACGGGATTCCGGCTCTTCATCGGTGCTGTGAACAACTGGAGCTGCTCAAGAGTGACTGGTGGAATAGGCCCACCGGGACTCTTGACTGTAATCGTATCTGCATTTACCATGAACTGGCATTTCTGCCCCACGAGGTCGTAATCACGATGGATCAGCGCATTGACTACGGCCTCGCGAATCATGTCGAAGGGCAAATCGACTTTCTCCTTTCGCTCCATGCGTTGTCGGTCGATAGTACTAGGTAGAACGGTGTTCAGCCACTTCTCCAGTTGCTCTGGAATGAGAACCAGAGCCTGTCCGAATTCCTTCCGTGAAGAAGAGCCATCAGGCAAATCTGCCCGTGCCAGCAGCCCGGACTGCGGCATAGCATTGCGTGGATGTTTGCCGAACAAGAGCAACCCAAAGCCACTAGGCGTCGTTGTATCACCCTCGCCCACGAACACGCCTTGCTGTCGCAGTATGCGCAGGAAACTCTCTGAGCCTACTTTTTCAGCCAATCCTGCTTTCGAACGATAGCGTTCTAACGCTTGTGGGGAGAGATCATCCAGGGCAACCGCCGTCACCGGATCCTCGTATCTTGAGAGCTTGGCCGGTTCTTCCTTTGGCCTCACCGGTTAACGCCGCGTCCAAGCGAAGAACTCTTGATTCTCTGCCAGGATCTCATCTTGGAGGTCGCGGTCAAACATGTGAACGGTTACGCCTGAGCGACGCAAGTGCTCGATGCCTTTCCCCGCCACACGGGGGTTGTCGTCCTCGAGGCCCACATGGACCTCCCTGATGCGAGCACTGACGATATGCCGCGCGCAACCATGTTTGGGTTCATTTCGATCGAGACAAGGCTCAAGTGTTGTAAAGAGCACACAATCATCCAACCGCTCTCCAATGCATTTGCGCTCAAGCAGAATGAACTCGGCATGATTGCCGTTGCGCAATTCCCCCCGAGCTGCAGTCACGATCGATCCGTCGGGTCGCACCAGCACTGCACCCACCGACGGACTCGGTGACCCATCAGGTCGGTGTTCAGGCGCCGACTGGCGCATTACCTCTATCGCCTTTTCCATCATCGAGCGCGAGTCGATCTTCCTCTCCATAGACATGATCAGATCTCTGTGGTAATCATTGTGCTCCTTGCCATCATTACCATCACCATCATTATCGTGATTTCCACCATGGCCATTGCTTCTGCATTTATCAAGCTCAT
>CAZFTJ010000004.1:0-254404 GCA_964521865.1 uncultured Spirochaetota bacterium | reverse complement strand
TCTCCTCACTGCAGTGGTCGCGTCTATATCTCCAAAACCGTATTCTTTCGAAAACCCAGTCGGGTCTTCCCGTACTTTTTCATCTGCAGTATCATGTAGAGTTATAACAACCTCACTGTAATCGGACTCGCTGAGAGCCTGACCAGCCTTTGCTTCTATCCTGGTCGCGACAAAGAGAGTTTGCATCTCCTTCAATTCCTGCCGATCATTATCAAGAAAAGACTGAGAAAACTGTTCATAAACCACTTGCGATTCGATCTGTGAAAGGTTAGTATTGTGATAAATGTAGTTGATGAAGGACCGTTCTTTGGTCTTTTCCTTCATCCTTTGGAACGCCTGTTTCTTAACCAACTCATAGGTTTTAATCATCTGGTGCCTCCTGTTTCCCAATTTTATATATTTTCGGAGGTCCCAGATGGCTTTATTATATCTTTGTCATATGGCGTAATGGTAAGTACATAGAGCATTATAATTATTTTCTTATTGAATGCTGTCGTCATGTAACTTTTCAATTTCCAGATTGTTTTCTACGCTATTTTGCAGATCTTCAGTATGAATGAATTTGATTAATTATTTTAGTGAAACCGGTTGCACCTTTTTTCATAAAATGGTGCAGAATACAGATACGAAGGTTCAGTTCAATATAATGCTCGTTTCTGTTTTATGCAAAAAAGGCTATATCCAGATCCAAAATTCGTAAGGGAAAATTGATGCACAAAGTTCCCACAATGGATGATGTGGCGCGTGATGCGGGTGTATCCAAATCAACGGTATCATGGGTGTTGAATAATACCGCGAAAATCAGCGCCGGAACGAGAAACAGGGTGCTCGATACCGCGAAACGACTGAACTACGAGCCGAACAACATCGCCCGGAGTCTGACAAAGAGAAAGACCTATACCATTGGGGTGGTTCTCGAAGATATACTCAACCCGTTTTTCTCCGAAGTCGCGAAGGGAATCGAAACCGCGCTGCGAAATAAAAACTATTCGATGCTCCTGACGAGCACTGATTTCAACAGGGAAAATGAAATGAAGCTCACGAGGATGCTTACCAGGTACAAGGTTGATGGAATTCTCATTACGCCGATCAGGCCGGAATCAAAGAGTGTCGCTTTTCTGAAAGAGATGGGCATTCCCTTTTTTATGATTAACTGCAGTTCCCCGGACAAGGATATAAACTGGATTGAAACGGATAATGTCGAAGGGGCATGTATCGCGACAAAATATCTGCTTGATCTCGGTCACAGGCATTTCATGTGCCTGAGGCAGATGACCGTCGATGGATCGCGAAAGCGGTATGTGGCTTTTGAACAGGTACTTAAAAAAGCCGGGCTAAAACTCGCGGATCAGGTAATTGTCAGTGATGTTCATTCAAGGATTGAGGGTTATGATGCAATGAACAGATTCATAAAAACTAACGGTATGGATGCCCTTCCGACTGCAGTCATAGCGGTGAACGATACGGTTGCAATCGGCGCAATGGAAGCTCTGTTCGAAAACGAGGTTCGGGTGCCGGATGATGTTTCTATTATCGGATACGATGATATATATATCGCCGGTCTCGTCAGGGTGCCGCTTACGACCATACATCAGTCCAAGTTCAGAATGGGAGAGATTGCCGCCTCTCAGCTCATCGACAAGATCGAACGCGAGGAACAGGGAATCGCCAGACAGCTGCTTGTAAAACCGAATTTGGCTGTGCGAAAATCGTACGGCAGGCCGAAACAGGTTCAACCGTCTTAACGATGCGCTGAAAGGTGCACGTATGAAGAGCAGAGAACGCGTACTGAAAGCGATTAATTTCGAGTGTCCCGACAGGCCGCCTATATCCCATGCCATTCTCCCGGCTGCGCAGATCAAGTACGGAGATACATTGGACAAGATACTCGAATGCGTGCACGAAGATTTCGGATGGGAGTTTCTTCCCGATATGAAACCCGAAGATCTGCCCGCTCTTTACAGGAGAGGATTGAATTACGATGATTTCAGGACCCGGTGGCACGTAGAAGATGAAGGGGTATGCGGCATCCCCGTCGAATGGCCTTTTGCAGACTGGGATGCGTATAACAGCTACAAATGGCCCGAGTTCGATGCAGGCCCGCCTTCGGCCAGGCTCTACAGCGGGCACATGGAGGGAAGAAACCAAGAGTACTATGCGCGGGGTGCGTGGATTACCTTCTTCGAGGAGATGCAGCAGCTCAGAGGTATGGAAAACCTGTTTATGGATCTTGCGTACAGAACGAAAGAAGTGCACCGTCTTCGTGAAGATCTTCTCGAATTCAATCTGAGGTGGATCGATAAGTGGCTCGTGTATGATTACGACGGGCTGCATTTCGCCGATGACTGGGGGGCGCAGAACAGCCTGCTGGTAGCTCCCGAGTTCTGGAGGGAGTTTTTCAAACCGGCATATAAAAAGATGTTTGAAAAGGTAATCGATAGGGGTGTGGATGTGCATTTCCACTCGGATGGGTATATAATCGATATTATTCCCGACCTCGTCGATATCGGCGTGAAGGTGCTGAACTGTCAGTCGTCGGTTATTGGTCTCGACCTTCTCAAGAAAAATTTTGCGGGAAAGGTATGTTTCAGAACGGATCTCGACCGACAGCTCATTATCCCATTCGGAACGCCGCAGGAGGTAAAAAATCATATACTCGATGTATTCGATCATCTCGGCACTGAAAGAGGCGGAATCATCGCCTGCGGCGAGATCGGGCCGGACACCCCGCTCGAGAATATTCGGATTATGTATGAGACATTTATGAATTATCCGTATTGATCCCGGGCTCTTTTACTGTGATAAACGGTGGGAAATGTTGCGCTCTAGTGCCGTCAGTCATACAGGAGCTATGAGCGTATAAGTACGAATAGTGATGGTGTAATGCCGCCTGGTGCCTGCACCGGCGGCATTATCCGGATGCAAAGCGTCCGGATAATCAACAAATGGAGGTGTGCCATGACTTCGAAAAAGCGCGTGATATCGGCATTGAATCACCGGGAACCTGACCGTGTTCCCTATGACCTTACCAGCACGCTTGTAACGGGGATCCATTACATTGCCTATGAGAAGCTGAGGGATTACCTGGGTCTCGAAAAAAAGGAAACCGAGCTGTTCGACAGGGTGCAGGGCCTTGCCCGTGTGCACGAGGACGTGCTCGAAAAGCTCGAGGTCGATACGAGGGGCGTGTTGACCGGAAGCCCGTTCGGATGGGAGCTCGAGCTCGAAGAAACCGCGGAGTATGAGCAGTTTACCGATGTGTGGGGTGTCACCTGGCGCAGGCCGAAGCCGTACGGTCTTTACTACGATATGGTGGCTCATCCTCTCAGGGGGGCGGATCTGGAACAGGTGAAAAAGTACAGATGGCCGGACCCCAAGGACAGGCACAGGTTGGAGGGACTGAAGGAAGAGGCTTCCGGGCTCGCTGAAACGGATTGCCTCGTGGTGCTGGGAACTGTGGGCATGACAGTCGGTCTTCTGCAAACATTCCAGTGGCTGCTTGGATTCGAAGATTCCTTCTACGCACTTGCCGCCGAGCCGGAGCTTACCCACTACATTGTGGGGAAGCTTGCCGAGCTCGATATTGAATTCTGGGAGTGGGCGATTCCCAACCTGGGGGACGATATAAAGGTCGTCCTCTACGCAGACGATTACGGAATTCAGACGGGACCGGTGTTTTCCTACGACATGTTTGTGCGGTACTTCAAGCCGTGGTACGCGAAGATTTTCTCGGTAATAAAGAAGCAGAAGCCTGATCTTTATATTTTCTTTCATTCATGCGGTTCATCCCGCTATATTTTGGCAGACCTCATCGAAAGCGGCGTGGACATTTTCAACCCGGTTCAGTATACCTCGAAGGATATGGAGCCTGCAAAGCTCAAAAGGGACTTCGGGAAAGACCTCACCTTCTGGGGCGGCGGTATAGACACACAGCGGGTGCTTCCGAACGGTACGGTTCAGCAGGTACGGGATGAGGTCAGGCGGAGGGTGGATGATTTTGCGCCCGGCGGTGGATTTGTTTTCAATACGGTGCACAATATACAGGCGGACGTGCCGCCGGAAAACATCGTGGCAATGTGGGAAGCACTCATGGAATACGGGAGGTATTGATAATGAAGCCTCGTGAACGATTTGTTACCGCGCTGAACTGCGGTATATCCGACAGGGTGCCGGTCTATGATTTTCTCTTCAGCAGAAAGCTTATGAATGACCTGCTCGGCTATACAACACAGTTCTGGGAGGGAAAACGCAGGTTCAGCGGAACAAAATCGGCAAAAGCCTTTTTTATAAAAGCCGGTTTTCCAATATAGAGGAGATCGGTAATGTACGGGGAGTGCGGAGATGAAAATCAGATACTTCGACAACGCCGCAACCTCCTGGCCCAAGCCCGTGTCCGTACTCAGGGCGATGAAGGATTATTTTTTTCGCGGGGGAGGGAATCCTGGACGCTCGGGACATGGCAAATCCATCGGCGCAGGCAGGATTGTGCTCAATGCGAGAGAGCGGCTTGCCGCATTATTTAATATACCGGATCCCTCCAGGGTCGTGTTTGCAAAAAATGCAACCGAGGCTCTTAACACGGCACTGTTCGGCCTGCTGCGTAGAGGGGATCATGTCGTCGCTTCGAGTATGGAGCACAATTCGGTGATGCGGCCGCTTACCTTTCTGCAGGAGCACGGCATTGAAGTTACGGCCGTAGAAGCGGATGATACCGGCCTCGTTCATCCCGATTCTCTGATAGAAGCGGTGAAAAAAGGTACGAAACTCGTCGTTATGACACATGCTTCAAATGTGACCGGAACGATAAACGATATCGCGGCTGTGGGAAGGATGTGTCGCGATATACGTGTGCCTTTTCTCGTCGACGGCGCGCAGACTGCGGGTGTCGTGCCGGTCGATGTACAGAGGATGAATATCGATCTTTTTGCCTTCAGCGGTCACAAGGGCCTGCTCGGCCCGCAGGGAACGGGCGGTCTCTACATCGGGATAGACGAGAAGGAGCTCAGCCCCCTGATATACGGAGGAACAGGCAGCGTATCGGACAGGGAAGCTCAGCCGGAATTCCTTCCCGACCGTTTTGAGAGCGGAACACTGAACGTTGTCGGTATTGCCGGGCTTGCGGCAGGTGTCGAATACCTGCTCGATATGGGTCGGAAAAAAATCCTGGAGCATGACGGCCGTCTGCTGGAAATATTTCTCGATGACTTTTCAGCTGTTTCACGGATTATGCTGTACGGCAGAAAGAAGCCGTTTGAGCAGACGGGCGTACTCTCTTTCAACGTACGGGGCATGAGCCCCTCGAAGGTGGGAGAAATTTTGGACAGGGAGTACGGTATACAGGCGAGGATCGGCCTTCATTGCGCGCCGTCCGCGCATAAAACGATCGGGACTTTTCCAGCCGGTACGGTACGTCTGAGCTGGGGTATTTTTAACACGGAAAGGGATGTGCAATATGCAATACGCGCTGTTAAAAAGATTGCGGGATCTGTGCGTTCTCATTGAGTCTTGAGCTGCAGGGCACACACTGGATTGAAATCGATATATGTCCGGGAAGCGGAAAGACAGGATTAATCTGCAAGCTCTCAAGGGAGTGGTGACCTTTTTCGGTTCTCATCACGCACTCAGGGCTGAAGAGGTGCTGAAGAAAAACAACATGCAGGCGGTACTGATTCCTGGACCGAGGGAGATAAGCCCAAACTGCGGGGTTGCGCTTCGTTTCGACTATGCGCGAAGAGAAGAGGTTGAAAGGCTTTTTACACAGTTTTTTGTGCATTACGAGGATATTCATCTGTATCCGGATCAGGGGTGAGGGCGTTTTAACTTCTACCCTCCGGCTGCGTTTTGCGGCGGCATGTTCTCTTTGCGCAGGGAAACATGAATGCGCTCCACTACATTGCCGGATTTTATACGTGGTTATACTATGTGGTTCTGTTCCGGTATACGGTGATGCTGTATTGACGGCGCTGCCGCGTCAGGCGGAAAATGAAGGGAAGTAGAGGTTGGTATTGTAACTAAGGAGGCCCTGTATGACGCATAAGGAACGATTTCTTGCGGCAATCAACCATGAGGAGCCCGATCGAGTTCCGATCGACGTATGGTACACCCCCGAAGCAGAAAGAAAGCTCTTGGCCTATCTCGGAGAGGACACGGAAAAACTTTCACTGTATGCGGCGGACGGCGGCTATCTGCCTCACTTAATGGGTCATGATTTTTTGATTACCTGGATCGGACCCTGCACGAGCTACTACTTGATAGATGAACCCGAGTACCACGATGAGTGGGGCATCAAGTGGCGGTGGGTGGACACCGATACCGGGAACCGATATACCGAAATGGTTGGACGACCCATGGCCGATACCGACGATATAGAAGTCGTTAAAATGCCCGATTTCAAGACCGAGAAGCGGTATACGGCTTCAAAGGAGATGATTGAGAAATACGGTAAAGAATACGGCATCATGGGCGGTCTTGCATGCACTCTCTTTGAGCTTTCCTGGTATCTGCGGGGAATGGACAAGGTTATGGAAGATATGGTGATGAACAAGGATTTCCTTCATGCCTATCTCGACAAGCTTTTGGGCTGGGTATGGGACGCCGGTGAGATTCTTGTCAAATACGGTGTCGATGTGGTATGGATCGGCGATGATTTCGGCATGCAGGACAGGCTGCTAATTTCTCCCGATCAGTTCAGGGAGTTCTTCAAACCGCGCTATGCAAAACTGTTCAGCTATCTGAAAGGCCTGAATTCCGATATCAAGTTTGCATTTCACACAGACGGCTACAATGTTCCGATACTTCCGGACCTGATAGAGGTTGGAGTTAACATACTCAATCCCGTACAGCCGAAATCCATGGACCCGGGTGAATTGAAGAAGAAGTTCGGGGACAGGCTGACCTTTTGGGGAACGATCGATAACCAGGAAACGATGCCGTTCGGGAGCGTCGAAGATGTCGTCAACGAAACCAGGCTGAGGCTGAAAACCGTGGCGCCCGGAGGAGGATTGATCCTGGGTCCTGCGCATAACGTACAGCCGCAGGTGCCGATCGAAAATATCATGGCATTCTACGAGACTGTGAAAAAGTACGGAAGCTACCCGATACGTCTTTGAGTCGAGGGCTTACGACAAAACTCGTTTTTTATTATGCTGTTCCCAGATGCCCGTACTGTCCGTATTTCAGGGCTGCTTCGAGCATTGTCCGGTAATTTTCCGGTTTTACACGGGCATGTATTGAATTGGCAGACGCTATTATATATCCGCCGCCCGGGGCAAGATCAACGATCGTCCGTCTCACCTCTTCTTCCACCGCTTCGGGCGTGGATTCGGTGAGAAGCTTTCCGGTATCGATGTTTCCGATGACGCATACGCGGTCTCCGTATTTCATTTTCACAGCACGGATGTCCATTCCGGCTTCCGGATCCAGCGGGTGAATGCCGTCGATTCCCGTGCCGATTATCATATCGAGAATGGAAGATATATCGCCGTCCGTGTGTTTGATGCAGTAGGCCCCTAAATTCTTTGCGTGCCCCACAACCTCTTTCATTCCGGGGAGAAAAAATTCTCTGAAATGTTTCGGCGACATCATCGGCCCGTTCGTGCCTGCATAGTCGTCGCCGAATACGAACAGTTCGGCGCCGAGGTTATATGCCTTGGTGATGAGAGTCTTCGAGTGATTTACAGACAGTCGTACAAGTCTGTGCACCATTTCCGGATTTTCAATAATATCCATGAGCAGGTTGCCCATTCCCCTTAGATAGGTCGGGTAGGAAAATGCGTCATGGACGTGCATGCCGACGAGCTTTTTGCCTTTGAACGCTTCGAGAAGTGCGATAAGCCCTCCGTACCGGTAGGGATCGAGCGGGTCGGGTGGCGTGTATGCATCAAGATCGGATTCCGATTGAATAGGCCCCTTCATTGGAAATGAAACCGTCTGATCGGAGAACTGTCGTACAACCCCCCATTCGTCGCGGTAAATACGGGCTTTCTCGTCGATTACTTCCATTCTGTAATTATCCGAAGGCGTTGAGGTCAACACAATATCGAAGTCGTACATTTCGGCAAAATCAACGTATGAGCAGTCCCGGCATATCCCCTTTCGTACGGACGGGTCTACCAAAAGCTCGAATATGGGCACCCTGTCTGGATTTTTTCTCTGCAACGCAGCTTCAGCGCGTTCACGATTTGACATTTTCATTTTACTTTCCTGTTTTTCATCCTGATTGTTTCAGAAAATCTGTTTTCACATGAATATTTCAAAGAATAGACCCTGATATTCGGGATGATTTCCGTCGCTTCCACGATACCAATCCGATTTTAACGCAAAAATGAAAAAATCACTACTAGAATTCGCGGTTGATACGGTGAATACCGGTTGTTGAGAATTCCGAAAAATCGATCGAGCGGCGCTGGCTTCCTGTTTAAAATGACGAACCCAGACCGGCTTCGAGGTAAATACCGCTTTTTCCGAGCGAGGAGAAGGGGTATACGTACCCTGCAGCAAAGTCAAAGGGGAATTCATATCCAAGGATTGTCGAGATTACCAGTTCCACTCCCGCGGACGATCGAATATACTGCAGAGGAGATGCCGCAAGCTCTTCGAGGTTCGTTGCCACAAAAGAGTATGGAGAAGAGGGTGCAAGGATTATCCCGTTATCGGAGTAGATATTGATGTGTATGTTTTTCAAGAAGATGGGAAAGGCGTATACACCTCTGTAAACGGTCAGCATTGGAGCCGTGACTGTTAGTTTGCAGTCTGTTACCGAGCTCCCGTACACCGACTGAGGGTAACCGCGTGTGAGTACTCCGTTGAGCGGTGCGTATGCGTATGCGGACGTGTTCCCTGACAGGATGTGCTCATTGAAGCTTCCAATTCCGGTTTTATTCTCGATTGTAAGGTTCATGAGGAGGAATTCGGCAACTGCGGCATAGCCGGAAAGAGTACTGCTCACCACTGCGAACTGTTCGCTACGGCTGTTGAGGAAGATATCCTGCGAGAACGCAACACCGCTTTTCGGCCCGGCCCACTGAGGAGGCTTTTTTATATTCGAGAAATAAACGCCGAGGTCCGGTCCGAAAAACGGGTTTTCAAGAACGGCGCCGATCCCGCCCTGGAACATATACGTGCTCTTCACAATGTTATACCAAACGGCCTGCTTCAATGCAAACGAAGGTGAAAAAGAGTCTGCATAGGGTTTTTGTGAAAGAAACATATTTGTCGAGAAGGTTAAGGAATCGGTGTTTAATGTATAGCCGACTTCGTACTTGAACCTCGAATCAATTATATCGTACACAAGGCTCATATCGTACCGATGTTTATTGAGCAGGTCGTTTCCGTGCGTGTGAACCCCAAATCCGAGATAAATAGTATCACTGCTCCATACAGGAAGCCAGTACCCCGGAGCAAGGTATTTGTACGAACGGTACCTGACCGGTGAAGATGCTGCAGCAGGGCTGGATGTATGCGCAGCTCCGTCATCCGGATCCATACTCTGCGGCTCCATCGTGCTCCGGGCAATGGATTTTGCCTGCCTCTCTGTAAAATCGGAAAGCGCCTCCATTTTAATGTATGCAGGACGAAAACCTCTTGAAGTGTACTCGCTTACCGCGATTAACTCGTCGATACTTATGTCTGGAATAAACACTCCGGTCGGTACATTGGTTATTCTTGCGACTGAGCCGCTTTCGATATCCGCTGTATACAGGTTGAAACAACCGTCGTCGCTGCCGACGAACAGTATCTCACGGTTGTTTATCCACTGCGGCGAATATGCGCTATGCACTGGCACCTGTATACTGCTCAGGGTGAGACTGCCGTCATGCAGTTTCCGTACATCCGCGATAAACACAGTCCTGTTTCCGTTTTCTTCTCTGCCGGAGAATGCAACCCTCTTTCCGTTTGGAGAGACGGACGGCTCCTCTAAAATAACCGGCCGAAGGTCTTCAGTACTTACCGGCGTATTCAGTACATTTCCTTTCGTGTCAATGAGCCGGATGATCGTACCGTTTGGTGCCGACATGCAGACGAGAAAGGCATCCTGTTCGGGAAGGAGCGCAAAACCCTGCACGGAACCTGATTTCGTAATCTCTTTCTCTTTTCGCGTACGAATATCGAGGGAATAGATGTTTTTTCGAAGGTTGAGATTTCGTTCTCGCTCCACGCGTATGTAATAAAGCTTCCTGCCGTCTTTGGAAAATGAGATATCGTAGGCTGCTCTTTTTGTTTTCAGGCGTTTTTGTTTTCTTTCATTCAAATCGTAGATGTAGATTCCGCCCGTATCATTCGGCGTGCTCATCGAATAGGCAAGCCTCTTTCCGGAGGGATCGAAGCTGAGTGAATAGACGGTGCCGACTCTTTTCCCGATGGGATCGAATACGGTCATTTTTTCTCCTGCAACCCTGTTCAAGAGTGAAAGCCGGCGGGCCTTTTCGTACTCTTCCCACTCATCCCACATTTCACGCATCGATTTTTTGAAATCTCTTCTAAATGCGATGCTCCAACAAAAAGGCGTGTAATGAGCGCTCATCTCATTGAAGTGGAGAATCTTTTCTTCGCCGTATTGCAGGGCCAAATAATTGAAAAAAGAAACGCCGAAGAGGTAGTGGCTGCCGCTTCCCGGCCACACCGGGGAACGGTTTGCAGCTTCATCAAGTGTGGTAAAATCGTTGTCCAGAACCGAAGCGTTTATATACATATCGGTGTACGGCGAGTTTCCCCTGCCGAAACCGGAATCATTTCTTGTTTCGGAATAGGCTGCAAATCCCTCCCTGACGAATAACGGTGTTGTTGAATTCGGGTATATGACGTTTCCAAGAATATGACGGGCGATTTCAGGAAGGCCCTCGACCTTGTTCAGATGAAAGTAGTGAGAAAGCTCGTGTATGATGAGGTGACGGTACCAGTTTTCGTATTCATCGATGCTCATATTGAAAGTTGCATAGGGATATACCGCATACAAGCTGATAAAAATTCCGGACGGCCCGTATTTCGCAAATCCGTTTGCAACATCACTGCTGCCGATGAGCAGGATGTCGATTTTTTTCCGGGGATAGTATCCGGTCCACGATGAGAGTATTTCATATACATATTCCGCTTCTTCAGCAATTACAATGGACAGCTGTTTGAGATGAGCGGGGTAGGTAATGCGGAAGTGCACGCTATCTATCTGGAGCCATTCCTGGCGCAGGTCCGCTTCTGGGAGCTTGATGGAGCTTGTGCCTGCAGTTATGATTTGAGCCTGTGCGGAGATGAGCAGCATGCTGAAGCAGATCGTGATTTTTAATAAAAACATTTTCGATACCATACTCATTCAATCGGCTTGTGCAACTCAAATTATCATATATAATAACCGGGTATGCAAAAAAAATCGGGATGAATATTTCTCTGTACAGGAGACTGGGTGTGCATGAAATTTTCGAAAAAAGTGCTTGACAAAAAGGGACGCTCCTGAGTAGTATAAATACTACTAATCTTGTTTTTACCATCGATTCGGATACGGTGGTGAAAAAAAAGTATTCATCGTACCGGCGTATCTGAATATGAAAAAAGGTATGGCGAGGAGGTTTGATTTATGAGTTTAGCTTCGATAGGAAAGAGGGCTGTCGCCAGGGTCGGCCTGCACATGCTGAAAGTAAATTTCATCATGGAAGCTTTTCTGCGATGGGGGGAGAAACAGATACTGAATGCGCTTGTTGAGAAGAATGAGCGGGGAAGACCTATCGGTGCGCAGGAAGAAAAGTTTTATGTTGTTCAGAACCTCATGAGAGCAATTGAAAAAAAATTAAAGACCAATTACTTCGCTCCGTCAGTCAGAACCTGGATCTTCGATACTCTGATCGGTGATGTAATCGTCAATTGGAGGGAGCGGTATCCGGAAGCCTACGAAAGAAGAAAACGTGAAGTTGGGCTGCCCACATTCATGACTATCAGCCCGACTCAGAAATGCAACCTCGCCTGTATCGGGTGTTACGCATCGAGCTCGAATAAAACCGCGGTAACAATGGAGTGGGATGTTCTCGATAAGATCGTACAGCAGAAGCGGGATATATGGGGCTCGCATTTCACCGTTATATCCGGAGGAGAGCCGCTTCTGTATGAGAGCAGCGGAAAAAACATCCTCGATCTCTACGAAAAGTACAACGACACCTTTTTCCTCATGTACACAAACGGAATGCTCATCGATAGGGCGATGGCGCGCAAATTCGCCGAACTTGGGAATGTTGCCCCCGCCATCTCGGTCGAGGGCTTCGAGGAGGATACCGATTACAGGCGGGGAAAGGGCGTATACAAAAAAATCCTTCAGGCAATTGAAAACCTGAAGGAAGCGGGTGTTCTCTACGGGATATCTTTCACAGCGACGAGACTCAATGTGGACAGGGTGCTGAGCGACGAGTTCGTCGATGAATTTTTCGGACCTCACGGCGCATCCTTTGCCTGGATGTTCCAGTACATGCCGATCGGAAGAGGTCCTGATTTCGACCTCATGATAACCCCGGAACAACGGAGAAAGCTGTGGTTCCAGGAGAGGCACCTGATACGGGATAAGGGTGTATTTTTCATCGATTTCTGGAACGGAGGCCCGATCAGTGACGGGTGTATCAGCGCGGGCAGAAAGGGCGGCTACCTGTACATAGACTGGCACGGCAACGTGATGCCATGCGTGTTCGTTCCCTATTCGGTGGGAAATATCAAAACCGATTTCTTCGACAGGGGTAAAACGGTGGACGACATTCTCCAGACGCCGTTTTTTAAAAATTTGCGAAAATGGCAGGAAGGGTACAGCTACAAGAGAAGTGCCGCTGATGCGGGAAATGAAATAGTGCCCTGCCCGATCAGAGATCACCACGATGAGTTTCATAAAATAGCCGTGGAGAGCGAGGCCATTCCGGTGGATCGAACAACCGAAAGGTCCTTCAATGATCAGAAGTATATCGATGAGCTTACAGAAATCGGAAGGAAAGCCTATGAGGCGACGAACGATATCTGGAAGAAGGAGTATCAGAAACTATAGCCGGATGCGGGCCCGGCCTGCAGAATCAAAATAAGAAATAATCAAGAATCGGGAACGGTGCGAATGTACGGCATTCTGATCGGAAAACGCTCGTTCCCGTTTTTTTAGGCCGTATGCCAGAACATTCGGGTATCGGGAAGCGCCTCCTCGGCATGCCGCCTTTGTGCCGTGACATTACAATCCGCATCAAAACTCAAGTACTTTGTTATCTCGTGCGGACTGTTCCGCCATGCGGATCGCAGCGACAACTGCCTTTGATTCTTCAGGAGTTATGACGTCGGGCTTCTTTCCCTTCCAGACGCACTTCAAAAAATAGTCGAGCTCTTCTTTTAAATATCCTCTTCGCAGATCGTGCACTTTCGGCCAGTAGGTCGACTGAGGATAGCTCCACCCCTTTTTCGTAAGAACCGTGTAGTTTGCGCCCGAATTATCAATGTAAATCGCACCGTCCGTACCGATAATTTCCATGCGCGAATCTATTGCGTAGGGTACATTTTCCGGGAGGCACCAGATCGTTTCGATAACAGCAACCGCTTCGTTGTCGAGTCTGTAAAGCGCCCACCCGAGATCGTCATTGGGAAGCTCGGGCCTGGTATTCATGGTCTGCGCGTACACGCTGACCGGTTTCGCCCCGGTATACCAGAACATGAGGTCGAGATCGTGCACCCCGTCACCGAAGAGGGCGCTCAGTTTTTCCAGGTGTGTGGGTGTTATCCATTTCGCAAGGTTTCGTTTCGCGTGCATGGATATAATTCTGCCCAGATTACCCGCTTCGATTTCTTCTTTGGCAAGTGCGTAGGCCGTATCGAAGCGGCAGATATGACCGACCATAAAACACTTCGCCGTCTTCTTCACCTCGGCGATGATTTTGTCGCACTCCCCGGCGTTGTCTGCCATCGGTTTCTCGAGAAACACATGTTTTCCAGCCCGCAGAGCATCGATCGTAGGCTGAAGGTGATCCTGCACATGAGTGACGATGGATACCATGTCTATCTTCTCGTCGGAGAGCAGGTCGCGGTAATCCGTGTAGGTCTTTGGTACGCTGTATTTTTCGGCAATTTCCCTGACGCGCCACTCCCGCCTTGTGCATACTGCTGTGACTTCAGCGAGGGGAAGCTCATTCAGTGTATCCACGTGGTGCTCTCCGAACCAGCCGAGTCCGATTACGCCGCATCGTATTCTATCCATTGTTTTTCACTCCTCTTTAAAAGTATCGGGTATTAAACGAAAAGACGACATTCTATTTTAACGGTATCAAAGTAAAAGTCAAGGATCGGAGGTCTTTACAATCGGGATTTCATGATAAAAATTTTAAAAAAATCTTGACACGTTATTGAAAGTGTGAAAAAATGGCGACTTAATAACTGTAAATAACTAATTAGTATGTGTATGATATCTTGTAAAATATTTAAAATATAAGACTGCTATCGTATTAAAAAAGAGGCGGCATTTAACGCATCAAAATAAAGAAGGAACAGTGCGAATTTATGGTTTTATCTATTTAAATTCTGGTTTTTTGTACCAGAATTTCATTAAAAAGTGAGCCTATACAATGTTAAAATTGCCTGTCATTGCATTCTATAGGTAAAAACCATTAGGCAAGTGTCGATTTGAACCTTTTAAGTTTGGAAGTCCACTTGCCTATATTTTTAATAAGATAAGGAGGATACGGTATGGACGAGAAACAAAATTATCCGAATCTTTTTAAACCGTTACGCATCGGCAGCGTAGTAGCCAAAAACAGAATCAACTTTGAGCCGACGGCTATTAGTTGCTCGCATGCAGATGGATCGGTCAGTGAGCTGGATATAGCGGTGTATTCGGAGGTAGCCAAAGGCGGCTACAGTATGATCAATATTGGCGGATGTACGCCGGATTCCAAGACTGGACGTGTAACCGTAACCGGAGTAATTATCGATGAAGATAATATGATACCCGGGTTAGCCAGGCTGGTAAACAGTATTCATAAATACGGCGCCCTTGCCATACCACAGATACAGCATCCGGGCAGGCAGTGTCCTATGCCCAAGGACAGCATAATGTCGACCAATGACATGGTGGTCAAGCTTCCGTGGTCGGCGGGGCATGAGATAGTTTTTGCAAATGCAGAAGAAAAAGGTAAAGAAATCAGAGCCATGAGCACAGAAGAAATCCTGGACCAGATTGAGTTGTGGTCCTTAGCGGCATGGAGATGCCAGGCGGCGGGAGCCGATGCAGTATGCCTGCACGCAGCACACGGATACCTTATGTCGGCTTTCCTGAGCCCCTACCTTAACCGACGTATAGACCGTTTCGGCGGCAGTTTTGAAAACCGTATGCTTTTCACGTTATCCATTATCAAAGAGATCCATAATAAATGCGGGAAAGATTTTCCCGTTATTGTACGCTACTCGGCCAATGAGTGGGTTCCCGGCGGAATAGATACCGAGGAAAGCAAGAGAATTGCTGTAGCTTTAGAGCAGGGCGGAGCAGCAGCATTAGACTTGAGCCAGTGCATTCAGGAAACCCCCGGTGCAGGATTCGATCCAATGCAGTATAAGGAAGGCTGGACAATATACTCAGCCGAAGCAGTAAAACCGCTTGTAAAGATACCGGTAATCATAAGCCATGCTCTGCGGAATCCCGATTTTTGTGAGAGCGTAATTGCTGAAGGCAAGGCCGATATGATCGGTATGTGCCGTCAGGCGCTTGCCGACCCGTATTGGCCGACAAAAGTCAAGCTCGGCAAGCCTGAAAAGATCCGTAAGTGCATATCCTGCCTTACAGGGTGCTGGCAGGAGTCTCTGATGGCAAAGAAGGATATTGCGTGCGCGATCAATCCGGTTTGTGGAGATCTTAATTTTTATAATATGGATAAAAAGAAGAGCAGCCGTGCAATGAAAGTTGCGATTGCCGGGGGTGGTCCTGCCGGTATGGAAGCTGCGCGATGGGCTACGCTTCGCGGACACAAGCCTGCTATTTTCGAGAAGACGAACGAGCTGGGAGGAGCTATCCTGGGGTGCTGCATGGTTCCCGACAAAGATAAGATGAAATGGTATGCCGACTGGCTGAGGTATGAGATTCGTGATCTGGGTGTTGAGGTTAAGATGTGCCATGAGCCGAGCCTGGAAGAGCTGAAGAGCTACGAAGTTGTGCTTAACGCAACCGGTGCAGTAAGCTATGTGCCTGACGTCGATGGATTGAAGGAAAGAGTGGTTTCATTGGAGGAAGCATTTGCCTGTCCAAAGACTTCGTGCGAGTTTTATCCTGAAGGCAGCGGCCGCAAGAATCGAAAATTAGGCGAGAAAGTAATTGTCTGGGGTGACCACTACGGTGCTGCTGATCTGGTAGCATTTCTCGGGGCAGCGGGAAAAGACGTAACTGTTGTCACTGACAGAAAAGAGTTCGGCTCCAGCGTGGAAGTAATACACATGTATGTTCTTCGAAAACGCATGGCACAGGGCGATGCCGAAGCACTTCATTCGCGTCCGTACAAATTCCCGGTTAAGGTGTTTGAGAGCTCGACCCTGTCCAGTATAGGTGAGAAAGAAGTGAAAATAATAGATAAAAACTTGAATGTAACGGTAGTTGAGGCGGACGATATTGTAACGTGTTATACAAAATCCAACGCCGCTTTAGCCGATGTATTCGCGAAAGTCGATGCTTCAGGAATCCCTGTGATTACTGTTGGAGATGCCAAAAGCCCCAGAAATCTGCATGCCGCTGTTAAGGAAGGAGCATCGTTCGGTATTGCACTGGACCCGGATTTTTGCGTCACAAATCCCAATGGGGCGTTATTGGCGGATCTTCCAATAGATGTCAAGAAACAGCTTGGGTTTTAAGGACTGTGTATTAAATGCTTTTTTTGCCCTGTTTATTTGCAGGGCTGCCAAAGCAATAAATAGAAAACCAAAAACGTATTCGGGATACGGTACGTCCGCCTGTATCCATCTACTGGAAAATATTTAAAAAATCTTGACACTGTATTGAAAATGTGTGAAAATTATTATTTAATAACGGTAAATAACTAATTGATATGGAAACCTTAAAGATTTCAAGAACCGCCAATGCGACACTTCAAAATAGAATAAATAAGTCCGTAATTTTCAACTACCTCCGAGAGAACGGACCAACCTACCGGGCCAGAATATCGAGAGACCTTAACATAAGTGCGCCTGCCGTGTCGAGGATCGTTGATAAGCTCATCGAGGATGAATATGTGGTTGAGACGGAGAAACTTCAGATACAGAGCGGAAAGAGACCGACCGAGCTCAGGATCAATTCTGAGAAGTGTAATGTCCTGGGTATAGATCTTGTTAAAGAAGAGTTAAAAATTGCGCTGTCCGACTTCAGCGGGAGGATCGTCAACACATGTCAGGGATGCAAAATTTCGGAGATAGTCTCAGGAGAGATGGACATCGGGCAAAAGCTTATCGACGAGATCCAAGCTATTATTAATAACTACTGCATAGAGAATAAACAGGAGGCGGGCGCTCATAATCTCAAGGCGATATGCATTGGAATACCTGCTGTGATTGATATAACAACAGGATATGTTACCGGCGCACCCCTGTACAGCAGTTTGAAGGATATAAACCTTAAAGAGAGACTCGGTGAATACTTCAAGGTTCCGGTCTATGTTGAAAATGCTGTAAAGCTCTCTGCCCTTGGCGAGAAGAACTATGGCGAGGGTATGAGCTATAAGGACATTGTGTTTGTCGAGGTAAGCAACGGCATCGGTGCAGGAATAATTATCGACAATCATCTCATCAGGGGAACAAGCGGTTCAGCAGGCGAGATAGGGTTTTCCATAATAAATACGGAGAATCTCGGATTCAGCGCAAGGAACAAAGGATATCTTGAAAAGAATGCATCTGTGGAGGCAATCACAGAAAAGGCTGCGATGGAGATCAGACGGGGAACGCAGACATTGATATCGGATTACATTGAGGGCGATATCGATAATCTTATCCCTTCGTCAGTGTGCCAGGCTGCACTGAGAAACGATGAGGTCGCTCAAAAAATTATTTTGGAGGTAGTCGAGTCTCTCTCCATTGTGACAATAAATCTCATTCTGATTATCAACCCCCAGATAATCATTTTCGGCGGAGATATCTGCAGTCTGCCTGAAGTAAATAATTTGTTTATCGATCCAATACGGCGGAATGTTGCAAGGTCAATTCCGCTTGGGCTTCCAAAGATAAAGCTTTCATCTCTTGGAGAAAATGCAGGTGTTGTAGGTGCCTCGTTTTTAGCTATAGAGTCGCTACTACTGGGGGAGTTTCCATACAGTATTGATCTCGATTTATTTGCATAAATTGGTATTTACCTAAATTTTAGTTGACAATCCACATTCTAATTATAGAATTGAGTTGGTTTGTATTACAAAAAAAGTTTAAGGAGGGATAAATGAAAGAAAAGATCTTTGATAAAAAGATGACAAGGAGGGATTTTCTCAAAAATTCAGCTAAGGCAGGAATCGGTGTTGGAGTTGGGCTTGCTGCTTTGAACACTATCAGAATCAGCTCTGCCAGTGAGGAGCAAAAGATAGAGCTCACTCCCATGACATGGATCTCGCCAAGGGGAACGCTGGAGGTTATGGACGATTATAATATGTGGGCTTCTATCGAAATGGGCTACTTTAAAGATCTGGGCATTAAAGTGGATATGGAACCGGGACCCCAGGATGCGTTTGCGTGCACCAAGTTTGTGGATCAACACAAGGCCGATGTGGGCTATCCGTCTCCCGGTATCCTTACCTCCAGTGTCGACACAGGAATAAGGGTAATTATGGCCTACGAGATGATGATCGGCTCTGTGTGGTATCTCGCAGTGAGGGCTGACAGCCCTATAAAAAGCCCGAAAGAGCTGGCCGGAAAGACGATATCCGTCGCGGATATCGGATGGAAGGTTATTGTCGATCCCCTTCTTGTCGAGCTGGGTATTGATCCCAAGAGTGTCCAGTATGTCGTTGCAGGTCAACAGTGGGGCCAGATGGTCGCACAGGGCAAAGCGGATGTGGCGCTTAGCTGGCTCGCGCTTGATGTCCAGTGGAATGCAGTTGGTCTCAACCTGAAGTATTTCAAGGGAACGGATTTCTCAGTCATGCCGTCGAACGGTTACGTTGTCAGGACGGAAGACCTGAAAGATGCAGCCAAGAAGGATTTATTAACCAGATTCATGAAAGGGTCTTCGATGGGAATGCATTTCGGAAGGTTCAATCCGCAGGGTGCAGCGCAGATAGTCTATGACAGATTCCCTTCCGTGAGGGAACAGATGACTCCGGAGATTGCACTCGAGTCCATGAGAGAGCTCGCATACTCCTATGTCGAGGGGGAGAGAAGGGGTATCGGCTATGGAGCTTTTGTGCCTTCAGGATGGCAGAAGTATCTGGATATTATCTATCAGCTCGGCCAGACGAAGAAGCATCTTACCCTTGATGAATGCATCACATCCGAATTGATCAAAGGGGCGAATGATTTTGACAGAGCTCAGGTTGAAAAAGATGCGCATAACTTCAAGCTGAACAGCACCTGGAAGGATGTTAAAACTCAGGGTCCGTTTTTCTAATTTAGAGTTTGACTCGAGTCTGATTGTCTTCAATGGCTCTATTATGAGAATAATGGGGCCATTGAGGAATTTTTTGTATTTATCCACTATATTTTTACAATAAGAGAATAGATGAGTTCCGAGTTATATTTAATAAAGGGGATTTATAATGGATGACGTTATTGTTGTTGAAAAAGTGAGCAAGATTTACGCAAGTGAGAGAGGTCCTGTTCATGCAATTGACCGGTTCTCTATGAAGGTGAAGGAGGGCGATTTTGTTGCAATTGTCGGTCCGAGCGGCTGCGGAAAGACAACCCTTTTGTGGGGGCTCACAGGACTGCATCCCTTTAACGGGGGGAAGGCTTATATACTGGGTAACGAGGTGGACAAGCCGAGAAGAGACGTGGGCATTATCTTCCAGCAGGCCAATCTCCTTCCTTGGAGAAATTTGCTTAAGAATATATATTTACCCCTGGAGATAATGAATGAGAATGTAAAGGATTATGAGGAAAGGGTAAAAGACCTCATAGACAGTGTTGAGCTTACAGGATTCGAGAAGCATTATCCCAGGGAGCTGTCCGGCGGCATGCAGCAGCGCGCATCGATTGTGAGAGCCTTATCATACGATCCGAAGGTATTGCTGATGGACGAGCCCTTTGGGGCGCTCGATGCATACACAAGGGATGAGATGGATACCCTCCTTCTTGGTATATGGTCGAAGACAAAGAAGACAATTGCATTTGTAACACACAGGATAGAGGAGGCTGTATATCTTGCAAACAGGGTCTATGTGATGACTCCCAGGCCTGGAACGAATTCCGCAATATTCGATATAGATCTGCCGAGACCGAGGCCTGAGGGAATTACCATGGAGCAGAGTTATTTTGAAATCGTCGCGGAAATTAAACGCAGGATAGTAAAGGATGTGGAAAAGCAGAAGGAAGAAGGGGTTTACGAGAGTCAGGCTTACAGCACCGTTACCTAGACTGAATCTTTTAAAACAATTCGACGAAAGGGAGACATATGTATGGATGTATATGAGAGACAGCTGAAAGAGGAAGTCCCGGATTTTGAGGAGCACATACATGAAAAGCATGGGGCATTCGATATTTCGGCAACGGTTTCGGCTGTGAAGATTCACGGATTGCAACAGGTTGCAGGGATTCTTGCAGTTGCCCTAGTCGTTCTCGGCGGCTGGGAGCTTCTTATCAGACTATTCAAGGTTCCGGATTACGTGTTCCCTGCACCCAGTGCGATATTCACGGCGCTTGTAACCTCTTTTCCAAACAATTACTATCACTTTCTTATTACCCTTAGTGAGCTCGTGGCAGGATATGTGGTTGGGGCTTCCATAGGACTTATACTTGCGGCAGTGCTGACTCAGGTTCCCTATCTGGAGAAAGTAATAACCCCTTATATACTGCTTCTTATATGCACACCTACTCTTGCACTTGTTCCACTTCTAATGCTGAAGCTTGGTTTCAACATATGGCCGAGAATAATAGCTGTATCGCTGGCTTCAGGACCCATGGTGATGATCAACTCGGTTACCGGATTCAGAAGAACTGACCTGGCCAAAATTGCACTCGCCAAATCGTATGGGGCATCCACATTCCAGATATTCAAGATGATACGATTTCCTCTAGCGCTGCCCATGATAATTGTTGGATTGCTGGTGGGCGGCATATTTGGTCTCATCACAGCAATCGGGGCTGACTATGTGGGAGGAAAGGAGGGGCTGGGTAACAGGATAGCGTACTACTCATCACTCGCACGAATGTCGCACTTCTTTGCGATGATCATACTGGTTGCTATCATAGGAATTTCGATCTGGATCATTTTCTCAAGGGTTGGAAAGAAGTGGGCCAGCTGGGAGGAGTAGCCGGCGGATATTTTGAGGCAGGGTCAAAAGCCCTGCTTTTTTTAAATGCGTCCGGCAGGGCGAACCAAACCCGAGGCTGATTGCTGCGGGATTTGTCGTACCATTGTTGCGCGCGGTGGTCACGGAGTTTTGAAAACGCTTTGAATCGGGCGATACAGCCCGGGCACATCAATTTTTAAGTTAATAAGGCAGGAGGGAAGGTATGAAAAGGTACAGGGTCGGAATAGTGGGATTTGGATGGGTTGCCGGCGCGCATTTGATGAACTTTACTGAGTTGCCGAATTTTGAACCGGTTGCCGTCATGTCGCGGAGGAAGCTGGACCCGGCGCAGATAAAAAAGCAGTACGGTGTGGATGTAAAAATTTACAATGATTATGATAAATTTCTCGAAGACAAGGAAATAGACATCGTCGACATCTGCACGCCGCATCCGTTTCATCCGGAGCAGACCGTCAGGGCGGCGGAAGCGGGGAAGGATATTATTATAGAAAAGCCGATCGGGATAACCTTTGAGGATACGGTAAAGATGCTTGACGCTGTTGAAAAGAATAAAGTCAAGACCTCGGTCTGCTTCGAGGTGCGTTTTATTTCCGTGACTCTGGCGATGAAGTCGATTATCGACCGGGGGCTTATTGGAGATGTCTACTTCGCCGAATCCGATTATTTTCACGCAATCGGTCCCTGGTACGGGCAGTTTGAATGGAATGTAAAGAAAGACATGGGCGGGAGCTCACTGCTGACTGCAGGATGCCATGCGCTCGATGTACTGCTCTATCTGGTGCGGGACGAGGTCGACGAGGTGTTCTCCTATTCGACAACGAATCCACATGAGATTTTTAAGCCCTATGAGTACGATACGACGTCGGTTACTCTGCTTAAATTCAAGAACAAGCGGACGCTCGGCAAGGTGGCATCCGTTTGCGATTGCATGCAGCCCTATGTTTTTAATATGAATTTTGTGGGATCGCACGGCTCGATAAAGAACGATAAATTCTACAGCAAGAAGATCGAGGGTCTTCGTGACTGGAGCACTCTCGACGTCCAGTTAATCGACAGCGGCGATGTGGCGCATCATCCGTATAAACTTGTTTTTTCGCATTTTGCAGAGTGTCTCGATGAAGGGAAGGAAACTCTGAACAACCTGGCGAGCGCCTTCGAAACCCACCGTGTCATATTCGCGGCCGATAAATCGGCCCAAACCGGAAAACCGGTCAGCCTGAGTGAATTTTCCCGGTAATGCCGCCGATAATTGGTATGTTCTCCGTTACGGTAAATCAACGATTTATTCCCACGGAGATTAAAGGGAACCTGTATAGAAACAACTGCTTTATTACAAACCTGCATGCTTTCATCTTGGTGCGCACCGCATCGGGGTACCGCCCGGAAAATTCCGGAGGTTATTTATATTCCCATATTACTCAGGATCATGGAGACCTTATTCAAGATATCGGTAATGCCGGGATGTTTTACCTCGAAAAGCTTTAAAAGCTCGGGGAGATGTGCCCTGAGCCGAGTTGCATGTTCGCTGTCTTCCGGGTGCACGATATGGTGTTCAAGATCATCGATAAATTGATCTATCCTCTTTCTTTTTTCTTTTTGGGTAACATCCAGAGAATCTCTCTCGTCCCGAAGTTTCTGTATTGATTCTCGCAATTCCCTTTTATGCTTTTCATGCATGTTGCTTCACCCCTTCGCATCGTGTAGTACTGTGACTCTCTTCAAAATGAAAAGGCGTTTTATTCGCACTGTTCCATCACCCTCCGTATGGTCAAATCCATACATATATTAATAGTACTCCCTTGTAATCCACACATCAAGAATTTCCGGTATTCTCCGTAGCGCACTCAATATTAAGGGCGGTCCTGAAATGTCAATGATGTATGGCCTTTCTGCCCAATCTTCCTTGACTTTACATATGCACCTGTTACACTGCGTTTAGGATCTGAAATGAAAAGAGTCTGTATGCCAAATTGTCAGGAGGAGTAGCGGTATGCCTCTCTATGAAAATGACAGAAATGCGAAAAACCGGATACGGGTAAAAAAAGAATGGAGTGATGGGGTCGTTTTCGGCACCGACGACACGATTGACGAAATCATTGCGGGGATCGATAAAAAGTTTCAATCTTCGAAAAATGCCGTCACCGTCGCATTCGACGGCTGGTATGGGGTTGACTGGCGCTCAGTGATTGGCCGTGTGAAACGTGCTTTTTCAAAAACATCTCTTAAACTCGCCTTCACGAATATCAACAGTGTATTTTCTCCGGAGGAACGTATTGCAGAGTACAAAAAGACCTTTCTTTCGGATGATCCAAGCTTTGGCATCGTCAACACGAACGGTCGTATCGAGGATATCATGGATAAAAACACCGTGCAGCGCCTGAAGACTGCATTGAAAAAACCAGGCGGTGATGGAGAAGCGCAGGTTCGTATTGTGTACGGGTGTGGGTCTGCTGTTCCGGTTCTGATTGACGCGTGTGACATGATCTTCTACTTTGACACGACAAAGCAGTCGGTGCTTTGGAAAATGTGGGGAGGAGAGCTCATTCCGTTCGGGGCGGATGATCCGAAACAGGACTACTGGTGGAAGGAATACTACTACTGTGATTTCTATCTCCTGAACGAACAGAAGCACTTTGCCTTTAAAAAAATGGATTATTACGTGCAGGCCATAGATATTGAGGAGTTAAACCTTATTGAGAGGGAGGCGTTTGACGGCATTCTTTCGACACTGGTTCAATACCCGACAAAGAACGTGAAATACGCTCAGCCGGGTCCCTGGGGCGCCTATCGGTTCAGGGACACGAGGTGGGATATCCCTGAGCTTTCGAACAATGCCTGGAATGCAGCAGTTTCTCCAAACGAGCTGGCAGTAACGATCGATATCGGCCGTGAAAAGACACTGAAGATGCCTGCGGAAAACCTTATGCAGTATCCAAAAGAGTTCGTCGGCCCATACATCCACAAGACCTATCCGCGCCTCATCCCGTTCTACATATGGATCGATGACGGTTACTTCCCCGAGCCGCAGTCCGCGGAGCGGACGAGTATGCCTATACACAACCATCCAAGCACCGATTACGTGACAAGGCATTTCAAAGAGCCGATGGGACGCTATGAGACCTACTATATTGCGGAAGCCTATGAGGGTGCAAATACATGGATGGGATTCAAAGATGACGCAGACCTGGAGGAATGGGAACGTAAATGCAGGGAATCTGAAAAAACAGAAATACCAATTAAAAACTGGAAAGATTACATTGCCAACTGGGAGACAAATGTGGGCGACCTCTTTATAATTCCGCCGGGAACGTCCCACGGACACGGGGGTAATCAGATGGTGGTGGAGATGGACACCGTGCCTTCGGTTGCCGGAACAGAATACTCCTTTATTGGTTATAACTACTTAAGTCATGGGTGGGATGATGAGAAGAAGAGTATGACCGCCCGGCCGATGAATCTGCAATTGGAACACTACTTCGACAACGAGAAATGGCGGCGGGAATCGTGGGTAAAGGAACATTTGCGGGTGCGTCCCAGGGTAGTGAAGTGGACAAAGGAATATGTCATCGATCGTTACAGTTCAGTGCCCGAGATGCCTTTTGAAATAGAGAGGGTGCATTTTCTGAAAAAGGCTGAATACAGTACGGAGGGACGCTTTCTGCACATGGTTGTTCTCACCGTAGGGGAGAGGGTGCTGATACAATCGAAAAAAAATCCCGATTACGGGTGTGATATCGAATGGCTCCAGGGAGCTGCCATACCTGCCTGTTTCGGCGATTATGAGTACATAAACCTTGACAGGGGTATGTGCACCGTTGTGCTTATTCGCTGGAAGAAGGGGTAGGTGCTAAGGAAAATTAATGATCATTTTCCCGTCGTAAGTGTAAAGCCGCGAACGAAGTACTTTTGCATGGCAAGCAGAATCACCACCGTGGGGACCGATGCCATGATCGCTCCCGAGATCAACACCGGCACCGGAACACCACCGCGCGCGCCCTGCAGCCGCGACAGAGCGGCCATCACCGGCCTGTACCGTTCGGTCAGCACGAGCCCGAACAGGAGGTCGTTCCATGTCCAGATGAACTGGAAACAGAAGATGACGGCGAAAGCAGGTTTGGACATCGGCAGGAATATCCGAAGATACGCCCCCCACTTCGAAGCGCCGTCCACTCTGGCGGCATCGAATACCTCACCCGGCAGTGTAAAGGCATAGTTGCGGTACACAAAGAGCGCAAAGGGAATACAGATCCCCACGTATACGATGGCCATGCCGATTCGTGTATCGAAGAGATGGATATGGTTGAGAAAAAGGTACAGCGGAATCAGAAACATCTGAAAGGGGAAAATGTTTCCTATGAATATGCCCAGAAACCACGATTGCGGCGCACGTACCTTGAGGTGGACAAGCGCGTAGCCGCCGAGGGACGCGAGAAATGCGGAACCGATACCGGCAGTCAGGGCGAATATCCAGCTGTTGATAAAGTTGCCGCCAAGCCGGGATTTTACCCATGCATTGCTGAAATTTGCCGTAATGTTATCGGGAATGGCGCGCAGGTGGGGAAGTTTCCAGAAATGCAGGGTGTTGAACTCGTCCGGGCTCTTTACCACAACGGTCAGCATCGAAATCAGGGGAAACAGCCATACAACACTCAAGATGATGAGAATAAAATATATAGGTATATGACCGTATTTAATTTTCATTTCTTCTTTTCTCCGGCTCCCAGGGTCAGCAGATATCTGTACGAAGCGAGGAGTGTAATTACTGAAATAACCACGGCGATTGCAGAACCAAGACCCATCTGAAACAGCAGAAACGATTCACGATACAGCGAAATTGCAAGCGTTTCAGATGCCCTCCCGGGCCCGCCCTGAATCATGACCCAGGGAATGTCGAACATCCGGATAGAGTTTATAACGGCGTTTGCAACAACGAGGAGCATTATCGGCTGCAGGAGCGGAAAGACGATACGAAAAAAAACCTGTGCCGGATTGGCCCCGTCGATCATGGCGGCCTCCACCGGCTCCTGGGGAACGGTTTCAAGGCCGACGAGAAACAGTATGAGGTTGATGCCGAAGTACTGCCACGTCCATACGCCGATCATGATAAAGGTGTTAATCTCGGGATTTGTCAACAGCGGTTGAATGGTTACGCCTGCTGTTTGGAGGAGAGATGCCAGAGCACCCTGCTGGCTTTCGAGTGTCCTGCGCCAGAAAATGGCGGCGACAGTCGGCGACAGTGTTGAAGGCAGAAAGAAAATAACTTTGAAAATAGTCCGCGCCTTGATACGGTTTATGAGCACCGCAACAAGAAGGGGAAGACCCACGGCAAAAATGAGGGTTCCGATTACCCAGAATGCGGAGTTTTTCAGGGCATTCAACAGCTCGGGTGTCGAAAAGACCTTGATGTAATTCGAAAGACCGATCCACTTCGGCGGGTTGATGACATCCCACTGCATAAACCCCAGGTATATGGTGTAGACAACAGGCACCAGTTCCGCCATTATAACAAAAACTGCGGCAGGAACGAGAAAAAGAAACGAATTCTCAGTCTTCTTTCTGCGTGTCATAATCCCTCGTTTTATCAAGTTGCGAAAAAACAGTACAATAGAGCCCGCGGATCGGCGGAGGCGGGCATGCGTCCATTGTTCCGCTGCGTGCGGTCCGAAGGGCCCGGTTCATCCGGCCGCGGGTCGGCTGAATAAACAGAATGTACCGGCCCCCCTGATCTGCCGGGCCGGTACATAAAAGAAGATCGTATCAATATTCAACCCCGTATTTGGGCCAGACTTCTTTTGCTTTTGCTTCTATGCTGTTGAGCAGGTCCATATACTGCTCCGGGTGAACGAGCATTGTGTTGAAGGCATCGACCGCAAACTCCACAATTTCGACAGGCGTCGCTTCCCAGAAACGGATCATCTTGTTGGGATAGTTTTGGAGCAGCTCGAATTCATGCGCCAGCACCGGATCATCCTTGGCTATGACATCCACGGGGATGAGCTTGGTTGATGCAAACCGTAGCTTGTCCCAGAGGAATTTGGCGCCTGCCTCGCTTGCGTACCATTTGAGCCATTCTTTCGCCAGGTCCAGGTGTTTGGCGTTTTTGCCTGCACACAGCGGTGATATCTCGAGAATGATCGACTTCTCCCCCTTTGGAGTGATCGAAGGCGGAATGAAGGAGCCGTAATCCACATCGGGCTTTAGACCCTGCTGCTGTAGAATACCCCCATACCAGTCGCCGTAGGGAGCGAAGGCCAGGGAGCCCTCTTTCAGCATTCGAGGCAGGTCTTCGGCATACGTTGCATCCATCGGCGCGAAGTAGCCCTTGTCGAGCAAATCCTTCCAGAGTTTCATCATCCGTACCGCTTCGGGATCGGTGTAATGCGCTTTGCCGTTCATAAGCCGAACATAGAAATCGGCGTCGATTCGGTACAGGAGTTCCATGGGAATAATGAATGATGTCCAGCGCGATTTGCCGATGGTATTCCCGATGCCGCTTATTCCTTTGCTCTTGAAGAAGGCAAGCTGCTCCATGAACTCATCCCAGGTTTTTGGAAGTTCCATATTGTACTTGTCGTACACCGCTTTGCTGTAAAACCATACCCAGTAACCTGAGTTGAAGGGAAGGGCGTAGGTGATGCCCTTCAAAGTGAGGGCTTCACGGACACCGGCAGGATAGTTATCGCCCACTGCATCCCAGACGTCGCTCAGATCCGCGAGCAGACCTGCATCGATGAGTTCGAGAGCCCGATAGCCGAACCACCACTTGAAAACCTCAGGTGCACGGTCTGTCGTCAGGTCGACCTTTACCCTGGTCTTGTACACCTGCGTCTCAAGAACAGTCGGCACACCCTTGATGCCGATGTCCTTTTCTGATGCTTCACCGAACTCCTGCCAGATCGTCTCCCATTCGGGGTTGTCGTGCAGGATTTTAATCTCGCCTGTTTTTGCCGCTTCTTTTGCACCCTCCTTCTCACTGCCCGCATAAAGCGCCGTGCCGAATGTAAAAAGGAGAAAAACCAGAACAAGTGAAAAAACGAGTGGTTTCTTCATACACAAAACCTCCTGAGTTGGTATTTTTGTGATGTAAAGATCAAAAACGCCCTCCAGGTTATGTAATTTGCAGTAGATGCCGCTCCTGTATGTACGATGAGGGATATATTTTTTTATCACGCACTGTAACTGCTGTCAAGCGCTATTTGGATTTCCTCAAAAGTGCTGGCCGGGTGTGTGCCTGCAATGTACTCGTTGGAATTCGATGCTATATCTAGCTACTTCAGTGCTTCATCGAGCATAATCAGGTAGTTCTCGAGCGGGATGTAGCTCGGTATCGAGTTGCCGGCCCCGATTGCAAACCGGCCGCCGGGAGCGCAGTATTCGATGATGCTGCGTACGTATCGCCTGAGACGTTCCGGTTCGTACGAGGTGAGTTTATCGACATCCACACCGCCGAGGATGCATATCCTGTCGCCGTAGTATTTCTTTGCTTCGGCGACCGGAAGCACATTGTCCTGGAACGAGTGTTTGCCGTCTATCTTCACATCTTCGATGAGATCTTCCATAATATCGTCGACCTTGCCGCAGCTGTGCAGGTAGTAGGGTATCCCTTTCTCATGACACATGGCTGCATACTTTTTATGCCAGGGGAGGAAGTAGGTACGTATATCATCCGGTGGCAACAGGGTCTGAGTGTTGAAGCCGTAATCCTCACCCTGGAATATGACCGAAAGACCGTCAAGCTCAAGCAGATATGAGTTGTATATTCGGATAAGCTCTCCGAGCGTATCCGCTACCGCCTTCACGAGTTTGGGATCGTCGTGCAATGTGTAGCATAGATTTTCATAACCCATGAGTCGGGATACGTGTTCGTACACGCCGCCTGCGTGGCAGGTCATGAACCCGAGTCCATCGGGCAGATGATCACAGATATACCGGTGAATGTAGAAGTTGTCGTCGTTTATCTCGGGCCACGGGTATTTCTCGAAATCCTCCCAGGTCTTTATGGGGCCGTTGTGAAGACCCTGCCAGGCCCTGTTGTGGTTTTCATACCCTTCAGCAGTATCGGCGGTTAAGAGCGATACCGCAGGAAGCGGCAGGCTCACCTCCACGCGGACAAAGTCATATCCCATATGGTACCAGAAGGCGATCTGATTGTCGAGCCAGGCGTTGACAGTTTCAAGGCTCTCTTTCGAAAAATCCATCTGCCCGCCGGTATATTCGGTTTTATCCGATGTCTCCATCCATATTCGGTCCATCATGTCTTCGAGAATCGGTTTCATGAGTGCATTGTCGATCAGATATTCCACCATCGGGACTTTTTCCGGAACCGTTTTACCGCTCATGGCGTCGAGAAAACGATCGATGTCGGGTTTGGGCGTATCGAGGGGCACTCTGTACCTTTCCATGTGTTTCTCCCTGCGGTTTATTCGGAAAAACGTATCATTGCGGCTGCACCCGTACCTATCAGGTACCTCCGCAGCCAAGATTCGGCAGGAGTATTTGAAAACCCCTGTTCCTGGAACGCAAGAATTAATGCATACCTCAGTAGTATACACAGCACGAATATATGCTGCAATCATTTTTTGAAATGGTCAAAGGGAGCTTAATCTCTCTCTTGGATTATTAAATAATTTAGGTTATTATAATGGGATAGAACCGTGTATACCGCCGGCCTCTCGATTACGGTACAGAGGAGGAGATAATGACATCTCGAGAAAGAGTGCTTGCAGCACTCAACCACAGTGAGCCCGACAAGGTGCCCGTTGACTGCGGCGCAATGAGATCGACCGGTATCATGGCAATTGCCTATAACAGGCTGAAGAAGCATCTGGGGATCACCGGCGGTGAGACCAGGATTTACGATTCGGTGCAGCAGCTTGCGCTTGTTGAACAGTGGTATCTGGACAGATTTCAGATAGATGCCGTCGATCTTGAGCAGGCTTTTGCAGACGACCCAGCGGACTGGAAGGACTGGACGCTTCCGGACGGTTCGCCCGCAAAACTTCCCACATGGCTGAAAATAGAAAAACAGAACGATACGTGGGTATGCATGGAAGAGGATGGGGATGTCATCGCGCAGATGCCGCACTATTCCCTGTACTTCGATCAGACGTTGTGGCCGCTTTATGAGATGCACAGGGATAGTTTCGACGACCTGCCCGATTATATGAACAAGGTTATGTGGTCGTATATGACGGGCCCTCTCTGGAAGAACTCCGGCAGGCCGGATTTTTACGCGAAGCTCCGAGAAAGGGCGAAGAAGCTGTATGAGGAAACCGATTACGCGATCATGATAGGGTTCGGCGGAAACCTCTTTGAATGGGGACAGTTTCTCTACCGAACGGACGGGTTTCTCATGAATCTCGTGACTCACAGGAAGGAGATGGAAAAGATGCTGGACCGGCTCACCGAGATCCACATTGAAAAACTGAGACCGGTGCTCGAAGCGGTGTCTCCATACGTGCAGATCATACAGATGGGTGACGATCTCGGCATGCAGTCGGGTCCGATGCTCTCCCCGAAAATGTACCGCGAGATATTCTTCCCGCGGCACAGGAAGATTTACCGGTATATCAAGGACCACTCGGATATATACGTTTTTCTTCACAGCTGCGGTGAAATATCCGAGTTTATTCCCGATTTGATAGAGGCGGGTGTGGATGTGCTCAACCCCGTCCAGATAAATACACCGGGCATGGAGCCCGAGCGGCTCAAGCGGGAGTTCGGGAAGGATATCGCCTTCTGGGGAGGAGGTGTGGATACACAGCATATACTGCCTGAAGGAACGCCGGATCAGGTCCGTGCGGATGTCCGGAAGAATACCCGGATATTCATGAAGGACGGTGGGTTTGTTTTCAATCAGGTGCACAATATACTTGCCGGCGTGCCTCCTGAGAATATTATTGCCATGTACGATGAGGTAAACAGCATCCGGTAACCGTATGCTGTCCAATGCGGCTTGCCGTCTTCTTCAAGGGAGTGCAGCCGCACCCCTGCGTAATCTATGAGAGGAGAGCGTTTACATCATGGCGAAGACGATTGAAGAAATTAATGAGAAGATAAGAAAGAAAAAGGCATGCGTTTTTACGGCGGATGAAATCATACCCTTTGTGGAGGAAAAAGGGTACAGGCGCGCGGCAGAAGAGGTCGATGTGGTAACCACAGGGACTTTCGGTCCCATGTGCTCCTCCGGCGCGTTTCTCAATTTCGGACACTCCGCACCCAGGATGAAAATGCAGAAGGCATGGCTCAATAATGTACCTGCCTACGGCGGGCTGGCTGCCTGTGATGTGTATATAGGCGCCACCGCGATTCCTGACGATGACCCTGCAAACAAAATATATCCCGGACGGTTTTCATACGGCGGCGGACATGTCATCGAGGATCTTATCGCAGGAAGAAAGGTCGTACTCAGGGCGACATCCTACGGGACCGACTGCTACCCCCGAAAAGAGCTCAAAACCAGCGTAAACATTCATGATCTCAACCAGGCGTTCCTCGTGAACCCCAGAAATGCGTATCAGAATTACAATGTTGCGGTCAACCTCTCGAACCGGGTCATATATACCTATCTCGGCGTGCTCCAGCCGAATATGGCCAATGCCGGATATTCGAGCGCCGGCCAGATCAGTCCGCTGCTCAACGACCCGTATCTCCGCACTATCGGAATCGGCACGAGAATATTTCTCGGAGGAGCTCATGGATACGTGTTCTGGGAGGGTACGCAGCACAACCCGACCGCCGAACGCGGCAAAAACGGGGTTCCGGTCGAGGGGGCGGGCACGCTTGCAGTCACGGGAAATATGAAAGACATGAATTCCCGGTACGTGCGCGGTGTTTCAATGGTCGGATACGGAGCCAGCATGGCTGTCGGCATCGGCATACCGATACCTATCCTGGATGAGGAAATCATCGGATTTGTTTCCGTGAAGGACGAGGATATATATGCTCCAGTCGTCGATTACTCGGGAGCGTATCCGAAGCGAGAAGGCGGTAATCTTGCGCGGGTGAATTACAAAGAGCTCAAAAGCGGTAAAATTTCCATTAACGGAAAAGAAGTGATTTCCGCAGGCCTTTCAAGCTATCCTATGGCGCTGGAGATTGCAACGGTGCTTCGCAACTGGATTAGAAACGGTGAATTTTTTCTTTCGGAAAAGGTTGCCGATCTGCCGGATATCACTTCAGGGCAGACGTTCAAACCGCTTGACTGTACATAGATATGTGCAGGGACACAGCAGAGGGGGAGTATTCAGAGTCATGGCGAAGACATATTCAAAAAACGTGATACTTCACTATCCACGGTTTCTTACCGAACAGCCCGTCATATCGAATCTGATAAAAATGTTTGATCTTACGATAAATATTTCGAGGGCGCGCATCGGGCAGGATGAAGAGGGAACGATGGTAATCGAGATCTCAGGCTCGAAGAGAAATATCGGCGACGGGCTGAATTATCTCAGAGAAATCGGTGTTACGTTCAAGCCGATTTCAAAGGTTATCAGGAGGATCGATTCCAGGTGCACGCACTGCGGCATCTGCACCGCGGTATGTCCGGCAGGCGCGCTGGTGATTGAGGACAGAGGTCTGATGGAGGTGCAGTTTATCGAGGAGAAATGCATTGCCTGCAGTCTCTGCGTTCCCGCATGTCCGTACAGGGCTATGGAAATGCACGAGTAGACGGACCTGCCAAGTTGGAGCGCCTGCATTCCTTTCAGATGCATCGTATTGTTCACGATCCATGAAACGTGCGGGTTTCAAACGGTTTATGCATTCACAGTCGCCCCCGGATTTTTAGTACAGTCGGATTTTTAATACAGTGCAAAACCGTAATTGATAAAGCCACAGACAATACCCTTAATCGGGAGTGTCAGTTCAACAGCTCTATCTCTCCCCAGGCGCCGATTTTTTCTCCGATAATAATCAGTCCGCCCCGCACACCGGCGATGTCTTTCACAAACTCCATTGCTCCGGCGATGTCCTCCTCCATCCTGACTTTATTTCCAACTGCGGTTGCAAAGACATCCGCGGTCACCGCTGAATCGGCAATGACTACAACTGCATCCGTGTTGCCGAAGCTTTTAGAGTGGCCGACTTTCTTCGAAGAAGTACAGATGCCGAGTTCTCCGCCGCCTGGGCTGAGACGGATTTTTATTTTATCCCTGAACGGTGAATTCTCCCCGGCGTATATGAGCAGTGTTCGATCGCGGCCGGTCTTCATATAGATATCCCCGCCGTTTTCAACGATGGTTTCCCTGCTGCGGTAAAGCAGCCCGCGTCCGACGAACTCGGCAATAGCCCCTGCAACACCGGCCATGGGCCCGACTCCCGCGAGTGCGGCGTTTTGTATCATTGTATTGATCATTTCAAATTCCGATTTAAAGGAGACCGGTTTCAGTGATGTGAGAAAAGAGGGGAAAGCCCTGATTGTCTGTTCGAGCTCACGCCTGTATTTCAAGACCAGGTTTGATGCAAGAGGGGTCAGATCTTCTACGGCAAATATCTGAAGGTCTGTTTCACCGTACCGAATCCTGAATGACTGCAGGTCGGAGGGTTTTTGCCAGTTTCTGTAGAACCTGTCGGTATATTCGTCCGCTTTCACTTGAGCGTCTTTTTCCCCTTTGCGATAAAAATATATCGGAGAATTGCAAGAAGCAGTATGAGTTTTATAAAAGGAAATACGACCACATCCAGAATGGAAATTTTGCCGAATAATATGAAATCCGTCTCAGGAAAGTATGAGCGGATGAGAGAGATCGGGAAAAACAGAAGCGCCAGGACGATAATCCAGACATTCTCACGAAGTTTCTTTCTTACGATGAACACGACGGCGGTTGTAAAAAGTATGAATGAGAGCAGGAGATCGATAAACTGCACAAAGAGACTCCTCGGCTGCCTTTATACCAGACTGGTCGTTCTGCAAAAGCGGGGTGTTTTCACGTTTCGACCTGCCGTGCTGAAGGAACTGTAAAATAAAACACCGTCTTTTCGTTTTTTTCCGATTGAACGGTAATCGAGCAGTGCGCTGTTTCCAGGATTTTCCGCACGAGCGCAAGGCCGATTCCGTATCCCTGCACATGGATGCTGCCGTTTTCCCGGTGGAACAGCTCGAAAATGAGCTCCCGGTTTTCAGGCGCAATGCCGATTCCGTTGTCCTCCACAAAAAACTGGCATAAACCTTCTGCAGCCAGGGGACCGGTATCCGTCGAACCGATTATTATGCGGGGCGTTGTTCCGGGCCTTGTGTATTTAATGGAGTTGTCGATCAGATTTGAAAAAACGCGCTGCAGGCCTCGCCTGTAAAAATATACCCGGGGAAGATCGTTTTCAACTGTAAGCGTAATTTCCCTTTCTTTTAGAGCAAGTGCAAAGTTGTCGACGATATCTTTGAGAACATCCGCGGTGTTGATATTCTCCCACAGCTCGTTGACCTTGCCGATCTTAGAAAATTCAAGAAGTCCTTCAGTTATCGATTCCATGACCGACAGGTTCGACCGAATCCGTTCGATGAGGAACTGGCCTTCATCATCGAGCCGATCCTTGTAGTCATCGGATAGGATTTCTGAAAACGATTTTACGGAAAGTATCGTGGCTTTGAAATCGTGCGCAACCGTATAGAAGAGCCTCTCCATCTCTGAAAGTTTACTTTTTTTTTCGAGGAGGGCTTTTCGCTTCTCCAGGGCACGTGATATCCGCGCCTTCAATTCATCTGCATTTATCGGCTTGGAAATATAATCCGCGGCGCCGAAGTAAAGCGCGTCAACAGCGCTGTTGTACGAACTGTACGCGGTAATGAGAATAACCTCTGCTTCAGGCTGCAGCTGTTTTGCCCTCTTCAGAAGCTGTATACCGTCGATGCCGGGCATAACCAGGTCGGTGATGATTATATCGTACTTCCGGTCGGTTATCAACTCGAGGGCATGCTTCCCGTCCGTGGTTTTTTCAACGTTCAATTCACCGGCATTATCTTTGAAGACTTTCTCAAAGCTTTCTATGACGAGCTCGTCATCATCGACAATGAGGATATTTTGCGGCCGCTTATTGTGTATATTGTTTGATAAAGAAGTCTCCATTTAATCTCCGTCAGCTTCCAAAATCGACTTTTGGAACTTCCCGAGCCTTCTCCTCAATTTCGAAGTATTCACGCTTTTCAAATCCCATTCGTTTTGCGACGAAAGATGCAGGAAAGCGTCTGATCTTTGTATTGAATATTCTTACACTGTCGTTGTAGCGTTTTCGTGCAACGGCGATCCTGTTTTCGGTACCTGCCAGTTCATCCTGCAACCGGATGAAGTTCTGGTTTGATTTCAGCTCCGGATACCGTTCCACCACAACAAGGAGCCTGCTCAGTGCGGAATCGAGCATATTGTAACCCTGAGCCTTCTCCCCGACGCTCCGGGCGCCTGCGAGCTTGGCACGTGCCTCGGCGATTTGAATAAAAACCTCCTTCTCCTGGGCTGCGTACCCCTTGACCGTGGCAACCAGATTCGGTATGAGATCGCTCCTCCGTTGAAGCTGATTGTCTATTTCCGACCATGCGGCGTTTATACCCTCTTCGAGCGTAACGAATGTATTACGTGTGCTGATATACCATCCGCCGAATATGATGAGAAACAAAACGATGACGCCGATAACAGCAACGATTCCTACAAGCTTGCCTCTTTGCATATTCACTTCCCTCCTCGCTTATGGAACAATACCTTTTGCACACCTTCATACAGCTACGACCGGTCGGCCGAACAAATCCGTGGTTTTCACCGGCGACGCAGCTCGTTACCGCAACCACCTGCTGCTGTTCGCACATGCCCGTCACGCAGCTAAAACCCTCTCGTTGCGCCGCCGCCTCCGAAACCGCCTCCACCGAAACCGGAAAATCCGCCTCCTCCGAACCCTCCACCGGAGCCGAATCCTCCTCCGAAGAATCCCCGCCTCGACATACTTCCAAGAAACAGAAGCGGCCAGAAAAATCTGCCGCCTCCGAACAGGAAGGCGATTATAATAAAGACAATGAAACCTGTTGCGGCGCCGCTTCGCCCGGAAGTATACTTTTTGCTTTCGGTGAGTCTGTAGGATCCGAGGTCGACGTTGTACTTCTTGGCAATTATACCGCTTACCGCCTCCACACCTTTCAGCATGCCCTCTCCGTAATTGCCGATTTTCAGAGAAGGAAGTATCGATTTGTCGATGATCTCTCCTGCAAGACCGTCCGGTATAATACCTTCAAATCCGTAGCCGACTTCGATACGTATCTTCCGCTCCTGCATGGCAAGAAGTATTAAAACCCCCGTATCTTCTCCCTTCTTTCCAATGCCCCATTGAGTTGCAAGCTCCACCGAATATTCTTCTATCGATTCATAGGGGGCAATCGTATCAACCGTGACAACCGCTATTTCAGCCCCTGTTTTTTCCCTGAGCGCCCGGGCGAGTCCCTCAATCTGCTGCTTTGATCCTTCATCGATAACACCCGCAAAATCGTTGACGTACCCGACGGGTTTGGGAAGCTTCTGAGCCGAAGCGGGAAGACAGATTATGTTGAAAAGAAGTACTGCTGTCGAAAAATAAAAACCAAGCTTTTTCATGGGTGAGGTAACCTCATGCTGTTTTTTACTGAATGGTGTTCACGTTGTCGTGCCGGAAGCCGTTTCTTCATTGATCAGAGGTTCATCAAACCTTCTTACACGATTTATCATTTTACATTCATTGCATCAACGATGTGGATGAGCTCCTCCAGCGAGGCGAGCACCTCCGCGGCAAGCTTTGCGGAGTCGTGCTTCTTCCCCTCCCTGAGCTGCAGCAGATGCAGAAAGGGTTCTCCCCGTATCCCGAACTCATCCTGTATTTTTTTTACGAGCCCCGCACCTTCACGCGGGATCCCGTTTATTCCTTTCATCCTTAAAAGCCCCTTGAAAAGAGCCTTGAGAGAGCCGAAAAGGCCTTTTAATGCACCTCCGAGAACCCTGCCTCTTTCCCTGGATGCGGCAATTATCTGTCTCAGTGCATTTACGTTTCCTCTGAGCTGCTCCTCGAGCTCATGCCTGAGATTATTCTTATTTATGGCGAGTGATTCTGTCTCGTCTTCGCCGAACAGCACGCTGTTTTT
Organism: uncultured Spirochaetota bacterium; assembly: GCA_964521865.1. Classification (GTDB taxonomy): domain Bacteria; phylum Spirochaetota; class B62-G9; order B62-G9; family DRHN01; genus CAYSRJ01. The sequence goes on along the minus strand of CAZFTJ010000004.1, from coordinate 216,895 downwards.
CTCCCGGATATCCAGGTATTCCATCGGAAAGACATCGGCGGAATTTCTGAACTCGGTTCTGGTCATAATGAGCGGTGTTATTCGTAACTTCCTCATAACGGAATGCATTCGTTTTCCAAGCAGACCTATCTGTCCTGTATCGGGCTTTTCCAGAATCACGAGGAGGTTTATATCCGATGTGCCGGGAACAAAATCGCCGCTTGCGTAGCTTCCGTATGCCGTTATCGAAAGAAGGTTGGCACCGAACACACCTTTTAACGCTTCGAGAAAGGATCCCTCGATCGTTCTTTGTATCGATTCCCTTGATCTTGACATTTCATTTTCCCCTGAGACAATTTGCGGGAGGATACTGCCGCCGTTGAGTAACATGCTCAGCCGACCGGCATAATACTACATAATACTACCCTGACGGAAGTTTATCAAGGTGAAGATATGCACACTGCTCCTTCAGGATTCAATACGATGCCTTTATTGCGCATGAAATACCGGATAAAACCGCATCGTTTTTAAAAGGACGTGGCAATAAATGTAAAATACTGGTATACTGGAAATGGAAGGGAGGTGACTGCAATGCCTGTAAGAAGTATGGATTTTGCGGGAACCTGGTATCCGGGAAGAAGGGACGAATGCATCGGAACCATTGAGGATTTTCAAAAAAACCTCTCTCCGGGAGCAGAGGACGCCGGCTCTTGGGCATACATCGGCGGTATTGTTCCCCATGCGGGATGGTATTTCTCCGGGAGCACCGCCAATGCTGTTTTCAGCACGATACACCGGAGAGCGGTGCGGAGCAAAAGGATGCCGAAGCTTTTTTTCCTGTTCGGCATGCACCTTCATGCTGGAAGTCCGAATTATATCTTTATCGATGAGGGATTTGAAACTCCACTGGGTGTACTGAAGGTCCATGACGCGATCTCGCAGAAACTGGCGGATGCCTTTGATTTTATCAGAGAGGATGCGCATAACTACAGCCCCGATAATACAATCGAGCTGCAGCTTCCCTTCATAAAGTACTACTTTCCCGATGCCCGGGTAGTAGCCGCAGGTATAGCGCCGAACCGGACTGCTGTTCAAATTGGAGGGAAGGCCGCCATGCTCGCGGATGAGCTCGGGACTGAGGTCTGTTTTATCGGGAGCACCGATCTCACACATTACGGCCCGAACTACGGGTTTACCAAACATGGAACGGGAAATAAAAGCGTGGCGTGGGTGAAGGAGGAAAACGACAGGCGGATTATCGATGCGTTCATCAGTGCCGATCCCATTCATGTCATTGAAGAGGCCCTCGTTTCACACAACGCCTGCTGCCCGGGCGCAGCGGCAGCAGCAATAGCGGGAGCCAAACAACTGGAAGCGCAATCGGGAACACTTGTGCAGTACACTACCAGTTACGATAAGCATCCAAATTCAAGCTTCGTCGGATACGCCGGGGTTGTGTATTGCCGCGGCAAGCGGAATATCCTCAGCGACGCGTAATCGAGAGTTATGTCAGGTCGATTGGTGTGCGCAGACGGTACTTACAGCATCTTCGACATTATCCGGACGCAAAGCGTCAGAATATGAGACTGATGCGGACCTTATCCGGGTGTTCTTTCTCGATCTGCCTGAGGCCGAGATACATGGTGTTGAGTATGAAGGAAAATTCCGGCCTTTGATCCGGGCCTCCGTTTTTTACTGTGATATAAAGGACTCCTTTTTTCATCTGCCACTGCACCCGTTCAGCTCCGTAGTGCAGAAGGCCTGCAAGTGCGGTCTGCGTCACCGCAGAAACGGCGGCACATACAATATCCTTTCCCGACTTCCCCCCTGCATGGCCGCTCACGCGAACGTGCTCTATATTTTGATCGATATAGCGAATCTGAATTTTTATCACATCCGGTTCCTTTCGGTTTGGAGGCCGGCGCTTCAAAAACCAATACTACAGCGATACGCACCTATTTTGTTGTCGCTGGAATGAAAAGTATCCCTGCAGCACGAGGGGTTTGCAAATGGCGTAAAAAAGCAGTACATTGTGCTCGCCGAAAAAGCAGCCTGCATACGGCAATATCCGGGAAAACACCATGAGCTACAAACTCGTCGTGCTTATCGTTTTTCTTCTATCTTATATCGGAATTGTTGCCCATTCCAGAAAAAAATCCTACTTTGCCGGCGCAGGAGCCCTTCTGCTTGTTGTTTTACACGGCATCGTGAACAGGGGAGGGCTGTCCGGGACGGTCGCATTTATCGTGCATTCCGTAAACTGGAACGTTCTCGGTATTTTCCTCGGCACCCTCCTCATTGCCGAGGCGTTTATCGAATCGAATGTTCCCGCACTGATTGCGCATTATCTCATATCGAGGGCTCGTACTATCGGTATGGCGGTCCTGTACGTGTGCATGATGACGAGTTTTCTTTCAGCCTTTATTGAGAATGTTGCGACAGTACTGATCGTTGCGCCGATTGCACTCGAAATAGCAAAAAAAGAAAAAATTTCACCTGTTCCCTTTCTCATTGGCCTTGCTGTTTCTGCAAATCTACAGGGCACGGCGACCCTCATCGGCGACCCCCCCAGCATGATTCTTGCGGGATACATGGGCTTAACTTTCAACCAGTTCTTTGTTCTCAATGGAAAGCTCGGCATTTTTTTTGCCGTTCAGGTCGGTGCCTTCATATCATTTATCGTGCTCGCGATTTTTTTCAGTAAGTACAGGGCGCCCGTATCATCAGCGGCAAGACCGGGCATACGGAGCCTGTTCCCTACTATAGTCGTGATCCTCATGATCGTGCTGCTCGCCTTTTCATCGTTCGTCGATCCTGAATTCTCGTCTCTCGGCGGAATTATCTGCATGGCGCTCGGTATTGTATCCGGGATCTGGTTTACCGTCAACGGCAGGTATAGTACGCGGGAAGTCATAAGAAGAATAGATTTTGATACCGTTATTTTCCTGTCGTCTATTTTCATTCTCGTCGGAAGCCTGACAGAGGCGAGACTTATGGAGGATATGGCCTCTCTGGTGCTTCGTTTGACCGGTGATAATGCCTTCATGGTCTATACGTTTCTCGTGTGGTTTTCCGTTCTCGTGTCAGGTTTTGTGGATAATGTTCCCTACATTACGGCCATGATTCCGGTGACAAAGATCATTTCTGCGAACCTCGGACTGCCCCCCTATCTCTTTATCTTCGGCCTGTTGATCGGTGCCTGCCTTGGAGGAAATGTCACCCACGTCGGTGCATCAGCAAATATCGTATCCGTTTCGATACTCAAGAAAGAGGGGTACCATATCGGGCTGAAGGAGTTTTCAAGAATAGGGCTTCCCTTTACCATTGCTGCAACAGGCGGTTCCTATGTCTTTATCTGGCTTCTATGGGGATGATATGACGAAATTGTTATTGAATTTTTTTTTTGAAATGGATATTCTATCTCATATGATTTTCGTACAGAATGGTATGCATATGTGGTGAGACGGTATGAGCCCTGAAAGCAGGTTTTTGGGTGGCAGCCGATGCAATTCTGCAGTCCGTTGCGGCTTGCCGATAAGCGGCGGAAGATGCATCCGCTGCTCGGCCCCGGACGGGCTCCATTCAACCGGCCGCGAGTCGGATGAATACATGCTGCTTAAAAACGCTCACAGAGACCTTGCCTGAGCGAAGAACCTGTATGACTGCTCAGCAATTTGAATACCTACAGACTTGGAGTATGTAAATGGGTTTGTTCTCCTTCAAGGGAGGTGTGCACCCCCCGTACAACAAAGAGCTCGCCATGGATAGCCCGGTGCGGGCAGCCGATATACCCGAAACTCTCGTTGTACCGCTCACACAGCACATCGGTGCGCCCTGCGCTCCGACTGTCGAAGTCGGCGAGTCCGTCAAGGAGGGGCAGTTGATCGGGGAAGCAAAGGCCTTTGTAACGGCACCGGTACATTCGCCTGTTTCGGGAACCGTAAAGAAGATCGAACAAACACTCCATCCGCTGGGATTCAAGTCTCTTTCGGTTGCGATTAAACCGGACGGTGAGGGGGAGAAGGCGTATTTGCCGCCTCTTGGCGATGATATTGCAGCGCTCGATGTGAAAGCGATGCTCGAGCGGGTAAAGGAGGCGGGAATAGTCGGCATGGGAGGCGCAACATTTCCGGCCCATGTAAAATTCGCCCCTCCCAAGGGGAAGACCATCGATACTCTTATAATAAACGGTTGTGAGTGCGAGCCGTATCTTACCTCTGATTATCGGGTTATGTTGGAACGTACCCGGGATTTTATTTTCGGCGCCCGGATGATCGGAAAGATTCTCGGTGTGGAGCGTATCGTTGTTGCTGTTGAGAGCAACAAGCCTGAGGCAATTGAGAAACTGAAGTCCATGGAGAACAACGGAGGGTTCACCACTGCAATCACAGAGACCAAGTACCCGGAAGGCGCCGAAAAGGTGCTTATACATGCGCTTCTCAAAAGAGAAGTTCCTTCCGGCGGGCTTCCGATGGATATTCGTGTTGTGGTCTCCAATGTGGGAACTGCTCTGGCCGTATGTGAAGCGGTACGTGACGGCAGACCCCTCATCGAACGGGTGGTAACGGTTACAGGAGACGGCGTTAAAAATCCAGGCAACTTTCTGGTCAGGATCGGCACGCCTGTCGAGCGTCTCGTAGAACAGGCGGGAGGCACAGTCGGCGAGATAGGAAAGCTCGTTATGGGTGGACCCATGATGGGACTTGCCCAGGCATCTTTTGAAGTCCCCGTTATAAAAGGTACATCCGGAATACTGCTCATGCAAAAGGAGACTGTTTCGGTTGAAAAATACCACCCGTGTATAAAATGCTCTTTCTGCGTTCAGTCATGTCCTGTGCACCTTTTGCCGTCCCGGCTTTCCATTATTGCAGAGGCTGAAAACTGGCCGCTTGCAGCGGAGTACGGTGCAAATGATTGCATCGAATGCGGATGCTGCACTTATGTCTGTCCTGCAAAGAGACCGATCGTTCAGCTCATCAAAACGGCCAAAGTAAAATTACGCAAGATAAAAGCAAGGGAGCAGGAATAGATGGAAGCGAACGCCCTCGTTCTTTCAACATCACCGCATATCAAGAGCACCGAGTCCGTGCCGAAGATAATGGTCAGCGTAATCGTTTCGCTCCTTCCGGCGGCAGGCTTCAGTATGTATCAGTACGGTCCTCATGTTCTGTATATGTATCTCGTGTCTATCGCAACGTGCCTCGCGAGTGAGTATGCAGTGGTGCGGCTGCGAAAAAGGCCGGCATCCTTGGCCGATTGCAGCTCGGTTGTGACCGCACTGCTTCTGGTAATGGTGCTTCCGCCGAAATTTCCGCTTTACGGAGTTTGCCTCGGTGCGGTCGTGGCGATCGTTGTCGGAAAGCAGATCTTCGGCGGCATCGGATACAATGTTTTCAATCCTGCGCTCATCGGGAGGGCCTTTCTTGCAGCGACCTACCCTGTATTTATTTCAACCTACAATGTACCGAAAGTGGCGGTCGACGCCGTCAGCGCCGCAACACCTCTCGCAATGATGAAATTCGACGGTGTTCTCACTCCGCTTGCCGGGCTGTTTTTGGGAACGATAAACGGCTCGGTCGGTGAATCGAGCGCCCTTCTTCTCATCGCAGGGTCGATTTATCTGTTTGTAAAGAAGTACATCAAGTGGAGGATCCCCGCATCGATTATTACAACGGTAGCCGTGCTCGCTGAAATTTTTCACCTCATAAACCCGGCAAAGTATCCTGGTCCTGCTTTTCATGTGCTGGCGGGAGGCCTTATGATCGGTGCTCTGTATATGGCAACCGACATGGTGACATCGCCGATAACAAAGAAAGGGTGTGTGATTTTCGGTACAGGGATCGGGATTCTGGTGATGGTCATCCGCCTGTTCGGGGGTCTGCCTGAAGGGGTGATGTATTCAATACTGCTGATGAACGCGTTCGTCCCGCTGATAAACAGGGGTACAAGGCCAAGAATTTTCGGTACGGGGGCTGTCAATGAATAACAGGGTGAAAATGCTGCTCATAATGACGCTTTTTGCATGCATTTCCGGCGGAGTGCTCTCTCTCGTATATATTTTCGCCGCCCCGCTTATCGAAGCGAATGTGCTTGAAGAGCAGCGAAATTCAATCTTTCTCGTTGTACCCGGCACCAAGAATTATGATGAAAAAACGAAAGACGGAGTTACCTATTTTGAATGCAAGGATTCGTCCGATACATTGATCGGCTATGCGCTTCCAGTCGAGGGTAACGGGTATCAGGGGGTTATAAAACTTATGGCCGGGCTCAAGCCGGACCTTTCCGAGCTGACGGGTATGAAGGTGCTCCAGCAGGTGGAAACTCCCGGTCTCGGCGGCCGTATCGGTGAGAAAAAGTTTCAGGAGCAGTTCAAAGGGGTGAAGACAAAACCCGCCATCGGGTACGTGAAGAACAAGGCTCCCGAGAAAGATAACGATATTCAGGCGATTACCGGTGCGACGATTTCATCACGTTCCGTTGTCGCAATACTCAATAAAGGGATAGAAAAATTCAGGAGTGTGCAGTAGCGGGATGCGGGTTAAGAACTGGCGCAGGGCGTGCTGTTGCTGTAATGGGCCGCCAAATAAGCAATAAGATGAAAGGGGCTTTTCACATGGCTTCACATGAGGTAAAACGTGACGGAAGACGAACTTCGGTTGAGTTTCTCAAGGGTTTCTGGAAAGAAAATCCGATTCTCGTAATGCTCTTGGGCATGTGCCCGACGCTCGCAGTCACAACATCGGCGATAAACGGATTGACAATGGGGCTTGCCGTTGTTTTTGTGTTGACCTGTTCAAGTCTTATCGTATCGCTGGTACGGAATGTAGTTCCTTCACAGGTGCGTATTCCGGCCTTCGTTATTATTATCGCGACGTTCGTCACTATGGTTGATCTGTTTCTCAGGGCTTTTCTGCTCGACCTGAGCAAAGCGCTCGGCCCCTTCATCCCTCTCATTGTCGTCAACTGCATCATACTCGGCCGGGCCGAAGCGTTTGCCAGCAAAAACAGGGTGTGGCCTTCATTCCTCGACGCATTCGGTGTGAGTCTCGGCTTTACGGTCACCCTTGTGTTTCTCGGCGGCATACGGGAAATCCTCGGGATGAGGACCTTTTTCGGTATACAGGTGCTCGGCAATGGGTTTGAGCCGTGGATCGTCATGCTTTTGCCGCCAGGCGCCTTCATAACACTCGGATTCCTGCTCGGTGCAAAAAACAGTATAGACAGGAGGCTGAAGAAGAATACAGGCACGTGACGGGAAGAGTCGTAAACGGAATTCGTTGTTTCTACCGACGGCGTTACATTACCGGTACACTGCGCCGAGTGTCTTCAGCAAAACCTGCTTGTCGTAGATTGGGCGTCAATAGGCCGCGTATTGGCGTAGAAAACATGTGAGTGTGGAGGCCGGTTTTGGAAATCATGCTGATTTTTATATCTGCCGTTCTCGTCAACAACTTTGTTCTCTCGTATTTTCTCGGCATATGCCCCTTTATCGGAGTTTCCGGTAGAATAGAATCTTCGGTGAGCATGGGGTTTGCGGTAACGTTCGTTCTTACGCTTTCAGCAGCTATTACATGGCTCATCAACAATTACATTCTCATTGCTTTTAAAGTCCCCTTTCTCGAGTACGTCTCTTTCATAATCGTTATTGCGGCGCTCGTTCAGTTTGTTGAAATGTTTATACGGAAGACGAGCAAGACCCTCTACGATGCGCTCGGCATCTATCTGCCTCTCATTACGACCAACTGTGCTATTCTGGGGCTTGCGCTGTTCGGTGCGCTCAGGGAATACTCCTTCATCCAAAACATTGTATTCGGAATCGGTGCAGGGCTGGGGTTTACGCTTGCCCTTGTGATTATGGCAGGAATCAGAGAGGAGCTCGACCTTGCGGATGTTCCGGAGTCGCTCAAGGGTGCTGCGATTACACTGATCATCGCAGGGCTTCTTGCGCTCGCATTCATGGGATTTGCAGGACTGATAGCGGTCTAGGGCTGGAGAGTCGAAGCGGATGATTCACGGCGAGTAAAACGATTTTCTCCGGCATGTAAAACCGGTATAGTAATAGTATGGAGCCTTAAAACCAGACTAATTCGTGTTGAGGAGTGAATATGAGTATCACTGTTCTTTTCATATCGGTTGCAAGCATGGGCGGGATCGGTATCGCACTGGCAATGATTCTGGTGATTGCCGATAAAAAACTCGCTGTAAAGGAAGACCCCCGCGTTTTACAGGTGCTTGAATCTCTCCCGGGCGCGAATTGCGGCGCCTGCGGGTTTGCGGGATGCGCAGCATACGCCAACGCCGTTGTGGAGGGAAAGGTGTCTTTGGCAGACTGCAAGCCGGGCGGACAGGAAGTTGCAGAAAAACTTTCACAGATACTGGGGGTCGAGCCTGCCGAAGCATTAGGTCTTAAGAAAGCGCGGGTGTTCTGCAGCGGCGGCCTCAAGGAAGCGGTGCAGGACAAGGTATATACCGGCGTCAGAACATGTGAAGCGGCGAATCTTGTCGGTGGTGAAAAGGCGTGTCTGTTCTCCTGCATAGGATTCGGCGATTGTGTGCGGGCGTGTCCTTTCGACGCCATGTATATGAACGACAACGGTCTTCCCGTTGTGATCTTGGCGAAATGTACTGGATGCGGAGAGTGTGTCGTGGCGTGTCCGCGAGATATTATGGCACTCACCGATGTCGACGAAGCGGTGCACGTGTACTGCAGGTCGAAGGACAGAGGGCCTGTTGTGCGAAAAATTTGCTCTGCAGGATGTATCGCCTGTAAACTCTGCGAAAAGGACGATGACACCGGAGCGGTAAAAATCACAGATAATATTGCAGTGATCGACTACAGTATAAGCACGGCGCCGGTAAAGTCGATACTCAGATGCCCGACGAAGGTGATAAGAATAGCGGAGCCTGTGCCGGGTTACGACGATGCGGTACGAAACGCTCTGAACATGGAGGAGGATTTGAAGAAAAAACAGGAAGAGGCTGCTGAAAAGAAGGCATAATAGGGTTGAGGGAACTAGTGTTCATTAAAGGTATACAGGGTGAGGAAGGTGAAGTCGTCGATGTCAGAGGAAACAAAGCGGCGGTTAAAATAGCTGCAAACGAATCTTGTGAAAAATGCGGGCTCTGCACAAAAATATCGTCTACTGAAATGATAATCGAGGCATTCGTTGATAAACCGGTCAGTGCCGGCGACCGGGTAACCCTTTCCATCAGACCGGGGATAATCGTTACCTCTGCAACAGTACTCTATATCCTCCCGCTCATCGGCCTTGTTGCCGGATATTTTGCAGGAAAATTTCTCTTTAAATCCATCGTGATTAAAGGGATGGAGGAGCTTCTGCCTGCCCTCACAGCGCTTGCTTTTTTGTTTCTTGCATTTATCCCGATCCGTCTCTATGATAGAAAGAGGGCCAAAGATAAACGGTTTAGGGTGTTTATCAAGACCTGAATGCATTCTTTTTGAAAAAAGTAAATATCTCCTGCGACAGCACCTGCATATGGACAGTTTCTGTTATGAACAAGGTAATAAAGACAGCTCTCATCATTATCACTAGCGCTGTTTCCATCTATCTTTTGTGTATCTTTATCCTGTATAATTTTCCCTACAGCGCTCTTATCGGCAGAATCAATGCAGGCCTACAGAAGAGCTATGGTGTCTCTCTGAGTGCAGGCGATGTGCGATACAGGTATCCATTCCGTATCGTGCTGCGGGATGTTGAGATTGCACACAGGAAAGAAAATTTCGTACTCGACGCTGACAGTATTTTGGTGCGCATACGGTTGCTAAATTTCAGGAAGTATAAGACAGTTGAGATAAACGGCACCGGCATTTCCGTGAAAAACAATTTCATCGATGCATCCGGCGGTTTTCTGCAGGTAACATCGGGTGTCGATTTGTTACGGATGATTCGGCCCGATGCGGGAAACCGGATACAATCGGTCCGGCTGTATGCAGGCGGCATGGATATCGGGCGCGTTTCCTTTTCCGGATTTGAGTTTTCATCTCTGAAGCTGCAGCAGGTGGTGCTCGAGCTCACCGGAGGGGAAAACGGGTTTTCCGTAGAAAGAGGTGTGCTTAAAGCGGATGTCGTGCAATCTGAATTAACGGGAACCCTTGACTACAGCGGCCTGGATGTGATTGTTACAGCTTCATTGACTCAGACCTTTTACGACAGATTCAGGGATTTGAAGGGTCTTGTCGATTCATTTTTTAAAAACGGGAAACTGCGCATGCGTATTCACGGCGGCTGGCAGGCTCCTCAGGTTGAAATCATACAGAAGTGAATACGGTGACGACAGTGCGTTTTAAAAGAGGCGCGGACCAGGCATAAGGAAGTAGAAACGTGTACGAGAGTAAGATTCTCATTGCAGACGACAATCCGGACATGATTTATATCATCAAAAAGGTCTTTGCAGGTGAAGGGTATACGTTCATAGAGGCCCATGACGGGAACGAGGCGCTTGAGAAGATCAGAGATTTGATGCCCGATCTTGTTCTGCTCGACCTGAAGATGCCTAACAGACATGGACTGGAAGTGCTTGAGGCAATGTCTGCGGATGAGAGCTTAAAGGATATTCCGGTCATTGTGCTTACCATAGTCGACGACGTACATGACAGAATTGCGGCACTGAAGCACGGTGCAAATGATTATCTTCTGAAACCCCCGGCTGCAGAAGAGCTGAAGCTCCGCGTTGGTACACAGCTGAGACTGCGAAAGGCAACGAAAGCGCTGAAGGAGTACTCACATCGTCTGGAAAAAATTGTCGAGCGTAATACGAGGGATCTTAGAAAATACGCGGACCGTCTGGAGAAGATGGTCGAGGATAAAGTCGGCGTTATTAAAAAACAACATGAAGAGCTTTTATCGAATCTGCGGTCTGCAAGAAAGATACAGAGAGGGCTTTTCCCCATACAGTTGCCCGACGCACTGGGAGTTGACTTCTCCGTTCGGTATAATCCATGCGAATCTGTGGGAGGTGATTTTTACGATGTGTTCAGGATAGATGAGAACACGCTCGGTTTTTTTATTGCTGATGTTTCGGGTCATGGTGTACCTTCCGCCATGATTACGGTCTTTTTGAAACAGGAAGTCTCGCATTATGCAAAGATTCTCACCCGGTCGGGTGTGCATACTGTCGTAAAACCGAAGGAGGTGCTCTCCCGTATCAATGATGAATTCTTTCATATGAATATCGGAGAGGGAGAATATTTCATTACCATGGTATACGGTATTTATTCCACGGCGGAAAGGTTGCTTTCTTGCTCGCTTGCAGGACATCATGCGCTTCCCTTTGTCAAAAGATCGAGCGGTGCTGTCGAAGTGGTCGATATGACCGGATTTCCCATTGGCTGGTTCGAGCATGTAGACGGGTATGAGCAAAAGAACGTCAGGCTCGAACAGGGCGACAGTGTTGTTCTCTATACGGACGGGCTGTTTGAAATCCTTCAGGATATGGACGGTTTAGGACGTGCCGCAAACCCGGTTGATCTCTGCAGGAACTTTTTCAAAATCGACAACTACATGCAGGAGTTCGACAGCTCGGTGCAGAGGTACAGGAAAAAGCATGAAAATCTGCACGATGACGTAACAATTCTCGTTTTGCAAATACAATAACCGGTATTATTTTGGATCACAGACGAATATACAAAAAGAACCCGCGCAATATATCGCTGTGAGTGTATACCGGCTGCATGCATATATCTGCAGCGTGTCGCTCTTGAGTGTCGGCACGTACCCTTACAGTGCATCCCCTGCCGCCGCTCACAGGCGGCATTAAGACTCGAAAACCGGGTAAAATCTTTGTATATTAACAGAGCATATTGAATCAAACTGAGGAAAGCGGCAAATTGTGCATAGAGAATTGATTACAAAAGCGAGCCGGATCGTTGTTAAAATCGGAACAAAGGTTTTAACAAAAGCGGATAATTCCCTCGATTTTTCAACCCTGAAATCGATTGTCGGGCAGTTGTCCACCGTACTGGGCGGCAGGCGGGAATGCATCATTGTGAGCTCCGGCGCTATTGCGCTTGGTTTGAGCAGGATGGGCCTGAAGGACCGCCCCAAAGCTCTGAACCTTCTTCAGGCTGCAGCTGCAATGGGGCAGAGCAGGCTCATGTATGCGTATGAATCGGAGTTCGCCGAAAGCGGCAGGAAAACGGCGCAGATACTGCTTACCGTTGAAGATATCCAGAACAGGAGGCGATATCTCAATATTCGCAACACCATATTCACCCTGTGGTCAACCGGTGCGGTGCCGATTGTCAATGAGAACGATTCGGTTTCCTTTTCGGAGATACGGTTCGGCGACAACGATATCATCGCCGCTCATCTTTCGAATATGATCGATGCCGACCTTCTGCTCATACTGACGGATACAGACGGTGTGTACGATAAGAATCCAAAGGAGTTTCAGGCGGTGAAAGTAATCGGTGAAATTACCGAGATTACCGATGAGATACGGGAAGAAATGTCGGGGAAGGGCTCCGTTTTTTCATCCGGAGGGATAGAATCGAAATTGAAGGCGGCGGATATTGCATCGAGAAGCGGGGTCGGTGTAATTGTTGCAAACGGTAGAACCGTTGACATCGAGCGTCTATTCAGAGGTGATGAAATAGGAACATACTTCGTTCCTGCGGAAAAGAAGATCAGAGGCAGGAAGAAGTGGATTGCATTCAATCCGAGGGTTGAAGGCGCGGTGATAATAGACCGCGGCGGTGAACGTGCAATCGTCGAGAGGAAGAAGTCTCTCCTTCCCGCCGGGATAAAGGAAGTTGTGGGAAACTTCAAAATCGGGAGCAACCTGTCGATCAAGAATGAAGACCGAAAGGAAATAGCGAGGGGGCTGACCAATTTTTCAAGCGATGAGCTGAAACGTATCATGGGACTCAATTCAAGGAAAATACCCGAGGTGCTCGGCGTTGATTCCTACTTTGATGAGGTAATCCACAGGGATAATATGGTTATTGTCCGCTGAATGCAGCTGTTCGGCAGGTTTTGGGGATACGATTCTTTGGGAAGCCGTGTATGAAAAATCCGCGGTTTACGCAAAAAGCATAGTGCAGGGGGAAACAGATGGAATTGTCGACATATATAGAGGAAATCGCAAAAAAGGCGAGGGAAGCATCATCCAGCCTCCGGCTGATGCAGGCCTCTTTGAAAAACAGCGTGCTGAATCGTATTGCGGTGCTCATTGACCGCGAACGTGATGCAATCATAGAGTCGAATAGGCTCGATTACGAGAAGGGGGAAAAGGAAGGTATGTCAAGGGCGTTTCTCGACCGCCTTCTCCTCACAGAAAAGCGAATTGAGGGAATGATACAATCTGTCAAAGAGATCGCCGCACTGGAAGACCCGGTCGGAGAAATTAAAGGAGTCAGACGTCCGCCGGGTTTTGTGCTCGAGAAGGTCAGAGTTCCCATCGGTGTGGTGGCGATGATTTATGAATCCCGACCCAATGTGACGGTCGATGCAGCCGCCCTCTGCCTTAAATCAGGCAATGCGGTCATCCTCAGGGGAGGCAGCGACGCGCTGGAAAGCAACAGGATGCTCACTTCAATCATTCAAACGGCGCTTAAGGCTGAAAACCTACCGGAAACCGCCGTACAGCTGATCGAGAGAATTGAGCACGAGGGGGTGAGTATGCTGGTAAAACAGAGCAGGTACGTTGACCTTGTTATTCCCAGAGGAGGGGAAAAGCTTATCGAAGCTGTTGTGAAAGCTGCAACGGTGCCGGTTATCAAACACTACAAGGGTGTTTGCCACCTGTATATAGATCGGGATGCGGATCTAAAAATGGCCGCAGATGTTGTGCAGAATGCAAAGGTCCAGCGGCCCGGGACGTGCAATGCCCTTGAGACTTTGCTTGTGCACCGCGATGTTGCCGGGGAATTTCTTCCGGAGGTTAGGAAAAAACTTGACGGAGTTGAGCTGAGAGGCTGCGCGCAAACAAAAAAACTGCTCCCGGATATACGTGAGGCGTCCGAAGAGGATTATTATACGGAGTATCTTGACATGATACTTGCCGTTAGAATCGTCGATTCGGTCGAGGAGGCAGTCGATCATATCGAACGGTTTGGGAGCAGTCATACGGACGGCATTGTTTCGCAGAATATACGCACCGTCGAACGATTTGTGCAGAGTATCGATTCTGCAGTTGTAACGGTAAACGCCTCCACCAGACTCAGTGACGGAGGTGTTTTTGGACTCGGAGCGGAAATCGGCATCAGCACCGACAAGCTCCACGCCCGTGGACCTATGGGCATCGGAGAGCTGACCACATACAAGTGGGTTGTTCGAGGAAACGGTCATATCCGCACGTGATAAGGTTAAAGTAATTCCTGTTTTCTGTCGTTCATTTTGGTAGGATGAAAAGACCGACGGGAACAGGACTGCATGTTGTACTTTATATCATCGTTTTATGCGTTATGCTGTGGGTAGGCTATATCGTTGTGTATGGGAGCGGCGGTGTATTTGAACGAAGGGAAGCTCGGAGGCTGGTGAGCGCTCTTTATGCTGAGATTGAAACGCTCGAGAGAGAGAAGGATATCGCCGAGAAAAAGATCGAATTCCTTCAAGAAAACAAACGGTACATCGAAGGATACGCACGAGAACTCGGATATAAAAAAAGGGGTGAAATGATATTCAAATTCATCGAAAAGAAAGAAGCGAACCCCGATGGCGATTGAAAGATGGAAACTCGTTGACAAAAACTACATTTTCAATCGAAAATGGCTGAAGATACAGCAGAGGCGGTATTACCTTCCGTCAAGAGAGAGGGAGGCGGATTTCTACCTCTTTGAATATTCACCATGGGTGAGTATCCTTCCGATAACACCTTCATGTGAAATCGTGCTGATACGGCAGTACCGACCCGGTCTTGATCGAATTCTATGGGAAATACCCGCAGGACTCGTTGATGACGGGGAAAAACCCCTCGATGCCGCTAAACGCGAGCTTCTGGAAGAAACGGGATACAGGGCGGGAACGTGGGAGCTTCTCGGTGCGTTTTCACCGAATCCGGGTACTCATACGAATCTTTCCTACGGCTTTATTGCAAAAGACGTATTCCGTGCAGCAAGCCAAAACCTCGACGAAACGGAAGAAATCGACGTTGTCTTGAAACACCCTGAAGAGGTGCGAAGTCTGCTCAAAGAAGGGGAATTCGCCGCTTCTCTGCACGCGGTCCACCTCCTTCTTTATTTTTTCCGCGACATACTGTAGTTAAAACCGACAGGGCCGGTAAAAATATTTGACATCAATCTGAAAATTTGGTAGTATTAATCATACTTATGCGAGGAGTAGTACATGAACAAGGTAAAGATCAATATTACGATCGATGAAGAGCTCTATAAATGGCTTAACGAGAAGCGTGACATGGTGCCTCTGTCTACATATATAAACTTCCTGCTTCGTGAACGGAAAGAGGCAGAAGAGCTGATTCAGAATTACAGCAAAGATTCGGGGACCTTGAAGGAGTACGTAAAGAAGACCCTTGCAAAAATCAAGGGAGGGGACAGATTTCTCGAGATACTGTCCCGTGAATATCTTGGAGAATTGTGATAAATAAACTGCTGGAGGTGTGCGGTATGAATATGAAAACAAAGCTGAAGTCGAAGGCAGTGACGATCGGCGCTAAAACAGCCTTGAAACTCATGACAACCGTGTCTGAGGACAGATGGATGAAGCTCGTTCATCCGATTATTGTCCGGCAGACGATGCCCGAGGCCGCCGTTATGCTCAATCTCATGCTCAGACGGCTGCACCGGGGATTTCCGACACTTTCAAAGAGTGTGAGAGAGAAGTTCGTACAGAATTTCATAGCAAAACCGTACACTGTATATGGCCCGAGAAGACGGGCCTACCTCGCGGAGACGGGCGAGTATACGCCCTCTCTGCTTGTTATCAGCCCTTCAATGAAATGCAATCTGAACTGCTATGGATGTTACGCGGGCGATTATAAAAAGGCCGACGACCTTTCCATCGACGTCGTTCATCGGATAATAAACGAGGCAAAGGACATAGGAATATTCTTTTTCGTCATTTCCGGAGGCGAGCCGAATATGTGGCCGCACCTTATCGAGATGCTCGAAACACATGATGACGCCATCTTTCAGATTTACACCAACGGCACACTGATCGACGACAAGAGGGCGGATGAGTTCGCGCGCCTCGGCAATGCGCTTCCCTGTATCAGCGTTGAAGGTTTCGAAAAGGAGACGAATGAAAGGAGGGGGAAAGGAACATTTCGGAAGATTTCCGACGCCATGGACAGGCTCAGGGAGAGGGGAGTCATATTCGGATTCTCGGCAACAGCCACGAGGGAGAACAACGAGTTTATTGTAAGTGATGAATTTATCGACTATTACATCGACAAGGGTATCTATATCGGGTGGTACTTCAACTACATTCCGATAGGGAAAATGCCGGATCTCGATCTCATGCCGACGCCCGAGCAGCGCAACTACCGGAGGAAAAAGATCATCGAGCTCAGAAACAGAAAACAGGTGGTTGTCGCCGATTTCTGGAATGACGGCATACTTACCAACGGCTGTCTTGCGGGCGGGTATGAGTACTTCCATATCATATCAAACGGCGATGTCGAGCCCTGTGTGTTCTGTCATTTTGCCGCTGACAACATCAAGGAGAAGAGCCTTCGTGAGGTGCTCCAGTCCGACTTCTTCAAGGCTTTCAGAAAAAAACGCCCGTACAACGACAACCTGCTTTTGCCCTGCACCATAATCGACAACCCGAACATTCTCAGAGAGGCGGTGGAAGAGGGGAGGGCGCATCCGACGCACCCGGGTTCCGAATCAATCATCACCACACTTGCGCCTGCCATCGATGAGTACGCAAAGGCATATGGAGAAGTCGCGAACAGGGCCTGGGAAGAGGAATATGAGAACAAGACCTATAAGGGCCACCTTTCTTTTATCGATGAGCTTATGAACGGCAAGCTTCGAAACGCGAAAAACGGCAAGTCCAAACAGAAGGAAAGAAAGAGGGAGAGGGTTGAAGCGGCTGTATAGTGCCGCCTGGTACCGGGCACAATAGGAGTGTATGATAATAGGGTGCTTCTCCGTTGCTAAATCAACTTTTTCCGGCATGGAATGCAGGCATTCAAAGGGATACCTGCATAATGAATACGTGCCTATGAAAATTCCGTGCTCAGATAGCGTTCTGCTGTGTCCGGCAGGATGGATACAATGATCTTTCCGGAGCTCTCCCTGCGTTTTGCAATTTTAACCGATGCCGCTGCTGCAGCTCCTGAGGATATCCCTGCCAGAATACCTTCTTCACACGCAAGACGGCGCGCCATATTGATCGCCTCTAAATTTTCTACCTGAACGACCTCGTCGATTAGTTCTGTATTTAAAACACCTGGTATGAAGCCTGCTCCTATCCCCTGGATGCGATGCGGTCCCGGTTCTCCTCCTGATAGTACCGAACAGGATGCCGGCTCAACGGCAACGATACGAACGGAAGAGTTTCTGGATTTAAGCACTTCCCCTACCCCGGATATCGTGCCGCCTGTTCCTACGCCTGCTATGAATATATCAACTTTTCCATCCGTATCCCGCCAGATCTCCTCTGCAGTTGTTTCACGATGTATCTGCGGGTTCGCGGGATTTTCGAACTGCTGCGGCATAAAAATGTCGTTTCTATCCAGGCTTATCTCTTTCGCTTTTTCAACCGCTCCGGTCATACCTTCCTCTGCAGGCGTTAAAATGATTTCTGCTCCGAGCAGCTCAAGAAGCCTTCTCCTCTCGACAGTCATCGACTCGGGCATGGTCAGAATAAGCCTGTATCCCTTGGCCGCAGCTACCCAGGCAAGAGCAATTCCGGTATTTCCGCTTGTGGGTTCCACGATAGTCATTCCCGGTTTGAGTATACCGGACCTTTCTGCTGCTGCTATCATGCTTACCCCTATACGGTCCTTGACGCTGCTCGACGGATTATAAAACTCAAGCTTACCGGCTATCCTGGCCTTTGTGCCGTTGCCTATACGGTTCAGCCACACGAGGGGAGTATTGCCGATCAGTTCGGTGAGGTCATTTGCTATATTCATCTTCCTCGCCCTCCCTCTATATTTGGTTATTGTAGCACAATAATGTCCGGTTCCCTAATTTTTTTTCCGTACCGTTACACAGAAATGTTCCTGCTCCTTTTTTATTTCTACGACCTCCTGACCCTCTTCCTCAAAGCTTGCCGGGACATTTCTGATGGGATCACCGTCATCGAGGAGTATATCGAGCATCTCGCCAGTACCGATTGTTTCGAGCTCAAGCTTTGCTCTGACGAAGTTCATCGGGCAGGCAACGCCTCGGAGATCCAGAAAGCGGCTTTCAACGCCCAAAGGCCGGGGTATTCCTTTTTCCAGAGGCTCGACCTTGAACTTGAGATTGGAGTCCAGCGAATAGAAGAGTTCTTCAATTCTACGTACAAGTACGGTTACAGACACGATCTGGTATTCAAGCGAAACTTTTCTGCCCGTTTTCCAATCCGCCGCGCTCTTTATCAATTCCCGCGCGTCCGGTCCGACCCAACCCGGCTCGATAAGAAACCGGTTGAAGGTATCGAACACTTCCTGATCACTTTTCGGTTCCTGGCCGAAAATCACGAGGAGCGCCCGCGCCCCTGCGAGGAGTGCACCGTACAATGCCTGCCCTTTTTCTTCAGTTATTTCAAAATTCGCAGCTTCTTCGAGGGCTGTTTTGGCCTCGTCAATGTCCAATCCGATTAAATCCATGACGCCTGCGCCGCACTCACCCGGTCCTCGACCCGCAAGGGAAAAAGGTTTGCTCGATCCGAAATCGTTATAGTACTCCGAAGGAATCTGCTCCTGAGATATGAATTTGTGTCGAACAACAGCATCTGTAACACTTTCGAAAGACAGGTCTTCCGGCAATGACAGGATTTCCCTTGTAAATACAGGAACCTTCTTTGCGGGAAGTGACGCAAGACGTTTCCCGAGATGTGCTTCGCCTTCGGCAACATGTGCACCGAATATGACGTCATAAAAAGGCATGAGCTTTCCACGTATCCTTTTCGCCCTGCCTTCGAATCCGAGCTCTCCTATATGATGATGGCCGCAGCAGTTCGGGCACCCGCTTATCCTGATTATGGTTTCATGTTTTGAAGCTGAGAGCTTTAAATCAGCTATCTCAGATTCAATTGCCCGGGCAAGGCCTCGTGAGTTGCAGAGACCAAGCTTGCATGTTGTTGCACCGGCGCAGGACACGATACTGATGCCGCTGATGTTAATAATATCGATGCTCAGCTCTGTTAAAGCAGAGATTACTCTCTGGATGTCCGATTTTCTCACCCCGCAGATAACGAGGTCCTGCATCTGTGTTGCTCTCACGAAGCCCTCCCCGTATTGTTCGGCAAGATTGCCTACAACCGGGAGATCGCCGGCAGGAATATCTCCCCGGCGCAGGGCGATCCGTACAGAACAAAGCCCGGGAGTTTTATCATCCTCTATCTGCCGTGAAAATGAAGAGTCGAAATCGTAAATGATTTCCTCCTCCAGCTTTGAAGGGGCTTTGTTGTTTCTTTTGATTTCCCGTATTCGGGGAACCGGATCTGCCAGCCCTCCTCTCTCAATTTTTTCCAACTCCGTTTGATAAAGATTCATAAATTCTTTCTGCCCATGACGCATGAGTACATAGCGAAGACGAGCCCGATGTTTGTTTGTTCGATCTCCATGATGATCGAATAATCTTTTTACCGCTTCTGTTGTCCCGAATATTTTTAAAGCTGGGATAAAATCTTCAATTTTAATAGCCGTTCTGGAGTTTGAGCCGAGACCGCCTCCTGCATACACGGAAAATCCCTTCTTCCCATCCCGTATATGGGCGAAAAAGCCTATATCAGTTACCGAAGCAGAGGCGCAGTCCGTTGAGCATCCGGAAAATGCAATCTTGAATTTTCGGGGAAGATTGAAAGAGCTGTTGTTTTGAAGGAGATATTCACTCAATGCTATCGCATAGGGAGCTACATCAAATGCTTCTTTTGAGCAGACACCGCAACGGGGGCATACGGTTATACTGCGAACCGTGTTTCCTCCTCCGCCTCGAGGGGAAAGCCCCGCTTCGAGCAGTTTCTCGAGTACTTCGGGTGTGTTTTCAATGGCAACGTCGTGAATTTGAAGGTCCTGCCTTGTTGTCACATGAATAATACCGTTTCCATATATCTTGCTCAACCCGGCAATGCACTCGAGTTGATGGGGCAGGACAATCCCTGCGGGAATGCGAATACGCACCATGTATTTTCCTGATGCCCGCTGCTCATAAATTCCCATGGGTATCCGGTACGCCTTGAACTGCGGTGATGTCATCTCACCCCTGACAAACTTTTCGACCCGTTTACGATAGCTTTTTGTGTCTTTTCGTATGTTTTGCGGTATCATTAGTATGTTTTCGGGATTGTTTTTCATTGTCTCTCTCTATGTTGAGCTGAATATTTAAAGATTATATTGATCTTGTAACCGAAGTCGGACGAAGAATAGGACGGAATAAATATCCAGGCCGTCTATATCTGGTAATCGAGCTTTAAAGGGCGCGTATGTATCCCGCATTCTCCTCCGCATTTGCTCGTCCCTATCCAGCGCCCCGCTCTTTCGTCTTTTCCGGTTGTTATCTTTGTACAGGGCTCGCATCCAAGAGAGCGGTATCCTCTGGCATAGAGCGGGTTAACATTGACGTGATTGAGAGCGAGGTACTGCCATACTTCCCGCTCATACCAGATGAGGATGGGATTAAGCTTTATAAGCCCCTCGTCTCTTTCTTCAACCTCCCTGAAATCGGTTCTGGTTCTGCCTTCGGTACATCGTAGACCGGTGCCCCAGCACATAATGCCCATCTCTCTGACCGCCCTTCTCGTAGGTTCGACTTTGAGTAAATTACAACAGAGGTCGGGATCGGATTCGTAGAGCCGGTCCGGAATGTGTGCATCGTTTTGAAAGACCCGAAGCTCAGGGTACCTTTCGACTTCTTCATGCATGAACTGTACGGTTTCCCGCGGTTTGTAGCGGGTTGTCACAACGAAGCCGCGAATCTTCGCGTTAATCCTCTTTGCCAGATGCCATACGCTAACGGAATCTTTTCCAAGGCTGTTTGCAATGACAAATCCATCACCAAACTCTCGAAAGGCTCGATCTATCAATGCCAGGGATCGGTCCACCTTTTGAGAGAAATTCAGGCCCTTTACCAGGCTCATGACGTCATCGTCTGTTTTATCAACTGCCATACTGTTCCTCTTGTGAAAATTATTTCAACAATCCGTCAAAAATATTAGGTTTTCCGCCTCCAAATAATGCCGGAGCGCAATTGAACGGACATAACCCCGAGTACATGGAGCAGATAACATGCCGCTTGACGGAGACAATATGTAAACGTACGTTTTCGACTATACTATACAAAATGAAAACCGGACTTTGAATGCTGAGAAGAGCGATGAAACGTGTTTTTCTAAATGGTGTAGTTCAGCATAAAAGAAGTTTTTCCTGCCTTTTCCATTTCAATGAGCTCTGCAAAATTTACAGAATCACACAGATCTCTTACCGCTTTTTTGACATTCTCCCACATTTTTTTGAAGGCGTAGTCTCCCCTTGCAGGTGCCCCTGCCCTTCTATTGAGCTCTCTCGATTGTTTTTTTATCGGACCCTGTACCGCTGCGATAATTTCACCGACAGTAATCTCTTCGGGTTTGAAGGCAAGAATGTAGCCGCCCTGTTTTCCGCGCATGGATTCGACATATCCTGCATGCTTGAGCTGATTCAGTATTACCTCGAGAAATCTGATTGGTATGGCCTGTGAATCGGCGATAGTGCGAATCTTAATCG
The DNA here is from genome assembly GCA_964521865.1 of uncultured Spirochaetota bacterium. Classification (GTDB taxonomy): domain Bacteria; phylum Spirochaetota; class B62-G9; order B62-G9; family DRHN01; genus CAYSRJ01. Next base: position 195,073 of record CAZFTJ010000004.1, on the reverse strand, counting down.
GTTCGACACTGTTTCTGAGGGCAAGCTCAAAAACCGCCCTCAGCGCATACAGGCATTTTTTTGAAATAAACATTTTTAATTTTTCCTTATCTTGATTAAATCGGTCTACATAATTATATAAAAATAAATATAAAAGTCAAGCTTTTTTAAGAAATTAGGATAAAAAATACTCGTTTTTCACCTGTGAAAAATGGATGCGGGGTAACAGTATGGTTAAAAAAAAGAATATGGTAGAAGGAAGCGTGTTCATCAACAGGATTATCATCGTTGCATTTATTCCGTTTTTTTTCGGCTATCGGTACTGTTTCCCGATACGAATTCCATAAGCCGTTTGATTTCTCCTGACAGACGTACCTGTTTTCTTTCCATCCACAGGGTGTAACAACCTATTGCAACCCATATAATCGTTAAAGCGGTAAAGAGGTACCATAAATTTGTCATTTTTTCCCCTGTTACGGTCTCCGATAGAAAAGAGTTTTTATTTCGTTAATAAAATATTCGGTCTTTCCAAGCTGCACTCTTAAAAGAAGCAGGTAGACATACAGCAGAGTAAAGGCCGCAAGACATGCAGCGAGGGCAATGAGCATAGGAGGCGCAAGACCCATTTTTTCGGTTGTTATCAACACCGGGTGCATCGTTCGCCACCACAGAATGGATAGAAAAACAATCGGCACGTTGACAAAACCTGCAATCCCTATAACGGCCGAGATTCTGGCGCGCCGCTCTTCACCGTCGACGGCTCGTCTGCTCATAAGGTATCCGAGATAGATCAGCCAGAGTATGAGCATGGTTGTAAGTCTGGGCTCCCACATCCACCATGTATTCCAGACGCGGCGGGCCCATATGGAGCCCGTTACGAGCACGAGCGTGCTGAATACCACACCGATTTCTGCAGATGAACCTGCTACTATATCCCACCGCATATTCCCGCCTATCAGGTATAAAATGCCGCTTATGAAGACGACGAAGAATGCAAGGAAGCTGATCCATGCAAGCGGGAGGTGGAAATAAAATATTCTCTGCACATCGCCCATTGTGCGTTCAGCCGGCGCATAGATGAGAGCGAGGTAAAGACCCGATGCGGTTGATGCGAAGGCAATTACGCCCAGCAGGAGTCTGAAGCTTTCAGTTCTTTTCATCTTTTTCGTCATTTATTACTCTCCAATGACATACTCGAATGTCAACAAACCTATTACAATGAAAATCCCGTCATATCCTATCAAGAGATTCAGCCAGCCGCGTGCCTCGATGATAGGCTGATTCCTTAGAACAACCCCAGTCAGCTGCACGGCGGCAAGAAGGACAGGTATGATTACGGGAAAGAGAAGGACGGGGAGAAGCAGTTCACGCAGACGGATATTTGATGCCAGGGCCGAATAGAGTGATCCCACCGTCACAAACCCAAATGTAGCAAGCCCCAGAACGGCTGACAGTCCGGGCAAAAGCGGAAGAATGTTCAGGTTGAAGAAGATACCGAATGCAAGAAGGCTGCTAATTTCCACGCCGAAGAGAAATAAGAGGTTGCTCAACAGTTTTCCGAGAAATATTGCACTTCTATCCACCGGTGCGAGCATCATTCCTTTCAGTGTTCCCTGTTCCTGTTCATCAGAGAAGGATCTTCCAAGGCCGAGCATCCCTGCAAAGGAAAAAGCAACCCACAGAATTCCGGGAGCCAGGGATTTCAGATTTTGTGTGCCGGGCTCGAACAGAAAATTGAAAATGATTATTACGGTGAGGGAAAAAACAAGCATGGCCGGAACAAGCTTCTTTGTGCGTCCTTCGGAAATGATATCTTTTACCGATATTGCAAGTACCTTTCCGAAATAGTTCATTATGTTCACCGTCCCGCGTGCCGGAGATAGATGTCTTCGAGATTTTCGTTCTTCATATCGGTCCTCGCGGCACTGAAAACGACACGGCCATCTGCGAGTATCAAAATGTGCGTCGAATCCTCTGTTCCCAGGGAAATGTTATGGGAAGTCATCACGATTAATCGATGTTCGCTCCGAAACAGGTTCAGCATATCCTGGAAAAGCTTCACGCCGACCGGGTCGAGTCCTGTGAACGGTTCGTCCAGCAGCAGTATTGAGGGTTCATGTATGAGGGCCCTTGCAATTGAAAGACGCTGCTGCATTCCGCGTGAAAAGGTTCGAACCCGCTCTCCGGCCCGGTCTTTAAGCCCAACTTTGCTGATAATCGAACGAGCCCGATTCTTCAGGTCGGAAATACCGTACAGCCTCCCGAAAAACAGGAGATTTTCATACGCAGTGAGATCTCCACTCAGAAAGGTTTGATGGGAGATGACACCGATTCGCCTTCGAAGGGCGGTCTGATCGTCCTCAATGCCTGTCCCTTCGATTCTCAATTCACCACCCGTCGGCTTGATAAACATGGATAGTATCCCGATCAGTGTGGTCTTTCCTGCACCGTTCGGTCCGAATATCGACCAGGACTCTCCCGCCCTTATAGATAAATCGACACCATTGAGAGCGCGGATATGACCGTAGCGCTTCTCCAACCCTTCTGCCCGTATGCAAAGGTTGTGACAGGTTGTTGTCATAGATGCCGGCTTTGGTTTCTCAATTGAGTGCTAATGTCCAGCAGACGTTTCATTTTCACCTCCCTTTGAGCGCGGTAATCACTTTCCTCAATACTTCCTGTCGAATAGCTGTTGTCCAGTTCGGCCACTTCTTTAATAAGAACGCTTCTCTTTTGTACAAGCTGTTCGTTTTTTTCTTCGTATGGGTCCTTTCTTGAGAAAGCGTATATAAAGAGAACGATTATAGTGGAAAAAAAGGCGGTTGCGGTAAGAATGCCTGCACGAAATAAATTTATTCCCACTCTCGGTAGGTTTTTTATTCGAATGGTGAGCGGTGTCACGGAGCCAAGATCACTGCCTGAAAGGTGTGAGTATTGCACTCCGTCGGCCGTAAATGATTCACGGGGCTGGAGCTGTTCACTTGACAATTGTGCGCCAGGTATTCCGAGAAATACGTCAATACTCTCTGTATTGTAATCGAGTATACGTGTCATAGTATAGGAAGATTTTTGAACGGCAATATCGTAGGTCCAGATCAATTGCTGTGCCTTCGGGTAGACCGGCTCATGCATAAAAATCTTATCGTCTCCGACAGTTATATTCATCCCTTCAAACCCAGGTTCGATTTTGATGTTTCGGGCATCTTCGGGGAGCGTGAATGTCATCGTCAGTCCGTCCTTTCCTTTGAATGTGTACGGGGCAGTATTACGAACTGCGAGAATTTCCTGCACATGTATACCCCGTTCTCCAGGCCTTACGATCACGTGGTAGTTTTCAACGGCCAGGCTCGAACCGTCATCGGATTCCTCGTAGAGAACGAGCTCCATCTCTTTTTCCGGCTCGTCTGTTCTGAGAACAACAGGATTGCTGAAATATTCAATATTGTTGTATGCGGTGCGCGCAATGTACACTAGGTTTGGATCGATTTCGAGCCCCTGAAAAATAAACCGCCCCCTCTCGTCTGTCCGGGTCTCTGCTGTGTCCGATATTGTTGCTCCGTGGTATGATGTAATGTTGACGATCCGGACTGCAGGTATTTTATCGTTGAACGTCCCGTTCAAAATTCTGCCCCTGATGATTCCACTGCGGAGAATATCGTTTTCTTCGGCCTGGAGCCCGGAGACGGGAAACACGAACGCTACCAGCAAGACAGTGATAACCCACTTCATCTATCGGCTTCCTCCTCTAGAGGGATTATGCTTCCGCATTTGGGGCAAATGTTTTCACCGGCGGTTACGATTGATCCGCACTGCGGGCAAAATTGCTCCAATTGCTCGCCGCAATTACTGCAGAATAGAGCATCCGGGAGGTTGAGATTTCCACATTTTCTGCACTTTTCGCCGAACTTCTCGCCGCATGATGTACAATATTTGTTTGCTATCCTGTTTTCCGCTCCGCATGAAGTACAGCGAATTGTCGAAAGTGCGCTTTTTTCGACGGTCTTTTGTGCAATCATGGCCCGCCTTCTTCTGATCTCCTCCTCCAGAACCCTCTCCATTGGATTGCTCTTTGTTGCGGAGTTCTCATCGATCATACGGATCGTGTGGAGTGCATCTGACTTATAAATACGATAGAGCTTTTTATAATCTTCATCGGAAAGTTTACCTGTTCGATAGTCAAAATCGAGCTCTTTTATCGCCGTATAGCTGGATTCTTTTTTCTTCATGATCTCACTCATCGTATCATAGGTATCATTAAGGGTTATGTCCTTTCGTGCCCTGTAATAAACAAGAGGGTATCCAACAGCTGCAAGAACGACGAGGACCATAAGAATCATAATTGCAATCATCGGGCGCCTCCTTATTCAAAATCGTCAAGCTCACGCTCAAAGATTTGTTCGTATTTTTCGGGCGGTTTCTCCGCTGTGCTGTCGGAATTATCGGGAGAAGAAGCAAGCCGTCGCCTTCTGGTCCACAGGATGATTAGTACGGCAACGACGCCGAGCCCCGCAGCAATACCGATAAATGGAAGCACCCATACCGTGAGGTTGAACCCTTCCTTTGTCGGAGTAGAACGTACAACTTCACCGTACTGTTGTACGAAGGATGCGATGATCTGCTCCTTTGTCTCCCCGCGCTCGATACGTTCGGTAATTATCCTTCGCATGGGAATCGCGACGCCGCAGTCGCTGTGGTTGCAATTGTTTAAAACAAGTCCACATCCGCACTGACAGACCAGCTCATTGGAGATTTCCTCAAGTGTTGTAGCGTGAGCCGTTTCGAACAGCAGAAACGTAACCACAAGAGCGAGTACGGTGCTCTTTTTCCTATGTTTCATAATCGAACACCTCCCGGGCGTATTTTATTCGAAGCCGTTCTTTTTCCCTCCGGTCCGGGAGCATTGCCACGATGGTTCCGATAGCGAGCATTACGCCTCCTATCCATATCCAGGCCATGAGGGGACGTATTATCAGCTTGAAGGTGGCGGCCAGACTTTCGGGCTCGTAGCCGGCAAGGATGACATAAATGTCCTCTTTCAGGGTTGTTCGTATTGCGACCTCCGATGTGGTTTGCACCTCGGCATGTTCATATGTTTCAATTGCTGGATTGAGAGAGCCGATTTTTTCGCCATCACGCCACAGGGAGAGTGTTGCCGCTGTAACGATCTTGTTTGCCGTTGGGTACTGTGCCGTATTTTCGTAGGCTATGGTATAGTTCCGGAGCTTGACGCTCTCACCTCTCGAGAGGTGGGCTTCCTTTTCCACCTTGAAAGCTGACGAGCCCGTTATACCGATAAAGATAAGCACAATTCCAATATGGACGAAATAGCCTCCATACCTGCGTTTGTTCTGCCAGATAAGCTTTCCAAGTGCAACAATGCGAGGTTCATCTTTCATTGCATGTCGTGCCCGTACTCCACGAATGAATTCTATTGCAATGGTGGTGAGGACGAGGATAGACAGGCTGAATGAAAGAAGGCTGTATCCGCGGCCAATGCCTGCTGCATAGAGAGTAATGCCGCCTGCAAGGGCGATGAGAAAGGGGAGCATTACATTTTTACGCAGGTTTCGGCCTGAAGTCTTGCGCCATGCTATAATGGGGCATATACCTGTAAGAAAGAGCAGGGCGAGGCCGATAGGAACGTTGACCTGATTGAAGAACGGTGCCCCAACGGTGATTTTCATACCCGTTACCGCTTCAGAAATTATCGGGAAGATCGTGCCGAGAAATATTGAAAATGCTGCTCCCACGAGGATCAAATTATTGAAGAGGAAACTGCTTTCCCGTGAAATGAGTGAATCGAGCTCGTTGGTGCTTTTTAAATACGGCAGGCGGTTGTTAATCAGAATAACTGCCGCAACCAGAGTGGCGCCGGTGAATCCGAGAAAGAATGGTCCCAGTGCTGATTGGCCGAAGGAATGAACAGAAGAGATTATTCCACTTCTAGTGATGAATGTTCCAAATATACTGAGGAGAAATGTTACGATAATAAGGCTTACATTCCAGACTTTCAGCATATTCTTACGCTCCTGTATCATAACGGAGTGCAAATAGGCGGTTCCGGTGAGCCATGGGATGAGCGATGCATTTTCCACCGGGTCCCATGCCCAGTATCCTCCCCATCCGAGCTCCACATACGCCCACTGGGCACCGAGAAGAATTCCGACGCCGAGAAAGAACCAGGAAAACATTGTCCAGCGCCTGGTGCTGCGAATCCAGACATCACCCAGCCGGCCGGTGATAAGGGCAGCCATTGCGAAGGCAAAGGGTACGGTGAAACCGACATACCCGATTAGGAGGGTAGGCGGATGTATGAGCATTCCCGGGTTCTGAAGCAGAGGGTTCAGCCCCTGACCGTCGGCGGGAACGAAGTCGAGCCTTGAAAATGGTGAGGTGATAAATGTCATGAGAATAAGAAAAAAGAGCTCGACACTCATGAGGACGGCGGTCACGTACGGTATCAACTCTCTGTTCTGGCGTCTGTTCTGAAGCATGACTATTGCAGTGAATACGGCAAGCAGCCATCCCCAGAGCAGAAGAGACCCCTCCTGGCCTCCCCATACCGCAGATAGTGTGTACAGGAGTGGAAGGTTGTTGTTCGAATAGTTTGCCACATAGGACACCTGATAATCGTGTGTGAAAAATGCCCACAGGAGAGCCGCCATTGCAATACTCATCAAACCGGCAACAGCATAGGCGGCATTTATTGAGCTGTGTATAAACTCTTTTCTTTCATAACGCGCCCCGATTATTGCAGAGATAACGGAATATAATGATCCCATTACAGCGAGCAGAAGAGAAAAGTAACCAATATCGACCATATTTGCAACTCTTCGGTAAAATAATTGTGCCAATAGCGATGTTATCGATTTCAGGATGCCAGTTCATACTTCGAAGGGCATTTAGGAAAAAGAGTCGTTGCGTTGAAAATACCTTCGGATGTATAGTTACCCTCGACGACGATTTCGACGCCATTCTGAAAAGTATCGGGAACCACACCGTGGTAAACCACAGGCATTTGGACTTTTCCATCGGTCACCTTGAAGGCGAGGATGAGATTTTTGTTGTCGTATTCTATTGATCCATCCAATACGATGCCGCCGAGCCTCAGCCCCCGGTTATATACACTGGCTCCGCTCGAGATAATTTCGCTTGGAGTCATATACAGGACCCTGGTGTCGCGAATGCCTGCATAGACCATATATCCGACAATAATTACGACCACCAGTCCGGCTATTATGAATTTGGTTTTCTTCGATTTAAAGGTAATTCTCATGTTCAGACTCCAGTTAATTTATACAATTCCTCTGGAATTTTTATACCACAGGTACTACATTTGCCCGCGCGAAGTATAGAAATCTTCAATAAAGAAGGGGAAGTCTTAATTTACTACATCTGGCTGCGGCCAGAGGCCACGCTATCGTTTTTCCCTTTATAACATGATTGAATCACAATATCCTGTTTCCGTACCGCTCCTCTACCCTGGTGATCACCTCATCGTCAGGAATACCCTGGTTCAAGAGCTGCTGTATATAGCTTTTTGCTTCATTCGCACCGCCCGCTATATCGCAGGTACAGATATCGAGTCGCGCAACCCCGCATTCGCCGCACGGGCAGTTGAAGTTTGAGGCTATGCGCTGAACATCCGAAGCCCAGACGATGTCAGACCCCGTTCCATTACTACTACTACTCGTCGGCCGTGTCCAGGACGTCAGAGTCATTATGAGAACAGCGCCTACCGTCAGAACGGAAACCGCTGTCATTGAATATCTAAGCAATTTGGATCTGGCCGCATGTTTATGCGAGCCGCCCCTTCCGGAGAATTTTATCGATTTCCCTTTTTTTCTTATTGCCTGATGCGTATAATGCCGCCTGGTGCTTGCACCGGCGGTACTTACAGTATCTTCGACGTTATCCGGATGCGAAGCGTCCGGATAACGGCCAGGTGAGACGCCGGATCCAACCTTCACACCGCAGTATATGCAGAATCTACTCTTTTGAGGAAGTTCTTTTCCACAATGCTTACAAAAAAGAGCCCCTTTTAATTGCTCCCCGCACGTACCGCAGAAGTTGTTTTTTGAAGGGTTTTCAGTACCGCATTTCTGACATTTCATCGGTATCCCCTCATTTATCGAAAAATTATCATGAGAAAATTACATCTTCTCGACTTATTAATTGATAATTAAAATAAGTAAATGAAATATCAAGAATTGTACCCTACCCCGGTAGGGCATAAGGCAAAATTATTATATCAATGATTTCCTGTGAAGTCAAATATTTTTTATATTTTTTTCTAAGTTGCCATTTAAATTTCAAAAGTGGACTGTTTTCGCTAAATTTAAGATTGAAAAGTGGACTCTAATACAAGATTATTTCTAACCTTTAAGTACCGATCATATTCGGGTTTTATATTGTTGAACCGCAGGAGAATGGCATTGATAACCAAGTTGATCGAGCTTGCGGCCATGGCTGCCTCGGCAATTACCGGATGAAGAAACACGAATATGGCTGCAGGAATCGAGATAGTGTTGTAGAAATAGGCCCACACAGATTCAGGTGGATCTTCCTGAACGTAGCGTTCGAGTTGTACATGGGAAATTGAATTCAGAGTGGTATGGAAAGTAGAATTCCAAGACAGAGGGAAAACAGAAAAGACTTTGAGGAATTAAATAGGGTATCTGAAAGGGACGAATCAGCTTGAGTTGAAGGAGAATATACGCTGGTACGATCCGCTCCCCGGCTGAAGACGACGGTGACCAGGGGCCCGCTCCCTGTACCTGAAGGTTGATCAGGGGACCTCTTTGAAGCATTGTCATCTGGGATCGGCATGTTCTCCATAAGGGAGGATGAAGGAGATATTAAAGGCGCAACTTCAGGCGGGCGATCATCCGCTCGGGAATAATCGATAGTCACATTTGCTGCAGGGATCGTATCTAAAGAGCCCAGAACAACCACGGGAACAAAGCGCAGGTACTTTTTTATAACCACCCTCCTTTTCTTCCTACTGCCCCGTTCTCTGCGCCCTTGTCAGGAACGCCATCCTGCACCCATATGCTGTCTTTGTCAGCGTCCTCCTTGAGGCTTCTTAAAATGGGGCATGGATCTGTTTTCTTACGGTAGAGACAGCTATGCACAAGCTCTGTGAGCACCTTCTCCATTCTCTTGAGCTGGGTCATCATCCTCCGTACGTCCCGGAGCCTTTCCTCCACTTTCGTTCTTACTTCATCGCAGCTTTTTACATCAATCACCTGAAGCCTGAGGAGCACCTCAATTTCATTCAGACTGAACCCCAGCTTCTGTGCATGTTTGATGAAACCGATCCTTTTCACCGCTTCAGGGTCATAGAGCCTGTAGCCAGATTCTTTCCTGGTTATCGGTTCAACGAGCCCGACCCTCTCGTAATACCTGACTGTCTGGACGTTGACTCCCGCCCGAAGGGCGACCTTTCCAATCGTTATCAACCTCTCCATGGATATATCTCTCCTTCCCATATACCTGTTATTACCAACTTTAAACCCTCTACTAGAGTATAGAGCCAAGAGGAAATTTCATCGTCCTACACGACACAGCAGCTCATCGCCCTGGGGTCCCGGTCGAATGTATGGGCGCAGAGCTTCCATGCCTCGGCATAGGTGGGGAAGATATGGACCGTGTCGATGAGCTCATCCAGGGTGTAACCCGCGCGCATGGCCAAAAGCGGAACATGGATGATCTCAGCGGCGTTTACGGCAACCGCATGCGCGCCCATGATCCTGCGGCTGTTAGGATCGACTACTAGCTTTACCAGCCCCCGGGTGTCGCCCGCAGCCTGCGCCCTGGGCGCCTTTTCAAGGGAAAGAGTTCGGCACAGGCAGTTCCCGAGCTCCTTCATTTCCCGCCGCTCGGTCCAGCCAACCGATGCCACCTGCGGGTCGGTGAAGACGGCGTGGGGGACAAAATGGTAATCGATGGTCCTTGCCTCACCGGTGAGGGCGTTGTGGGCTGCGTTGAATCCCTGCTTTGCGGCGATTGTCTCGAGAGGCATCTTTCCCGTAACGTCGCCTGCGGCATACACCCCGGGCACTGAAGTCTGCTGGCGTTCGTCCACGGCGATAAACCCCGTCTCATCGGTCGCAATGCCCGCTTTTTCCAGACCCAGATTCTCGGTGTTTGCACGAAGCCCCATAGCTGCCATTACACGCTCGACTTCGGCGATACAGCCTCCCGTGTCGTAGAGACGAATCTTCCCTGGGCCTCCCTCCGCTTTTACTAGGCGGCAACCCGTCTTGATCACCATACCCTCGCTTTCCAGAGCTTCTTTTAGGGCCTGAGAAACTTCTGGCTCATGCTGGGACAGGATGCGACCCATCAGCTCTACAGCGGTGACATCCGCGCCCGCGCGGTGAAATATCTGGGCAAACTCGAGGCCCGAAGGACCCCCGCCGATCATCGCAATGGATCGGGGAAGTTCCTTCAAATCCAGGGCCGTCACGTTCGTGAGCGACTCCGCCTCACGGAGGCCGGGGATGGGCGGGATGAGTGTGTGAGCCCCTGTGGCGATGACTATCCTGTCCGCGGAAAACCGCTCACCTGCAGCCTCGACTTCCGTTGGGGAGAGGAAACGGCCTTTCTCCTCGATGAGGGTAACATTTCCCAGCGCATCCAGGACGTCGCGGTAATTCATGGTGCGCAGCTTTCCTACAAGCCTGTCTTTTTCCGCAGCAAGCTCTGCATATTCAAGCAAAACTTCTGATCGCGGACGGACGCGGCCATCCTTCACCCTGTAGTGCGCCCCCAGGGCCCCCAGCAAGAACTTTGTGGGAATGCATCCCACGTTGACGCAGGTGCCGCCCAGTGGGAGTCCGTGATTAATCATCAGAGCCCGGGCTCCCAAATCGTGTGCTCGCGTGGCTGCGGCAAATGCCGCCGCCCCGCCTCCCAGTATGATGAGATCATAACGGTCCATTCTCTGTGCTCCTCTCTCAAAAAAATGTAATGGCTGTCAATTGTTACTTTCCATACGACCTTTTCCATCGATAGAATAAAAAATACGAGACTACTCCCACGATTGCAAGCGCTCCCATAATCGTAAGCAACCAATACTTCATGAAGGCTGCAATGATCGCACTGCCCAGAGAGATCATCAGAATCGGCCCCAGGCAGCAAAGCAGTGCAAAGATGACCATCCATATCCCGCTGCGTTGAAATTCTGTTTCTCTTTTCAGTAATCCTTTATGTTTTTTCATGTTTTGTCTGGACATTTTAAATGTTCTTACTAAATAATATAAACTTTATACCTAAGTATAGAGTCAATTATTTTTGTTAATGATTTAAAAAGCAGACTTTCAACACGCCCCTTCGTTCCACTACCTGAATATGTCTCTTTAGGCAGGATCTGGTACTCGTTGAAGGCGATATTAAGGCTCGTCGTTAGTGCTCATTTAAACTCCCCCCCTGATCTCCTTATTGCGAAGACCGGTCTTCCCGCCAATTAGAGGCGTTATATCCTCTGCAAGCCGGATCTTAATGTGAAGGTGTATGAAAGCGTATGGGCAAAATGAGAAGTAGGTTTCAAACAGTTTCCACTGCACATTTCCACGAAATGACACCGGGAGTTTCATCCTTCAATTATTTAAATGGATATTATGTCTTGACGGGAAGGGTGTTTGCATTTATCAAATGAAGAAAACCGTTCAGGAATAGGAGTTGGTTTCCTATATCAATTTGTTCACATTTTCCTTCGGTATCTGATTAATAAAGTGGCTTGCATTGCTACAAAATACTTGACCAATGAATTATAATGAGTTAAATTATTTTAATATACTATACATGGGTGGGGTATATAAAATATGACATGGGGAAAACACGAGGTAGCGAAATTATTTTGAAAAGGTTCTGAAATTAAACTCGCATCCTGCGAGACAAAACCGAATTACAGGGAGGAAATTAAAATGAACAAGCTTCTTGATAGGGTTAAAAAAAATATGACGGCGCGGCTGGAGAAGCTTGCCGAGGAGAACAGAAAAACATTTGGCGGTAAGAGGCCTGACTGCTGTTCGATAAACAGGCGGCCTGTCACGAGGATTAAAACCCCAAAGTAAGAAAGAAATATACTGTTTGAAGTACAAAGTTAAATTGAACACAGAAGAGCGAGGGGATATTTGCATCGGCGGAAAAAGCTATACAAAACAATTGAGGGATTGCAAAACACGGGATAACACTAACGAGTATCGCTGGGGAACATTCTCCTGTAAACTCCTTGCTGTAATTGAATGGTTCACTATAATAAATGAATGGTAAAAGTGAAACCGGTATGAAAAAATCTGAACGAATGAGCAGCAATTCTCACGGGAGGCGACTATGAACGGGAAAACGAACATGCAGGGACATGACCATCATAATGAAAAAATAACGAGCGATCATACCACCAAGCATTCAGGCCCTGGAGGCCGCCGTAAAGAAACACATGAACATATCATAGAGCATTCCGAACACGGAGGACATAGTCATCATTCGCATCACGAGCACATGGTGCGGGATTTCAGGAAACGTTTCTGGATATCGCTGATCGTTACGGTTCCGGTGCTTGCGCTTTCACCGCTTATTCAGGGGGCGTTCGGTGTTCAGGAAGCTCTAAGCTTTCCCGGAGATTCGTATGTGCTGTTTGCGCTGTCGACGCTTGTATTTTTTTACGGGGCGTATCCCTTTCTGAAGGGGCTTTTTCAGGAGGTCGGCAAGGGGCAGCCGGGGATGATGACCCTGATCAGTGTTGCTATTTCTGCTGCCTATTTTTACAGCAGTGCGGTTTCATTCGGTCTGACAGGGAAGCTTTTTTTCTGGGAGCTGGTGACGCTGATAGACATCATGCTTCTCGGGCACTGGATAGAGATGCGTTCGGTGATGGGGGCATCGAAGGCGCTCGAGGAGCTCGCAAAGCTCATGCCTTCCGAAGCGCACAGGGTACTGTCCGACGGGGGCACGGAGGATGTGCCGCTTGATAAGCTGAAGAAGGGTGACAGGGTTCTTGTACGACCCGGGGAGAAGGTGCCGACGGATGGGGAGGTTATAGAGGGTGAGACCTCGATAAACGAGGCGATGATTACAGGCGAATCGGCGCCTGTGGCGAAGAAGCCGGGGGCAGGGGTTATCGGCGGTTCGATAAACGGCGAGGGTTCGATTACGGTTGAGGTGCAGAAGATCGGGAAAGACTCGTTTTTGTCTCAGGTGATAGAGCTTGTGCGTGAGGCGCAGGAGAGCAAGTCGAAGACCCAGGATCTTGCAAACCGAGCGGCGTTATGGCTTACCATTATTTCTCTGAGTGTGGGGGCGATAACGTTTGTTGTCTGGTACGTCGTTCTTGGGAGGGAGTTTGTGTTCGCCCTCGAGCGGACGATTACGGTTATGGTTATAACCTGTCCTCATGCGCTCGGGCTGGCGATTCCGCTTGTTGTTGCTGTTTCTACGTCCCTGTCTGCGAAGAACGGCTTGCTGATACGAAACAGGGCTTCTTTTGAGAGGGGGAGAAACATCCGGGCAATTATTTTCGACAAGACTGGAACGTTGACGGAGGGACGGTTCGGCGTTACTGATGTTCTTCTGTTCGACAGTGACATAAAGAAGGAAGAGTTGTTGAAATATGCGGCCTCTGTTGAATCGCACTCGGAGCACCCGATTGCGAGGGGCATTGTGGCGTCTGCCGATGGAGGTTATCCTGTAAAAGGTTTCAAAGCGATTCCGGGAAAGGGCGCGGAGGGCAGGGTGAAGGGAAGAGATGTAAAGGTTGTGAGTCCAGGGTATCTTCGTGAGAAAAAGATCGACATGCAGGATGAAAGGGTGGAGAAGCTTTCTGCCCAGGGGAAGACGGTGATATATGTGCTTGTTGACGGGAAGCCGCATGCTGCGATTGCGCTTGCGGATATCATACGTCCCGAGTCGAAGGAGGCGGTGTCGCGTCTGCGGGAGATGGGCATACGGAGCATGATGCTTACGGGCGACAACAGGAAGGTGGCGCAGTGGGTGTCGGAAGAAATAGGGCTTGATGAATACTTTGCCGAAGTGCTGCCGCAGGAGAAATCGCAAAAGGTGAAAGAGGTGCAGGCTCGTGGAATTACTGTTGCGATGACCGGAGACGGGGTGAACGATGCGCCTGCTCTTGCCCAGGCTGATGTCGGGATAGCGATCGGTGCGGGCACCGATGTTGCTGTGGAGACAGCGGACATTATACTGGTGAGGAGCAATCCGCTCGATGTTTCGGCTATACTGAAGCTGTCGCGTGCGACGTATAAAAAAATGATTCAGAATCTCATCTGGGCGACCGGCTACAATTCCTTTGCCATACCGCTTGCTGCGGGTGTACTTGCCGGGGCGGGAATTATACTGGGGCCTGCGCTGGGTGCAGTATTCATGTCTCTCAGCACAGTCATCGTTGCCGTCAATGCGCGTTTTTTGAAGGTTGAAAAATAAAAATGTGCTGGAAGGTATATGAATTATGCCGCAGGAGCGCATCAAAGCTGAAGTGATTTCGCCGGGAGTAACGACCGGCATGAGTCATGTAGATCCTGTATGTCAAATGGTAGTGTATGCGGATGAAAACAGCTTATCGGCCAGTAGAAACGGGAAAAAGTATTATTTTTGCTCGGTAAATTGCAGGGACACGTTTTTAGAAAGAGAGTCTCAATCTTGAAGCCGGAAACAGGGAAAAAATGTCCTGGTTTTTCAATGATCTGGAGCTTCAGGGTTAGTAATTGAGACGTACAACCGTACGTGGGTATGAGCAGCATTGATGAGAAATCAGTCGATGCATTTCTTTAAAAATTTAAATTTATACCTTGCGAGGTGGTATCATGATCAACTATGGGTTCGAGAAAACCGTAGATAAACCGTTTGAAACTGTGCTGGAAATCACGAAAGATGAGCTTCAAAAAGAAGGGTTCGGGATTCTCACGACCATTGATGTACAGGAAAAGTTCAGGGAAAAGTTGGGTATTGATTTTCAAAAGTACATAATCCTTGGTGCCTGTAATCCTCCTTCTGCACACAAAGCGATCCAGAGTGAGGAAAATATCGGTCTCATGCTTCCGTGCAATGTGGTTGTATATGAAAAGGATGGTAAAACCGCTGTCGCGGTGATTAAACCTACTGTTGCAATGCAGATGGTGCAGAATAAGAATCTCGAAGAAATCGCGGTAACAATCGAGCAAAAGCTCAAACGGGTATTCGAGACGATATGAGTTTGAATATGTTTTACTGAATATTCATATCGAACATGTTCAAATTGAAATACCATAATCGGTTGATCCAAGGAGATGAACAAAGATGAAGAAAGACCCGATTTGCAAGATGGCAGTGCAAGAGGATGAAGCACTGACTTTGGATTATAACGGTGGGCTTTACTATTTTTGCTCCGAAGGATGCCGTGATACGTTTTTAAAGGGACATCCTGATAAAACCAAACGATCACATTATGAACTAATAATAATTGGCGGCGGACCTGCAGGACTAACAGCCTCCGTATATGCCTCGATGATGAAGATCGATACATTCGTCATTGCAAAGTATCTTGGCGGACAGGCGTATGACAGTTCTAAAATAGAAAACTACATGGGATATGATTTTATTACAGGGCCTGAGCTCGTTCAAAAATTCAAGGACCAGCTCATACACTCCCACTATGTTGACCATAGATTGACCGAGGTCGAAAAAATCGAGTCTGCAAATGGAATTTTTACTGTCATCACCTCGGAGCTCGATGAGTATAAAACATCCTCACTGATTATAGCAACCGGTATGACAAGGCGAAAATTGAATTTTGAGGGTGAAGAAAAGTTTCAGAGAAAGGGTGTGTTTTACGGTAACATTCAGGATTTTTCATTCATACAGGGGGAAGATGTTGCTGTAATTGGCGGTGGGAATTCAGCGATGCAGATTGTCGAGAAACTGCATAAAGTGGCAAAGACCATTCATCTTGTCTCGGACTTCGAGCTGACCGCCGATCGTTCAATTGTCGATCGTATCAACAAATATAATAATCTTCATAAACATGAAAACGTCAAGGTCCTTAGATTTGAGGGTGAAAAAAATCTTTCCGGTATAGTAATAAGAAAGAAAGCTTCGAATGAAGAAACAATCATTCATATGCATGGCGTATTCATATCCGTCGGTATGCAGCCTAATTCTTCACTTATCGCCGGACTTGCCGAACTCAACGAAAATAGGGAAATCATTATTCAGCCCGACTGCTCGACGACATGTTCCGGACTATTTGCTGCAGGAGATGTAACGAATGCGTTTGGAAAAAGGATAGTTATCGCTTCAGGTGAAGGCGCAAAGGCAGCTATGGCGGTACGGAAATACCTGCTGGAAAAGAGGGAAGCTGTCAAATAGCATAATATAAACGGAAAAAACCATAAATGATGAGTGTGGTATCAAAATGAATAAAAGGAGTTCTTTGCAGATAACGGTATTAGGTGTATTGATTGTTTTTACAATAATTTATTTAATTTATTTTGGACTTCTGCCAAAACTGACTGCGTCGGGATCGCAAAATAAAATAGCAAATGGTTGATGCGATACTGCTTTTCCTGCACATTATAATAAAAAATGAATATTTGGTAGATTTTGAGGTTTTTATAAACCCATCTCTTGAACAGGTTCAGGGATACTTGAAATTAAATCATGATATTAAAGATTTCAAACCTTGAGACCGTATTTTATCACCGATTTAATAATTTTGGGACGGTATAATTATTATGTTGGTTTCGGTTCTGCGGACATCTCTGTGTGATATTAAATGGAATAATAAAGCATTGCATAAAGCGCTTGCTTACTGCCATCTTCTTTGAGAATATGCGTTGAAAATAATATAGGTTTCGCCGGATAAATGACAGGTTCAGTGTCTGTACTGTGTATAATTACTTTTTAATTTTATTGATGTACTGTTCAGGATTTTGTTCAAACGCCGCCTGACATAGCGGACAGCAGAGAAAATAATCCTTCCCCTTGTATTCTACTACTATATGTGCCTTGTTTCTGTTGATTTTCTTTCCGCATACGGGGTCTCTGTTAACAATTTTTTGATTCATTTCTCAAACCTCTCTCTTCCTCTTACGAACATTTTCCTTGAGCAGGTATAGTACTGGCTCGGTTGTCATGTTGTTCATCTTAAGAAATGCAAAAGTCCGAAGCAGTTTCAGGTACTGTTTCGTGAGGAAATAGCAGGTGCTTATATGCATCTCCGGTTTGTTTCCATTGTGTATATTTTCAACTTTCGAATCCGGAGACAACATGACTCATTTCCTTTAATAAATAATTAAATACATTACCCCAGTGGGGTATTAATAAATTAATTGTTTTATTTACCCAAGTCAAGAGCTTTTTCACCCGTATTCGAAACAAACCTGGTTCGTACTTCATTTCCCACGAAAATTTACTTGACAATAGTAATAGTTGTATGTAATATAATACTATACCCCGGTAATGTATAGAGAGATTATTCTATGGAAAAGGAATCAGCACGGGTGGTTGAGGCTCATGACGATGGTAAGGTTATTGTTGAAATGGAACAAAAAGGTGCTTGCCATACATGCGCCTTAAAACCTTTCTGCGGTGATCAGGGTAACAATTTACGGCGGGTAGTAGCAGCTGTCGACCCTTTAGGCGTGAAAAAAGGCCAGATTGTTACTTTAAAACAGAGCCCAAGAGGTAAAATAAAAGCAGCCTTTATTCTCTTTATAATCCCAATCCTGTTTCTGATAGGGGGGTACTTTCTTGGAAATTACCTTGCTGGTAGAGTGGGAAAAGAAGCTTCTTCGGAAGGCTGGGGAATACTATCAGGAATAGTGTTTTTTGCCCTTTCCTTTATCATTTTGAGGGTGGCCAACCGTAATTACGAACGACATGAGGAATATCTACCGTCGATAGTTGAGAAGATTGATAATACTGTGAAATAAGGCTCGAAAGAAAATTATTTTATATACATTTTTGGAAAATGTTTTGAAAAAGGGGGTGATGGCGGTGATTCGATTTATGATTCCCCGAATCGCTCATTGTAACGATGGGCATGCTTGAGTCCCGGACAAGACCTTAAACTGTCTATTTGCGCGTCATTCGCAAAGCCCTGCCTGGAAATTTTTACGAGCAGGGCTTTGTTTTTGAAGTATTACGTGGGTTTGGGACGCTAAAGGGTCCGGATAACAATATTTTTCAGTTTGCAGCGGTGGTCAGCTAATGCTGTTGTGGTTTAAATTTTGGAAAGTATCTTTCTCGGCTGGATAAATGGGTGTTTCGTATGTATTGCAGGAGAACTACTTGGCGGCCACGATAAAGACGTGCGATATCTAAAAAGAAATATTCTACCGACTGAATCGTAAAACCGGCTTTCTCTATGTTCTCCTGTGTTTCCCGCACCATTGAAGTTCCCACGAGAAATTTCGTGAAGGCATTCATTATTAGAAATATACTGGATCTATTTTTGTTATAAGCCTTTCATTAATAACACATCTTGATATCCAGCAAATGGCAATTAGTGCTGATATGATCGAGTGTTCTCCGTATATAATCAAATCAAAAAGATTCATTCTGAATCTGAGGTGCAGGTTTTCCGAAATTTTTCTGCAGTATTGATAGGCACGATTTTAGAAAGAGAACTGTATACAGGGTAGAACCCGCTAAAAAGAGGCAGTTATATCCGAAGAACATTGCAACGATGATTGAGACGACCCCACCAAGCAAAGTGGTAAGACTGTTTATGCCGATCATCCATGGAAATAGATCCGATCTCCCGGAAGCCTTAGCGGATTTGAACATTTCCATCAGACCAGTAATAATTATGTCCTAACCAGGTAGGGTATAATTATTTACAGACGTTTGCTGGGCAAGTCAAATGTTTTGGTATTGTAAAATGGCAATATGTTTTTCAGCATCGATATTCTCGTGAAAAAGATCATATTCCGGTGCATAAGTACGATTACTCTTTTCAATTCAATATTTTACTCAACTTGCTTTTAAGCATATGTTATATTGTGCCGGAAGAGAAGTGCTCTCTATAACGAGTAGCGTTTAATCTTTATTCTTATTGCAGAATCTTTAATCTGGAAAGTTAATATGCTGAATATGAAAATCGGTGATATACTCATTATTGTATTATTGACAGTTTTTATAGTATTTCTCACCTATCGATTCTACTTTCAGAATTCCGGGAGTCAGGGCGCAGTGGTTGCGGTTGACGGTAAAACAGTACATTCCTTTTCTAAAAATGAATTGGCAGGAGAGGGTATTTACACTTTTGAAATGAAGAAGGGATTTGCCGAAATTGAGATTAACCAGGGAAAGATTCGTGTTTTGCCGATGCCAAGAGAACTGTGTCCCCGGGGAATTTGTTCCAAAATGGGGTGGATAAAACGTGCCGGCACTTCAATTATCTGCTTGCCGAACCGTCTCGTTGTCCAGATTTATGGTAAAGAACAAATAAAACTTATTGACGCTGTTGCACGTTGATACCGGACTGATTGTTGCATTTAATCCGATATCGGTCTTGTATACATAAAGGTATAAAATCCCAAATTAAAGCAACTTCCTACGAAATTGCCTGCCGACATTCGGCCGCATGGGCGGAGTCCCCTGCTTCTAATTCATTCCCCTCAGCTTGAGAATGTTATAATTGACACTTTATAGAGAAAACAACCGTTACCATCCAAGAGACCTGTTCAAACGATAAAATCAGACATAACGGCGTAAAAATTTCTTGACAAACGAATAATTTTATTATAATGTTTAGTAACTAACTTTACATGGAGAAGTAATTGTTTACAATTTCATCGCGAGGTGTTTACGGGCTTTGCGCAGTGTTTGAGCTTGGCATGGTTTACCATAGAGGACCGATTCAAATCAAGGATATTGCGCAAAAGCACGCAATACCGCAGCATTACCTGGAGCAGCTGCTCGTCTTATTGAAGAAGGCAGGTCTGGTACAGAGTTACCGAGGGGCGCTTGGAGGGTATGCGCTGGCGAAAAGTCCCCACCGGATTCGAATTCTCGATGTATTAACCAGCCTTGACGGAAAAGTTGAAATAATTCCAGAGAAAAACAGAGATAACGCTCTGAGTTTTTTCTGGGAAGAAACAGGCAGACGGATAGAAGAGCTTTTTACTATGAGCCTTGCAGAGTTGATTCTGGAACGGCAGAGTATCGAGAATAAATATGTGTATACAATTTAACCGGTTGCTCATCCGACTTGTGTTCGTCTGAGTCGATTCATCCGGCCCGCGGTCGTCTGAATTCGGTTGGCGGATTACAACCCGTGTGGCGGGAGTAAAATTTAATATTTAAATGTTGACTAAATAAATCAACATAATTGAGAATATGGAGATACACATGCAACTTGTCATCAATGGGAAATACGAAAAGCTTGATACAAATAAGCAGGAGGTATCTGTTATCGAACTATTGAAACTGAAAGAGGTCAAGATGCCTGAAATGGTATCCGTTCAGCTGAACGGGGATATACTGCTCCGAAAGGCCTTTGATTCTACCTATGTTCATGAAAACGATGAGGTAAACTTTCTCTATTTTATGGGAGGGGGCGCATAAAACAATGAATGAATGGGGATTTGAAACAAAAGCTGTTCATAGCGGGCTGGACCCTTCTCAACATGCAGGCGCGACATCGATACCCATTTATGAAACCTCATCTTTTGCCTATAATCGGGCGCAGGACCTTGCAGATGTTTTTGAGGGAAAAAAGTACGGGCACATCTACTCCCGTATTTCAAATCCAACCATCACGGCGTTTGAACAGAGAATAACGGCTCTTGAAAACGGCGTTGGGGCTATAGCGACTTCTTCAGGTATGGCCGCCATTTCTACTGTTATGTTTGCGCTCACTGGCCGGGATGATGAGATCATTTCAAGCAGCAGCCTATTCGGAGGGACGTACCTGTTGTTTAAAAGAATTTTTCACAAATACGGCGTAAAGGTGACCTATGTCGATCTCGATAACCTCGAAGAGCTGAAAGCCTCCATTTCCGAAAAAACAAAGCTTGTTTTTTTGGAGACGATTGGGAACCCGAAGCTTGATATACCGAATATCGGAGAAATCGCACGGTTTGCCACCGGAGAGAATATTCCGCTCATTGTCGACAGTACCCTGACAACTCCCTATCTGCTTGTCGCAAAGGATGCCGGTGCAAGCATAACAGTACACTCAACGACAAAATATATTACGGGGAACGGGAGCTCCATCGGTGGTGTTATGGTAGACCTCGGCAATTTCGACTGGAGCATCTGCAAAAATAGCGACATTTCTGAATTTTTCGGAGAATACGGGGGAGAATTCGCCTTTCTCGCGGTGTGTCGCCGACACATACTCCAGAATACGGGGAGCTGCCCGTCTCCGTTCAATGCATATCTGCAGTGTCTGGGACTGGAAACATTAGCGGTAAGAATGGACAGGCACTGCAGTAATACTATGAATCTTGCTGCATTTTTAAGCCGGCACCCAAAGGTTTTTAAAGTAAACTACCCGGGCCTGGGATCGAGCCCATATCATGATAGAGCCCGTTCCCAGTTCAATGACAGATATGGAGCGCTTCTTACATTCAGACTGGGAACGAAGCGGAAATGCTTTAGATTGATCGATCATTTGAGGCTTGTAAAAAATCTCGCAAATCTCGGCGACGCAAAAACCCTGATCATACACCCCGCATCAACCATCTATCACGAATGCACGGATGAAGAAATGGCTCAGGCCGGCGTCAGCGAAGACATGGTGCGGGTATCGGTCGGAATTGAGACTATCGATGATATTATAGATGATTTTAATCAGGCGCTGAAGGAGGTTTAATTATGACGTTGACCGAGGAACAGATTAATCGGTACAGCCGCCATATTCTTCTCAAAGATGTGGGGGGAACCGGACAAAAGAAGCTTCTGAATGCGAAGGTGCTTGTTGTCGGTGCAGGCGGGCTCGGATGTCCGATTGCACAGTATCTGGCTGCAGCCGGTGTCGGAACACTCGGCATCATCGACAGCGATAGGGTTGAAATAAGCAATCTGCAGAGGCAGGTGCTCCATTTCACCCCGGATATAGACAGACCGAAGGTTGAATCCGTACGGGAAAAGCTGGTGCGGCTGAACCCGGACGTCGACGTACGGTGCTACAATGAACGGCTGACCGCTGAAAACATTTCTGATGTATTTCAGGATTACGATTTTATTGTAGAAGGAACGGATAACTTCCCATCCAAGTTTCTTGTCAATGATGCATGTGTATTCATGAACAAGCCGTTCTCTCAGGGCGGAATTCTCAGGTTCGACGGACAGACCATGACATATATTCCGGAAAGCGCCTGCTATCGCTGTGTTTTCGAGTCGGCTCCTCCGGCAGGCACAGTTCCAAGCTGCAGCGAAGCCGGTGTTTTTGGTGCAGTAACCGGTATGCTCGGCACAATACAGGCTGCTGAGGCCCTGCGCTACATCCTGGGCATAGGAAGGCTTTTAACGAACAGAATATTGATATTCGATGCACTCAACATGGAGTACACTACGGTTACCATAAAGAAAAATCCGAACTGCCCGGTGTGCGGTGAGAATCCGACTATCACGGAGCTCAGGGAGTACGAGCAGCCGGTTTGTGACATTAATATGGAGGTTTAAGACGATAAAACAGCAGGAGGAACAAAATGAAAAAACTTTCAATTATCTGCTTTAGCGGAGATTTCGATAAAACGGTTGCAGCCCTTACAATGGCAACCGGAGCAGCCGCCGTGAACTATGAGGTCAATCTCTTTTTCACTTTCTGGGGGCTGAATATTATTAAAAGAAAAAAGGGCAGGGGCTTCACGGGAAAAGGGAGCCTTGCAAAAAGCTTTAACTTCCTTCAGGGAGGATTCGAAAATTTACCGATGAGCAGGCTAAATTTTCTCGGGGCAAGTCCAAAGATGATGACCCGTTTGATGGAAAAGAGGAATGTCGCGACATGCAGAGAGCTTTTTCAAGCCGCAATTGATCTCAAGGTTAGATTGTACGCATGTGAAATGTCGATGAACATTCTTGGTATTACCAAAGAAGATTTTATTCCCGAGGTTGAGGAGGTTATAGGGGTGCCCACCTTTCTTGAGCTGTCAAGCGGGGGTGAAACCCTTTTTATATAAAGTGAAACACCGACAACTGGATATTACAAACGAACACTGTCCCATGACCTTCGTAAAGACAAAGCTTGCACTGGAAAAGATGGATGCAGGTGCAAGACTCGAAGTGCTGCTTGCTGAGGGAGAGCCGCTCGAAAATGTTCCGAAATCTGCAGCGGAGCAGGGGTACAGGGTTCTCGAGATAAAAAAGATTTCAGAAAAAATTTACAAAATAACCATTGAAAAATGATTCGAATTACCAAACGGATTATCGACCGCATTGTCGAGCAGGGCCGCAGGGAGAATCCGCTCGAAGCATGCGGATATCTGGCCGGAAATGACAACGAAGTCGAAGCCATATTTCCAATGACAAACGTTGATCAAAGTCCGGAGCACTACTCTTTTGCCCCTGAAGAGCAGTTTTCAGTTATGCAGGAGGCTCATTCCCGGGGACTTGAGCTGATTGCGGCCTACCACACTCATCCGGTCACACCGGCGCAAATGTCGGCCGAAGATATAAGACTTGCGTATGATACCGGTATTCTGTATATCATTTACTCGTTGAAATCAGGTGACATCAAAGCTTTTAAGGTAAGCGGTAAAAAACAGGTTACCGAAGTTCCCGTAAAAATTTTATTATAACCGTATCAGCATAATAGTGCATGGAATCTTGTACGATTGACAAGCTCACGTGCCTATTTTTTCGTCAGGCGCGCAACGGTTGCGAGCAGGGTTTCCGGTTTCACGGGTTTTTCAAGATACTCGTCGGCATCGGCGCGCACAACTCCCAGTCGAGGGTACTTCGAATCGGAGATATGCCCGGATACGGCAGTTAAAAACGCAACGGGGATATCTTTTAAATTTTCCCTTGATTTTACCCATCTGCAGAATGTAAACCCGTCTATTTCCGGCATCATGACATCGAGGAGAATAAAATCCGGTTTTTCCTCCTTTAGTTTTTCCCGGGCTTCTTTCCCATTCACAGCCTGGATGACGGTATACCCTTCCTTTTCCAATATCAGAGAGATGTTCAATGTTTCATCGAGATCATCCTCAACAACCATAACCTTCGAATGTGCCGGCATCTTCAGCCTCCCTTTGCATATAAGTTTGTTCCCGAACAGGACAGCGCTTTTAATCTGCTGTACCCGATTTGTACCATTGCGGAGGTTTTACACCTCGATTCCTGTAGCAGACAGGATCTTCGGCACGACCGTTTCAAGTCCTATCGCCATAATATGGACACCGTCGGCAAGTTTTTGTTCCCTGATCTCCCTGATCATTCTTCCAGTAATCTCAATACCTTTTTCGAGGCCTTCCTCAGCCTCATTCAATTCGTCAATCAGGCTTTGGGGTACGGATATGCCGGGGACATTTTTATTCATATATCTTGCCATACCGGCTCCGGTGAGAAGTACAAGACCGGCAAGGATTTTTACATCAAATCTTTTTGCATAATTCGCAAAAGTCTTAAATTTATCAAGGTCATAAATTGCCTGTGTCTGAAAAAACCTGGCTCCCACATTTACCTTTTTTTCAAACTTGATTAACTGCGGTTCTATCGGATCTGCCTCCGGGGTTACGATCGCTCCGGGGTAAAATACCGGAAAACGATCGGGGCCGCCGCTCAGCTTGTTGCCGCCTATGTCCATTCCCTGAGAAAGGCGATTCATTACCTCAATGAGCTGGGTCGAATCAAGGTCGAATACCGGTTTCGCCTGCGGGTGATCGCCCACGGTAATGTAATCACCTGTAAGAGCGAGGACGTTCTGTATTCCGCAGGCGGCTGCAAAAAGAAGGTCTGATTCAAGCGCCATTCTGTTTCTATCCCTGCATGTCATCTGCAGTATCGGCGTGCCGCCGGCTTTCATGATTTCAATACATCCGCCAATCGATGGATATCGCATAACAGAGCTTTGATTGTCCGTCACATTGAGGGCATCGACCCTGTCGACGAGAAGCTGAATATGGCTCTTCATCTCTTGCAGGTCGATTCCCTTCGGCGGACCGACCTCCGCCGTAACCACAAACTGTCCCGATTCGAGTTTTTCCTTAAAAGTATTTCTCAAGAACTCTCAATATCCTTTCCAAAAAAAAATCTGATATCCATGCGATCTTTTATGCCTCTTCAATTGCGAAAAATAGAGGCTTCAGGGCTTTCTGATAGTCCTTCGGAGGCTGGTATACTCTCATGTCATCCAATCTTCCCTGCTCCCTGAGCCTGTTGTAGATGAGCGTCCAGGCGCAGTCTTTATTCTTGTCGACTTCACACTTCCCGCCGTCAGTTCCTCCGCACGGCCCGTTTGTCATGGTTTTCGGGCAGACGATCATCGGGCAGATGCTTGCAGTCGTACCGAGCAGACACTCGCCGCATTGCTGGCAGGCGGAGTTGTACATTCCCTCGGGCAATTCTCTGTTCATGGACAGGGTGTCGTTGGCCGGAAGAACAGGTTTAATCGTACCGTCTGCGATCTGCTGGTTCCCGAATCCGCAGCTCATTTCCAGGATTGCGTCCGCACGACTGATCTTTTCGTGTTCCTGTCTCATTATCTCATGCGACAGAACATCGCAGGCGGTCGGGATAACCGTCCAGCCGACCACCTCTTTTTCGTTTTTCATCAAACGGCCGGACATTTCTTTGACCTCAGGAACTCCCCCGGTTTTACACATTGTGGCGCAGGTGCCACAGCCGATGATGTAGATTTTTGAGAATTTCCTCAGACTTTCCAGTATCGAATCAAAATCTTTTGATTTCGTAATACTTCTCATACACGACCCCCGGTTTATACCATCTGTAAGATTGCCTGCTGGAACTCATCGCTGAATAATTCTAGTGCGTCCATAAGACCTGTTGTTGCAGCGGTTCCGAGGCCGCAGAACGAGGTATCCCTCATTGAAGCTGCGATTTCATTCAACATCAGAATATCGCGTTTTTTGCCCATTCCACTGCTCATTCTATCAAGTATTTTATGAATGACGAAATTTCCCTCGCGACACGGGGTGCATTTTCCGCAGGATTCCTCCATAAAAAATGCCATCGTTTCACGCATTACCTCCACAATACCCCTCGAATTATCGAACACGATCACAGCTCCGGAACCGAGAACACCCTCAAAACAGAGAGGAATTTCAAGATCAGATCCGGTGAGTATCCTTCCCGACGCTCCTCCCACCTGCATTGCCTTAATATTCTCAGCACCGGCACAATCCCTCACAAGAGTTTTGATCTTTTCACCCATCACAAGCTCGTACACGCCCGGGTATTTGACGTCCCCGGATACAGAGAAGAGCTTTGTGCCCGTACTGAATTCGGTTCCGATCTTTGAAAAGGCCTCAGCCCCGTTTATAACAATCCAGGGGATATTGGAAATGGTTTCGACATTATTGATGACCGTCGGCATACCGAAAAGGCCGTGCTCCGGAGGGTAGGGCGGCTTTAATCTGGGCTCGCCCCGTTTTCCTTCAAGCGATTCTATCAGCGATGTCTCTTCACCGCAGATGTATGCACCGGCTCCAATGCGCAGATGAATCGAGAAATCCACGTGGAAATTTTTAAGCGCTTTACCGATTTCATCAATTGCATGTTCGAGCGTATGCTGCAGATAGGAATACTCGTCCCTTAAATATATGTAGCCGTTGTGAGCACCGGTTGCGATCCCTGCAACGATCAATCCTTCAAGAAACAGGTAGGGACAATTTTCCAGGATCACTCTGTCTTTAAATGCACCGATCTCCCCTTCGTCCGCGTTGCAGATGATATATTTTTCCGCAGCTTCAGTATGCGATGCCGCCATCTCCCATTTGAGTCCGGTGGGAAAGCCGGCGCCACCCCTTCCGCGAAGCCCTGAATATTTGATTTCCCGAATTATTTCATCGGGCCTGCTTTCTTTCGCTTTCTCAAGTGCATCAAACCCCCCAAGTTTCTCATAGTCCCCGGTAGTTTCAACCGCCTTTGCAATATAAGTGCTGATAATCGTATTTTCCCGTTCTGATTTTTTTTTACGTGAGCTCATTCAATATGTTCCTTATTCTTTCCGTGGTCAGATTGCCGTACGGTCTTTCATTTACCAGCATTGACGGCGAACTGTCACACGCCCCGATGCAGTTTACAAGGTGAATGGAAAACCTCCCGTCTTTCGTTACCTCGCCAGGACCGATATTCAGTTCGTTTTTGAGCAATTGAAGTACCGTATTGAGATTTTTCATCCTGCACGGCATACTCTTGCAGATGTTGATCCTGAACTTTCCTCTTTTTTTCGGCGAGGTCTCCGAATAAAACGTTGCAACTGAATAGATGTCTGCAATCGAACGGCCGTGATTCTGCCCTATATCCTGAAAATCTTTGGATTCCAGAGCACCTTTCTCTGCCCGGTATTTTTTGAGATCATACAGTATATCCGCTTTCATTGAATTCCTCCTTCAAACGTGCACGGTTGTTTTTCCGTTCTTTTTACCGATGTGTTTATAAGAGCTCCCAGGGGACAGATATCGGCGCACACGGTACAGTCCCTGCAGTACTCGGTAGAAAAATCGGCATCGTCGTTTATGACGACAACCGTTTCGTGGCCTCTATGAGCAACCGTCCAGCCTGCTCTGTTTACCAGTTCCTCGCATGCACGTACGCAGCGCCTGCACAGTATACATTTTGAGAGGTCCCTTTGAATATAGGGTGGACAGTGATCGATCATTCTGCCGTACCTGCTCTTTATGAAGTAACTGTTTGCAATACCCGTTTCTGCAGCTACTTTTCTCAGCTCACATAAATTTGCTGCGTCACAGACCAGACAGTTGTCGGCATGATGTGCCAGAAGCAGCTTCAGGTTCGTCCGTCTGGCCTGAAGCACCCTGGGTGATTGTGTCGTAATCTCCATGCCGCTTCGAACCTTCGTTACACATGCCGGCTGGAGAGTTTGCTGTCTCTTTATCTCCACCATACAGATACGGCAGAGACCGACGTCTTTCAGGTCATCGTGGTGGCAGAGCGTCGGAATATAGATGCCGTGATTTTGAGCCGCCTCGAGTACCGTATCGTCTGTCACCGCATCCAGCTTTTTTCCGTTAATTACGATTTTCAATTTTCATCCTTTATATAAGAATAATATTAATATTATAATATTTATATTATTCTTTGTATAGTGTATCTTTTCAATCATTTAAGACATTACCGCTTCCTATAGTTGATTATTCCCCATTTATGCTGATGAATGTGAGAGCAGCTTTTTTATTTTTTTCAGAAGCTCTTGCGTATTCACCGGTTTTTCCACGAAATCATGTACCGGCATCCAGTCCGGGTCGATATCTCCTGCAGAAAAATCCATGGGGAATTCCTGATTAACAGAAGTGAGCAGTAGAATCGGAAGTTTTTCAATTCCGTGTGTACCCCGTATCTTTCGTGCAAGATCGAAACCTGCTGCAGGATTCTCTGGAAACATGACATCCAGAATCAGCAGGTCGGGTTTTTCCCGTACCAGTTGCTCGACCGCACCTTCGGTATCGTTGCGAATATTCGTTGAGTATCCTTCATTTTTTAAAATAATCGAAAGGTTCGACGCAAACTCTTCATCATCATCAATGATCTCAATTCTTTCCATTACCAAAACCTCCTGTAGGAGTTAATTCCTTCTTTTTCGGGATGAGCACCTCGAATGTGGTGCCCTTTCCCGGCTCACTGATTACCTTCATTCTCATCCCGTATTTATGAACGATCTCTTTAACCATTGAAAGTCCAAGTCCTGTCGAGGTCTTATTGTATTTTGCCCCTTCCCTGGTTCTATAGTACTCATCGAAGATATGTGGAAGGGCATCTTCACGTATTCCAATACCTGAGTCAATTATACGTATACCGATGTTCTCACCCCCGCCATTCATGAGCACCTTGACGATTCCGCCTTCGAATGAATACATAATAGCATTTGATATCAGGTTTGAAAACAGAATATGAAGGTGCTGTTTATTACCTGCCAATGTGATTGAAGGGAGCCTCGCGTCAACCGTAACATCTCTGCTGTTTGCCTTTTCTTTAATGAGCCCGAGTATATCTTCGATTACTTCTTTCAGGTCGACCTGTTCGAGCTCTTTTTCAGGAACTGTATACGATTTCAAATCACCGAGCATGAGAATTTCACTGATCCTTTCCCGAAGGGTGCGTGCACGCGCCTCGATTTTATTGATAATTGTCCGCACCGAATCCGGTGTGTCTTTCCAGAATTGCAGTTTCAATATCTGGATATTCGACTCGATACCTGAAAAGGGAGATTTGAGCTCGTGCGTTGTAACAAGCACCTGCCGGGTTTTTTCCTGGTCTGCCTGCACGAGCTGTTCATTTGCGATACTGAGCTTCTGGTCTCGTGTGCGCACCGCTTTTGAAAGAGTGGATATAAAGTACCACAAGATACCCCAGACGAAAACTGCCGATACGGCGAATATCACGGCACGCGACGGGTCATTCCGCATCAGAGCTGTTCTCTCAATGAGTACCGATGTGGAGGGCCAGATTCCCGACGCTTCCAGCGCAATGAGGGCAAGGTAAAGAATCGCAGCCAGCGAGGTAACGAGTAAACTTCCGCGTGGCGGGAAAAAAATACAGGCGAGCGCTATATGAAATAGATAGGTGAACGCAATGAAGGTATCGGTGCTTCCGACAAGATGAACCAGTACCGTTACAATAAGGAGGTCGGCCGTAATCTGAATCCATATGTTTCGTTTAACGGCAATTCCCGGAGACTTCTCATGTAAACGGCGTGTATGCAGGATGAAGATAATATTTGCCGCAATCATAAAACCAGCGAGATAAAAAAACCAGAAAGACGGGATATTCAGTCCAGCACTTTTAATGCGAGCCGGCATGAGACTGCCGACAAGACCTATAGCAATGAAAACGCAAATAACAATCCATCTTACTTTCGTAAACCAGCGGGCATTGCTTAAAAGGACAATTCCTCCAAACTGCTCAACTTCTGACCGAGCCTGCAGCCCACTCTCTTCAATTCCAGGCATCAATTCATACGTAGCCATTTCAACCAACCGTGTTTTCTTAAAAGTAATCCATGGCAATCATCTTCTTTATCATGACCACATCTTTCTCTTCAACACGTAAAAGGCTTTCGATAAAGGCCGCCGGTTCCGGGCCTAGCGGCTGCTCCAGTATCTTTTTATAAAGATGTATAAGCTCCATATCATATTCAACCGAAGCCTTGAGTAATTCCCGTCCTTTTATCTCGCGGGGCGGAATTTTTAACAGGTGAAACGATTTCTCAGGGTCAAAGCCGACATCGTACTTCAATTTCACATTTTTAATACGAACAATTGTATCGGAATTAAAACTGCTTAATGCATTGGAGAGGTGATTTCGATGTTTGCTGAAATAATAGGTGAGAAGCCGTACCCCGTTATCCTCGGATTCATCGCGGATCGCGGCGTAGTACTTTTCGAGCTTCTTTTCGTATTCACGCACCTTATCCAGCAGGTTTCCTATATTACCATATGCCATATCAGAGCACCTCCCTTTTTAGCGGCTGTTTTAGAATTTATCATAGAATATATTTTCATCTTTTAATTTTTTGTCCTTGAGCACCTCGGTCACCGCTTCAATCATCGGGGGAGGGCCGCAGAGAAACGCCTGGCATCTAGGATTCGGTTCGAGATGTTTCTCAACCGACAGGTGGATGAAACCGGTATCACCATCCCATTTTTCATCTTCCTGAAGAGGATCCGACAGTGCGTAGATGACCTTGAAATTGGGATGTTCCTTTTCGAGAGCTTCAAACCGATCGAGATAAAAAACATCCTTCGTTGTGCGGCATCCGAAGAAGAGGGAGCATTTTCGATCGGGCCATCGATGATATATCGAATATATAATGTTTACAATAGGAGCCATTCCTGCACCCCCTCCCACACATACCACTTCGACCTCGGGGTCCTCTATCAATCTGAATTCGCCGTAAGGTCCGGTAAATAAAACTTCATCTTCCTCGGTAAGGTTATGTATGTAGGTTGATGCAATACCTCCCGGTACAAGCCGAACGATAAGCTGCACCTTGTTTTTTTCATAAACAGGCGAACTGATAGAATATGCCCTGAAAACATGTCCATCCGGGACCGGCGCCTGTATCTGTATATACTGGCCCGGTCTATGGTCGATTTCAACCGGCTCGATCAGATCTAAATTGATTTCCTTTATATCGTGTGTCAGTTCGTGTATCAAGGCAACTGTTGCCCTGTATTCTTTGACCGCAAGGAGCTCTTCAGGAATTTGAATCTCGATATCTTCCTTGATTTTTACCTGACAGGCAAGACGAACACCGGATCGAATTTCAGTGCGGGTAAAAAACGGTGTTTCCGTCGGCAGAATGGGCCCTCCTCCGCTGCGAACGATACACTTACAGTAGCCGCAGGAGCCTTTTCCGCCGCATGCTGAAGGAATAAATACCTTGTTATTATAGAGAGCGGTCAGCAATGTGCTTCCACCCTGCTGCTCGAATACTGTGGAACCTCCGTTGACGCTGATCACGCAGGTACCGTAATGTGCAAGATACCTTTCTGAAATAAGAAGCCAGACGGCGAGCACGGTAAAAATACCCGCAGTAACAGCTACTGCCGAAAATTCAACGCCCATTTTAAGCTACCCCCGGAATCTTGATGTGCCCCATCCTTTCTACAGGCTCAACATGCCGGCAAAGCCCATGAATGCCATCGCTATTACACCGGTGACAAGCATCGCAATGCCCGGACCGCGCAGCGGACCGGGTACATTCGAGTACCCCATCTTTTCTCTCAATCCCGCCAGAAGTGAAATTGCCAGGGCCCACCCGATACCTGCTCCGAAGCCGAAAAATACGGATTGAACGAGGTTGTATTTTCTGATGACCATAAAAAGCGATGCGCCGAGAATTGCACAGTTCACCGTAATAAGCGGGAGAAAAATACCGAGTGCATAGTACAGTTTGGGGCTGAAGCGTTCGACGAACATCTCGACAAACTGTACAAATGCGGCTATGACGGCGATAAAAATAATGTATGAGAGGAATTCGAGGTGCAACGGTATAAGCAGGTAGTGATAGATGAGGTAATTTATAACGGTCGTAAATGCCATAACGAAGGTAACAGCCGACCCGAGACCGACAGCGGTATCTATCCTGTTCGAGCATACCAGAAAGGAGCACATGCCGAGAAAACTCGCGAGCAGAATATTGTTTGTAAAAATGGATCCAATGAAAATGACCATAATTGATGTGGGGTTCATTTTTCATCCTCCGTTTTCCCGGCCGGATTGACCGCATTTATTACCCATATCAGTAAGCCGAGTGTAAAAAAGGCGCCCGGCGCAAGTATGAACAGTAAATTGGGCTGGTACCATTTTGTTGAAAGAACAACGCGGCCGAGAATTGTTCCGGAACCTATTAATTCTCTCACAACCGCAATACACGCCAGAATGATTGCATACCCGAGTCCGTTTGCAGCGCCGTCTATTACAGAGAGAAACGGAGGGTTCTGAGAGGCAAAGGCCTCTGTGCGCCCCATGACAATGCAGTTTGTGATAATGAGCGCAACGTATGGGCCGAGCTGTTTGGACATATCCCAGTAAAAGGCCTTGAGAAATTGATCGAAGAGAATAACAAATGTCGCAATTATCGCTACCTCGGTTATCATTCGGATCCTGCGCGGCATGAATGCCCTCAGAAGTGACACCATCAGGTTCGACATGGCAAGGACAAATATCAAAGCGCCGCCCATGACCAGCGCGGTTTCAACACGGCTTGTTACGGCAAGGGCGGAGCATATGCCGAGCACCTGATACACTATGGGGTTGGTTTTTACGACGCCATTCCCCAGAGTTTCCATACATTTTCCGTTGCATCCGCCCCCTTTAAAGATACCGGATTTTTTATTTCGAGAATCATCGGACATAGGTATCCCTTTCTTTCCATAATTTCTTCGCCAGACTGTCGAGCATTGTCTGAACTCGCTCCGAGGTCATGGTCGCCCCCGTAATTCCATCCACAGCATTGCTGTCCGCCGGGGTTCCCGGCTTTACGATATGAAACCCGGGTTTGCCGTTTTTTGAGACTATCTTTTTCCCTTTGAATTGCTTCTGAAACCACAGAGAGCCGATTTCACCGCCCAATCCTGGAGTTTCTTCCTGCTTGTAAAACCGAATTCCGTGAATCGTCTTCAGGTCGGATTCGAAAGATATAACCCCTTCAACAGGCGCCCAGAGACCGGGACCGCTGAACGGTACGGCAATGATGCCGCCGGATGACGAATTGGTTTCATACAGGGTAAAGTCACCCAGTTTTTGTGTGTGTACTTCCTTTTTATAAACATCAAGCAAAGTCTTTGAATCCCATTTCTCATCAATCGGAATGTCGAGCACCGCTAGGTAGTTACGCACCTTTTCAGCCTCTTCATTTGCCTTTCTGTACGGGGAGAGGAATGTGCTCGCAACGGCGAGCGTTGCCGAGCATACAATGCCGAGTACGACGGCAAATACAACTGTTCGCACATTATCTTTCACGGGCATATCTCCTGATCCGGGATCTGATAACGACTTCGTCTATCAAAGGGGCAAATATGTTTCCGAGAAGGATTGCAAAGGTAACCCCTTCGATGAACCCTGAAAAGAATCTTATAAGAATAGTGACGGACCCTATGAGTATTCCGTAATAGAGCTTGCCCGATCTTGTTATAGGCCCTGTTACCGGGTCTGTTGCCATGAAAAAAGTGCCGAACAGTATACCTCCCGAAAGAAGGTTGAACCATACGGGATGTATCATTTCAGGGATCAGGCCTCTTAAAACAGCGCCGAGTCCTGCAAACGACAGCAGTATTCCAAGAACGGTTCGCCAGTTCGATACCCCTGCCAGAAGGAGAAAACTTCCCCCGAAGAGTATGGCAAGTGCAGATGTTTCGCCAGCGCTCCCCATGATATTCCCGAGAAATAGATTCAACGGCGCCATCAGCTCTCCGCTCCGCGCCTGTACGAGCGGAGTTGCAGCCGTGACTGCTTCAGGGGCTGTTATCGAGATTCCGGTTGCCAGATGCCCCCACGGGAGTGCTCCGGGCGCCGCCCAAGAGCTGGTCATAGCGGCGGGATAGCCGATGGCAAGAAAGCCTCTGCCGACCAGCGCGGCATTAAAGATGTTTCGCCCCGTTCCGCCGAATACCTCTTTTCCGATCAGTACGCCGAATACGATGCCGACCGCCACCATCCAGAACGGCAGGCCCGGCGGCAGGATCAGGGGGAAAATAAAACCGGTTACCAGAAAGCCCTCATTGATCTCTTCCTTCCGTATGACGGCAAAAAGCACCTCGACAAACCCTCCGGCAATGTACGAGACAATCAGCATCAGAAGCACACGCCAGCCGAAAAAGTACAGGCCGGCAAGAAAGCATGGCATAATCGCCGTAACCACCAGGGACATGTATCTCTTGACGTCGAGCGGGTCCCGCCCGTAGGGGGCATTTTCTGTTTTTACCTTTGGAAGAAATAAAAAGCTGTCCAAAGCCGCAAATACAGGGTATAACGGCCGCAGTTTCCCTTCGCCTTCGAATAAGGGACGCATTTTATTCATGGTGTTCTTGAGGGGTTTCATATTTTATTCACCTGACTGTAGATCATTTGCAGCTGTTTCCAGCGCTCTCGCTTTCGCTTCCTCGTGCTCCAGACGAAGCTGCTCCGCGGCCTCTACAAATTGCTTCTTCAGCTCGATTTTAGAGGGACACACATAGGTGCAGAGCCCGCATTCTGCACAGAGGTCAAGCCCAACCGCCTCCGCCTCATCAAATGCTTCACGGTACAGATACCTGTGCAGAATCTGCGGCATCAGTCCGGAAGGGCACACCTTTTCACACAGACCGCAGGCAATACAGGGGCGCCGTTCACCCCGTAACGAAGTCGTAATCTGGCTGTCGGCCGCGCCTGTTATCCGAGAGGCAAAACAGGGGAGAATGGAGCTCCGCTTGAAGCCAGGTCTGAGGAAACTGAGAAACTCCCTGTCTATCAATTCCGGGAGAAAGAAAAACGCGTCGTCATCATAGTTGACCGAATCCGTTTCAGGATGAACCGTTTCGCCGTTGATAAGCCCTCCGCGGAGGATGCGAGTTGTATTTATATTGAAGTCGTTGCCGGTAAGCTCTTTAACGGGAGTTCCAATCCCGACGGAAACATGCCGCGGCGCCGGCTGCCCGGGTCCTCCGAGTGCAGCGACCCTCCTGTAAAGGGGAATCCCGTCTCCAAGGCATGCCCCGATTGCTGCGATTCCTTGGGCGTCTATTATCCAGATTGTATCTTCTTTTTTAAAGGAGCGATCTTTTCTTCTGAGCATTTTTTCCAGTATCTGAGGGCTTTCAACTGGATAGAGAAGAGAAACAGGATGAAACCTCAGCCATGCGAAGCCGGCGAGCTCGGAGTAGAGCCTGCGCGCAACCGGGTCGCGTTTTTCGGTTAAAATAATATGCGTCGTGCCGTAGTCGGCCTGAAGACGTGGAAGATACTTAATACCCTGGACTATGTGATTCCACGATCTTTGAAGGATTACCTTCCCTCTCGCCCGGAAGGGCTCGGCAAGGACGGTAGTAACAATTATTGCGCGGGGGCGCTCTGTGTCAAAAAGGGATGGTGTTTCTCCTGTACTGGAGCTCCAGAAATAAGGCCAGATGCCGGCTCTTGCAAGATTGGAGCGTATTTCCTCTCTTGTGATTCTTTGGGGCTCGTACTTTTTTAGAATTGCGGAATTCGCTTCTTTTACGGCGGTTTCCAGAACTATACGGTCGAGCACGCCGGCTTTTTCTTCCAGCGCAACTTTTCCAGCAGCAGGAGACGGAAGAGAAAGCTTTCCTCCGTCTATTGTCAGCTCGGCGAGAGGTTCGCCAAAGCCGATTTCCTGTCCATGCTTTACAACGGGGGAGTACTCTTTTCCGCCTCTTTTCAGTGTAATATATAACTTTTTTTTGAGGGGAAGCTCTTCAACGTTGTGCACAGGCCTGCCTGCAATGCTGGGTAAAAAACCACCCTTCATTTTCATGATATCGGTATCCCCTGTGAACTGATTTGAATTTTGTATTTCATACGATTTACAGTGCCTGCGAAGCACCTGTCGAACCGATTGCACCCGGTGCGTTCAATAAAAAACGTAACTTTGTATTTTATTGAGGATGGCTACAGGGTTATCCTGGAATTCCATCGTGTATGTTATCCGGACGCTTCGCATCCGGATAATGCCGCCGGTGCAATCACCAGGATTTGTTACACGACGCTTCGCGCCGTATAACAAATCCACCGACGGTATTAAGCCGGCCTGCGACCGGCTGTACTGGGCTCGTACGGCTGAACAGCGGGCGTTTCATCCACCCGTGATCCGCGAGCACGTTTAAATCTTAATCCGATCGTGTTTTATTTATGTAAGAAATGTCTATACTTTAGTTCTGGTTTTATCCATTTAAATTCTGGTCTAGCGAAGCGATATCTTTTCCTTTTGTACCATAATTTACAAAAGACAATGGTCTTTTACTGTTCCATGGCCTTTTAAGCATTGGGAAATTAAGGTAAAAAACATTAGGCAAGTGATAAATTGGATCTTTTACGATTGATAAGTTCACTTACCTATATAATTAGTTATATATAATTAGTATTATTATTTTAGCACCTATACATCCTAATTTTATACTTTACTGATTTTATTTTACTTTCATTACCACCTAATAGTCAATAAAAAATTATTTTAAATGTTCAGTGTTAAATAGTACGTGAAAAATATCCGATTGCGTTTTTATGCATCTGCCGGCGTCGTGGTTTTCGAGAAATATGGCTTGACACAATTAAAAATATAACGATAGTATTATATACGAATCTCATCGATTTCCCGCTGTTTCTGCTGGAGGACTGGGCAGCTCGGGGTAAGAAGCATGTCTGAAGGTATCAGGAAACTGTTTTCGGAGATCCCCGATACGTACGAAATAATCAATCATATTGTCACTTTCGGGCAGGATATGCTGTGGAGAAAGAAAGCCGCAAGAAGGGCTTCTGCTGCCGGAGGTCGACGCTGGATCGACGTATGCACGGGCACAGGTGAGATGGCGTGTAATCTTGTCCGGTTAAAACCCGAAAACGTGCAGGTCTACGCCGTAGATTTTTGTGTACCGATGCTTCAAAGGGCGAAAAAAAAATCTTATGCCGGGAAAATTCATTTCATGGAAGCGGATGTCGGCCTGCTCCCTTTTCCCGATAATTATTTTGACCTTGTGACAATTTCATTTGCAACGCGTAATATCAGAACATCCGATTATCGACTATCTCGGTATCTGGCTGAATTTCACAGAGTATTGAAACCGGGCGGGAGGTTTATTAATCTGGAAACAAGCCAGCCGGTTATACCTGTTGTCAGGTTCTTATTCCATCTATACGTTAAAACTGTTGTGAGGGTTGTGGGAACCGCTCTCTCTTTATCCTTTAAAGCCTATGCATATCTTTCTTTTACCATTCCGCGTTTTTATTCGGCCGAGAGGTTTAGAGATATCCTGTTAAAAGCCGGTTTTGCCGAAGTACGCTACGAGCGAATGTTCCTTGGAGTCGCCGCCATTCATGATGCGATGAAAAAGCGGTGCGCGAACGCGCGGAGCGTATAAGGTGAACAGTATCGCGGTCATACTTGTTTTTACCTTGTTTTAATCGACGTTGGAGGCGTCCGATATAAATAAAAAATTGCCGTAGCAATGAGATACCGTCTGCATCGGACCTCAGAAATACGGTATTGAATTATCGGTACGAAAAACAGAATCTTAATGCGTAAAACCGTAATCCGAATGAGAAATGAATAATGATGAAACAGAAGCCGTCCCCCGTAAAAAGATGGATAATCGCCATACGTCCCTTCGCGCTCCCGGCCTCGACAATGCCGGTTGTTTTCGGCACCGCTGCTGCTGTATCTATTGATGCGGCACAATTTAACGTGTTTCTTTTTGTTCTTGCGCTTTTTGCGATGATCGTGCTTCATTCGGGGGCCAATCTGCTCAGTGATGTAAACGATTTTAAAAAAGGCCTTGATCGGGAAATCACCCCGGCCAGCGGCGCAATTGTGCGGGGATATGTGAGCCTGAAAGCCGGGATTTTCGGTTCTGTCATTCTCATAGCGGCAGGCATCATTGCCGGTGTGATCATCACGTACGAAATCGGCCTGCCGATACTCGTAATCGGTGCAGTCGGAATTGTAATCGGTGTATTTTATACGTTAAAACCTTTTGCTTTTAAATATCGGGCGCTGGGAGACCTTGCCGTTTTCCTCGATTTCGGCATACTGGGGGCGCTTGGCGCCTGGACTGTCCAGACAGGCACGCCTTCTTCGGTGCCCGCGTTATGGGCTGTTCCAATGTCCATGCTGGTGGTTGCCATTCTTCATGCAAACAACTGGCGGGATATACAGGGTGATAAAAAAAGCAGTATTAAAACCGTCGCTTCTATTCTCGGCGACAGGGGATCTTTTGTCTATTACATTTTCCTTGTATACGGTGCCTTCGGCGTTGTTATACTCATCATCATTTTTACACGGATTTTTCATTCCCGAAATCCCGTAATGCCGCTCACATTTCTGATTACTTTCGCTGCATTCCCCGCTGCCGTGAGGCTCATGCGGGTTGGAAAGAAACGAAATGAAGATGCCGGCTGTCAACGGTTCGTAGCCCTGGATGCGGGAACCTCTTTTCTGAATCTGATCTTCGGCCTGCTGTCGACAGCAGCGGTTATTCTCCATCTATTGTTGTATCAATATGAACCCTGGTATAAAATACAGGAATTCTTTTAAAAGATAGTTAAGAGTGATAGGGTGAAATTCCGTGATGCAACGGGTACCGGGCACGGCGCTACACTGTTTCTTGTGACGGGAATAGCCGAGGCGCTGTTTACCGGTCTGTTCGGCTTTCAGAAAATCGGTCCGTTTGATTTCTGGTGGTGGTTTGCGGTAAATATATGCATCCTCATCTCACTCATACTATGCCTTGAGAAAAATTTCCTGCCCGCTATTATAAGAGGCGCACGGAAAAAAACTATTGAAAAAATCCTCTATGGAGCCCTCGCAGCAGCATCTTTGTATGCCGTCTTTTTTGCCGGCAATATCCTGTCGCGACGTCTTTTTTTATCTGCGGGTTCAGGTATAGCGGCAATTTATCTCCTGAGAAACCGAAGCTCTCTCTGGAAAATTATCCCGCTCATGGTTTTCATAATCGGACCGGGAGAAGAGCTTTTGTGGCGGGGATATATCCAGCGGCAGTACTCATATATGCTGGGAAAGCCTGCTGGCTATTTCACCTCGGTTTTACTCTATACGATCTTTCATGCCGGAAGCGCAAATTATATGCTTGTTATCGCCGCTTTTGTCGGCGGTATGTTCTGGGGATGGCTCTACCTGTGGAAAAACGCCCTTTTGTTGAACGTTACAAGTCATATTCTATGGGACGTAGCCGTTTTCATAATTTTTCCTTTGAGCTCCTGATATAAGCTCCTGATTTTCTTGCTGAAGATAGAAGAAATATGATATTTTACATACGTTTAATAATTTACAAATGGGGGGTTCATATATATAATGTCTCTTTAAAGCCGCGGTTTGCAGAAGCGGCAATGTTCGGATGCACATCGTCCGAATAGTAAAATCCGGACGTGCATCCGAAAAGATCCATCATTATAAAGTGGGATGCCGTTTAATGGTGCACAGGAGGGAAGCGTGATTGCATTTAAAAATTTGAAAGAAATTCTCGATATCACAATCAGGTGGGAAAAGAGCTTAAAAGATTTTTACGATGTGGCTGAATTCGCTCTCAGGAGCGGTGAATCGAAAGAGGTTATCGCTCTTCTCAGATCGAATCTCATGACCAGGCTTGATATTTTGAAAAACATAAATCTAGATGATTACGGAAGAACAGGATGGGTGCGGTATGCGCCTGATTACAGGGGCGACGCACTGATACCGATCAAATCAATTTCAAGAGATGCGGACCCGCTGGAAATTTTTACGCAGATCCTCGAGTATGAGGAAAAACTCAAAAATTTTTATCAAACAATCTCGAGCAAGCTTGTCGCGACAAAACAGAGGGAGCTTTTCGATTCGCTTGTGCAGTTCAAGGACGAGCAAATTTTTGAAATCAATAAATTCATGGACAGGTACAGGCCGGAGAAATAGGTGTCAGCAGGGTCAAAAATAGAATCGTCTGAGTATTCCGGTTTAAACAAAGTAGTCGGGTGGTTCCTCACACTTAGATGGATCGCCTGCGGCGGAGTTTTTTTCAGCCTTATCATCATAGATTTCAGTTTTCACTTCAGGCTCCCCTATAAAATCCTTTTTACCCTGAACGGAATACTTTTTTTAGAGAATGCGATACTCACCGTATATTATACCCTGATAAAAGGAAAAAACCTCTCTCGTAAGGAATTGCGGTGGTATTTCAACATACAGGTGTGTCTCGATTATATATTGCTGCTTCTGATGGGGTATTTCACCGGTTTCTTGGAGAATCCAATTCTCTACTACTTTGTTTTTCATATCATGTTAACGGCGTTCATATTTTCAAATCGTGTTGTTTTCTGGTACGTAGGGAGCCTTCTCGTTGTTCTCATTTCCGTTATGTTTTCGGAATATTACGGAATAATTAATCATTATCCTCTTTACTTTGCAAACCGGCAATCGTACAACGATCTTATATTGATCAGGGGTGCTGGATTGTGTACGACACTGATAATTTCTTCCTATTTGATCACCGGTATAAAAAATAGAATTGAGGAACGGGGAAAAAGGGTTGAAGTAGAGCTGAACAGATATAAAAGTCTCGATACGATCAAATCGAACTTCATCCTACAAGTGACCCATGAGATACGCGGGCCTCTCGCAGCGCTCAAAGGATTCCATGAAATGATATTAAAGGGTATTACCGGGGAAACTGGCGGTAAAACAATTGAAACGATTCAGAAGGCAAACCGGCGGACTGAAAACCTCATTACGATGGTGGATGAAATGATAGATTATGCGTATATGCGTGCACAGGAAGATGTGCAGTACACGAAAACGGAAATTACGCTCAAGGACGCAATAGATACGAATTTGAGCCTGTTTTCTACCATGGCGATGCAAAAAGGAATCAGGTTTTCCTCGAACTGCTCCGGGGAAATATCTCTTATTGCCAGCCCGGATCTTATGAACATAATCTTGAGCAACCTCATTTCCAATGCGATAAAGTATTCACCACCCATGACCGTCATCACAATAAATGCTGAAAAGGAACAGAACGTCATACATA
Organism: uncultured Spirochaetota bacterium; assembly: GCA_964521865.1. Classification (GTDB taxonomy): domain Bacteria; phylum Spirochaetota; class B62-G9; order B62-G9; family DRHN01; genus CAYSRJ01. Next base: position 153,716 of record CAZFTJ010000004.1, on the reverse strand, counting down.
TAATGGTCAGCGATGAAGGAATAGGCATCACGCCGGAGGAGCTCAATAACATCTTCGAAGAGTTTTACAGAACGCGAAAGGCGAGAGAAATTGAAAGAGATGGAACCGGCCTTGGACTCCCAATCGTGCATAAGGCTGTCGAATCACTCAACGGTAAAATTACCGTTTACTCCGAGCAGGGAAAAGGGACCACGTTCCATATTTACATACCGGAATTTTCCGAAACAATTACCAATATAAAAAAAGCGGGAGGCAATAATGAACAACGAAAGAATTCTCATCATAGATGATGACCAGGATATTCTGGAAACAATGGAGGCCCTTCTCGGATTCGAAGGATTTACCATCCGTCTGGCCGACAATGTCGAGGAAGGTATAGAGATGATCGGGGAATATAAACCGGGCGTTATCCTTTTGGATGTCATGTTTCCCGAGAAGAAAACTCTCGGTTTTGAAGCTGCGGAAGAAATAAAAAAAAGCTTTCCCGACATCCCGGTTTTTGTTATTACAGCCATTAACAGGGAATACGCGTTCGGACTTGAAAAAAAGGATGTAAAGGCAGATGAATTTTTTAATAAGCCGATTGATTATGATCGGCTGGTGAAAACGATCAAGCAATACGTCTCGTGAGAAAAGGTTTCAGGCTGATCCGAGGCTTTATCCAGGGAGCCGTTTGATTCGAGGGCGATGATAAGTGCGGGTAATATCCGTAAAAATCGCTTATATTATGAAAAAAAAGCTTGCCAAAATTATGAGTAATTATATAAGATTAAGTTCAGTGATAAAATTACTATGAGGAGGTAAACAATTGAAGTATTTCGACAAAATGATTCCCGCTCTCGCGTTTTTGATGCCGTTGATTCTGGGCTTCTTTTTTGCCGGTGCTCTGTGGGCGGCGGATGTGCCATCGCTTGCCGGAATAACAGTTGAAGACAAGCATCCGAACGGCTGTGTGGACTGCCACGTAAAGGTGGACGATGAGAAGGACTACCGATTGCCTGCAGAGCTCAAACACGTTGAAAAGCATCCGCAGATTGAAAAGATTGTGAAGATTGTACCGAACGACTGCCTGAAATGCCATAAAGAGGGCACAAAGCCCGGGGACTTCAATTCCGTTATTCATAAGATCCATTTCTCGAATCCCCAGGAAAACCACTTTGTATTGCATTACAATGGGGATTGTCTGAACTGTCACAAGCTGGACATGAACACATTTAAGATGGGAGTTAAATCGGGTCCGGCCAACTGGTAGAACAAAGATCAGTCACAGTTTTTATTAAAATGGCCATCCTGTAGCACACTGTGGATGGCCGTTTATATTATATTCAGCGTGGATAATGATGCACCGGCCGGATCGGCCGGTTTTTAAACGAAATGATTTCACCTTGAAGAAAAAAGGAACCGCCGTATGCTTTCTACAATTGCCTTCATATGTCTTATTGCTGCTCTTGTTATTCAAATAATTTTTTTGCTGATGAAAAGCAAAAAATCGGATCCGGTATCTCATTTTCTCCTCTTCGGCGCAGCTCTTCTTTTATTTTCGAATATCGTAGAGAGAAGCGTCAAAATCAATTTTGTTGCGATAACCAACACCTTCGAATCTCTCGTATTCTTTTCCGGGGCAATAGCACTCGTCTTTTTTGTTTACCGCGTAAAGAGTAGAGAAAGAACGCTCCCCTTTATGATGTTCGGCGGTACGATAACGGCCGTCATTCTTCTGGCCGTCACCTCTTCTCCACTGGCAAATAAGGCGATCATGCCGCCCATACCTGCGCTTCAGTCATACTGGCTTGTGCTGCATGTTTCTTTCGCATTTATAGGAGAAGCGTTCTTTGCTTTTTCCTTTGTAGCGGCTATATACTATCTCGTGAACAGGGATGAAGAGAAAAGAAAGAAAGCCGATCGGTATATTTATACAACAATAGGTATCGGCTATCCCATTTATACGGCGGGCGCTTTGATATTCGGAGCCATATGGGCCGAATATGCATGGGGCCGATACTGGTCATGGGACCCAAAAGAGACGTGGGCGCTCATAACATGGTTTATTTATACCGGCTACTTGCACACCAGGTTCGTGAAGAAGTGGCGCGGAAAAATTACCGCTGTACTCTCAATCGTTGGATTTGTGTTTACCATCTTTACCTATTTCGGCGTTAACTACCTGCTGGCGGGTCTTCATAGTTACGGTGGATAATTTTTATGATAAAACCTCTGAATACAGCGGTGTCCGTGATGTATATCGCTGCGGCTATCGGGTATGGCATATATTTTTTCAGGGCCAAAAGGCTCATTGCCGGAGTACTCAGACCCTTTCTTGCCGTAACCATCGGACTGCATATCGTCGTTATTGTGCTGATCGGAGTACATTACCGGCATTTTCCCATCGCATCGGTATACGAGCTGTTGTCGATGCTTGCGCTTGCAATTATCATAAACTATTTTTATATCGAGAACAAAATCGGCGTTCGTTCGACGGGCGTGTTCATTCTCATCGTCGCAGCCCTGTGCCAGACGCTGTCGGTTGCCCTGCGGACGTATACATCCGATGTCGTACCGATTATAAAAAGCGCCTATGTGATTGTGCACACCATGGGAATTGCATTCGGCTATTCGGCTTTTATAATTGCCATGCTGTACGGATTTATGTATCTGCTTCTTTTTCACACCATTAAGGCAAAACATTTCGGCATCTTTTTCGAAAGGCTTCCCTCTCTGGAACAGCTTGATGAAATGAATTACCGCGCATCGACCATAGGCTTTTTTGCCATGACGGTTTCTCTCATTGTTGCCTCGATCTGGCTTTCAAAAATGGTCAAGGGAGCCAGCATATTCGACCCGAAGATAGTAGCTGCTCTGCTGACATGGGCCGTTTTCGGCGCCAATTTCATAATGAAGAGGTTTTTCGGAAGGGGAGGGCTCGTGACATCCTATCTTTCCTTCTTCGGATTCACCGGCATTATTTTTTCAATGGTTATCGTCAATGTCTTTCTTCCGACCTTTCATCTCTTTTTTTGAAGGGAGATCAGAGTGAATACTCTCTATCCCGTATTTTTAAAGCTGGCTGGAAAAAAATGTATCGTCGTCGGCGGTGGACCGGTAGCAGCGATCAAAGTTAAGAAGCTGCTCGAATCGAAGGCTGATGTTACGGTGATCAGTCCTGTGCTGACGAAAGAGCTACAGGAGAGTGCAGCAAAAAAATCGATAGATGTTTTGCAGAGGGAGTTTGGCAGGGGTGATTTGAAGGATGCCTTTCTCGTTATAAGCGCAACGGATTGTGAGGAGACAAACAGAATTATTGCCGATGAAGCACGGAGAATGAGGGTTTTCTGTAATGTCGTCGACAATCCGGGGCTCTGTGATTTCCACGTGCCGTCGGTGTATCGGGCCGGAGATTTAAAAATAGCCGTTTCGACAAACGGAAAAAGCCCTGCCGTTGCAAGAAAGATAAAAGAAGAATTGTCTCAACTGTACGGACCTGAAATTGCGGATATTCTGGAAAACCTCGGCTCTTTGCGGAGGAAACTTGAGAAAACTGTGCCGGACAGCCGGGAACGTGGTAAAATCCTCTCGGATCTCATACGGCCCTATACGTTTGCGTATGCTGGCAGGGAGGGCGCTGAAGAGATGAGAAAATTAAAGGAAGAGATAGAAAGATGGAGCTCTTAGTAACCGGATTGAATCATATCACGGCTCCTGTTGAAGTGAGGGAAAAGCTCAGTTTTTCTTCCGGGGAAACGATCAATCTGTTAAAGGAGCTTCATAATCAACCGGCTGTGCGTGAGTCGCTTCTCATTTCGACCTGCAATAGAACGGAGCTGTACGCATGCATGAAAGGTGATACCGGGAAGAGGGAAGAATTCCTCCAGCATTTTATTTTACATGTTAAAAGCGTAAACGCTTCCCTGCAAAAGGGCTTTTTCTACACCTTTCGCGGAATGGAGGCTGTGCGCCATTTGTTTGAGGTTTCGGCAGGCATTGATTCTATGGTTGTGGGTGAAAATCAGATACTCGGGCAGGTAAAAAATTCATACCGTCTCTGCTGTGAGGCAAGAACAAACGGAATAATTTTAAATAAGCTCTTTCACTGGGCTTTTAGAGTTGGAAAAAGGGCCCGGACAGAAACAGAAATCGGAACGGGGTCGATTTCCGTGAGCAGTGTGGCAGTGGAGCTTGCTCAAAAAATATTCAAGGATCTGTCCAGGCATTCGGCCCTCCTCATAGGGGCTGGCGAAATGGGCGAGTTAACGGCGCAGTGCCTGAGAGAGAGAGGAATACGGGATCTTTATATCGGTAATCGTACTCTCAAAAGGGCTGAGAACCTGGCGCGTGGGTTATGCGCGCAGGCGGTATCATTTTCAGGAATTGCCGAAACTCTTGCAAAGATCGACGTTGTCATAGGTTCAACGAGCTCCCCCGAATATATCGTGACCTCCGATATCATGAAAAAAATCATGGCGCAGAGAAATCACCGGCCGTTATTTATAATCGATATCTCTGTACCCCGTAATTTCGATCCCGGGATTGACAGGCTTCATAATGTTTTCCTCTACTCCATTGACGATCTCGAAGCAATCATCGGTAAAAACATGGAAAAGAGGAAGTCCGAGATAGAAAAGGTGGTGCGAATCATCGATGAGGAATCGAACAACTTCCTGCAATGGCAGAATACCCTGAGGATAACCCCGATAATCAGAGGTCTTCAGAAGAAAATCGATGATATCAGGATTGAAACGCTCGAAAACAATAGAAAGCAGTTTAAGAGAGAGGACTGGAAGAACCTCGAACTTTTGACCAAGAGCATGATGAAAAAACTGATCCGGATGCCTCTGATGAAAATAAAGGAGTATAACGAAGACTCACAGTTCGGATTGATGCGTCTGGATACCATACGTGAGATATTTCAACTCGAGGACTACCTGGACCATGAGGATTAAGATTGGGACGCGCGGGAGCACACTGGCCCTGAGGCAGGCGCATTGGGTAAAGGATCAGCTCGAGACAGCGTGCTTTGATACACATTGTGAAATCGTCACCATAAAAACGGCAGGCGACCGATTTACCGATATGTCACTGTTTCGGCTCCCGGATAAGGGTTTTTTTACTAAAGATATCGAGAAAGCCCTTTTGAGCGGGGCCATAGATATCGCTGTTCACAGCGCCAAGGATCTTCCCACAAAGATTCCCGGTGAGCTCACGATCGGTGCCGTGCCTTTTCGACAGTTGAGCAATGATGTTCTTATTACGGGGAAAAAGTACGGCACGCGTGAAAGAACCGGACTCAGAAACCTGCGCCCGGGTGCAGAAATCGGCACGAGCAGCCTGAGGCGCAAATCCCAGCTTCTCTACTTCAGGCGGGACTTTCAAATCGTCGATTTACGCGGAAATCTCGATACGAGAATCAAAAAACTCTATACCCAGAAACTCGATGGCATTATTGTTGCTTATGCGGGTGTAAAAAGGCTGAACCTTGAAAACAAAATTTCAGAAATAATCGGGCATGAGATCATGCTTCCGGCAGCGGGCCAGGGTGCGCTGGCCCTCGAAATTCGACGCGACGACGGAGATATCATGGGAGTGATCAGCACTCTGAATCACGGTGAAAGCCTTGCCGCGGTTGCAGCCGAAAGAAGCTTTCTCAAAAGGCTTCGGGCGGGATGCCATGCACCGGTCGGCGCATGCGGGCGTATCGAGGAAAACAGCCTGGAAATTACCGGTATGGTAGCATCGCTTGACGGCTCGCATATGGTCAAAAGGAGCGTTAAGGGAAAATCTGAAGACGCTGAACGCCTTGGTGCCATGCTTGCCGAAGAACTGCTGGATGCAGGAGGGGCTGAAATACTGAGAGCACTGGAGAAGCGGGGAGTCTGAAGAATGATGACAGGTGGGAAGGTGTATCTGGTCGGAGCGGGACCCGGCGATCCCGGCCTTTTTACTGTAAAAGGCGTACGCTGTCTGCAGAATGCCGATGTCCTGCTTTACGACTATCTTGTGCCGAAAAAGCTTCTGAGCTATATGAACGAAAATGCTGAGAAGATTTATGTCGGGAAAAAGGCCGGCAGTCACACGCTCAAGCAGGATCAGATCAATAACCTGCTTGTGAAAAAGGCACAGGAGGGAAAAACCGTTGTTCGTCTGAAAGGGGGCGACCCATTTATTTTCGGAAGGGGTGGCGAAGAGGCGCTCGCACTTGCGAAAAGGGGCGTGTCCTTTGAAGTCGTGCCCGGTGTAACTGCGGCAGCGGCTGTGCCTGCGTATGCGGGTATTCCCCTTACCCACAGGGATTTCGTTTCATCCGTTACATTCGTTACCGGACATGAAAACCCGCTGAAGGAAAGGAGTGTCGTTAACTGGTCAGGGCTCGCAGCCGTTTCAGGCACCCTGGTCTTTTTCATGGGAGTTAAAAATCTCCCGGCCATTGCCGAGACTCTCATGAAATACGGGAAGAGTGAAAAAACTCCTGTTGCAGTCATAAGACGCGGGACCTTTCCCGATCAGGAGGTAATTATAGGAACACTGCAAAATATCGCCCGGCGCGCCGATGAAGAGAACCTCCGGCCTCCGGCGCTTGTCGTTATCGGGGAAGTGGTGGCGCTCAGGGAGAAGCTGAACTGGTATGAATCGGGGCCTCTGTTCGGAAAAAAAATCGTGGTCACACGGAGCAGGCCGCAGGCAAGCACGTTTGTTGCGATGCTCGAGGAATTGGGCGCCGAAGCCATAGAAATTCCCGTCATAAGAATCGAACCTGTCGATGATTACAGCCTTCTGGACGACGCTGCAGAACGTATTCAGGACTACGACTGGCTCATCTTTACCAGCGTGAACGGTGTGCATATGTTTTTCGAACACTTCTTTTACAGAAGGGATATACGGGATTTATACGGAGTGAAACTTGCCGTGATCGGCCCTGTCACGAAAAAAGAGCTTGAGGCGTTTCATGTAAAGGTTGACTTTCAGCCAAGTGAGTACGTCGCCGAATGCTTCACCGGGGAATTTATCAGGCAGCACGAAATAAAAAACAAAAAGTTTCTTTTTGTCAGCTCGGACAAGGCGAGAGACCACATCGAAAAGACCATTAGACTGCTTGGCGGACGGTGCGACGCAATTGTCGGGTACAGAACTGTTTCGGGAGAATTGGATCAAAAGGAGTTTGACAGACAATTCAACGGGAGGAGTGTCGACTGGGTAACCTTTACGAGCTCTTCGACGGTAAAAAATTTTTTCAGACTCTATCGCGGGGAGAAGCGTTTCAAAATTGCGAGCATCGGCCCCGTTACGTCGAAAGCGGTTTGTGATGCGGGTTTTTCAATTGATCTGGAGGCAAAAGAGCACACCATACCCGGACTGGTGGAAGCACTGCTTGGATTTTACGGAGGAAAAACATGACTGGCATATCAAAACTGTACTGCGGTACGGTGGAACCCTCCGATGTTCTGCGCTACGGGAGACAGTCGAAGAAGCTTCCGTCCAGCATGCTGCAGTTCTCATCGGATAAAAAACCCGTGGTCGTGTGGAATGTCACGAGAAACTGCAACCTTCGCTGCGTTCACTGCTACTCGCAGTCGGAAGGCATGGACTATCACGATGAAATGACCACGGAAGAGGGGAAGAAGATGCTCTCCGATCTCGGAGGTTTCGGCGTTCCGGTGGTGCTTTTTTCAGGCGGGGAACCGCTTGCACGAGAGGATATCTTCGAGCTTGGAAAATATGCAGGAGAACAGGGTATGCGGGTGGTCGTTTCGACAAACGGAACCATGATCAGCAGGAAGGTCGCCCACCGGCTCAAAGCAATCGGCGTATCGTATGTTGGTGTGAGTCTCGACGGTCTTGGAGATACAAACGACAGATTCAGAGGAGTAAAGGGTGCATTCGAGAGAGCTCTCACCGGAATTCATCATTGCAAGGAATCTGGTATAAAAGTGGGGCTGAGGTTCACCGTCAACAGGAGGAATGTCGACGACGTTCCGGGGATTTTTGATCTCCTGGAGGAGGAAAATATCGAACGAATATGCTTCTACCACCTCGTATACGCGGGGAGAGGCTCGCAGCTTATTGACGAAGACCTGACGAAAGAACAGACCAGGGATGCCGTCGACCTCATCATCGACAGAACCGCCCGGCTCCACCGGCGGGGCAGGAAAGTCGAGGTGCTGACCGTCGACAATCACGTAGACGGGGTGTACCTGTACCTGAGAATGCTGAAAGAATACCCCGAAAGGGCGACTGAGGTTTTAAAGCTTCTGAAAATGAACGGCGGAAACAGTTCCGGTCACGGGATAGGCTGTGTAAGCTGGGACGGTTCGGTTCACGCCGATCAGTTCTGGAGACACTACTCCTTTGGTAATGTGAAAGACCGTCCGTTCGGCAAAATATGGACGGATCTGTCGGACCCCCTGATGAACAGGCTGAAGGACAAAAAGCGATACGTGAAGGGAAGATGCGCACGGTGTGCCTATCTTGATATCTGCGGAGGGAACTTCAGAGTGCGGGCCGAGGCGGTCACGGGAGATATATGGGCGGAGGATCCTGCCTGCTACCTGACCGATAAAGAAATAGGCGTTGCCGGAGAACGGGAGGCGGTGTGAGTTTTCCTGTCGTACGAATGCGGAGATTACGTAAAGACGAAAACCTAAGGAGGCTGGTGCGGGAGACAGGGCTCTCCGTGAACGATCTGATTTATCCGCTTTTTGTATGTCCCGGTAAAAACGTTAAAAATGCAATTCAGTCGATGCCGGGCAATTATCAGCTATCTATAGATACACTCATCGACGAGTGCATCGAAGTAAAAAATCTTCAGATCCCCGGGATTATTCTTTTTGGGATTCCTGAAAAGAAGGACGAGCTCGGTTCCGAGGGATACGACGATAACGGTATTGTCCAGAGAGCGGTTCGCGCGGTCAAGGACAAACTGCCGGATCTGCTGGTGATTACGGACGTCTGCATGTGCGAATACACGAGCCACGGCCACTGCGGCGTTGTCAAAAACGGCGGAGTCGACAATGACGCGACGCTCGAGCTGCTTGCCAGAGCGGCCTTGTCCCATGCAAAGGCGGGGGCGGATATGGTAGCCCCCTCCGACATGATGGATGGGCGGGTGGGAGCAATACGAAAAATACTCGATGAAAACGGTTTCGTCGATACTCCGATCATGTCGTATTCGGCGAAGTACGCATCGGCATTCTACGGACCCTTCAGGGATGCTGCAGAATCGCCTCCCAAATTCGGCGACAGAAAGGGGTATCAGATGGACCCCGGAAACGGGGCCGAAGCATTACGGGAGGTGGAGCTTGATATCGAGGAGGGGGCCGATATCGTCATGGTCAAGCCGGCCCTGTCATACCTGGACATAATTTACAGGGTGAAAAACAGGTTCCGTATTCCGGTGGCGGCCTACAACGTGAGCGGGGAATTCTCCTGCATCAGGGCTGCGGAACGGAATGGGTGGATCGACGGCAAAATGGCAATGATGGAGGTTTTGTACTCGATCAAAAGGGCGGGGGCTGATATCATACTTACCTATTTCGCAAAGGATGCAGCCCGGGAGCTCGGTTCATAAAACGGGAAAAAAGGATCATGGATAAAATGCGTGCAAAAAACCTGCCCAGGCTGATTGCCTGGGAAGTGACGAAGCGATGTCCCCTCAACTGCAGGCACTGCCGGGCTTCATCGTCCGACAGAGAATTTGCAGGTGAATTTACACGCGAGGAGTGCTTCAGGGTTCTTGAGAATATCGCCTCCTTTGCAAAGCCGATAATCATACTGACCGGCGGAGAGCCGATGGCCCGAAGCGATATATATGAGATTGCGGAATACGGTACAAAACTCGGGTTGAGAATGGTGATGGCTCCCTGCGGACTGCTGATGGATCGTGAAAATACCCGTACAATGAAAGAATCCGGCATCATGAGGATAAGTCTCAGTATTGACGGAGCGGACAGAAAGACCCACGACTCATTCAGGCAGATCGACGGCGCATTCGATGCCGTGCTGAACGCCGCGCGCATTGCTCGGGAGGAGGGTCTGGAGTTTCAGATAAACTCGACCATTACAAAACTTAATTGCAGCCAGATCGACGGGATGCTTCGGCTCGCAATCGATCTGGGTGCCGTCGGCTTTCACCCTTTTTTGCTTGTTCCCACCGGAAGGGGGAGCGACCTCGCGGATTATGAGATCGACCCGCAGGAGTATGAAAATGTGCTGACATGGATTTATGAAAGAAGTCTGGATGCACCGATTCAGCTCAAACCGACCTGCGCCCCGCACTACTACAGAATTTTCAGGCAGAAGGAAAGGGAGAAGGGCGATAGGGTAGCGGTCGAGACCCACGGACTTAGCGCGATGACCAAGGGGTGCCTTGGGGGACAGTCCTTTGCATTCATCTCCAACACGGGCCGCGTGCAGATCTGCGGATTTTTAGAAGAAAAGGCCGGAGACGTACGAGAGAACGCCTATGATTTCAGGACGATCTGGGAAACCTCGCCGCTGTTTTTAAAAATGAGGGATGTCGACGGCTATAACGGCAGATGCGGAATATGCGAGTACAGGCGGGTGTGCGGGGGCTGCAGGGCACGGGCTTTTGCAACGACCGGTGATTATCTTGACGAGGAACCCTACTGCGTTTATCGGCCGATGGCTTCGGCAGGCAGCGCTTCAGGCGGCTAGCGAAAAATTGCCCTGACGCTTCGCATCCGGATGATATCGAATCACCGGAGGAATTAACGAACCGCGTCGAATATCGCGAAACGCCGTACAACAGATCGGGGATCTGCACCGGCACTGCTCGGAGGCCGAACGGCAGACAATTAAAAAACGACAGGCACGTGAAAATGACTATCCGGCCCGTTTTTCAGAATGAAGAAAAACTGCTTCTCGAAGAAATACAGCGGGATATCCCTCTTGTTACTCGTCCCTTTGAATATATCGGCACCAGGTGCGGGATCTCGGAGAAGGAGGTTATACAAAAGCTCCGTCGCTTTACGGAGCAGGATATAATCAGAGAGCTGTCTGCTATTTTTAATGCAGCCGGACTGGGGTATAAAAGCACGCTCGTTGCGGTCAAAACGGAAAAACATACGGTTGACGCGGTATCGGAACGGATAAACGATCACCCGGGCGTCAGCCATAATTATCTGCGCGAGAATCAATACAATATCTGGTTTACGCTGACCCTGAAGCGGGATCGTGATTTCAGCGATGAGCTCAAAAAGCTCTTTGACGGAATTGATCCGGTCGAATATCTTGTTCTGCCCTCTCTGAAGAGATTTAAGATAGGTGTGCAGCTTCAATTCACGGACGGGAAACCCGTTCTGATATGCCGTGCGGCACCGCAGCCGGAAAAAGAGGTGAAGCTGTCGGAATCGGATAAGCGGCTGATTGTGCGCCTTCAGGAGGGCCTGCCGCTGGTGGCGAAGCCGTGGGAGAACATTGCCGAATACCTTCAAATCGACGAGAGCACCCTGTTCCATCGCATTCGCCGCCTGCATGAGGCTGGTGCAATCAAAAGGATATCGGCTGTTTTGCGGCACAGAAGAGTCGGTTTTCAGGCAAACGGGATGGCCTGCTTTAACGTTCCTCAAAACCGTATTGCCGCTGCCGGCCGGAGTCTGGCCCGGTATCCCGATGTGACGCACTGCTATCAACGGCAGACCTGTCCTGAGTGGAGATATGCGCTCTATGCCATGGTCCACAGGAGGGAAAAAGAGGAATGTTTAACGGTTATTGATGAAATGGCCCGGAAGATCGACTGTGAGGATTTTCTGGTTTTGTTCAGTGTGAAGGAATTCAAAAAAACACGCGTCAAATATTTTCTGGAGTAACCGGAGTCTAGAGTTGAAAAGATCCGAAAGATTATTTCAGAGAGCCCGGAAGGTAATTCCCGGCGGTGTGAACAGCCCCGTTCGCGCATTCAGGTCGGTGCAGATGGACCCCGTATACATACAACGGGGAAAAGGGTCGAAAATCTTCGATGTCGACGGAAACGGGTATATCGACTACGTATGCTCATGGGGACCGCTCATTCTGGGACATGCGGATGATCGAATACTGAAAATGCTCGACGAGTACGCATCCAGAGGAACGAGTTTCGGTGCCAACACAGAGGTTGAAATAAAGCTTGCTGAGTTGATTACGGATATTTATCCGTCGATCGAGCTGGTCCGGATGGTGAATTCCGGCACTGAAGCAACCATGAGCGCAGTCCGTCTTGCCCGCGGCTGTTCCGGACGGAGCAAAATCATCAAATTCGAGGGGTGCTACCACGGGCACGGCGACAGCTTCCTCATAAAGGCCGGCTCCGGAGTGCTCACTTTGGGTATTCCCGGCAGCCCGGGGATTACGGAGCATACCGCGAAAGATACGTTGATTGCCCGGTTCAACGATATCGAATCGGTTGAGAGGCTGATCGATTCAAACAGATCGCAGATATCGGCGGTGATTCTGGAGCCGGTTATGGGAAATGCGGGGGTGATTCCGCCCGACAACGGCTTTTTGCAAAAACTGAGAAAGATCACCCGGGAGGAGGACATCATTCTCATTTTCGATGAGGTGATCACCGGTTTCAGGGTTTCTCTGGGAGGAGCCCAGGAGCTCTACGGCATTGAGCCCGATCTTACCTGCCTCGGCAAGATAATCGGCGGCGGATTGCCGGTCGGCGCTTTCGGCGGAAAGAGAAAATATATGGAGCAGCTTGCTCCCGAGGGACCGGTGTACCAGGCGGGAACCCTTTCGGGAAACCCCCTTGCAATGGCGGCAGGATATGAAACCCTGTCGATTTTGAAAAAGGACAATGTATATCCGGCACTGGAAAAATCGTCCGGGCTTCTGGAAGAAGGTATGAGGGGAAACTTGAGAAAGCTGCGCCTGAATTTCCGGATGAACAGGGTAGGGTCGATGATGAGCCTGTTTTTTACGAAGCAGGATGTTCATGAGTATGATTCGGCCGTTACTTCGGATACAAAGCTCTTTTCACATTACTTTCATGAAATGCTTGCAAACGGCATATATCTTGCGCCTTCACAGTTTGAAGCCTCTTTTGTTTCTGCTGCTCACAACGATGAGGATATAGAAAAAACCGTTGAGGCGAATTATCTGAGCCTCCGGAGCTTGAAGTATCGGTTTTTTTCTTGAATTTTATACCGACAGTTACAACCGATGCCCGAATCGTTCCTCTACTTTTTGAATGGCCGCGAATTGCGACAAATCGCTGTCCAGAAGCTCCCTGATATACGTTTTTGCATCAACGGCGCCATTCGGTAAATCACAGGTGCATATATCGAGTCGATCGGAACATTCACCGCACGGGCAGTTGAAATTCTTTGCAACACTCAAAACCGCAGAGCTCCATTCCGTATGCGTATACGATGTTTTTTCTTCGACGGCTTTTTTGTTTGACGAAACCTGTGTCCATATCACAAATGCGCCGATCCCCAGAATTAAAACCGCCAGAATCGCGTACCCCAGGGCCCGGTTTCCCGAATTGCCGCTCTTGGTTTTGGACCCGACTCTGCTTTGTGCACGTACGGATCTGGCCCTCGTTCCCGCCGGCTTTCCGGACGAACTCTTATGGTCTTTTATACGCGCTCCGCAAAAGCTGCAGAATTTACTCCCCTGCTGTACGAGTTTTCCACAGCTGCTGCAGAGTATTTTTGTATCCAGTCTCTGGCCGCAGCCGGCGCAGAATCTGCTATTGGGCGTATTGTCTTTTCCGCAGTTTGGACATTTCATAAAGGATCTCCCGAATCATGAACTTGTCAGTGTTGCCTTTAAAAGAATATTATACGGACGCTTTGCATCCGGATAATGCCGCCGGTGCAAACGCCGATGATATTACTTTTTTAATAAGAAAAATATTATAACTAAGATATTGATGTAATTCAATAAAAAAACAAGAGCAGGAAAATAAAAGAAGGGCCTGACAAGCATTACGTTTTTTTGGAGAACGGTCCATCATATTACTTGACAAATTTTATGCGATAAATAATATATAGTAGGGTTTCGTGCCCCGATGAATATAAATCGGAAATAAATTCTTTTAAACAAAACAGTTAAAATGAGGAGGCTCGGGTGAAGTTCTGGGAGCCGGTGTATATCTTTTTTAAATCCATAAAGCTTGCGATCATTCTTATCCTGTACCTTGCAGTCACTTCGGCGCTTTCTACGCTGGTGCCTCAGGGTGAGAAGATTGCCTTTTACTATCAGAACTATTCTTCCTGGATGGCGGATCTGATTACAAAAACACAGTTCAACAGGTTTTTCCAATCGGTATTTTTTGTTTTTCCCGTTATACTCTTTTTTCTCAACCTGCTGACCTGTGCCGCCGTAAGGCTGGTCAAACGCTTGAAGAGCAGGGCAAAGAAGAGCTTCGGACCGGACATTATACATATCGGACTGCTCATCCTTATAATCGGTGGAATTCTCGGCTCCTTCGGCAGGCATGAAAACATGATATTCCTTGGAGAAGGAGATTCGGCTCGGCTTCCAGGCGGGTATGTTATTTTGCTGAAGTCTTTTAAATTCCTGAAATACGATGACGGACGTCCGAAGGACTGGCTTTCGAATGTCGATGTTCTGAAAAACGGCATTGTTGTCAAATCGCATACCATCGAAGTGAACAAGCCTTTAAAGGTCGGGAAATTAAAGGTTTTCCAGAATTCGTATAAAACGGATAGTTCTGCGATAGTCAGCGACAGATCTGGTCAGACTGTTGAAATCAAACCGGGAGATTACTATATGGCGAGAAACGCCGTTATAGTATTTCGCGGTATCGAGACAAATCCGGATTATGAAGGAAACGGGGATGGCGACCCATCGCGTTCCAAAGCCGACCGGGTGGAAAACGGATTGGCCCCGTTGAATGACGAGGTGGCCGTTTTTGAAGAATTGTCCGCCGACAGCGAAGGCGGCGGGCATTCGGTAAAAGCGGTGTACAGGCTGGCGATTTCAGAGGAGATAGATGGTTTTACGATGAAAAACTATTCTGTTCAGAATCAAACCGGACTGCAGGTTGTGCAGGATCCGAGTATTGTACTGGTGATCACGGCCCTGATATTAATCGGTTCTGGGCTCTCGCTCACCTTCATCCAAAAGTTTATGGACAAGAATATCTAACGGAGCGGACGCAACGTCCGCTCACATGCCTAAAAAGCGGCATACATATATACTATACCTTTTTTCTCACCCACATATCGTAGAGGGAAAGCAGTATGAGCAGTGCGAAGGATACGGCGACAAGTCCTCCGCCGAGCAGGACAAATGGGGCAAGTCCCGCGGAGCTTTTTGCAAGCCACCAGCTGCCGATATCAAGAGCAACCGCAAAGTAGGCGAGTCCGTACAGGAACTGTTTGAATCCTTCCGGGAACTTCGTGAATGAAAAGATGAAGGTTAAAATAAATATTACGGTGAGTATTGCAAATAAATGGGTGTGGCTTATTGAAACCAGCCTGGATACGGATTTTCCGGTATCCTGCTGAAGATAAGGTTTCACATCGTTGAAGTTTTCAAGAACGACGTCAGCGACTGCAACGTCGGCTGAATGACATGTAAGACAAGAATTCTGAAAAACCGCCTTCACAGGTCCAAAATCTTTCTCTTCAGCACCCACAGAGATCCACGTCTTTACGGTATTATACTCCGCATCGCTTGCAAAATGCTCACGCATACTGCCGTCAATCGATTTCTCGAGCCTTGTGGCTTCGCGTTTACCGTTGAAGGCGTATCGTATGTCGTTTATCGAAAGGCCCTTTTCTTCATCTACCGGTGAATAGGTAAGGTAGATATTCATAAAACCGAAAATATAGGCGATGCCTGTGAGAATCAGAAATGCCGTTATTGCGGTTTTTGAACTCTTTGATAAAGTATGCAACCCTTTACTTTCTTTCCAGAACATAATGTCCCCCTTGCGTTAATTGAATTTTGACTTTATTTGAAATTAATACATACGTTATTTTCAGTGGTTATAAACACTCAACCTGTCCATTATAAATTCCGGGATGCGCAAGAGCGTTTTTTTTGCATCGCTTTGGGGCAGGGCCTTAATTTCATTTTTTGCCTCTTCGGCATATTGCTCAGCTCTGCCTATCATACCCGAATCCAGACGCAGGATCGAGTCGTTATCGAGAAAATCGTCTACTATCTGAAAGCTGTATCCGACGCAAAGACCGTATCTGGACAGGGCTTCCGAGATGCGCTCATTCGCGCCGTTTAAAAGCCCTCCGTTCATACAGGAAACCGAAAACAGTGATGCGGTTTTATTTTCAATGACCCTCAAATATTCGTCGAGAGTTGCTTCTTCGTCATCCGTTCTAATTTTATGCTCGATGGTCTCCCCGATACATAATTTTTTTGTGGTGTTACTGAAGCTTTTCAAAAGGATCCGGCGGCGGTCGTTCTGCTCCAGATGGAGATCTATCAGTATGGAAAAGAATTGAGAGTAGAGAACATCACCCACGAGCACCGCAATCTGGTTTCCGAATTGTCTGTTGAGCGTGATACGCGTCCTCCGGTATTCAGACTCGTCGATAATGTCATCGTGGATCAGGGATGCGGAATGAACGAACTCGACTGCAGCGGCAAGCTTTATAAGCCTGTCCGTATTATCGAGCCTTCCGCCTGTGACGGCCTTGGCCGAAAGCAGGACAAGCGAGGGCCTCAACAGCTTTCCGGGTATTTCAAACAGGTAGTTCATTATCTGTTTTAAAAATCTTTTTTTATGTGAGCTCTGAGCTTCCACTATCGAATCTATCTGTGATTGTATTTCTTTCTCCACCAGCACAAGTTCATTTTTTATCGGTTCGTATATTCGGTTGATATCCATTTGTTCTACCCTTTATCGCCCTTTGAAAAAATATCCTCTTACTAGGGCTTTTATAAATACAAAATACTTCTCATGTGCTCAGGTTTCCTCCTCCACCGTTATTGCGTTCGTAGGACAGAGGTAGGCGCAGGAGCCGCATCCGATACAGGTTTTGGAAATTCTGTCGAAGGGGGTTTTGACTTTCTTCTTCGATCCCCTATACGTCAGACTCAGGGCGCTTCGCTGCACGACTTCGGAGCACACGCGAACACAGAGCCCGCATAAAATACATTTTGTATGTTCGGGCCTGGGAGCTCTGAACAAGAGGTATCTTCCGACAGCGTCGAGCGCTGAAGCGTCGTCGGCAGATACTCCGTGCTCCCGGGCAAGCTCCTGGATCTCGGGCGATTCAGGGCAGCGTGCAAGAAGGAGCTCGAGAATAAACTTTCTCGCATCCAGTACACGCTCGGTTCTTGTGCGAACCACAAGGCCCTTTTCAACCGGATAGGTGCAGGACGAGACGAGCCTTGGTTTTAATCGGGTACCGGGATTTTCCACCTCAACGAGGCACATTCGGCAGCCTCCATAGGGTTTGAGGTAGGAATTGTAGCAGAGAGTTGGAATTGCAATGCTCGCACCATTCGCTGCTTCGAGAACCGTCATATTTTCCGAAACCTCGACAGTTTTTTCATCTATCGACAATGTAACCATTATTCATACCTCACTGCATCGAATCTGCACACTTCAAAGCACATACCGCACTTTATACAGGTTTCCTGATTAATCGTGTGAATTTCCTTGACCTGCCCGTCGATTGCATTTACCGGACAGTTCTTGAAACATACATGGCAGCCGGTGCATTTATCCTCGAGTATGGTATATTCGATCAACGGCTTGCATACGCGGGCGGGGCATCTCTTATCCTTGATATGGGCTTCATATTCATCGCAGAAGTACCGAATCGTCGTCAGCACGGGATTGGGTGCTGTTTTTCCAAGGCCGCATATTGCAGTCTCCTTTATGAGCGTTGCCATTTTTTCAAGGATATCGATATCTTCTTCCGCCCCCTTTCCCTCCGTTATACCGGTCAGGATGTTGTACATGTGGCGCGTTCCTTCCCGGCAGGGCGGGCATTTACCGCAGGACTCATCCTGGGTAAACGAAAGAAAGTACCGGGCGACCTCGACCATGCATGTTTCTTCATCCATTATGATCAGACCGCCTGACCCCATGATGGCACCGGCCCCTGTTAGTGATTCGTAATCGATCGGGGTGTCGATCAAGTTTTCGGGAATGCAGCCGCCGGATGGACCGCCGATTTGAACCGCCTTGAACTTTTTATTGTTGAGAATGCCGCCTCCTATGTCAAACACGACTTCCCTGATGGTCGTTCCCATGGGGACTTCCACAAGACCGGTGTTTTTTACCTTGCCGACAATTGAAAATACCTTTGTTCCCTTGCTGGTTTTTGTTCCTATGCCGGAGTACCAGTCGCTGCTGTTGTAAATGATGTGCGGTACCGTGGCCCATGTCTCTACGTTGTTTATATTCGTCGGCTTGTTCATATACCCTGAAATTGCCGGAAACGGCGGTTTTGTGCGCGGTTCGGGATTTTCCCCTTCGAGAGAATGGATGAGAGATGTCTCTTCTCCGCACACGAAAGCACCTGCTCCCCTGTTTATTTTAATATCGAAATTAAACCCGGTATCGAGAATGTTTTCTCCCACAAGGCCGTATTCCTTCGCCTCATTTATGGCCCGCCCCAGCCGTTTCAATGCGAGCGGGTATTCATCGCGAATATACACAAAACCCTGCGTCGTTCCGATTGCGTACCCGCCGATGAGCATCCCCTCGAGAACGGCATGTGGATCCGATTCAACAATCGATCTGTCCATAAATGCCCCCGGGTCTCCCTCGTCGCCGTTGCAGATGAGGTACTTTTCATTTCCCGGTGCATTTCTGCACACCTCCCACTTGATGCCGGTTGGAAAACCGCCGCCGCCCCTTCCCCGCAGTCCGGACTTTTTCACTTCGTTTATGACCTCTTCGGGTGTCATTGCGGTTAGTGCCTTTGCAAGCGCTCTGTAGCCGTCACGCGCGATGTACTCGTCGATATTCTCCGGATCCACGAGCCCGCGGTTGGCAAGCGCAATCAACTGCTGTTTTTTAAAAAAGTCGATGTCGTGCATCCTGGGTATCGGGGGAGAAGATTCGTCAGGCCTGTACATCAGGTCCTCGACGGGCTTTCCGTTCAACAGGTGGCTCTCCACGAGCCCCGGGATATCGTCTTCCTTCAGGAACTGGTAAAAGATTCCTTCAGGCTGAACGACGAGAATCGGGCCGTTTGCACAGAACCCGTTGCATCCGGTAATAAAGACCTGCATTTCTTCCTCGAGACGATGCTTCTCGATTTCTTTCTGAAGAATATCTTTCAGTTTCAACGAGTTGTTCGATACGCATCCCGTGCCGCCGCAGAGCATCAGGTTCATTCTGAACGTTTTTTGATCAACCGCAGGTTTTTCGACCGCAGTCCTGGCACGATTTTCTGCAGTATCGATCCTGGTCGAAGCCGAATGGCCGGTCGGGTGACGCAGGTCTATAACGGGTTTCATCCGTTCTTTTATTTTTTTAAGGTCTTCGGTACGAAGCTTCATTCAACAACACCTCACGTTGGCATTTATCAGGTGAACCGAGCCTGAACGGCCCCAAAAACGGGTGAAGTCGCTGTAACGGTTCATACCTGATTGGACTGCTGATGACAATGTGGCTCTGTGCGGTCTCTGCCCTCAAACAGTATCCTTTTCAGCCGTTTCAAGTTTTTTCAGGGACCTCTGCATTTTTTTCTGATCCATCTTACCGTGGTACTCGCCGTCGATAACAACCAGCGGGCCCATTGCACAGGCGCCGAGACAGTTGACTGTCTCGAGAGTAAATTTTTTATCGCTCGTTGTTTCCCCCGCCTTGATATGAAAATCCCGTTCAAGGGTATCAACGAGTTTCTGGGCGCCGTTTACATGACACGCTGTTCCCACACATACACAGATATGGTGCTCGCCGAGCGGTTCGAGCCTGAAGGATTTATAGAAGGTCGAAAGGGTGTACAGTTTGGCAAGTGGAATATCGAGCTCATCCGAGAGCCGTTCCAGAATGTCTTCCGGAAGATAACGGTAGACGCTCGAAATATCCTGCAGGAGCCCGATTACGGATCCGCCCTCATTCCTGTATTTTTCAATAATCTGTTCTGTTTTATCCGTGTTTTCATTCAATTGTGATCCGCCACCTCCGGTTTGTTTTAAAGGTATTGTTTTTCACCATGCTGATTATGGTTTCGAGAAAGTCAGGTATGTATACTTCTATATCGTTTTTCACCTTGACCTGACAGGCAAGCCGTATACCGTTCTGCTTTTCTTCACGGCTCATGAATATCTCTTCAGTAGGCAATATCTGGCCTGCTCCCTGCAGGACCCTTACCTTGCAATACCCGCAGCTCCCCTTACCGCCGCATGAGGATGAAATCTTGATATTGTGTGCGGTCAGGTAGGTGAGAAGCGAATTACCTCCCTGTATGGCGATCTCCTTGTTTTCTCCTTCTTTTGAAACGGTGATTTTGCACTCCCCGTACGTAACCAGAAGACGTTCGGCGATCGCAAGGAACACCGTAATCACGAGAAGAATTGCGTTCATTACAATAAGCGGTATAAAGTTCATTGTATCCTCACCATTCCTGAAAATCCCATAAATGAAAGTGCGATAATACCGGCGATGACCATGATTATGGCGGCTCCCCTGTATCCTTTCGGGATATCACCGATGAGCTCGAGCTTTTCGTTGATGGCCGCCACCATCACGATGGCAAGCATCCATCCGACTGAAGAGCCGATAGCGAAAAAAATCGTCTGGAGAAATGTGTAATTACGCAGCACCATAAAGAGCGATATGGCGAGCACGGTGCAGTTGACCGTGATCAGGGGAAGAAATATTCCGAACGATGCCTGGAGTGCCGGAAAAAACCGCTCCATTACCATCTCGACCAGCTGTACGGAAGCTGCGATAACGATGATGAAAACGATGTAATAGATGAATTCGCTGCCAGACGGCACAAGTATGAGGTGGTAGATCGGCCAGTTGATTGCAGCGGTGAGTGTGACTACAAAAATGACGGCAAACGCCATCCCGGTGGCCGTTTTCAAATTCCGTGATAGTGAAATGAAAGGGCACATCCCGAGAAGATAGGTGAGTGCAATATTGTGCGTAAAAATTGCAGCCAGAAATATTGTAAGAAGATATACCAATGCGACTGCCTCCTCTCATGGAGATTCGATTTTTGCTATGGTTCTGGTCAACCATATAAAAACACTCAGCAGGAAAAATGCACCGGGAGCCATGGACATTATCACCCAGTTCGTCCAACCCTGGGGCATGACGCGAAATCCCATCAAGGTGCCGAACCCGAGTGCTTCGCGGATCGCGGCGATGATCACGAGTGTATAGGTATACCCGATGCCGTTTGCAAAGGCATCGATAATCGACAGGCGCGGCTTATTCTGTATGTAGAACGCCTCCGCCCTGCCCATGATGATACAGTTCGTAATAATAAGCCCCACATACGGACCGATTGCGCTGCTGATGCCCGGGAAATAGGCTTTCAAAAATCTGTCGACAATAATGACAAAGGTTGAAATAACGATCATAAATGTAATGATGCGGGCCCGCAGAGGGATCATGCTGCGAAGCAGTGAAATGATGATCGCCGTGGCCACGAGAACGAACGTTACTCCGACCCCCATCGCAATCGCGTTGTCAACCCTGTTTGACACCGCGAGCGCCGAGCAAATTCCAAGCACCATCGAAAAAATGGGGTGGTCTCTCCAGAGCCCGTTTGCAAATGTCTGGTATGCCTCGCTGTTTTTCATACTCATTGGCCTGTATCCTCTGAAAGAACGGATATGTATTTCTTGATCTCACTGTTTAAGAGGGCTTCGAGAGCCTTTCCGGATAGTGTCGCGCCGGTGATGCCGTCGATCTGGTTGTCGTTATGCGCCTTTCCCGGCTTCACGATTTCCAATTTGGGGTAAATGACCTTGCCTCTGAACCTGTTCAAAAACTCCTTTTCGCTGATTCTCCCCCCGAGTCCGGGTGTTTCCTCCTGACGAATAATGATCAGGTTTTTTATGGTTTTTAGATTGCGTTTCAGGCTCAAAACACCTTCTATCGGGCCCCACAGACCGGAGCCGGATATCTCAAACGCCACGTCACCTGTTTTGGAATAGTACACTGCTGCTGCGCCCTTCGATTCCTCCTTTACGTTTTTTGAAAAAATGTCATTGAGATTCTCCTCGTTGAAGGGAATGTCGAATGCCGACAGTATACTGCTTTTGACGGTTCTCAGGTTGTTCATCTGTATAATCGGTTCGGTATAATCGTTTACCGCAAGGAGCGATGCAGTCAAAATGCTGCCGAGAACGAGGACGAACACTATCATCAACAGTTTATCTTTCATTTTTCTCCGGCCTGTATTTAATAGAAATGACAATATGGTCGATGAGAGGGGTAAAGCCGTTCATGAGTACAATGCTGAACATGACCCCCTCTGTAAAACCTGAAAATGACCTGATCAGCACGGTAAAAAATCCCGCCATAGTTCCGAAGACGAGCTTGCCCGGTTTTGTATAGGGAGATGTTACCGGATCCGTCGCCATGAACATCGCTCCGAACAGCAGCCCTCCGGATAAAAGCTGAAACAGAGGGGGGGCGATTCTGTCCGGTAAAAGACTGTTGCCGATCCACGAAAGCAGC
The DNA here is from genome assembly GCA_964521865.1 of uncultured Spirochaetota bacterium. GTDB lineage: Bacteria > Spirochaetota > B62-G9 > B62-G9 > DRHN01 > CAYSRJ01. The sequence goes on along the minus strand of CAZFTJ010000004.1, from coordinate 131,131 downwards.
AGGACGGAAAACAGGTAGCTCATCGGTATCCGCCAGTTGCTTACCCTGGTGAACATCAGAAAGAGTCCACCAAGGATAATGCCGATCCTGAACGTTTCCCCCATGCTCCCGGCCGTCGTGCCGATGAGCAGGCTGAGGTAATGGGGCACGGTCTGGGACGATTTATATACAACGAGAGGTGTTGCCGTGGTAACGGTATCGGTGAAGGGGACTCTCCATGCGGTGGTCATGATTTCAGGAAACCCGATGGTTATGAATAGTCTTCCGACCAGCGCCGGATTGAAGACATTTCGTCCCGTCCCGCCGAATACCTCTTTACCGAAAATTGTACCGAACATGACGCCCACGGCAACGACCCACAGAGGCGTTGACGGTGGAAGAATAAGAGGAAAAATAAGGCCTGTGACGAGAAAACCCTCTTCAATCTCTTTTTTGCGAACGAGTGCGAAAAGAACCTCAACAATGCCGCCTGCAACATACGATACGACGATCATTTCGACCGCCCTGAGTCCGAAATAGTAAATGGCGGCAGCCGCCGAGGGTACAAGAGCGATAATTGCTGCAGACATGAACCGCTTTATTTCGATGTGGTCCACAAAATGAGGGGCTCCGCTGGTAACCTTTGAGGTCCCGAAAACGATGCCTTCGATCGTGTTGGTGATAATTTTGAAGTGCTTGAGCAGACTGATTTTTACCAGCTTATCGTATTTAATTCTCAGGTTCTTCATTTCGACGTACCTTTATCCGTACCTTCGATCGCAGCGAGGCCCTTGAGCTTGAATTTAGGAAGGATTACCGCCGATTCATCAAATCCGAAATCTCTCAGTTTCTTTTTTCCCTCATCTATGTATGACGATACGTTGATTTTTGATGGGCAGACGTACGTGCAGAGATTGCAATTGATGCAGTTGAATATTTTATAGGAGACGAGAAAATCTTCGATCTTTTTGCGCTCGACGTTTCGATAAATCAAATGCGGTATGATCCCAACAGGGCATACATCTTCGCAGTAGCCGCAGAAAATGCAGGGACGCTCTTCCCCATGCAGGTTTGTATCGATTGTCTTTTTAAAGTTCAGGAAGGACGATGCGAATGTCCGTGTGTATGAATCTTTTTTGAATCCCAGAGCCGCAAAGCTGAAGAGGCCGCTGCCGGTTTCTTCAGGGATGGCAGCGATGCTGCCCCAGGTACGTTCGATGGGGAGCGACGTATCGATGAGCGGTATACCGGTGAGCGGGGAGCCTGCTATGAACCGCACCGACCTGTTTTTTTTGACGTAATCTTCGATAATGTGAACGGGGGTCCCCACACGTACCGGCATCCATCGATTTTTTTCGAAACCCGGTCCGCACAATGCGATGAGGCGCTCCGTCAGGGGTTTATTTTCAGCAACAGCTTCATAGATGTACCGGATATCGCGTATATGCAGGGTGATTATCCCGATATGAGCGGAAATGAATCCGTACGGGTACTCTCTGTTCAGCAGGGTCGGAATAATTACCTCATCGAATTCCTGCGGGTACCGGGCTTCCATGGGATACAGCCTGAACCAGGAGGTATCCCGCAGTGCGGCTTCCATCTGTGCAGCTTGATTCATTCGCAATCTGTCGACAGTGAGGTGTATACCGGCATTCGGCATTATTCGGTTGAGGATTTTTATCCCCTCGATAAGCTTCTTTACCGAATCGTCGTTCAGCACGGCTGTTGAAGTTCTGTATATTCCGGAATCAATGCCGTGAATAATGATGTGTTCAACGTCCGAAGTCCCGATTACGGAGCTTCCGTATCTGGTCGGTATCCCCGAACGTCCGAGTGCGGACACACCCGAGGTATAGAGCCTTTTCTCGATTTCGTCGTTCGAGAGCGACGTCCAGTCCGATTCGGCGTCGGCGGCCGGTTTGTCTGAAGTACCGTCCGATTCAACAACAACGGCGTTGATGTCGCTATCGGCATATCGGATTTTTTTGAATCCGGTCACCGTCCCGTTGATCGATGAATGTACCGGTGTGGAGATCGTCCCGTCGTCTCTTCCGATTATTTGCCCGGCCGAGACGCGGTCGTTTCTTTTTACAAGTGCGGGGACTTCATTCCCATAACCCTGTATGAGAGGTATTATTACCTGGTCCGGAAGAGGTATTTCGGTCAGTTCCTTTCCGGGGTCTCCTTCGAAATTCTTAAACCTGTACCCTCCAACGCTTTTCTTTCCTTTGACTATCATGGTTTACAGTCGGATCCTTTTCAATGTAGGTTGTCACCCAAGGCCGGGATTTGATTATTAATTTTTTAACAATCTAATCGTATAGTATCCCTCTTCGATTTTATATTCGAAACAGTAGTTATAATAGTATATTAATAAGAATGATACATTTACTTATGTGATTCTATTATACAGCTTTTCCTCTCAAATAGTCAATCATTGATTGTGTGACGAGTGGAACAACATCCTTGATCATATGGGGCATTAAATTGTCCATGACGCCTGGCAGTATATCGGGCATCTGTCGGGCCATGTAGTCGGGCATCGGAATGCGCTCCCCAATCATGTCCAGTATGACCGGCATCAGTTCGGGCATCATGCGGGGCAGGAGTCTTGGAAACAGGATGGGAAACATCGGTTTCATCATTGAAAGCGCTGCCGGTATTTTACCCATAAGCCGCATCATGCCGCCCATTCCCATGGGCATTGCATCGAGAAGCTCGGGCCACATAGTCTTCATCAAATCGGCAAATCCCCGGGGAGTCATAAGGTCTATCATTGCCTCAAATACCGCCCACTGCCTTTCAACTTCAGGATTGGGGTCCGGCAGCTCATAACCCAGCGCTGAGACCGCGTAGCGCGCCAGATCGACGACTTCAACGGGCACATTTTTTTTATTCGCAGAGACCCGCAGCTGGAACTCACAGCAGGGGCAAAGCGCCAGAACCTTTTCCGCGCCGGAACCGACAGCCTCGTCGAGCCTTATTTTTCCAACATCCGCAGCGACAGGAGGATCTTTTATAAGGGTCAGAACACTCCCGCAGCAGTGGCTGTTTTCCCTGTTGTATTCCATTTCGACGAATTCAGTGTTGGGGAGCGCCTTTATAAGATCCCTCGGCGCTTCATACACGCCGGAAACCCGTCCGATATGGCACGAGTCGTGCCATGTCACCTTCGTTGTTTGTCCCTTCTGCTGGGGAAACTTGAACTCCCCATTTCTAATCTTTTCCGATACGATTTCACTGTAATGTTTCGTCTGTATATCGAAATCGATTTTCAGTTTTTCAGCCCACTGCGGATAGATGTGCCTCCACATCATATCACAGGCAGGACAGGATGTTACCACGGTATCCGCACCCGCCTGTTTGACGAGCTGTATATTATTTTTCATGTTCTGGGTAAAAAGCTCCCACTTGCCTGCAACCAGCATAGGTGTTCCGCAGCAGTTTTCTTCATTTCCGAGATGGGTAAAATCAACACCTGCTTCGTCAAGCAGACGAGTTGCGGCGATGCCGATATCCTGTTCTATATAGCTCGCCGTGCAGCCGGTAAAATAAACCGTGTTTGCTTTTTTCCCGGGTCCATGCTTTTCCACGATATCATCCGGCATCCATGCCGTCCGGTCCGTGCGATACCCAGCCCAGATGTTTCCCTGATTTTCAAGGGCCATTCCCATCACTTCAAAGGGCGGGAATGTCATCTTTTTTTCATTTTTTATGAGCCGGCCTCTGAGTTTCATCCAGGACGGTTCGATTGGAAGCGATTCCGAGCAGCGAATATTGCAGATCTCACAGGTTGTGCAGGCAAGTATGGAATCGACCATACGCTGGTTCCAGTTTTCCCTGCCCTCCATGTACTCGCGAAGCCAGTAAAATTTCCCGCGCGGTGCCTGGCTTTCCCAGCCTCTTCCGTAGAACTGATCGCATTCATCGATGCAGAAACCGCACTGCGAGCAGCTGTATGCGTACCATGCGACATCTTCCGGTATTCCCCTCACCGGCTTCGAGGGCCGTTCACCGATTTCCGTCGAAACCCGATTGCCGAAAGCCCGCAGAAGCGACTCAAATTTTTCTGCAAGGCCGATTGCACCGGTAATGGCGGCCCTGCCGATTACCTTTCCCGGATTCATAATTCCTTTCGGATCGATTTCCTTTTTGAACTGTTTTAATTTCTCGAGTCTGTCTTTTCCCAGCACCGAAGGAGCTTTTTTTGTAAAGTACAGACCGGTCGAGTAGGCTCTTCCTCCGTATTTTTCAGCGATTCTCATGACCGATAGAGACAGGCTGAATACAAGGTTGTAATTAAATTTCCGCTGATCGCCGGGAATAAAGCCGAGTACGACAACTTCCGGTTCACCGCTCCTGCCGTTCTGTAAAACGATACCTTCTTTCACAACCGGCTGTGAAATCTTTTTCGCGATTTCATTCATGACATCCGCGAAATGTGAGAGAGGAACGATAATTTCAACAGGAATCAGGCTCGGGCCCAATCGTTTTATGCGCATGATTTTGAACCGCTTCTCCCATTCATGTTTGGAAATCTCCTCGGAAAGAAATTCAGTGCCGGTTTTTTCCAGAATGTCGGTAAGTTTTTTCATGACGGTATTTGTGTCTTTTTTTCTGAAGGTCAATGAAGCAATGTAGGATTTGGGAAGCGTCAGGCGATCTTCTACAACATGTCCGAGGTGTTCCATAAGCGGAGCTCTGTTTCTCATATCGGCCATTTTGGGGTTGATAAAGAGAAATGACCAGAGGGGGAGTGAATTTTCAACCAGAATTTCGGTCACCTTCTGCATATCCGCTGCGGTTTTGCAGCCGATGGAGACGACTTCAAGATCCTCCCGGGGCTGGACCTTCACAGTCAGCTCGCTGATCATTCCCGTTATCCCTTCAGCATCGGAAATAAGGTCCAATTCGGACCCGCTGAACTCTCTTATCGATCCATCGGGGAGCACAACACGCGCCTTTACGACGGCATCGCGAAACCAGCCTGCTTCAAACGAACCGATCCCCGCACCTCCCTGGGCAAGCCATCCGCCGGCGGTTGATGACATGTAGCTCGTTGGGTATAATTTTAGGGTCAGTCCCGTTTTGTCGAGCTCGTGATCGAGCTTTTCCCAGACAACGCCCGACTGAATCGTGGCTGTAAGAGCGTGTGCATCGACCGACTTGATTTTATTCATGCGGTAAAAATCGACAACGAGCCCTTTTTTAATCGGAATGACGCCGCCGTATCCGGATGTTGCCTTCCCTCTGGGTGTAATATAGATTTCCTTTTCACGCGACCATTTTATCAGTTCTACGAGCTCTTCTTCGGTGTTCGGCTGAACAACCGCATCGGGAATCGTAGCCCCGGCAAGCGGTTTTATCATATTTGGAAGCGCCCCGATATCATGACTGTAAAGTTTGCGCTCGATACCGTCGAATGAAACCCGATTTGCGAATATTTTTTCAAGATGCGTGCGATCCTGTTTCGTCAGGCGGCCCATGCTGTTTCTCCTTCCGCTTTATTTGAGTTTGGATATTCTCTGGTCCAGCAGTTCACGCAGGACGGTTGACATTAAATCGTACGTCTGTACGATTTTCTGGTTAGCAATCGAGTAGTAAATGTGCTGACCATCGCGGCGTATTTTTACAATGCCCCTGTCTTTCATCAGGGAGAGATGCTGGGACAGGTTGGTTTTGCTGATGTTCATCGATTTCAATATCTCGGTTACGTTCAGCTCTTTGTCCCGCAAGACATTGATTATTTCCAGTCTGCGGGGGTTCGCAAATATCCTGCACAGATTCGCATGAAGCTCGTAATATTCATTGTTTTCATCAATGATCATATTTGAAATCTCCTAATTGCGAAAATTCTAAACTAATATATAAATATTGTCAAGAAAAACTATGGATATTTTTCATACTTTTTTGTACGGGCAGCATGTAAAACAGAGGCAGGTGCAGTGGCTTATTTTCACCCGCATTGTGCACAGTTTTTTCCTGCACAGCTGCTGCATCCCGACCCTGAAGATGCAGGCTCTGCAGACGACCTGTGGGCGAACGTGCTGAAGAGCTTTTTTATCCTGTTGCCGCCGCATTCGGGGCAGGGGATCACATGATCGGACGACCTGACAAAATGCTCGAATTGACTTTTACACTCGATGCATTCGTATTCATAAATAGGCATCTTTTTTCCAGTTCCGCTTTTTCTGCGGCAGGTATGCGGTGATTAATGCGATGAAAACCCGCGTCCCGAACGCCCGATTATGTTTCCACCCTTTTATTATCCGAACGCTTCCCATCCAAAATAATGTCGAAGATGCCGCAGGTGCTGTCAAGTACAGCCGGTGAGCTACATTACATGTACAACAACTGTAATAAAAGATACTGCCGGTACGAACAGTTGAAAAGCGGATTTTAAAACCCGAATAGGTCCGGACCGTTTTTCGTCCCAATTCATTATCGCATTTCGTTATGAAGGCGGTACCTGCGGAAAACCGTCCGACGCGATCGCCCCTCCGTCCACAGGAATGACGGCGCCGTTGATGAAGTTGGAGGCGTCCGATGCCAGAAAAACCGCGATTCCGAACAGGTCCTCCCTGTTTCCTGCCCTCCCGATGGGGATGCGCTGCTGAAGCTTTTCGTAAAAGGCTCTTTTATTCAGGTGAGGGGCTGTGAGGTCGGTCCAGCACCAGGTCGGTGCTATCGCATTCACGCATATGCCGTCTTTGGCCCATTCGCATGCCATTGACATGGTCATCAGGTTGACCGCAGCCTTGCTGGCCGAGTATGCGGGGTCGTCGGCCCGTCCTGCGAATCCCTGCAGTGACGATATATTTATGATTTTGCCGCTTTTCTGCTTCAGCATGACTTTTGCCGCTTCACGGGCGCATAGAAACGTCCCCTTGACATTAACGTCCATAATGTACTCCCAGAGATCAAGCGGAAATTCCGCAATCGGTTTTACATCGGCAAAGCCTGCACTGTTCACCAGTATGTCGAGCCGGCCGAGCCTGCGGACGACCTTTTCAACCATATTCGATACTTCTACCTGCCTGCGGACTTCCACCTTGACTGCCAGGGAGCGTCTGCCGAGCTCGGCAACTTCGTCTGCCGCACGCCGGTTGTTCTCCATAGTCTTCCCCGCGATTGCCACATCCGCACCCGCACCTGCAAGAGCAAGCGCAATGGCCTCTCCCAGTCCCTTGCCGCCTCCGGTTACAACAGCCACTTTCCCGGTCAACGTGAAGAGGGAGCCAACCGCACTCGCCTTTGATACGAGATCTTCCATGGTACTATTCTCCTTTACGGTTTTAATCGCCGAAAACCGTGCGCGTGAAAATGGATTATTTCGACTGATACGTTTACATACGTTATTTGGGTGTTGCGTTCTTTTTAACAACGGTGTATGCCTGGTCGAATAGATCGGGTGTCGAGTATCCGCTTTCATCGGGCATCGCGACTCCCGTGTACACCCACAAAAATTCGAGAGGTTCGTCAAAAGGGTTTCGCAGCCAGTGAATTTCCGAAACCGCAGCAAACTGGACATCCCCGGGTGTAAAGAGGTACTCGCGGTTGCCGCCCCCGGCCACAGCCTTGCCGCTCAGGCAGTAGATGAACTCCTCGGCGTACAGGTGGCAGTGAGGATCGTGGAAAGCTCCCGGAAAGAACACGGAACGACCCATAACCGTTTTTTCTGAACCCGTGGTTTCCCTGCAGACGATGAGCTGGGTCTCCATGCCGCCGTGCAGTCCGGCCCAGTTTCCGAGCTCCATCGGAGCGACCTCTTTCCAGTTAATCATCCTGATTTTGCCTTCAGGGAAATCATACAATTCTCGTGGTAGTTGAACCTTCTGGCGTTTCATCTCTTCTTCTCCCTTCTTCCGGCGGTTTGGTTGATGTTCGGATGGGTGTTATTATACAAAATCAGCAGAGTTATTAAAATGTTTTTTTCCGGACCTTTCGGTGTATCAACGGTGACGGGTCGTTCGTCATACCGAACCGTTTCCTTCCTTGCCGGCCATCTTCTCGATTGCCCTGATCCAGGAATCCCGCTCAGGGCCGAATCCTTCCGATGAAAAACGGTAATCGTGCTTGCGCTGAAACTCTTTCAATTCCATGCTCAACTCACGTATCTTCCGAAGCTCCGTATGAAGGATTTCGCGTACCTGCTTCTCTTCATTTTTTATGTGTTTTATGTGTCGCAGTAATTCAATAAGATGAGGCATACAAAGTCCGGACGATTGCATGTACAGTTTTTTGAACTCACTGTCTTCCAGGCTCTCCAGAAAGGCGGCTATATTACGTTCGGAGTTCTGTTTTTCCAGGCGGCATACCGGGCATGATTTTTCAATGCTCCGGGTGTAGCTTTTTGTCCCGCTCACAAAGGGATCGGTTTTGAGGTCCTTGATACTTCTGACCGATTGAACCATGCTCTCTATTTTCATTCGTGTGTTTTCCAATAGATCTTCATAAACAATACTCAGTCCGAGCCCGTCTCCGATCTCTTTCAGCTGCCAGGCATGCCGGCTGCAGAAACCGTATGACTCCCTGATTCTTTTCCGTACCCCGGGATCATTCACACTTTCGTACAGGAATGAAACCATATATTTGTGAGTATTTCTGCCAAGGAGGGTGCAGATCGGGCACCCCTTTTCTTTGAGAGCTTCGATGAGATTGTAGTAGGTGAGATGTTTCATTGCTGCTGTTCTCCTGATAAAAAAACCTCCGCTGTATGTGCAGCAGAGGTCATCATTCCATTCGTTGTTTCGCCGGCCTGCGCAGACCGATTCAGGTTTGTCAGGCCGACACCCGTGTGTCGGATAAGCCGAACATGGGACGAACGTCGTCGAGCACGTCCGCTTCCTAAACCCCCGACACGCGAGCCCGGATGGGCGGTTCAAGGCGAACCTCATCGCCGTTTCTTTTTGTACAGGCAAAATAGTAAAAGTACATTAACTTGTCAATCGTAAAAGGTGCAAAATATAACGCCGCAGGATGGTAGTGCGTATACAAGTTACCTACAATCCGAGAATTCTTTCGGCGTTTCGGGAAAAGACGAGTTCTTTCTGTTTTCCTCCGGGATAGGCGCGCTCGAGGACGTCGAGAATTGCGCGAACCTCCTCATAGAGAAAAATGACGTATCCTGCTTCGATTTCCGACGGCATGCGCCGGGATTTCCAGGAAAAGTTCTCGCGGCATATATTGGTATACCGGGTTTTTGTCCATTCCCTCTTTCCGTGCCACAGTGTTATGGGCATGTCGGACCCGAATAAAATATTTTCCGGAGGTATGGTATCGAAGGCGATAGTATAGACATCGGGGTTGATAACCGCAGATGTATCGAAGTAAAACCCTTGTGCCCGGCCCATCTTTTTAAGGCCGGTTTCGAGATAGGCAGGGCAGAAACTTCTGCCGAAATGAGCGATAATGATGGTGATGTCGGGGTACTGTTCACGCATGTCGAGAAGCTCTTTTACGTTCTGATCATCCGCAAGTCTTTTTTCTCTCGGGAGATGAAGCATAACCGCTTTTTTGTGTCTGTTCAGAATTTCGAGCTGAGAATGGGGCAGAAAATCAAAGATGCTGATATTCGCACCCTTGACACCGGAAACCATATCGGGATAGGGTTTGAACCCGAAAAACTCCCCTTCAATGAGAGCCTTTTCAACTTCCTCACTGTCCCAGTCGGGCTTCACGCACATAAAGGGTTTCAGCCTGCCTGCTTTTCTCATTTCTGCGAGGTATGAGTTGTTCGCCCTGAGATAGGCTTCCCGGATCGGCCAGGGAAAACCGGCGACGGCGTATCTGGAGTGCGGAAAAAGGGCGGCTGCGTACGAGTAGGCCTCGTCCGTCGTGAGTATATGGCCGCATTCCAGCGCCCAGTCGGAATGAAGCCGCTTTTGCGTAACATTTATTACATGTTCGGTGAGATTGATATGTACATGAATGTCAAAGATTCTGGAGGGGATTCTCGGCCTTATATTTTTTTCATAAAAGGCTCTGTCCTTGCGTGTGTATTCGAAGTAGGAAATCACCGTATCTTCCCTCTCGCTGTCATTGGGAATGCAGTCCACGGGGTGGAATTACATTATATTGTATTGTGTTATACCGAATGTCGTATCCGTATCGGCTCTTTTTTAGGAGGCGCATCCTCGTTGTAAAAATGGACACCCGTAAAAAAATGTCGTCGTTCGTTCTCATCCCTCTTCGTGAAACCAGGCGTCCTTTCCCTTGAGATACTCCATAAGCTCGACAACCGTGCCGTCAGTATACTCAAAAAAGCCGACCCTCACAAAACCTCCCACAACCCATGGCTCGATCAACATCTTCAATCCTTGTGAGGCCTCTTCGATACTTTCAACCCTGAATGCAATATGCGCCCGCTCTTGTACGGGCACAGGTACGGTGCTGTCCGGTTCGTAGCGAAGCCATTCGACACGGAAGGGATGTTCCTTCGGGCTCGTCACCCAGCACCGCGACGCTTCCACCCAGCTCTCCCCCTCTTTTTTTTCTGTTGTTTTCATTCCAATATGATCAAACTCCATATGTCTCCTCCGATCTGATTTATGTACCTAAAATATCCTCGAGGTACCTTTTGCTTTGAACGACTGCCTGTTCTCTATTTCCGTCGCCCTGATACCCTATGATCAGGTCGCCCTTGAAATGTATCTTCTTCAATGCAGAAATATAGTCGCGAAAGGGAACATCAGGATCGATCGGATCGATTGAAAGTCCTATCTGCATATTGTCCTCCGCTATCAATGTAATCAGGTATAAAGATGACAGGCTGCAAAATGGTTCCCTGCAACTTCTCTTAATTCAGGCTCCTGCTTCGAACAGATGTTCATTTTTTCCCGGCAGCGCGTATGGAACCTGCATCCGCTCGGGACTGCATACGCACCGGGCACCTCGCCGGTAAGAATGATCCTCTTGCGCGTGGTCTCGATTTCTGGATCGGGGATGGGAACAGCGGAGAGCAGAGCCTGGGAGTAGGGGTGCAGGGGAGATGTGAACAGATGGGGTGTAGCCGAAATCTCGACGATTTTACCCAGGTACATGATGGCAATACGGTTACTGATATGCCGGACAACACTCAAATCGTGAGATATAAAAAGATAGGTCAGGCTGAGCTTATCCTGCAGCTCCTGTAAAAGGTTGATAATCTGGGCCTGTACGGAAACATCGAGCGCAGAAACCGGTTCGTCGGCTGCGATGAACTCCGGATTTACTGCAAGAGCCCTGGCAATGCTTATTCGCTGACGCTGTCCGCCGCTGAACTCATGCGGGTATCGTTCGAGACATTCAGGGTCCATTTCAACGAGCTCCAGTATTTCCTTCACCTTCTTTTTCCTGTTTCTGCCGCTGATTATGTGATGTATTTTCAACAATTCCAAAATTGTCTGCTCAACGGTCATGGATGGATTCAGCGATGCATACGGGTCCTGAAAGATAATCTGTATTTTCCTGCGTATGAGACGCATTTCTCTTTCGTTCAGAGCGCACAGATTTTTTCCTTTAAAAAAAATGCTTCCGTCGGTAGCGGGAATCAATCGGAGAATAGCCCTGCTGATCGTCGATTTCCCGCATCCGGATTCACCGACGAGTCCGAGCACTTCCCCCCTCTGCATGGAGAAGGTTACACCGTCCACTGCTCGAATGATATTCCTTTTTCCTCCGGCGCCGAGAAATTTCTCGCTGTCCGAGAAGTGAACTTTCAGGTTGTTGACCTCGAGTATATTTGCTGCATGTGACATCTTCTATCCGCCGGCCCTTTTTATTTCCGTTATGCTCTTCTTTTTTGTGTTACCACAGGCTTTCATCCTTTCTGAAACATGCTGCAAAATGGCCTTCGGATACCTCTTTAAGAGCAGGCCTGGTTTTTCGGCATATATCCTGTGCAAAACTGCATCGCGGTGCAAACAGACACCGTACGGGCGGGTTCAGCAGAGAAGGGGGCAGGCCGCCGATAGACTGAAGTCGTTTTTCCCCCCTGTCCATCCTGGGTGTTGAGGTAAGGAGACCGTGTGTGTACGGGTGTTTGGGTTTTGCATAGATTTCTTTTACCTGCGCATTTTCGACGATCTGCCCTGCGTACATCACTACAACTCGCTGGCACAGACCGGCGACAATACCGAGGTCGTGGGTGATGAGCATAATAGATGCACCGAGATCCTCACAGATCTTCTTCATGAGCTCAAGGATCTGTGCCTGTATCGTTACATCGAGCGCAGTAGTCGGCTCATCCGCTATGAGGAGCTCCGGTGAGCAGGATATCGCCATGGCGATCATGACGCGCTGACGCATGCCGCCCGAAAACTGATGGGGGTAATCGTTGATCCTTTTTTCAGGCGAGGGGATGCCGACCCTTTTCAAAAGCTCTACCGCCTTCGCACGGGCTTCCCCGCTGCTGCACGGTGTATGAGTTTTCAGCGATTCGGTGAGCTGCCGGGAAATTGTGAGCACCGGGTTAAGCGATGTCATCGGGTCCTGAAATATCATTGCGATGCGGCTGCCTCTAATTTGACGTATTTCATTTTCACTGAGACTGAAAAGGTCCCGATCATCGAACAGTATTTCTCCTTCAAGGATACGGCCGGGAAAAGGAACGAGCCTCATTATTGACAGTCCGGTTATACTTTTACCGCATCCGCTTTCTCCGACAACACCGAGCATCTCGCCTCTCTCAATGTCGAAGGATACACCGTCGACAGCACGGACAACACCTCTTCGAACAAAAAAAGAGGTATGAAGATTAATAACGCGCAGGAGTGCTGTGCTGTTCTTCAGAGCAGTGCTCATTTTTCCCTCAACCCCCTGCTTTTGAGTCTGGGGTCAAGAGCGTTCTGAAGCCCGTCGCCTATCAGGTTGATTGCGAGAATCGTCACAAGAATGGCAAGCCCCGGGAAGGTACCGGGCCACCACGCCACACCGAGATAGCTTCTTGCATTCCCCAGGTCTGCACCCCATTCAGGAGTCGGCGGCTGCACGCCGAGTCCGATAAAGTTGATCGATGTTGCAATGATGATGGCCCAGCCGATGGCGGTAGTGGTGAGCACCAGAAGAGGAACGAAGATATTGGGAAGAATGTGCCTTGTGGCAATCCTGAAGGTGCTGCATCCCCCCGCCCGTGCCGCCTCGACGTATACATTTTCCTTTGCAGACAGCACGCTGCCGCGTACGAGCCTCGCATATGCAGGAATGAGAGAGACTCCCACCGCTATCTGAACTTTTGTAAGCCCGGTACCAAGAATAGCAACGACGATCAAAGCGAGGAGAATGCCCGGAAATGCGAGCAGGATATCGATGATCCTGGAAATAATTGCATCGATCCATCTGCCGGCATATCCGGCGATAAGTCCAAGCGGAATGCCGATGCCTGCTGCAACCGCAACAGCAATAACGGATGCCTGCAGCGTAAGGCGGGTACCGTACAGAACACGGCTGAACACGTCCCTTCCAAACTGATCGGTACCGAAAATAAATTGTGCACCCGGTGATTCGAGTCGGGGGCCTGTTCCCACTTTATCCGGATCATACGGAGCGAAAGATGGACCGAATGCCGCTACGACAATCATTACAAGCAGAACACCGGCGCTCATGAGAGCAGCGGTATTCTGTTTGAACCGGGCGAAAAACTCCCGCAGGTTTTTCAAGCCCCTGGACTCGGATTGAAGGAGATGATCCACCTTCCTCTTCATCACAGACTTGAACGCCATTGTTTGCACCCTCCGGGAAGGAGCCGATTATTAATGCCGCCGGTAGTATTACGCATAACGGATGCGCGGATCGACCAGAGAATACAGCAGGTCGATTATTAAATTCGAAATAATGTATATAAAACCGAATACAAGAATTGTTCCCTGTATAAGGGGATAATCCCGCTGGAGGATAGCGGTAACGAGGAGCCTTCCCAGCCCGATACGGGCGAAGAGCATTTCGATAACGACAGCTGCTCCCATCATGTTTCCGAATTGCAGGCCTATCATGGTGATAACGGGTATCAGGGCGTTTTTCAGGGCATGGCGGAAGAGTACCGTCCGTTCCACGAGTCCCTTTGAGCGCGCTGTGAGAATATACTCCTTTTCCAGCACCTGAATGAGGTTCGCGCGGACGAGTCGTGCAATAATCGCTGAATAGCCGATGCCGAGTGACAGCGCTGGGAGTATGAGCCGTTTTCCTCCCCCCTGACCGGTGGCGGGAAACCAGCCGAGATGCAGTGCGAAGAACAGAATAAGAATAATACCGAGCCAGAATGCGGGAATCGCAACCGCAATATTCGAGGCACTCATACACAGGTTATCGATCCATGAGTTGGGACGCAGTGCCGCGACAATTCCCATTGTAAAGCCGAATACAATCGCTATTCCCATTCCAAAAAAGGTAAGCTTCAATGTAGGAACCAGGCGTTCACCGATTTCCTTGCTGACGGGCCTGTGCCGCTGAATGGATTCTCCCATGTCGCCCCGGATAACGCCCCAGAAGTAACGTGCAAACTGCCTGTACAGCGGCTGGTCGAGACCGAGCTGTTCTCTCAACTGAGTTATCTGCTCCGGAGTGGGGTTCGCGCCGAACAGCATAACCTCAACAGGATCGCCGGGAACCAGGTGAATAATGAAGAAGGCGCCGATTATAACGCCAAGAAGTGTGGGTACTGCCAGTATAAGCCGTTTCAGGATGTACCTTCCCACCGTTCCTCTCTGCTATTCGGGCACAACCTGGACAGACTGTGCCCGAATGTATCAAGATCCTTATTTTACGAAATGCGTCTCGAAGAAAAGAGGAAGACCGGTTATTTCATACTCGATTCCCTCTATATCCTTGCTCATGGCAAGAGCTAAGGACTTGCCGAAAAGCGGTACCGTGACACCGCTCTCCATAAGCCATCTCTGGACTTTTTTGTATGCTTCGGCACGGATTTTCCGATCCGGCGATTTTTCTGCCTGGGAAAGAAGCCTGTCAAGCTCTGGGTCGCTCACATGCCCCCAGTTGCTCGAGCCGATGAATTTGCTCCCGTACCAGGATTGCATGAACATCGGGTCGGCCCATACGTAGAATGGCATTGCGATATTGAGATCGCCGGAATTCCACTTTCCGAAAGCGGTCCCGACGTCGAAGCTCTGGATTTCCACATCCATACCGATTTGTCTCAGCTGGTCCTGAACGACCGATGCCGGTTCCTCCATGGCACCGCCCGACCAGATAACCCACACGAGCTTCAGCTTCTTGCCGTCCTTCTGCCGTATACCGTCTGGGCTTTTCTTCCATCCGACGTTATCCAGAATCTGTTTTGCCCTTTCGGGATCGTAGGAATATATTCTGTCGATTTCCGGATTGTACCCGAGAGTGTTCTTTTCAAGCGGGGAGTAGCTCGGCTCGTTCGTCCCTTTGTAGAGAAGGTTTACGAGTGTATCGCGGTCGATTGCATACTCCACGGCCTGGCGTACCGCCTTCTCGTTTGTCGGGAATTTCTGGTAATTGAGGAGTAGAATCCACGGAGCTCCCGCAACGGGTGTAATGGCCAGTTTTATATTCGGGTCCTTCTCGAGATCCGGCAGGTCATGAGACCGCACATTGTCGATGATGTTCGTCTCGCCTGTTTTGAGCGTGCTGACCCGTGTGAGGTCCTCGGGAATGATCTTGTAGGTGATGCTGTCGATATGGGCAGGACCTTTGTGATCCCACTGCGGACCCCAGTTGTAATCGGGGAACCTGACGAGCGTTACGTGGTCGTCCGGCACGTATTCCTTCAGCATAAAAGGGCCTGTTCCTGTAATGTGGAACTGGTACTGATCGCCCCATTTTTTAACTGCGGACGGAGACAAAATCGGGACATAGGCAGTACAGACCATGTTGAGAAAACCGGCAAACGACTCCTTGAACGTGACCTTTACCGTGTAGTCGTCCAGAACCTCCGTTGAATCATACGGCCCGAGGGCCCCGCGTGCGGCAATAGACCTGGTTTCCGGGTTTGCGAGCCTGTCGAGACTGAACTTGACCGCCTGGGCATTAAACGGCGTGCCATCATGAAATTTGACGTCTCTTCTCAGATGAAAGATATACTCTTTCGCATCATTTGAGACCTCAAAGGACTCGGCAAGCCCCGGATATATTTTCGTATCTCCGGGCTTCTGCCGAAGCAGCGGGTCGTGTATCTGGGTTCCTATGGCGAAAACAATCTGCAGTCCGGTGACCTGAGAATCCAGATTGTCGGGTGATTGCCACGTCCCGTATACAAGGCCGCCTCCTTCTACAAGCTTTCCTTCAACCTTTGCAGGTGCGGGTTTTTCGGCTTCCTTTTTTGCCGAAACTGAAAAAGTCGCAACGAAAAGTACAACGAGGATTACAACCAAGACCTTCCATCTTCTTTTTTTCTTATTCCAGATCATTACCTCCCCCTTTCGCTATTTAAAATTTTCTGATGAAAAAAGTCAAACTATTTATCGCTTGTTATTTTTGCAGTATCACCTCCTTCCGGAAAATGCAGTAAATTTTTTGGCGATCCTTCTACAAATCTGAGTGCACCCTAACCGGTTTTCCGCCGCTTCGAATCGAGTCCCATGCGGCGGAAAGAGCAGCGATCGTTTTTACCCCCTCCCGTGCGTCGATGAGAGAATGCGCATTATTCACGACGCAGTCTTCGAAATTCTTCATGTACCTCCGTACGGCGTCGCCCTGACCGTAGGCTCCTTTGAAATCGGCGGAAAATTCCATGTTCATGGCGGGTTTTGTCTCGATCTTGTCAAGTATCACCCTGGTATGCGACGGCCGAAAATCGTGGAAATCGGCAATAGCGCTCCCCTGTGTTCCATAGATATTGAGCCCCATCATCGGCATCGGGGGCTCGACCAGGCCGTACGCGCCGAGCACCCTCCCTATTTTACCATTTGCAAACTTGAGATTTATGAGATACGTGTCCTCTATCGGGTAGCCGTGATTTACACCACTGTTAATGCCGTATGCCTCCACTTCTTCAACGGCACCGCAAAACCACACCAGAGAGCTCACGGGATGGCAGCACCCGCCGTACATGAAATCCTGAGGCATTTCAATGCGCCATGGCGTTTGTATGATAATGTCCCTCAGGTCATGCGCATAGTGGGCTTCTGAAAAGATGATTTCACCGAGGTCGCCGTCATCGTACATTCTCTTTACCGTAACGAATGCGGTGTAGAAGCGGCAGGTTTCTCCCACCAGGAATTTCAGTCCCGTTTTTTCGGTCTTCTTTACAATTTTCAAGGCATCGTCGAGGCTCGTAACCATCGGTTTTGTGACTATAACGTGCTTCCCGGCATCGAGTGAATCGAGAATATGACGGGCATGCAGGTGGTCGGGTGAGTACACGGCAACGACCTGGACATCGTCGCGTTTGATAAGTTTCTGATAGTCGGTGGTTGTGAACGGGATATTGTGCTCGGCACCTATTTTTTTGACTTTGTCCTCATGTACGGCACAGAGGGCCCGTACCTCAAAACGGGACTCTGGATTATCGTTCAAATATAAAAGGTCGAGGCCCATCCCCACACCGATAACACCCATTCCGATATCTTTTTTCATTCCTGCCTCCTTTCAGAAATATTTGCAATCCTGCTTTCCGACGACGCATTAAATTTTCACCGGTTATACGGCGCATCATTCTGAAGGCTATTATATAGCTTTCAGTAATCATGTCAAGATAAATAAAAAAAAATAATTAATATTCAAAAGCAATTTATAGGAATATACAAATATATTTATGTTAATTTCAATTGGAATCTAAAAATATGGTCAGATTTTGCTTTTAAAATAATAATAAGCCCTTAATAATGTATTTTTAAATTATAATTTTTTCTTTTTATTCTTTACAAAAATATTTTTATTTGATAGGATATTTTATGTAAAACATGACGTAAACGGTAATTCTGATCCACAAGCAGATATTCCAAAGAGGTGGGAAAGCGTGTTATTCTCGGAATCGGAGAAACTGTTTCAGGAGGCGGTCGGACTCATTCCGGGAGGTGTTACCTCCGCGCGGCATCCCGTTAAGTTTATCCCCGGACACTACCCGATTTTTATGAACAGGGGAAAGAGATGCCATGTGTGGGATGTCGACGGCAACGAATATGTCGACTGGATACTCTCTTTCGGCCCGATAATCCTGGGACATCACCACGAAAAAGTTGATGCCGCGGTTATGGAAAGCCTTAAACAGGGATTCTGTTTTACAATGGTACATCCGGTTCAGAATGAGCTTGCAAAAAAACTCATACAAATCATTCCCTGTGCCGAAATGGTGAAATTCGTTACAAGCGGTTCCGATGCGACGACTGCAGCTGTGAGAATTGCACGGGTATACACCGGCAGAGACAGGGTTATCCGGTGGGGTTATCACGGATGGCATGATTGGTGTTACGGCGGTGCCGGCACAGACAGAGAATCGTTCGGTGTTCCCCGGGGGGTCAAGAAGGATATTCTTACATTCACCTACAACGACCTCGACTCTCTAAAAACTCAGTTCGATCGATACCCGTGTAAAATTGCCTGCGTCATCATGCAGCCCTTCGAAGCGTCCATGGAGCTTCCACGGGACGGATTTCTTGAAGGGGTAAAAGCGCTTACCCATGACAACGGTGCTGTTCTCATATTTGACGAAATCAGAACGGGGTTCCGCACGTCTCTGGGAGGAGCACAGGAATACTTCAATGTTATTCCTGATCTTGCAGCGGTAAGCAAGGCAATTGCGAACGGGTATCCAATATCTGCAGTGGTGGGAAGAAGAGATATAATGGAGGCGGCCAGGAAAACAAGGATATCTGCCACGTATCTTGTGAACTCTTTTCCCATGGTTGCAGCTCTTGTCACACTCGATGAGCTCGAGCGGAAGAACGGTATTGAATACATGTGGAAGCTGGGCAATCGCCTGATGTGCGGACTGAAGGATATTATCGACGAAGAAGGCGTCGATGCTGAAGTGGTGGGCCTGCCGCCGCTTCATATGATCAGGTTTCGGGGTCTGGATCCGGATGGGAAGAGTATTTTGAAGACAGCCTTTTACACGGAAACGACAAAAAGAGGGGTGTTGTTCCATCCCAATCACTGCTGGTTTTTGTCCCTTGGCCATACGGAAGAAGATGTCGACAGAACCCTTGAGGTTTCGAGGGAGAGCCTGCGAAAGGTGAAAACAACACACAATCGGTGATTTATTCCAGCCTCCGCAACAGGGCGGGAACGTATTGAGATCGCGAGGGGGGATTAAAGAGCCGTTTGAAGCAAATCTATTTTCCTCAATACATGATTTGGTAGTATAGTAATGGATACCTGTTAGAGCGGGATCTGAATTCGTGTGGGGAATTCGAGTATGGCGTTGAATGAGAGACAGAAAAAGATATTGAAGAGTATACAGGAGGAGAGGACGGTGTACGTGCCGAACCTCGCTTCACAATTCGGAGTAACGGAGGCGAGCATTCGGCTCGATCTGAACGATCTGGAAAACTGGGGATATATAAAGCGGTTTCACGGCGGGGCGAAGCTCGTAAAGCCGTCGGCCTATGAAGGGCGTATCAAGGTGAACCAGCAGGTAAAAAAGATGATCGCAAAAAAAGCGCTTGAGTATGTATCTCCGGGCGATACGCTCTTTTTGGATTCAGGAACCACTGTTCTTATGCTTGCGCAATTGCTTACCGGTGTCGATCAACTGACCGTTGTTACGAACTCGATTCCCATTGCGCAGCACGTCGGCCGCGTGTATGAAAAAGAGGTCATTCTTGTCGGCGGTTTTTTCAATTATTCTGAACAGTGTTGTGAGGGGCCGATGTCTGAAAGATTTCTCAATGACTTCCGTGCGTCCACGGCGTTTATCGGCGCTGATTCCGCAGACCCGTCCGGCGGCCTGTACTCGAACGGGGTACGCATGTTCGGGTATGTTCAAAAAATAATCGATAATTCGGAACGAGCAGTGCTCCTTCTCGATTCTTCAAAATTCAGCACGGTCGGTACTATCAGGTTCGGCGACATTGGATGCGTCGATGTCATCATTACAGACAGCGGCATTCCCGAGAAGGCCAGAGACAGCCTGCTCAACGGCGGGATACAGCTTGTCATCGTTTAAGGGGATGTTCCCTCGGGATGCGGAAAGAAGCCGCATCAGGCAATAGTCCCGCTGCATCTTTTCCTGCTCGCAGCCTTCAATCGTGTTGTCCGCTGTGAAAGAACAAAGAGCTCATCTGCGCAGTGCCGCGACCAAATCACCCTTTGGGATATTCTCGCCCTATTCCCGCCTTTATGATCAACCTTACAAAACTGTAATGTCTGTGAAAGGTTGTAGTAAGTCGCATCTCTTACATTTTTTTTAAGATTTAAATCGAAATTTCATGAAACACACCGGGTGTGCGGAGGTCGTTCTTTGATGAAAAAGAAAATCACTAAAAAATCACGGCGTATAAATCGCCAATTCACATGAGGAGGGAAAACCATGAGAAAGAGAAAGATCACGTATTTTCTGATCGCAGCAACTGCTGTGGCGGTGCTGTTCCTTTTCACTGCGATGGGTGCACTGTCCAACAAGGGTAAGGCTGAAGAAACAGCGCCCGCTCCGACCAAAACCATTGTCATAAAGGACAACGGCGGATTCGCAGACGCCATCAGTCAGGTCGCCCACGAGATGATGCCTGCAGTGGTGCATATCGATATTACCGGAAAAGTGGTTCAACAGGCACCGAGCTTCAACTTTCCATTCGGAAACGACCCGTTCTTCAAATACTTTTTCGGTCCGCAGCAGCAGCGGCAGGAGGTGCCGATCAGGGCTCTCGGGAGCGGCGTCATTATCAGCAAAGAGGGATACATCCTCACAAACAATCATGTCGTCGAGCACGCCGACACCATAGATGTTGAGCTCTATGACGGAACAAAGAGAGAAGCGAAGGTCATCGGAAAAGACCCGAGCACCGACCTCGCCGTTGTAAAGATCGAGCCGACCCCCAATATGAAGTATGCAAAACTGGGCGATTCGGATGCAGTGAAGGTCGGCCAGTGGGTGATTGCCATAGGCTCGCCGAGGGGATTCGACTGGACCGTCACAGCCGGAATTATCAGTGCCAAGCACAGAACCGGCATCGGCGCACTCGGACCGACAGGGTATGAAGATTTCATTCAGACGGACGCGTCTATCAATCCGGGAAACAGCGGCGGTCCGCTTATCAACCTCAATGGAGAGGTGATCGGCATAAACTCTCTCATTGTTTCTGCGTCTCGCGGTTCCGAGGGCATGGGTTTTGCCATTCCGTCGAATATGGCAAAGGAGATCTCCCGTTCCCTCATCGAGCATGGGAAGGTTGTCCGCGGCTACATGGGAGTTAATATCCAGGATATTACCCCTGAAATGGCGAAGAGCCTCAAACTCGAAAAAGGGGCGAAGGGTGTAATAGTCGCCAACGTTCTTCCCGAGGGACCGGCGGACAAAGCCGGCATCGAGCAGGGCGATATAATCACCGGCTATGACGGACACAAGATAGAAAGCGTGGTAGAGCTTCGCAATCTGGTTGCCGAAACAACTCCCGGTAATACGGTAAAGGTCGGGGTCCTGCGGAACAAAAAGGAAATGGAGCTGGCCATAAAGATCGGCGATCTGGAGAAGGAGCAAAAAGAGGCGAAAGCCCAGGTGGGAAACAAAAAATTGGGCGTTACGGTCGAAAAGGTCACCCGTGAAACTGCAAGCAAGATCGGTCTTGCAAAACCGCAGGGTGTTATTATAACCGATATCCTTCCGGGCAGTCCTGCGGAAAAAGTCGGCCTTGACAAAGGCGACGTTATTTTCAGAGTGAACAATACTCCTGTGAACGATCCGCAGACATTTCAGTCGGTTATTTCCCAGGCGGCAAAAGAGGGTGGAGCTATGCTCCTCGTAAGGGATGTGAGAAGCGGTAGAATAGGTTATATCACTGTACCGCTGAAGTAAAAATCGCGAGATTTCACGGCCCTTCCCGTCTGGTGGGGACTGCCGGCTGTGATGTCTATCGAGGGGGGAAACTGGTAAAGCATTTACAATAAGCCTGTAGTGTGGATGGTGTTCCCCTCCATTCCACGTGAGCTGTACCGTCCCCGGTTAAAACCGGGAGGCGGTACAGTTTTTTTTATCCCGTGTTACTTATCCGGCTGCATTCTATATCGAACAATAAACGTTCGTATTGGTTTTTATGAGTGCAAGGGACCCGAACGTAATCCACTTCTTCTTTACGCTCGTCTACTGTAGTGGTAGAATAGCCTCTGTTGTAATCCGCATGTCGAACAGCGTGTCACAGATTGTTGATGGAGCGCCGAATAGAAGATCGGCAGGATACAGCGGTATCAATATGAAAAGAGGATTTGGGTATGTCCGAGCTGTATACAATAACCATACACATCATAATGCCGGTGATGATCATAGTTTTAACGGGGTATGTCTCCCAGAGAATATTGAAGTACGATATCGTTCCTTTTTCAAAGCTCATATTCCATATCCTGATCCCATGCCTGATTTTCAACCGTCTCTATCAGACGACGCTCGGCTTGCAGGAGTTTTCAAGGATCGTTATTTTTTCGGGGGCTATAATTCTGTTCATGGGGCTCTGTTCCCTTCCCTTTTCTTTTATACGGGGCTTTTCGGCATCGATGCGCGTAGCATTTGCGCTTTCGCTTATGTTTTATAATAGCGGGAATTACGGGCTTCCTGTTATAGAGCTCGTATTCGGAAAAAACTCCATGACCAGCTCCATACAGATAATGGTGCTCACTACCCAGAATATCGTCAACTTTACGCTCGGGATATTTCTCATTGCAAAGGGAAAGCACACCTTTAGAGAATCGGTTCGGCGGACACTCCGCTTTCCCATGCTGTATGCCGTCATCATTGCATTCGTTCTGCGGGGATTCCATGTTCGCGTATGGGAGCCCCTGTGGGTATCGATAGACAGGATCGCAGACGCACTGGTGCCGGTCGCACTGATAATGTTGGGAGCTCAGCTTGCTCGCATCCGGTTTGGCTCCGGACTGCTCGATCCCATACTTTCCTCTTTCTGCAGGCTTTTTATTGGTCCGCTTATTGCGTTTGCATTGATCGCACTTTTTCGCTTCGATTCAGTAACCGCGAAAACCCTGCTCATCTCCTCGGGTATGCCTTCTGCCGTGAATACCGCACTGCTCGCAACCGAATTCGGCAATGAGCCGCAGTTTGCGACGCAGGCGGTGTTCATCTCAACACTCTTGAGCATCGTGACCGTGAGCGTGACGATATACTGCTCGGCCCTCCTTTATCGTTAGCCGAAATTCAGCAGAACGTGCGGCTCTTCGCATAATTTTTTAAATTTTTTTTTGAGATTTTCTTGACAGTATACGTGTAGTGTGATACTGTAATTTATCAGACGTTAGATGTAGGATGTTTAATGTTTGTCATGGCCGGGCAGTCTGAGCTGTTTGATTTTTTGATGCATCGACAGCATGATGTAGAGTGCAGATTTTACGCGGAAAGCTGTTTTAAAGCTGATAATTTCGGACAGGCTGTTGATCGTGGAAATTAGTTTTGCCGACACCTGGATGCCCGGTCATACTTACAGCGGGGTGCTCGGCACGCCTGTTTTGCCTCATCAATCTGTCTCAGATTGCTGCCGGATCAAAACGAGATATTCGGCAATCATGTTCTGTATAGTCGTTCTGTTTAAGAGTTGAGATCGGTTCGGACCTGACAATGGGCTTGAGCGGTGAAAGGAACTGATGTGGTAATCGATACCCATGTACATCTCGGATACGATTACACCTTCGATGAAGATTTCACAAAAAAAGAATTGTTGCAGAAGATAAGTGAATACGCAGTGAACGTGCAGATTGTTCAACCGGGTACCTGTCACGACCTGGAAACGGTCAAAAAACAGCATGACGACATCGCCGCGCTGGGCAGGGAGCGCCCCGGTCATTTCTACGGTATGGCAAACCCGAGCCCGCATCTCGAAACTGACCGGTACAACGGTGAGATCTCCCGCTGTATCGAAGATCTCGGATTCATTGCAGTTAAGCTCCACCCCTTTGCTCATGGGGTAAACCCGAATTCAAAATCGGGGAGAAAGGCATTCGAAGCTGCAAGAAAATACAGTATGCCGCTCATGATCCATACAGGATCGGGTCTTCCCTTTGCCGGACCGGTGAATCTTGTTTCCCTCGCAAAAGAGTACAGTGATGTAACAATTGTTATGGCTCATTGCGGCCAGATAATTCTGGCGAATGAGGCTGCTGCAGCATTCGAATCGGGCAGTAATGTGTACGGTGATACCTCGTGGACGCCAGGCTTCCTGATAAAAAACTGGATAAGGGTATTCGGAAGCAGGTTTATGTTCGGGTCTGATCATGCGGATAATACGGGAACAGAGCTTGCAAAGATTAGAACCGTAGGGCTGACACCGGAAGAACAGCGGGCGATTCTTGAAACAACCGCGCGGACGGTATTCAATCTTGAATGACCGATGCAGGCTCGTGCCGATGCCTTCGAATCGATTGAGAGGGATTGAAGAATGAAGATAGGGGTAAGCAGCTATACGTGGCCTTGGGCGGTCGGGCGGGAGGGCTACCCTCCCGAAAAGCCGATTGACGCGTTTGGATTGCTGGAAAAAACAAGGCGCTGCGGACTGTCCGTGCTTCAGCTCGCTGATGCTCCGCACCTTCATAAAATGAAGCAAAGCGAGCTCGAGATAATTTCACAAACTGCAAAGAGTAACGATATTACCCTGGAAACCGGAACGAGGGGGATTGACCCCGGTCATCTTATGACCTATCTATCAGTTGCAAAAAAGCTTGGCTCGAAGCTCGTTCGCACCATTACGAAGAGTCTCGACGATGGGGCCGCATCCCGGCTGAAAGGCATTCTTCCCGCATATGAAGAGGCGGGTGTTTATATTGCTCTCGAAAACCACGACGAGCACAGCACTCGCGACCTCGCATCTTTTATCGATCGAATCGGAAGCTCTTTTCTTGGAGTGTGCTTGGATACGGTAAACTCATTCGCCGCGCTCGAAACGCCTGAAATTGTGGTTAAGACGCTCGCTCCATATGCCTTCAACTTCCATGTCAAGGATTTTCAAATTGTCCGTTTCGGGAATGAGCTTGGTTTTTCCATAATCGGAAGTCCCGCCGGCGATGGGAGGCTCGATATTCCATGGATAATTGACTACCTGCAAAGAACGGACAGAGAACCAAACCTGATACTCGAATTATGGACTCCTTTTTCGGAAAACCTGGATCAAACCATAAAACGCGAAGATGAATGGGCTCATAAAAGCATACGATATCTGAAGGGCATAGTCTCGGATAAATTGAAACTGATGGGAGGAGAAGAGAATGGGTATGAATGAGGAAAACACCACCATTACTATCATGGGTGCAGGCGGCAAAATGGGCATGCGTATACTGAATAATATGATAAAAACCCGGTATACGCTGCGGCTTTGCGAGAAGGACCCGAAGGGTATACGGATGATCGAAGAAAAGGGGCTGCCGGTAATGGACATGGAGGTTGCTGTCCCGGAGAGTGATAGCGTTATTATGGCTGTACCGGATGCTGTTTTAGGAGCAGTTTCAAATGATCTGGTTCCCGTACTGAAGAAGGATGCAACACTCATACTTCTCGATCCCGCTGCTGCATATGCGAAAGAAATCGCCCTGAGAGACGATTGTCATTTTGTCGTAACCCATCCGTGTCATCCCGGCCTGTTTACTTTTCAGGAAACACCGGAAGCCCGGGCCGATATGTTCGGAGGGGTGGCGGCAAAACAGGATATCGTCATAGCTCTGCTCCAGGGAACGGAAGAAAAATTTCTGGCAGCGGAAAAAATATGCAGACTGATGTTTGCGCCTGTGGTAAAGGCGCACAGGATTACAGTTGACCAGATGGCGATTCTTGAGCCTGCAATGGCGGAAGTTGTCGGCGCCTCGTGTGTGTCCCTCATGAAAGAAGCTCTCGACGAGGCGCTGCGATACGGTGTTCCCGAGGAGGCTGCAACCGCTTTTATGCTCGGACATTTACAGATCGAGCTTGCAATTCTCTTCAAGAGCACAAACCCATTTTCCGACGCTGCCTACAGGGCGATTGAATACGGTTCGAAACGTCTGTTCAAGGAGAACTGGAAGGAAGTATTCGGAGAAAAGGCAATCAGAGAAGTGCTTCAGTATATGCTTCATCCAGACAGGTCATAGGAAAAAACATTGAGCTGTGAATACTATTTTGATGATGCTGTGCCGATTGCCCGGCATGTGACTGACGTGTTGTCCTGAAGGGCGGGATACATATGATAGGGGGTGATCCTGTGGAGACAATGGAGGAAAATCAGAGACAGTACGAGGTGTTTCGAGCTGAAAGGGTGGAGTCTGCAGTCGATCGTGTACTGAATACCTTCAAGGAAGCTCTCATTACGGGGGAGCTCGTGCCGGGTGAGAAAATTCCGTCGGAGCTCGATCTGAGCAGACAACTTGCAGTGAGCAGGGGCTCGGTCCGGGAAGCAATGAAGATTCTTTCGGCATTCGGTATAGTGGAAATACGGAGAGGAAACGGAACCTACATCGCCAAATCGGACCACAAAGTGGTGTTTGATCCGCTCCTTTTCAGTCTCATACTGAGCCATGCGAAGATGCGGGAGCTCGTCGAACTGAGAGAGCTGATGGAGTTTGCCATCGTTAAACTCGTTATTCAAAACGCCGTGGATGAAGATCTCAGTGCTATTGAAGAGAGAATACGGGAAATGGAGGAGCTGATCGAGGATGTGAAAAATCAGCCCAAGCTTTTGGCACAGTCGGATATTGATTTTCACTACGCTCTGGGCAGGGCAACGAACAATAACCTTGTTGAAAAGATATACAATTTTGTTATCGACTTTTTTACGCCCTCGATCCGTTTGACTCATGAAAATCAGGAGAGAGGGCAGTACGCGCTCGCGTGTCACAGGAAGATTTACGAGGCATTGAGGGACAGGGATGTTGACGGGGCGCTCGCTGCGGTTGAAGGCTCGATCATGGAATGGAAAAAGCGGGCATTAAAGGTGACTGAAACTAAAGACGTGCAGGACAGGTAATCAGTCACCGGGATAAAGACCGTGTGTTGTCAGCAGTATATGTTAAATACGTTCTTTTCATCCAAGCCAAGCTGTTTTTTCCCGTTTCGTTTTATACTGACAGAAGCGATTGGCCATCGTTGTATGGTCCAAAGAAAAAAATATTTTTATCAAGGAGGAAGCAAAAATGAGAGCATCGAAAGCCAAAAAGTTTGAGTTGCTGCTGTTCGCTGTTCTTTTTCTGATCGGTATGACTGTTCAATTCGGCATGGCCGGCAAGTCAGAAAAAGAGGCTGCTCCGGCACCGGAAAAGGAGGTCGTGAAGGAAAAAGTTGTGGTGTCCGGTCCGTTCAGTTCGGCATCGAAAGCGGTTGAGGAGGCAAAAAAGTACGCAGGCACCACTTTGAATGTCGTATGGGAGGCAGGTTTGCAATCGCAGGATCCGCTGACAATGGGCCCGAAATGGGAGAAGCTGACCGGCATCAAGATAAAGGTGGTGGAGCTTTCCTACAACGACATATACTCCAATCAGCTGCAGGACCACCTTACGGGAGGCAGCTCTTACGATGTAATCACCTTCTCGCCGTTGTGGCTCATCGATTACGTCACTGCAGGTGTCGTTGCACCTCTCAATCCCTACATCGATCAGTACATGAACAAAGATGATCTTAAAGATTACCTCAATGTGTATGGTGCGGAGGGGTATGGGAGAATTGGTGAAACCTGGTACGGATTGCCCGATGACGGTGATGTATTTGTGCTCTACTACAGGAAGGACCTGTTCGAAGACCCGGCAAATAAATCGGATTTTAAAGCAAAGTACGGGTATGAACTGGCTCCTCCAAAGACATGGGACCAGTTTAACGATATCGGGAATTTCTTCACCGATAAGTTCTCACCGAAAATTTACGGTGGCGCCATACAACGGCTTGAAGGGCAGGTGTATTCATGGTGGTATGGAGCTTTTAGCGGAAATGGCGGGAGGTTCTTTGATCCGGATACCATGAAGCCCATGATAAATAGCCCGATAGGAGTAAAGACGTTGCAGCAGATGGTTGACCAGAACAAGTGGATGCCTCCGGGTGTTGAAAAATGGGGATTTGTCGAGATATTAAGCGCCTGGATGGACGGTAAACTGGCTATGGTTATAACATGGCCTCCGATTGGAAGATGGTCGGCCGGTTATGGTGCAACTGTTGAACAGCTTTCCTGGGTTCCAAAAACGAAGGTTGCTGGGAAAGTCGGATATGTTCCGCCTCCGGGACGGCCTACCCTGGCAGGGGGGTTCTGTCTCGGCATTTCACCTGATAGTAAACACAAAGAAGCTGCCTATCTGTTTGTCCAGTGGATGAACAGTCCCGAAATCAGTTTACAGCGGGTCATGCTTCCCTTTGCGCTACGTGATCCATTCCGTATCTCACACTTCGAATCACCGTTGTATTCCTCACTCTGGCCGGATGCACCGAAGTATCTAGATTGCCTCAAGGAGGCTGCGATGAAGGGCCAGATGGAGCTTGGTATCCCGGGTGCACGCGAGTATGCGGAAGCGGTCGACAATGCATGTACTTCAGCTTTTGCGGGGACTGATTCGAAAGCTGCGCTTGACAATGCAGCCAAGAGATGGGAGGAAATAACCAAACGTCTCGGTGCTGACAAGCAGAAGAAAAACTACGCGTTGTGGGAGAAGGGCCCCTGGAATAAGGAAGGTCCGAAGTAAAAAGAGATTTTCTTTGCATGTGCCAATGCACGATGAAAACTCCCTGCAGATCGAAAGTGTTCTGCAGGGAGAACGTAATTGATGGAGGGGTTCATGGGGGAGGCGGCGAATATAGCTTCACCGGGTGCCGGTAGACGGTTGAAATCGGGGTGGTTTACCTACAGGCAGAAAAAGCGTATTACACCGTGGTTATTTGTTGCTCCATGTATCGTTGTCATTCTACTTGTAACGATATTTCCTACTATTTATTCTTTTGGGCTCAGTTTCACAAAATGGGAAATTTCTCTTCCCAACAGGCCATTTATCGGACTGGGGAATTATGCTGCGCTTTTTAAGGATGTGCGTTTTCTTCATTCGATTCTTATCACTGCCATAGTGGTGGTGGTTGGAGTCGGGACTGAGATGTTTTTGGGGTTTGGGCTGGCCCAGATACTCTCCGTTAAGATGAAAGGGAAACGATTTTTTGTGGCTGCATTTTTATTGCCGGTTATGGCCATGCCTGTGGTGGTGGGGTACACGTGGCGTCTGCTCTGGGATGCGATGTATGGTCCGATTAATCAGATCATTGGATGGATTATTGGTCAGTCATTTCAATTTACCTGGCTTGCGAAAACCTCGACGGCGATATTTGCCATTCTTGTAACCGAGATATGGCAATGGACGCCGTTCATGTTTCTTGTCTATCTTTCCGGAATAGTATCTCTGGATCCTGAATTATTCGAGGCAGCGGATATTGATGGTGCATCAGGCTGGGAAAAGCTCAGGTATTTGACTATTCCTCTTCTCCGCCCGATTATCATTGTCGCTCTTCTCATCCGGGGGCTGGATGCCTTGAAGTTTTTTGATGTCATCTTTGCCTTGACCGGGGGAGCGCCCGGGAATTCTACGGAAACAATTTCTTTTTACATTTACAAGACCGGTTACCAGTTTTTCCGTCTCGGGTATGGTGCTGCAGCATCATTCATACTACTGATAGCATTGGTTCTTATTCTCAGTTATCTGTTGAAACTGTTCAAAACAGTAATGGAGTGAGGGAGAGTACTATGCGTGTGCGTTCGCGGCAGGCTCTATCACAGACAGCTCGATATATTGTAGCCTGTGTGGCCCTGGTTTTTTTCCTGTTTCCCATTGTGTGGATTTTCTTGACTGCCTTCAAGACGGGCGACGAGTTTCTGCACAGCCCACCTGTATGGATCCCCCACACTCCTACGCTGCGTTCCTTTGCCCATGTAATAAAGACGGGCGGTTTGAGGTCGCTCATGAACAGTCTCGTCATTTCAAGCTCTGCCACAGCTCTTTCACTGATAATCGGCTCGCTTGCCGGTTATGGGATGGCTCGATACAAGGTTGGGGGAAGTAATCTTCCTTTTTTCATATTGTCGCAACGGTTCATGCCTCCTGTTGCCGTGATCTTTCCTTTTTTGATCGTGTTTAAGGCTCTCAAATGGGTGGATACGTATCAGGCATTGATTATTATATATCTTACTTTCAATCTTCCCTATGCAGTATGGATGATGCGAGGATTTTTCCAGGAGATTCCGGTGGTAATAGAGGAGTCGGCGATGGTTGACGGTTGTTCGCCTTTTGGGGCTTTCTGGCGCATTGCTCTGCCGCTGGTGAAGCCCGGACTGGTTGCGACAGGTGTATTTTGTTTTATATTCAGTTGGAGTGAATTCTTTTTTGCTGTTTGTCTGACACGGTCAAAAGCTGTAACCCTATCGGTGCATCTGGCAAACTTTTTCGGCAAAATGATGGTTATGTGGGGGGAGGTCGGCGCCCTTTCTGTGATGGCAATGCTTCCTCTCTTCTTCATGAGCTTTGTCGTCCAGCGATATTTGGTAAGAGGACTGACAATGGGAGCGGTAAAATAATGCCGTCGGTAAGCGGTACTTTCAGCATCTTCGACATAATCCGGATGTGAAGCGTCCGGATAATATTCCCGTATCCAGAGGAGCTGGTGCCGCAGGAAAGAAGATTCATTCTGAAGTTTTCTTTATTAATGAAATGAGCTGTGTCTTTTTTCTATGATAGGAGGTGTCTGGTATGGATATACCTCGGGATACTCTGCTGGAAATGTATCGGCGCATGGTTCGCATCAGAGAATTTGAGCTTGCTGCGATCGACCTCTTTA
Source organism: uncultured Spirochaetota bacterium (assembly GCA_964521865.1). Classification (GTDB taxonomy): domain Bacteria; phylum Spirochaetota; class B62-G9; order B62-G9; family DRHN01; genus CAYSRJ01. Next base: position 100,281 of record CAZFTJ010000004.1, on the reverse strand, counting down.
AACGGGGTCAGGTGAAAGGCGCTGTTCATCCCTATATCGGACAGGAGGCGTCGGGAGTGGGAGTGTGTATGGCGCTTCGTAGCGACGATCTCATTGCAGGTACGCACCGGAGCCATGGGCATAATATTGCCAAAGGTGCGGATCCAAAAAAAATGATGGCGGAAATACTTGGAAAAGAAACGGGATACTGCAAGGGCCGCGGAGGTTCGATGCATATAGCGGCTTTTGAAACGGGGAGTCTCGGTGCGCTTGCCGTTGTCGGTTCGGGTATTCCAATTGCTGTCGGAGCTGCACTTGGTTTTAGGATGCAGGGGCAGGATAGGGTCGCCGTTCCATTTACCGGGGATGCGGGGATAAATACCGGGAACTGGCATGAAGGCCTGAACATGGCATCCATATGGGATTTGCCGGTTGTATTCGTGCTGGAGAACAACCATTACGGCGTGTCTACAAATATCCGCTACAGTGTGAATGTAAAAGATCTATCGATTCGTGCGAAGTCTTACGGTATTCCCGGCGTACGCGTTGACGGATTCGACGTTACAGCCGTGTATGAGGCTGCGAAAAAAGCTGTTGAGAGGGCGCGAAGTGGCAGGGGTCCAACCCTGCTCGTAACGGAAGCCTACCGGTTTGAGGGACACTATGCAGGTGAACCTGAGGTATACCGCGATAAAAAAGAGGTGATGGAGTACCGGAAGAAAGACCCGATTCCGCGGTTCAGAAAATACATCATTGCAAAGAAAATTGCGGATAACGGGACTCTCGAAGGGATAGACGGCGATATTAGACGGGAAATTGCGGATGCAGTGCAATTTGCAAAAGAGAGCCCGCAGCCTGATCCCGCTACTGCGATGGATTATATTTACGCGGAATATTCACACGATACTTAGTTATTATGTTGTTGAAAACGAAGATCTGAAACACAAAATACGTCTTACGCACTTAGGTGAAACGGGGTACTTTCATGGCAAAGATCGAGAAGGATGCAACATCGCTCGGAACCTTAAAACCGACAATGTCGCCTGATCTCATTGTACAGGTTAAAGATGGCGTACCGGTCAAGGAGATGTCCTATCAGGAGGCGATTCGGGAGGCGCTACGTGAGGAGATGCTTCGTGACGAGAAAGTCTTTCTGCTCGGTGAGGATATCGGAAAGCACGGTGGTGCGTTCGGAGTTACGAGGACGCTTTTCGATCAGTTTGGTCCCGAGCGTGTGCGGAACACTCCTATCTCCGAGAACACCATAGCAGGTACGGCAACAGGCGCGGCGCTCGTTGGGATGCGTCCGGTCGCTGAGATAATGTTTGTCGATTTCTCCGGGCTCGCCATAGACCAGATCTGCAATCAGGCAGCCAAGCTTCGTTTTATGACAGGCGGGCAGTGCAGGGTGCCCTGGGTGATTCGCATGCCGCAGGGAGGCGGCGCCGGAAAGAGCACTGCTGCCCAGCATTCGCAGAGCCTCGAGGTATGGTATGCCCACATACCGGGTCTCAAGGTGATACATCCATCTACACCGTACGATGCAAAGGGTCTATTAAAAGCGGCGATACGCGACGACAATCCGGTGATTTTTCTCGAACACAAATTCCTGTACTCCTTCCGCGGGCTCGTGCCCGAGAAAGAGTACGTTATGCCGATAGGCGTGTGCGATGTGAAGCGAGCTGGGGCAGACGTGACTGTGGTCGCTTCTGGTTATATGGTATGGCATGTCATGATGGCGGCGAAGACGCTTGCACAGGAGGGTATAGACGTTGAGGTTGTCGATGTTTGCACCATCAGCCCGCTCGACGAGGAAACGATCGGCAATTCAGTACGAAAGACAGGCCGTGTGGTGCTTGTGGCGGAGGCATGCAGGTCGTACGGCGCTACTGGAGAGTGGGCGGCTGTTGCCATGGAAAAAGCTTTCGGGTATCTGCACGCTCCCGTTATTCGCGTAACGGGGCGGAATTCACCCATCCCCTTTGCTGACAGCATAGAAAATGGTGTATGGCCGGACACGGCTGATGTGGAGAATGCGATTCGTGAGGTAATGAGGTATTGATTGGACGTCTGGGCGGGTTTCAGGTGTTGTACGCTGATTGTTGAGGATACGGGAGAATCGACTTTTCATGTTTTCATCATGTGCGGAGACGGTCGGCAGGGTTGCAACTGTATCTTCGAATTTTTGGGAGGAAGTATATGGCGATTGAAGTATTTATACCCAAAATGTCGGACCACATGGAAAGCGGTGAGATTATAGAATGGCTGGTGCAGGAAGGAGATGCGGTTGAAGCGGGCCAGGGTATTGTTGAGATAATGACCGACAAGGCAACAGCTGAAATAGAATCTCCGGCGTCGGGCATTGTAAAGGCGATACGGCCTGGAGCCGAAAGGGGAGCGGTGCTTCCTGTTGGAGAGACTATTGCAGTTATTGCTGAGAAGGATGAAGAGGTTTTCGGTCTGCCCCCCTATCAACCCGGAGGAGCGGCGGGGAATAAGCGGGTTTCCGAAGACCGAGTATCTGCTGCGACGCCTGTTGCACGCAGAACGGCAGATCAGCTTGGAATAGATATCGGTGAAATCAGAGGGAGCGGGCCCGGGGGGAGAATTCAGAAAGAAGATGTTTTTGCCATTAAAAAAATACGGGATGAAGGATCGGCGCCGCCGCACCCTCTCCTCGCATCCCCAGCAGCCTACAGGCGTGCGGGGGAATTGGGTGTTGATATCGCACTAGTGCACGGAACCGGTCCGGAAGGTCTGGTGCGTGAAACGGATGTGAAAAGCCACCACGAATCGGCTGTCGCTGTTTTTCAAAAAATGCCTGCTGAAGAGGTCTTTGAATATACTGATCTGACGCCTGTGCAGAAATCCACGGGTATTCGTATGCTGGAGAGTGTCCGCAACGCTCCCCAGTTTTTTCTATCGCTCGGTGTGGACATGGAAAAACTGCTTATGATTCGAGAAATTCTCATGGAAAGGGTGGAGGCTGAAACCGGTCGAAGGCTTTCCATCACTGCACTTTTGATTAAAGTTGTTGCTGTTTCGCTTTTACGGTATCCGAGGGCGAACTCATCTTTTGAAGACGGGCGTCTTCGTGTGTACCGGGATGTCAACATCGGAATCGCGGTCGGAAGTAGGGAAGGGCTTGTCGTCCCCGTTATACGGAACGCCGACAAGAAATCGATCGCGGAGATAAACGGCGAATTGAAGGTTTTTGAAGAGAAGGCAAGGGGGATGAAGTTTACAAGTGCCGATCTTGCAGGCGGGCATTTTACCATAACGAATCTCGGGATGTATGGTATCGAGCGTTTTAACGCAATTGTCAATCCGCCGCAAAGTGCGATTCTTGCAGTCGGGAAAGTCATGTCAATACCTGCAGGCACTGCGGATGGACGTATCGTTCTCAGAAAAATGATCGATCTCACACTCACCGTTGATCACAGATGTATGGACGGCATGCAGGGGGCGGAATTTCTGGGAATGATAAAAAAGAGCACAGAGAAGCCTGATATTTTCTTTGAGTAATGCAGCCGTCAAGCGGCATAATGGGTCTGAATAATGAAAAGATGGAGCTCTATATGAGACTGAAAGATAAAGTGGCGGTTATCACGGGAGGAGGCTCGGGTATCGGCAGGGCGACGGCGCTTTTATTCAGCCGGGAGGGGGCATTGGTCGTGGTAAGCGATTACAATACAGAAAATGGGAAGGAAACCGTACGAAGTATCGAACGATCCGGAGGGAAAGGGTTTTTTATCGAGGCGGATGTGTCGCAGTCCAAGCAGGTAAATGCCCTTGTTTCCGACGCTCTGGATGTTTATGGAAGGATCGATATACTGTTCAATAATGCGGGTATCCTGTTCTTCGGTACAATTCTCGAGACCGATGAAGAAACCTGGCACCGCGTCATGGCGGTTAATCTGACCGGAACGTTTCTCTGCAGCAGAGCTGTGGTGCCGCACATGCGGAAGAATGGAGGTGGAAGCATTGTAAACATGACATCATCCACCGGCGCCCATGACGCTGCTGCGAATAGCGCGGCGTATGTTTCGTCGAAGGGAGGGGTTGCATTGCTTACGAAATGTATGGCAATTGACCACGCGAAGGATAATATCAGGGTAAACGCCATCGCTCCCGGTCCCACGGATACGAGCATGCTGAGAGACAACCTGGCTGAAGAGCAGCTTCGCGCCTTCCAGAATACTTTTCCGATGAAGCGGCTGGGCACGCCGCAGGAGCTTGCCAATGCAGTGCTTTTTCTTGCCTCTGACGAGGCGTCGTTTATAACAGGAGCGATCATTGCGGTTGATGGAGGGCAGACTGCACAGGTGTAGTTATTCGGACGTTCGCATCCCGGTAATGCCCCGTCGGCATAAACACGAGATCTGTCCTTTAAAAATTTTGTTATGAAGGAGAATAACAAAATGATATTTTCTTCGGGTGTCAGTGAACCGGAAGGGCCGGTTCTCCTTGGGGACAGCAGCTGGCTTATTGTGGAAATGGGGCCTGACCGGGGATGTGTTACCCATGTCGGCTCGGACGGTAAGGCAAAGGAGGTTGTCGCGAAAACGGGACGCCCGAACGGACTCGCGGTCGATAAGGATGAAAATGTCTGGGTTGCTGAATCGCAGAATCCATCACTGCTTCGCCTGTCCATGGACGGAGAAAAGGAGGTTTTTCTGACTGAATGCAACGGGGAGAAGCTTCTCTTTCCGAACGATCTTGTATTCGGCCCGGACGGGAAACTGTATTTGACCGATTCCGGTATTCTGTTCGGCGACCTGGTGCAGGATGGAAAGATACGTCCCGATTATGTGGATGCACCAATGGACGGGAGGGTGTACTGCATCGATGTACGGACAGGGGCAATTGAAAAAATTGATTCGGGGATTCGCTTTACCAACGGCATTGTTTTCGGGCCTGACAACAGGCTGTACGTCAATGAGACGATAACCGGTATGATATACCGGTACAGCTGGGAGAATGGAAGGATACGCGGAGAGAGAGAGGCTTTCGGCAATGTCATCGATCCTGAGGGACCGGGAGGGTTCAAAGGGCCGGACGGCATGAAGTTCGGCGCGAACGGCAATCTGTACGTTGCCGTGTACGGGCAGGGAGATGTGACGGTGCTGGATGCCCGCGGAGGCGTTATCGACCGCATTAAAACGGAGGGAAGCCTGCCGACCAACTGTGCGTTCGGTCCGAAAGGCTCGAAGAAGCTGTACGTAACTGAAGCTGAGCATGGGAATCTGGAGGTGTTTGACGTCGGGACGGACGGTTTTACCCTGTATAACGGCGCGTGAAATATTCCGGTTTGACGGATACGCGAGTATCGACTTCGTCATAACTATCTTGCAGGTATTACTTCCCCCAACGGCACAGTCGGGATCACCCGAGGGCAGGCATTTCAAAGGATAAAGACAAACTCGGGCACATGAAGAATTGATCGAACATCCCATGTGTTGAGAATCCGCGGGATGGCAAGAAGAGAAGACCGTGCTATTTATGGGTACCGGATCCCTCTTGAAAACGGTGGGCTCAAAGATACGACTATTTCAGCCTGTTAAAACGGGTACAATGTCATGCTGAATTGTATACAGGAAAGAGAGGCACCGAATGAAAGCGGCAGTCTGGTATGGGCAGAGGGACGTACGAATTGAGGATGTACCTCCACCTCCACCCCCGCCGCCCGGTCAGGTGAAGGTCGAGGTTGCCAGCTGTGGTATCTGCGGCACCGATCTTCACGAGTACCTGGCCGGTCCTATTTATATTCCTGCTGGTGCACCGCATCCGCTCACCGGCGCACAGGCTCCTGTAATTCTCGGCCATGAGCTTTCGGGTAGAGTCGTTGAAGTCGGCGAAGGCGTTGACAGGGTACGACCGGGCGATCGGGTTGCCCTCTGCCCGATCATCGGATGCCTGAAATGTAGGTGGTGCAAATCGGGACGCATGGGTGTGTGCCCGCAGGTGGCGTTTCTCGGAGTTTCATGGCATTGGGGCGGCTTCGCAAAGTACGTAAATGTTCACGATTACATGTGTTACAGGCTTCCGGAGGAGGTGTCGTTCGATGTCGGTGCTCTGGTAGAGCCGTTTGCCGCAACGGTAAGAGCGGTGATGAGGGCCGGGGTAAAATCTGATGAGACCGTATCCGTCATCGGTGCGGGTCCGATAGGTTTGATGGCAATTCAGGCGGCGAAAATGGCAGGAGCGAAACAGGTCATCGCGTTCGAGCCTGCTCAAAAACGAAAGGAGCTTGCATTACAGTGCGGGGCTTCTGCCGTCATCAATCCATTGCTGCAGGACCCGATTGCGGAGATACAAAAACGTACAGACGGCGAAGGGTCCGACGTGGTAATAGAATGTTCGGGCCGCGAGCAGACCGGGGTTCTTGCCGGCCGTGTTGCCGGCCGGGTAGGGAGGATTATTGTTATGGGCGTGTTCGAGCGCCCGTCGCTTCTTGACTATACCGATCTTGTATATGGAGAAAAAACGGTTATTGGGAGTATGGGAGGATACGGAGTTTTTGACGATGCAATACAGATGATGGCAAAACAACAGTTCAACGGGAAAATTCTCATTACCGGGAAAATTCCGCTTAATGAAATCGTAGGATCCGGATTCAGCGCCCTTATCAATCATAAAGAGGAAAATGTGAAGATGCTCGTATCACCGGAATGACCGCTGATAGGGAGAGTTTTTGATGGTTGAAATGACGTCGCGGGAACGGGTAATTACAGCGTTACAGCACAGGGAGCCGGACCGTATTCCAGTCGATATAGGCGGCGGAGCGAGCACGTCGATCGTTGTCGAGGGATATGAGCGGCTGAAGCAGCATCTTGGCATCTTTTCCGAGACCAGGGTGCTGAATAAGGTCTTTCGCGTCGCACGGGTGGATGAACCTGTTCTCAGAGGGCTCGGCTCCGACTGCTTCCCTCTCACACTCAAGTCTCCTGTAAACTGGAAGCCTCCTCCCTCCGAGCCGGGAACCTTTGTAGACATCTGGGGGATTAAATGGCAGGAAGTTTACTATGAAAAGGGCTGCTTCTATTACGAGTGCGTCAAGAGCCCCCTTGCAGAGGCGGGAATCGAAGACTTGGATATCTACCCCTGGCCGGACCCGTACGACCCCGGATACACCGGAGGCCTTGCTGGTGAAGCGAAAGAGCTTTTTGAAAATACGAATTATGCTCTGATAGGAGATGCCGGCTTTAAAAGTTTCTGGGAACTCGGCTACCTTCTTCGAGGTTATGACCGGCTTCTCATGGACGTTATTATAAATCCGGTATTCGTATCCAGGCTTCTTTTAAAACTTCTCGAGATAAATACGCTCGTGACAGGCAGGTTTCTCGACGCAGTCGGGCCGTACATTCAGATATTTCGGACCGCAGACGATATGGCGGCTCAAAACGGCCTGCTCATTTCCCCCGAAATCTACCGGACACTCATCAAACCTGTATATAAAAAGTATTATGATTTTATCAGATCGAAAACAAATGCAAAGATATTCTACCACAGCTGCGGGAATGTGACGGATCTTCTGGATGATTTTATCGACAATGGCCTTGACATAATCAATCCCGTACAGGTTTCTGCAATGAAGGACACTTCAGGGCTCAAGAAAAAGTACGGCGATCGGTTGGTGTTCTGGGGTGGTATCGATACCCAGCACGTTCTTCCGAAGGGGAGCATCGAGGATGTAGAGGAAGAGGTCAGGCGGCGCATTCATGATCTCGGCGCCGGCGGTGGTTTGGTACTGGCTGCTGTACACAACATTCAGCCCGATGTGCCCGCCCAAAACATAATTGCCATGGCAGAGGCCGTTAAAAAATACGGCAGGTATCCTTTGTGCGTGTGAAAGGCAAAGTCCGACCACTCCCACCGCTTTAACCGGATGCGTACATACATTCGTCCCGGCCGGCCCGTCAAAGGAGTTGACAAAAGCCCATCGTACCTGTATGCTTTTCGGTGCACGACCCGCGAAACGGCACCCGGGTCTGCGTATGGAAAACCGATCATCAAAGAGGACTGCTCGATGCAGTACCGTTTTCTGGGACGAAGCGGGGTGAAGGTCTCGTGCATCGCTCTGGGCTCCCAGACCTTCGGCTGGGTAACCGGTGAACAGGACGCGCACCGGATGCTGGATCGCTTCGTTGATCGGGGCGGTACATTGATAGACTCCGCCAACATCTACAACGAAGGCGAGTCCGAGCGCATTCTCGGAACCTGGCTCCGGAAGAGAGGGAGGCGTGATGATCTGTTACTGGCGACGAAGGTCTTCTTTCCCACCGGCGAGGGACCCAACGATACGGGATTGACCAGGAAGCATCTTCTGGAGCAGATCGACCGAAGCCTGCATCGGCTGGAGACCGATTACGTCGACCTTTACCAGATGCACTGCTTCGATCAGTCCACCCCCCTCGAAGAGACGCTGTCCGCTCTGGACCGACTGGTGCAGCAGGGGAAAGTCAGGTATACGGGGGCTTCCAACTTCACCGCCTCTCAACTGGTTAGAGCCCTGATGCTGCAGCGGGGGTCCGGCATGGAGCCTCTTATGACCCTGCAGCCGGAGTACAGCCTGCTGGTGCGGGAGACGGAGTGGGAGCTGATACCCCTGTGCATGGAAGAGGGGCTTGGGGTACTGCCCTGGTCACCGCTTGCAGGCGGGTGGCTGAGCGGCAAGTACCACCGGGGTAAGCCGCCCCCTTCCGACAGCAGGGTGGGAAGAAAGGATCGGTGGGACGACCTGCCCGCGCAGCGGGAGTCCGAACGCACCTGGCACATCGTGGACACGCTCCGCCGGGTCGCCGAAAAACATTGCCGCACACCTGCCCAGGCAGCCCTGAACTGGCTGGTGAACAGGCCGGGGGTAACCTGTCCCATCATCGGCGCAAGGACCATGGAGCAGTTGGACGAGAACCTGGGGAGTATAGGTTGGAACCTTGACTGCGAGGATATAAAAGCCCTGGACAATGCCAGCGTGCTCGACATCCCGTACCCCTTTCGTTTCATACAACGCTATACACGACACAGGGACCACCCTCAGACCGATGCTGGAACAAAGTGAGCTGGAACTGCCGCTATTGTTATAATCCGGTTTTGTATGTATCATGGCGGGAATTATTTCGAGATGTGTTATACGATTTTGTGAATTCCGACTGCTGATCGACAGGACCATGAAAACTATTATCGTCATCGGCGACCTGAACCTGGATATAATTTTTTCACATATCGACGGGCAACCCGCGTTCGGGAAGGAGATCGGTGCGAAAGGCTGCGTTATGAAACCCGGCGGGTCTGCCGCGAATACGGCGCTGCTGCTTGCGGTGAACGGCTGTCCTGTCCGTTTCTACGGCCTTGTGGGGAGGGACTTTGCAGGATACTTCGTGGTAAAGAGCCTCGAGGAATACGGGGTAAAAACGGATACTGTTTCTTTTTCCGATGCAGAAGCCACAGGCGCGACCGTTTCACTCACCTATCCGAACGACAGGATGTACATCACCTTTCCGGGAACGGTTTCACTGACCGGCCCGGACCATCTGCCGGAACCCGGTTTTTCAAAAGACTGCCACCTGCACCTTGCATCCTGGTTCCTGCAGACCGGGATGAGACCGTATTTCTGCGAACTGTTGAAACGGGCGAAGGAGGAGGGGATGACTACTTCCCTCGATCCGGGAGGCGATGTATCGGGAGAATGGGATATGGACGATCTGAAGGACCGCTACCAGTATATCGACTTTTTTTTGCCGAACAGGGAAGAACTGCTGAATATAACGAAAAAGAGCGATTTGAAAAAGGCTCTTGATTCCTTTTCAGAAAAAATCCCGTTTATTATCGTAAAGGTCGGTGCCGACGGCGCATTTGTGCGGGACTGGGGCGGGGTCTCGCACTATCCTGCGCTCCCGGCCGACGTCCTCGATACAACCTGTGCGGGCGACAGCTTTAACGCAGGTTTTTTATGCGGCATCAGCAGAGGTATGGATATTGCCGATTCTGTTCGTCTCGGCAACAGGTATGGTGCCGCTGCAGTCTCAACCGTCGGGTTGCCCCTTCGGAGGACAGCATAGCTTTGAAGCGGCAGGAAAGAGCTTTATTGTAAGCTCGACCGACCGGCGGGCTGAATGAGGCTCGTTCGGACGGACGCGCCGAGAAGCAACGGTGGACGTCTCCTCCGGCGCAGATCCTCGAGCAACCACAACATGAAGAAGAAAGAGGATATATGGAACATACGGAGAAAGGTCGGGGCGCTCACACTTTTATGGAAATACAGTCCCAGGCGGACTCATGGGAAGGGGCGCTTAAAAGACTGGACAGGCAGGCTGCAGAATTAAAAGGCCTGTACGCCGGGAAGGATGAGGTTGTTTTCACAGGGTGCGGTTCGGCGTTCAACGTTTCATGCGCGGTGGCTCCCTTTTTTCAGAAATACTCGGGGAAAACCTGCCGTGCGGTCCATGCCTCTGATATCATGATAAATACCGGGTCGTTTATAAACAGAGGGAAAAAGACGCTTGTAATCGGTCTTTCACGATCCGGCAATACGACCGAAAGCGTCAGGGCTCTTGAAACGGCAAAAAAAACAGGTGCAGCAACGCTGGCTGTCGTGTGTATTTCCGGAAGCCGGATGGCGGCGGACGCGGATAGAGCAATTGTCCTTGAAGAAGCCGTTGAAAAAAGCGTTACCACCACACGGTCTCTGACGTCAATGGTGCTTGCGGGAAACTACCTTGCGGGAATCTGTGCTGAAAAAGATGATCTGTGCGGGGAGTTAAGGAAACTACCTGCGCTTGCACGGCAGAAAATCAAACAGTTTCATGATATGGGCAGAAAGCTCGGCAGCGATCTGAGCATCACGAAGTTTTCATTTTTGGGCAGCGGAAGTTATTACGGGCTTGCGCGCGAAGCCCAGCTGAAAGTCAAGGAGATGATCCTTCTTCCGTCGGATTCGTATGTGTCTCTTGATTTTCAACACGGCCCCATGTCGAATGTGGACGGGCATATGCTGGTGACTATCATGGTCTCCGATTCAGGCGTGAAATATGATCTCGAGCTTGCGAAAAACATGAAGGCGCTCGGTGGAAAGCTGCTCGTGATATGCGACAGGTTATCCGAAGGATTCGACGGATATGCTGATTACATGCTCGAACTGGATAGCGGCCTTGGAGACGGCATACGGAATATCCTGTACATGCCGGTTTTGCAGTTTATGGCCTATTACCGGTCGCTCGCAGACGGTCTTGATCCCGACAATCCGAAAAACCTGTTCTACTATGTCGCGCTGAAGACCTGACGGAAATAACGGCGGTAACGAAACCGGTTTTATTGCATTTTCTATATTCAAAAGCGGCGGACGGCAGTTTTTGAATGAGTTGCGGTATGGGGTTATGACTTTTTCATTGCACCGATCAGCTCGTCGACCGGTATTTTTGCAAAGGAAGATGCATGGTCCGACATGCCGTATGCCGTGATGAGCTCACCGTTATGAATGATCGAGCCGCATGAGTACACGACATTCGGAACATAGCCTTCGCGTTCCTGTTCATTGGGCGTTAAAAGCGGTTGGGGCAATCGTGCGACGACGCAGGCGGGATTTTCGAGGTCGAGGAGCATTGCACCGAGGATATAGGTGCGCATGGGCCCGACTCCGTGTGTAATGACAAGCCATCCCTTTTCCGTCTCGATAGGGGGTCCTGCAACACCTATTTTGATCAACTCTTCCGGCAGCTCGGGTCCGCGCATCATCTCTGCGTTTTGCCAGAGATTGATATTGTCGGAAACCATGACAAACATGTTATAGCCGTCGCATCGTGAAATCATCGCATATTTCCCGTTTATTTTTCTTGGAAAGAGCGCGAGGCCTTTATTCTGCGCGTATGAACCGTGAAGCGGCATTATTTTGAAGTGATAGAAATCCTTCGTTTCCATGAGCTTGGGGAGTATAGTGAACCCGTTGTATGCCGTGTATGTTGCATAGTACATTATGCTTCCATTATCATCGGTAAACTTCACAAACCGGGCATCCTCGATTCCGTTGCTTTCCGAATAGGAAACGGGAAAAATCACTCGCTCCGAGATTGCCGTGTCGAGGGAAAAGGTAATCTCGTAGTGCGAGCTTGCCACCCAGTTTATTGCGTTCAGCACCTTTTCTTTGGACGGTGTAAGATTGACGCTCTGTTTTATTTCCTCGATGCTTGCCTGCAGGTCGCCGTACATAAAATGATTCGCCAGCCTGTCCATAACCATGCCCACTACATCCTTATGTATGTGCATTTCATCGAGCTTGCGTAAAAAGGTCTCCTTGTCATAGACGTGTCTTTTTACAACTTCAGGAACATCTACATGGGGCCCCGACGGCAGAAATGTAATGTTGTTGTTCTTGTCGATAACGGCATTCAGAAATACAATTGACGATATATGCCCCTCGCCGGTGGCGCGGAAGCTGACGATGACCCGCATATCTCCATTTTGCAAACCGTTCTGATAGGGATCTTCCACAATCGATGGATTGAAGAATGCCGCAGCTTCTATTGAGTACTCCATGGTGAAGTAGGAGCCGATCAGGAGTTTTTTATTATGGCTCAATGATTTTTTATCGACGTCTATACTATCCAGGTAATGCTGAATATTACTGTAATGCGATTCAAAAATTTTGCTGATGTTCCGGTGCCGTTTTGCAAAGCTTCTCAGAACATCGTTCAGGATGCCGTCCGAGGTTTCGTCGGAGAGATCGACGATTTTTTTAATGATTATTTTTGCCCTGTCCTTTGTACCGGGCATGAAAAATCGTGCAATGACACGCTTTGAATCGGGCTGTATGGTAATCGGTATACGCGTTATTTCAACTGCCATTGTTTTGTCTGAAGCAGCCTCAAATAAAATTAAATTTTTATGAACAAGCAGTCCATTTGTCAAGATAATTTTCACAAAATGACGAACATTTTCGAAAGGTGCCGCTGCCTGTATTAAGTATCGGGAGCAATCGAAGGGGTATTAATACTCCGGCCGGGTAAATCGTATGTCATCCGAGCGCTCTGCATTCCGGCCTTTCTGTGTTCGAGCGTTACGTCGGTTGCCCTGCAATGCTTTTCCTCTGTAACGTATGGAGCCCTATTAAGTAGATTTTTTTTCAACCGATACTATAAAAAAAGTTCCAGGGGTCTGCCATGTTTGGGAAGAAAACCGTGATTGTACTGTTTACAGCGATGCTGTTAACAGCTACCCCTTTTGTTCTTGAAGCAGGGTCATTAGATTTAAATATAATAGATGTTCCAAAGGCGTACACCCCCTACAGAGGCGATATGAACTTCGGATTCTCCGTATATGACGGAGGCGGAATTTTTACAAACGCCGTCCTCGGTATATCCGATTTTGCATTCCTCGGAATCTATTTTGATGTTGGACGTTTTATAGGGAGCGATGCGGTAGATCTGAGTCAGCCCGGCGTTATTGCAAGATTTCTCATAACGGACGGAACGATGACGCTTCCGGCTCTTGCAGTCGGTTATTCCTATTTCATGAGAGGAGAGCTGAGCAAGGTCGGCGGCGTTATTGTCAACGGTGCGTATATCGTCGCCTCAAACCGGTACTACCTGTTCAGAAACGAGCAGAACCTGTCGTATGGATTGCGTTATCCCATAGTTCCATTCAGCTACTCGAAGCCGGAAAATCTCACATTTTTTGTCGGCACGGATATCGAGCTGAGTCCCCAGTTCTCTTTCAAGGGTGAAATTGAAGAGATTCGTATTGCACAGGGAAGGTGGGACGACGTCTGGTACAACTTCGGTGTTAACTTCAACATCGTGGATCTTGTATCCATTGATCTGGAATTCAAGTATTCACACTCCATAGACAGACTGGTGCGGCACCTTACCATAAACTACTTTACACAGTTTTAGAGGGCTTTCTTCAGATTGATATTCTCATTTACCCGGCTCATGTAATGCGAACGGCATTTTCATGATGTTGCCCTGAAATCATGTACGAAAAAAGCCTGAGCAAAAGCGATGTTCCGTTTCAAATTTCAACTGCACGGACGTCATATGCGGCTACAGAAGGTTAATCTGGAAGAGCCCCAAAATAATGGATATGAAGGTTAAAAGGAGCGCACTTCTTCCCAGCCATCTGTGGAATTTTCTGAAGAAAGGTTTACGTACTCTTTTCCCTTTTAATATTAACTGACCGATTACCGGTGTACAGATGAGGGAAATAACCGCAGCAGCGCCGAAGTATGAATGTGTAATTCGAAAATGATTTACCGACGTTGAAAACAGCATATACTCTGCGGCGATAATACCTATAATACCAAGACTTACACCCCAAATCTCAAGCGTCCTGTGGGCTTTCAGCCACCACCGTCTTTTTTTCATGTATCTGGCCACGAGCATGGCCCATACCATCATGGTAAACGAAATGGTCAGTGTTACGTTGTGCGTAACAAGCAGCAAACCCGATCCCTTTTTACCAGCCGGACCTTCACCGGCACCGAGCCGACCGTAGCCTGATTTTTTATGGAAACGGGAAATGTCATCGGAGGAGCTGTAAGCCCAGATTATTCTATTTCCTCCGTCCGCATTAATCACATTGTCATATTCGTCGCCGGTATCAATACGACGTGAAAATTCAATTACGGTAACGCCGTTGTTTTCTTTTCCTGCAAACTCGAGTATGTCATTCGTTCCTCCAAGCTCCGCATCCGAAGGATGCGGTCCGTACGGTCCGGTGGCATACGCATCGACGACGTATGCGCTTCCGGCATCGTCTACCCATCCGAAAATCATGTCGGCATCTTCCATGATCCTTCCCGGATCAATGCCTATTGCAACCCAGCCGGTTGTTTCAGCAGAGAGCGCGAAATATATAATTTCTCCCTTTACAGTCCACCACAGTGTATACCTGCCTTCGTCAAATGTCCGCTTATTGAAGTATTCGCCCTCTGTGGCGACTCCATCAATTGTCTGAGAGAAGAGGGGAACGGGAAGTGAAAATATACAGACCGTAATAAAGAAGAGTATTGATATTTTCTTCATGATTATTCCTTTCCCGGAGCACATACCGATTCACGGCGGCGCTATGTTGCCGTGTATTTTACAAGAATATAAAATAGTATAATTTTATTTCTTAAAAGTAGTGAAATTTGCCGAATAGAGAAATACCGATTGTACGATAATAGAAAGGTGAGCTCTTTATTTCCGGCTTCGATGCATCCTGAAGACATTACAAAAAAAGCGGCACGCCGAATTTTATAACTTTACAGTGCTATTCGCTATCAATATTATGTAGTGGTACCAGGCGCGTATCCGGTCGTTGTCCGGGTGCTCCGCATCCGGATAATGTCGTAGGTGCTGATAAGTACCGAAGGGGCTGAAAGTATCGAAGATGCCTAAGGTACCGGAGGTGCTTATGAGTACCGCCTGACGGCGGTATTACTGGAACATTTTGAGTTCGTTTGAAAGGATTGATTTGTTGGATCGGGTAATACGGGATAGGATCGAGAAAGTGTACAGGGGTATACAATCAACCCGGACGGTCGATGCCCTTCTTGTCTACAATCACGACAGCCTTGACAGGAACTTCCTGTACATGACCGGTCTCGATACGGGAGTTTTTGAAAACTGCGGTCTTGTTTTTGAACGAAGCGGTCGTATGTATGTATTTACCACCACTCTCGAGGAAGAGATACTGAAAAGTGTGGAAGAACATGCTGAGATAGTGGTATACAGGGATAAACAGGAGCGGGACGGTACGCTGAAAACCATTTTATCAAAATATAAGACTATCGGCATATCCTTCGAAACCGTTTCTCATTCGCTTTATCTTCATCTGAAGGAGCTTCTTGACGATGTGGAGCTGGTGGATATCGGTAATGCTTTTAAAGCCGCACGAATGATAAAATCGGAGGATGAGATAGAAAAGATTAAGAAGGCCTGTGAAATTGCAAGCGCTGTTGCGGATGAATTTCCGAATTACATGCGGAGGGGAGCAACGGAGCTTGATTTGTGCGCCGAAATCGACTATCAGATGAGGAAACGGGGCGCACAAGCAGCCGCTTTTCAGACTATCGTTGCATTCGGTGCCAACGCGAGCAAGCCCCATTACAGCGGAGCGGATGCTTCCCTTAATAACGGGGATATCGTGCTCGTTGATTTTGGAGCGCAGTACATGGGCTATGTATCGGACATCAGCAGGACATACCTCACAGGCACACCGGGAGAGGATATTTTGAAGCTCTACAGTACGGTTTTAAAGGTTCAAGAGATTGCGCTTGGTATGATCGGCGACGGTGTTCAGGTTGAAAAAGTCGAAAAGGCCGTACGCGGGTATATAGACAATCATGAAAGTTACAGGGGGAGATTTATTCACAGCCTCGGCCATAGTATCGGTCTTGAGGTTCATGACAACAGCTACCCCTCGGAAGATTTTAAAAAAACTTTTGCAGAGCATATGGTGCTGACAGTCGAACCCGGAATATACCTTCCGGGACTCGGAGGAGTGCGAATTGAAGATGATATTGTTGTCAAAAAGGAATCATGCGTCAGTTTAACAACCGCATCCAAAGAAGCCGTAACCTATGAAGTATAATATCAGAGAAAAATTGTCAAACTACTTTGACCTTCTTGTGCTCTTTATCGAGCTCGATATTTTTATCTGGGTTCTCTTTGAGCTGAGCTTCCCATTCAGGTCTATTGTGTATACAGTGGGCGTCGTGCTTATTGCCGTAGTTCTGCTCGAGCTTCTCGTAGACTTTCTTCTCAATCCGAACCTGCGTTCCTATATCGGCCGCTTCTGGCGACACTACATCATTGCAGCTGTTCTCATATTCAGCTACAGTAGATTTCGGGGACTGCCGGCGGGAAGCCGTTTTATATTTCTCTACTCCCGCGGTTTTCTCGCCCTGGTGGAAGTCCTCATTTTTGCAAAGTTCCTCATACAGGTGGAACGCCTGCGTGAAATATTCAGATCCTTTAGGGTAAGCCCTGCACAACTCATTATTGTAAGTTTTGCCACGATTATTCTTTTCGGTTCCTTTCTGCTGTATCTTCCCTACTCCCGGGCACAGGGCACCGATCTCCGGTACATCGATGCACTGTTTACATCAACCTCGGCGGTGTGTGTGACGGGACTTATTGTGGTCGATACACCAACCGCCTTCTCGCGTATCGGCCAGATCTTTCTCATAATGCTCATTCAGGCCGGGGGCTTAGGCATAATGACGATAGCCGCTTTTATTCAGGTTTCACTCGGCAGTCAGATGAGCCTGTATGGAAGGTTTTCTACTGCATCGCTCCTCGATCAGGGCGATTTGAAGAACCTCTACGGCATAATCCGGGCTATTGTCCGGACAACATTTTTATTGGAGTTTGTCGGCATACTCATGTTTCTTCCGTACTTCATGCATCATATACAGGGAGGGTTCGAGGCTCTGTTTCATTCGGTGTTTCACTCCGTTTCAGCCTTCTGCAATGCAGGGTTTTCACTGTACACCGACAGCTTTACGAGGGCCGACTCTATTGTTTGGCCGAATATTGTACTGATCAGTCTCATCGTTTCAGGCGGTCTCGGATTTACCGTTTTACGGAACCTGGGAAGAAGGATAGTGCTGGGAGAGAAGGAACGGCTTACCGTTCAAACAAGAATCGTGCTTATTTCAACGGTTTCTCTCCTGTTCTTCGGAGCGGTTAATTTTTACCTTTTTGAACGTGACCATATTTTATCGGGTATGCGGCCGTATGAAAGGTTTCTTGCCTCCCTGTTCCAGTCTGTGACCGCCCGGACGGCGGGATTCAATACTGTTGATATTGCAGGACTCAGGCCCATCACGCTGTTTATGATGAGCATTCTGATGTTTGTCGGCGCATCGCCGGGCTCCACCGGAGGTGGAATCAAAACAACCACCTTTTTCATACTGATACTTTCGATTATCACGATTCTGAGAGACCAGAGGTTCAATACAATATTCAGGCGCCGTATTCCGTTCCAGGTGGTAAACAGGGCTTTTGCGATTCTGGTAGCAGCCATCGCACTCGTGATATTCGGGACACTGCTGCTCGGGTTCGTTGAGAAATTCAACTTCATTCAGATATACTTTGAAACAATCTCCGCATTCGGAACGGTCGGACTGTCGACGGGGATTACGTCTCATTTGAGTGATTTCGGCAAAATCGTGATCATGGTCTTGATGTTTGTGGGTAGAATAGGTCCCCTTACGATGGTTCTGGCCATCAGAAACCTTCAGAGAACAAAACTCGTGACATTTCCTGAAGAACGGGTTATGGTCGGATAAGAGAGGAGGGCGTTATGAGGCAGTTTGCGGTATTCGGACTGGGAGTGTTCGGCGTCTCGGTTGCGAGAAACCTCATGAAAGAGGGAATGGAGGTTATTGCGATCGATGCCAATGAAAATAATATCGAGTTGATTAAGAATGACGTAACCGAGGCCGCCATCCTCGACAGTACCAAGGAAGAGGCGCTTCGCGCAATCGATATCGGAAGAGTCGACTGCGCCATTGTGTGTATCGGCGAAAACATGGAGTCGAGTATTCTGACGGCTCTGCTTCTGAAGAAGTATGAAGTTCCCAAGATAGTGGCCCGTGCAAACTCGCCGCATCATCGGCAGATCCTCTCGCTGATCGGGGTTGACGAGATTATATCGCCGGAGGAGGAAATGGGGCTGCGTCTTGCGAGAAGGCTGAGCTCAACGCACATACTACACCATCTCGATATTTCGGAAGATCACACCATCGCCGAGATCATTGTCGGAGAGACTTTTATCGGAAAGACAATTCGCGACCTTAATCTCAGATCCAGGTACGGAGTGAACATAGTGGGTATAAAGAAAAAAGTCCCGCAGGTTACCGAGCAGGGTGAAAACATATATGTCGAAAAATATCTTGATTTTCCGAGCCCGGATGATGTTATTGAAGAGGGGGATGTTCTCGTTATGGTGGGAAGCGAACGCGCAATTTCTGAAGTCGAGCGGTCGGTTGAAAGAGGCCCATAGCGCGGATACATACGGCGTAAAAGGACTCTCCTGTAACACGGTTCATAGTATCAAAGATGCGGAGGTATAAATAATGCGATTATCGTATACCGTTTTTATGAGAGCATATAGTTTTTTTTCGATACTGTTTTTTGTATTCGGTGCTCTGGCGATTGTCGTGGGAGGTCCCGCGCTTATAGTGAGTTATGCGTGGAGCGACCCGTCGATTCAAGCTGCAGTACTGGTGTTTCGCATCATTGTCATTGTCGTGTTCGGCGCCGGCTTTGTGATCAGCTCGCTTACGCTTATAGTTACCAGACAGAGGGGATTTGTAGCATACAAAAGGATTATAGAAAGGCTGTCAAATACCCGGAGCACACAGTTCAATCTCAATGTCACCTTTCCTGAACAGGATGAGTTCGGCGATCTCGGTAGATGGCTCAACCGGTTTATCGGCCAGCTCAAGGATTTCGACCGCATCAAGGTTGAAAGGCTCCGTGCCGCACAGCAGAAGATTGCGTTCCTCTCGGAGAGTATTGACAGAGGCCTTGTTATCGTGAATCCAGAAAACAAGATCAACTACGCCAATTCACTCTTCATCAAACAGTTCAACATAGGCGAAAAGACCGTGCTTGGGTTACCGCTCAACAGAGTGATAGAAAACGAGCGCATCGAGAGTGCCATTCAGGAAATTCGAGAGAAGCCGAAAAATCAGGAGCTGGATGAAATCCGGGTGAAAGCCGGCAATATGACGTACAAGACCAAGATAACGATCGTGCCGATTATCAGCAGTGATGTTACGCTAATGGAGACGATGATAATATTCGATCATATACAAAAGAAGGTGCTGCGAATTTAAACGCAATCGGTGCAAAGCGTCCGAATAACACGATTTTTTCTATAGGGGCTGACTCCAAGGATGAGGCGGTATATCCCACTGGCATCTGTTCTCTTTTTTTTGCTCGGAGGGATTCTGTATGCCCAGACCGAACGCATCGGAAGAGCGGAGGTTCAAGAGCTGTCGTGGGGAAGGCTTGAAAACGGCTGGAAGAATATCTTCGCCATGCAGAATGTCGTCCAAAAAAGAGGGGAGCTGTCGAGCCTCGATATTGTTCTTGCGGATTACAGCCCTGCGCCACATGAAAATACCGACCTCCTGCTCACTTTTGACCGAAGCACGATACATACCGTATACAACAGTTTTCCGAACTATTCTCTTGGCAGAATCGATATATTTCCCTCGCAGAATATCAAGATGTTCGGCAGAAACTCGGCCGGTTTTCTCCGCTACAGCAATACCATTGAAATAATACCTCTTGAAGGCAGTGTTTTTCGTTCGCAGACGCCGGTGGGAAGTTTTACCGTTGATTTTCACCTGTACCCCACATCGACAATCAGCGGAAGCTCTGTTGTAGAGTGGTATGCTCCGACTGTTGAAACCAACGGAAATCCCACGGGCTTCAAGGCGTTTTTCAAGGATGGACGACTGTACTGGCAGTTTGAAAATGTATTTTATGCCAGCAACGGAAGTACCGTACAGGTGCTTGCAGGTGAGCTTGAAAAAACTCCCCTGAATGAATGGCATCACCATTGGCTGCAGTACGATGCCGATTCGGGCCTGCTTACCCTTTTATACGACGGCAGGGAGAGCAGTCTTTCATGGCTCACCGAAACCGGCAGGGAAGGAGGGACCGTTTTGAAGGGTGAATTCTCCCGCTACCTGGCCGTCCCCCTTACAATCGGAAAACAGTTTCTCGGGTTTATCGACAACTTCCGCATCACACGGGGTGCCGCACAGTTGTACAGCGGTGTTTTCATGAATCAGGGCCGGATCATAAGTGATGTACTCGACCTGAGGAACCGGGGGACTAAACTCGTAAAGTTCAGCTGGGATAGTACTGAAGAAAACGGCACTGCAGTCAGGTTTTTCTGCAGAGTTTCAAATGATTATTTTCTTCCCTCCGCCCGGAGTACGGAAGGGAAGCAGTCCGTTCTACCTGAAGCGAAGATACCTGAATGGATCCCGGTAAAAGACAACCAGGTGTTTTCAGATGGTGCCCTTCGAGGTCGTTACTTTCAGTGGAAGGCCGAGCTCTACGGTACACGCGGCCTGTACAGCCCCCTTCTCCATTCACTTACCGTGCTTATAGAGCCCGATCCGCCTCCGTCGCCTCCGCTTCTTATCGAGGCCGTTCCTCTGAACGGCGCAGTCAGGCTTCGATGGGTGAAGAACCGGGAAAGCGATGTACAGGGCTACAGGTTGTATTACGGAAATGCCTCGAAGACATATTTCGGCACGGATGCGGATCAGGGAGAAGCGCCTGTTTTTGTCGGCAATACCGATACCGTTACATTGACAGGGTTGAAGAATGAGCAGGTGTATTTCATCAGCATTACTGCAGTTGATGATGCCGATCAGGAAAGCGGATTCAGCAGGGAGTTTATCGTCCGTCCGTCCGAGATATACGGGAATAATTGATATGCAGTCCACCCTATGTCCGGACAAGTTCCCGGAGTCAATTTTTCCTTCCCTGCCGCAGGGCGGCATGATTCAGCTTTCCGGTAATGTCCCGTACCCTGCTTTACAGTGTGGACCTTCCGGAATGCCTAATACCGGTTTCTATATTCGTTCCTCGTTGAGCCTTATCTCATAGGTGAGATCTGCCGCCTTACGGAGCATTGCGCTCACCCCGCAGTACCGCTCCTGAGAGAGGTCAACCGCCTTTTTAACCTTGTCGGGCGGAAGATCTTTTCCGGTAAATTCATATATCAGGTGGATTCGGGTGTAGACCTTCGGATGATCATCGCTCACATCGGCCTCTGCCGTGACTGAAAAACCCTCGAACTCGACGCGCATCTTTTTGAGCAGCGACACGACATCCATACCGGTGCATCCGCCGAGTGAGGTGAGGATAAGCGGTTTGGGAGTCGTCCCCCTGTTCCGGCCGCCGAACTCCTTCGCAGAATCCAGTGTAATATGATGATTGCCGACGACAGAGTCAAAGGCCATTCCCGATTCCCATGTTGTTTTAACAGAAACCATCTGAGTCTCCTTCTTCTTTTTTTCCGGCTGGACCGGATCGATTTTAATATACTGTATTTTGGTTCGTCCTCGGAGTAAAAAGATTTGGTTCCCAAACCATCCAGGTCGATGGTATTATTCATTATTCGGCCGTCCTGAGGCCGGTCGAATTGGAAAGCTCGCCTCCTTCACCGATGGTCGGCGAGCCCCAATATCGGACGTACGGCATGTCTGCCGGTGCCTATAATACATATAGAGGAAGGTGCAGATGGCGCTGATAGATAACTTCGAACAGACTAGGAGTTTTTTAAAAAGCCTCGGGTTTCCGGACCTCCGGGTTCATCATTCGATCAATCACTACGATTTCACGAAACGAAACCGGAAAATCATCATTATCGGTCCTATGGGTTCTGGTAAAACGGAGTTTTCCGCGCGTATTTACAGGGATTCTCAGGTTGCATTGAAAAAGTCCGATATAATCAGGACACAAACCACCGACGGCGATGCAGACCGGCGGAAGGTGTTTTACATCCGAACGAAGATAGACAACAAGAGATTCGTCGATTACCCCCGGAATGCGCTCGCGTACCGAAACGGGTACATCGAGATGGATAATAATATCGAGAGCGTTTACGACTCCTTTGAGCTGGAACGTGCTATCCAAAAGAATAGAGCCATAGGAACCTGGATCATAGATGAAGCCGAGTTTTTTGATGAACGAATCGCATATGTTGTTGATAATTATGCAACCCGGTTTTCCCTTAACTTTATCTTTCCCATGCTTATCCTCAATTTCAGAAAGGATATTTTCAACAGGACTGCGCGGCTTCTTCTGGAAAAGGCAACCGATGTTTTTCCACTGACCGCTTACTGCGAGCACCCCGACTGTCTCACCGATTCCTACTATACGTACAGGTATTACACGGTCGATAGAATGGAGTGCCCGGCGCTTTACTTCGATCCCCTTATCATTGTCGGCGGCGACTCCTACTCGCAGGACCCGAAGGTGCCGAACTATGCAACGAGATGCGACGAGCACCACTACCTGCCGGGGAAAGAGTACACTTTTATGATATTGAAACCGTTGGGCGAGCTTGCATACGGAGGGAATGTCAATCCTATCCTGAAGGAGCTCAACGCCGTCAAGCATACCATCGAAAAGAGCGAGCTCTACAGCCATTTTGTGACAAGCTATGTAAGATCCGAGCTGCCTCAGCCGATTATGATGAATGCGTTGCGCGTGAGCTGCATTGCCGAGAAGGCCCTTATATACCTCTACTCGGAAGAAAATATTCTGAGCGGCGATCAACTCAAATATCTCGCAAAAGAGATAGGCGGGGATATGGGTTATATAAAGGAAAGGCTTGTTGAGAACAGAAAGCTTCAGGTGTAAAATGCGGTAGCGGGTGCAGGGGAATTTTTATTGAAAGGATTGGCTGATAATGGATGAGCGGAGGGTGCGTCGAAGAGAAATATTCGGTTTCATGATGTTTGATTTTGCCAACTCGTCATACACGACGGTTATTATCACTGCGGTGTTCAATGCATATTTCGTCCAGGCCGTTGTGAACCAGGCGAACAAGGGGGAGCTGCTCTGGGCGGTCACACTGTCGGTATCTTATTTTCTGGTGATGGTTTTCGGCCCCGTATTCGGTGCTGCCGCAGATTATTCACGTTCCAAAAAGCGCTATCTTTTTGTCACCTATCTTTTGTGCGTGGTTTTTACGGGGCTTCTTTTTTTCATCAAGCCCGGTTTCATTGTCCCGGCGATGATCTTCGTTGTTCTATCGAATATCGGATACTCCGCTGGCGAGAACTTTGTATCGAGCTTCCTCCCGGATATTGCCGGTGAAAAAGAGATGGGTAAAATATCGGGGTATGCGTGGAGTTTCGGCTATATCGGCGGACTTTTATCACTCGCTATCTGCCTTGTGCTTATCACCTACTTCAGGACGGGAAAAGATACATATCTGTCCGTACGGTTGACAAATCTCGTGACCGCTGTGTTTTTCGGCATAGCCGCAATTCCGACATTTTTATGGGTCCGTGAAAGGGGTGAAAAAAGAATTCCCGAACAGAGGCGGAATTTTTTCAGAATTGCCTTCGGCCGTCTCGCGGCAACCTATCGAAATATCGGTGAGTTCAGGGAGCTTGGAAAATTCCTCTTCTCCTTTCTCCTTTTCAACTCGGGGATTATGGTCGTCATTTCATTTGCGGCGATTTTTGCACAGAAAGAGCTCGGCTTTACTCCGGGAATGACTGTCTTGCTGATTATCATCGTCAACATTACGGCTTCGGTCGGCGCCTTTCTGTTCGGGTTTCTCGACGACACGGTGGGTACCAAAAACACGGTCATGGCGACTCTCTCTATATGGATCGCAACCGTGATTACGGCATTTTTTGTTCACAGCAAGCAGCTCTTCTGGATCGTCGCCAATCTTGCCGGGATCGCCATGGGTTCGAGTCAGTCTTCAGCGCGGGCCCTCATCGGTCTTTTTGCACCTCGTTCGAAGAGTGCGGAGTTTTTCGGGTTCTGGGGGTTCGCGGGCAAGTTTTCCGCTATTCTCGGAATACTTTCATTCGGCATTATGTCCTACCTTTTCTCCTCGAACCGGGTTGCCATTCTATCGACAATCTTCTATTTTGTTGCGGGGTTTGTGCTCCTTTTATTCGTCAATGAAAAACGGGGAAGACTGGCCGCGGTTGAGTATCGGGACCGCTGCTGAGAAGGGTCTTGAGAATAATGCAGGAAATGCTTATATTCTTGTTACCATCCGACTGAAGCAGGAATGGCAGCGGGCCCCTGTTTGATGAGACGGCGGTCCGAAGGGCCGAGAAGGAGAAGGCATGTTTTTTCCTTTGAAAGATGAAAACCCCACGAAGACATTTCCCTATATGACGCTTCTGCTCATCGGGATAAACTGTCTTGTATTTTTTTTCGAGCTTGCCGTTGGAAGCCAGCAGCGTGCATTCCTGCTCGCGAAATTCGGGGTAGTTCCATACGAGATCACACATGCGGTGGATAAAGAACCGAAGGTTGCTTTCGGTCCATACATTACAATTGTAACATCGCTTTTTCTTCACGGCGGGTTTTTGCACCTTTTCGGTAATATGTGGTTTTTGTGGATTTTTGGAAACAACATCGAAGATGTTGCAGGCCATTTTAAGTTTCTTGTATTCTACCTGCTGGGAGGCGTTGCTGCATCAACGCTCCAGATTCTAATAACGTCTTCTTCGACTGTTCCCGTGGTAGGTGCCAGCGGCGCCATATCCTCCGTCCTCGGCGCATATATACTGAAGTTTCCGCGCGCCCGCATAAAAACTCTCCTGTTTATTATTATTTTCGTGACGGTGATTAATGTTCCAGCTGTCGCATTTATCGGTATATGGTTTTTCATGCAGTTGTTGAGCAGCATTGCGAGCAGAATGAGCAATGTCGCCTGGTATGCGCACATCGGAGGTTTTCTCTTCGGTTTGTTTGCCATCCGACTGTTTCAAAAGCGCGAAGGGTACAGGAAGTACAGGGTGTACTGAAACCGAACGAAATTAATTTAAAGACAGTATCGATTGCAGTACAGAACACAGAGGTGAATCTTCTGTATGAAAAAGGCTGTTGCTTTTATGGGTATTGATCTCGGCACAACGGGCGTCAGAGTCGTCGTGTCGGATGAGAATGGACGGGTTCTTTCAACAGGCACTGCAGGTATTGAAAAAAGTATTGTTCGAGCCCGCGACCCGATGCGTTCCGAACAGGACCCCCGTTTCTGGAAAGAGCCGCTGTTTGAAGCCCTGAAGCAGGCCTTGATACGCGGCAGTAATTTCGAGGTTCGGGCGGCCAGCGTTGATTCGACCTCTGGAACGGTTATTCCGGTTGACGGAGAGTGCAGGCCGCTGCACAATGCGCTTCTGCATAATGATGTCAGGGCCGGGGCGGAGTCCCAATTTATATGTGAACATACGGATATCAGCGTAAAGCCCTCTTTTGCTCTCTCCAAGATACTGTGGATCAGGAACCACGACCCCCGTCTCTTTGACAGAACATACAAGTTTCTCCATGCCGCAGATTATGTCAAGGGCCTTATCTGCGGTGATTTCGATATAACCGACTTTTCAAATGCGGTGAAAACGGGTTATGATCTTAACAATTACAGATGGCCCGAATCGATCGAGTCGGTTCTCGGCATTCCTCTGAATAAACTGCCGTTCGTCGTCAAAACGGGGGAAAAGGTAGGCATACTGAATAAAAGGGTATCAGAAGAGCTGAATCTGGGGCATGACATACATATTATTGCAGGTGCGACTGATTCAACTACCGGTTTTTATTCAAGCGGCGCCAAAAGACCCGGTGACTGGAATACGACTCTCGGGACTGTGCTTGCCGTACGCGGTATATCACGGACATACCTGAAAGATTCCATGGGGCTTTTATACACGCATCGGCATCCGGAAGAATACTGGCTTCCCGGCGCAGCGAGCAATACCGGTGGAGAGTCGATCCGACTGTTTTTTGGAGACCGGCTCAAAGAGTACAATCGCAGGATCAAGAACACACCACCCACCGGGGCACTGGTGTATCCGCTTTCAAGAAAAAGTGAAAAATTCCCTTTTTTTAACATAGACGCAACGGGTTTTATCGACTGCCCGCTCACGAATCCCCATACACTTTTCAAGGCTTTTCTTGAAGGAGAGGCATTTGTCGAGCGAATGATGTATGAGAAGGTGAGGGAGATAGGCTACGATATCGGGAAAAGGATTTTTTCTATGGGAGGCGGTGCATACAGCGAACCCTGGATGCAGATTCGGTCCGATGTCCTCGGCAAAACCGTATGCCGGGCGCGTGAAGTGGAAACCGGCTTTGGTGCGGCGATTATTGCTGCAAGCGGTGTACACTATAAAAATATGACCGAGACGATCGGCAAAATGGTGAATATAGACAGAATATTCGAACCCGGTATCACGGATTCCGCGGTATATGAAGAACGATACGGGGAGTTTCTTTTAGCGTGCCGGAGAAGAGGCCTTTTTTAGGATTTTCCGTCGGTTTTTATCATTGCTGTCTTCGATTCCCACGGAAACGGCGGAGTAAGAACCTCGCAGATTATACCAGAACGCCTTTCTTCTGAGAGTTATGCAGATCGACCATCCCTTGAAGGGTTATTTCCTGAAGAGAGGACGAAAGTTTATTCCCGACCTCCGTCCATACGATGCGCGATACACAGTCATTCGAACGATCACAGATGTCTGCATTGTCTATGCATTCAACGAGCTTGATCGATCCTTCGAGTGTGCCCAGAATGTCGCGAAGGGTGATCTGTTCGGGTGGCCTGGATAATGTATATCCACCGTGCCCGACGCGGCTTGAGAATATGAGGCCTGCTCCCTTCAGGGCATCAACGATATGCTGCAGGTAACCTTCAGAAATCTCCTCACTCCGTGCAACGTCTTTCAAAAGCATCGGTTTGTTTCCGTAGTTGATTGCAAGCTCCAGCATGAAGCGTGTTCCATATCGCCCTTTTGTGGAAATTCGTATCATCCCGAATCCTCCGATGCGTCGGTACCTTTTGAGTAAAATTATATAATATGTATAATACTGATACTGTTCATTTTTGTCAACCTAATTCAATGCCGCGGCATGTGGTGCCCGGGCATCCGATATAAGGCCGCAGCTCCAGGAAGTCGTCTTTACGATGGAGTATACCGTTCGGATGCCGGTCAACAGGTTTTTTCCGGAGGTTCCATATATAAGACACATATTGATGTATCAACGCTCCTTCTGTTCGATCATTGCTTTCATTTTCAGAAAGGCTTCTGCGGTAAGGCGGGTGTCTTCCAGTGATCTGTGCCTTTCGCGCCTCTTATAGTGTATTCCCAATCGTTTGAGCACGGTATCGAGGCTGTGATATCCATGTTCCGGGAAAAGCCGTTTTGACAGATTCAACGTATCGTACACTTTATTTCTCAGAGATGGGAGATTGAGCTGCCGAAGAAAGTACTGCAGAAAAGAAATGTCAAACGGCGCGTTATGCGCAACGAGCGGATATCTATCGATATAGAGCAGGAAATCGGGGAGAACCTCTCCTATGCTTTTCGCGTTCTTTACCATATCGTCGGTGATGTGATTGATCTGTGTGATATGCGCCGGTATTTTCTCGCCGGGATTGACGAACTTCTCAAAGGCATCTTCAATGCGTATCACATTATCAACAACGGGAATGGCGGCAATTTCCAGGATTTTATCACCTTTGTAGGGATACAGTCCCGTTGTTTCTATATCAAAAACGATGACCGTTTCCATGCTTTTAATACAGGCGCCGGGGTCGCTGTTTTATTCCCTATTTTATCTCCGCACCGATAACGACTGATGCCAGCACATCGACGGGAAGGAGAACGATGTCGACTCTCCTGTTATTTCCCCTTCCGCTGTCCGTGGAATTGCTGTCAATCGGTTGATACTTGCCGAGACCCATGGCGATAATTCTGCCCGGACTGAGATTTGAATTATCGAGTATGAATCGTACAACCACCGCCCCACGCACACTCGAGAGCTCCCAGTTTGTCGGATATTTTTTCTTCAGAGCGGGCGTGACAATAGGCCTGCTGTCTGCATTGCCTATCACCCCCACGAAGTATCCGTCCAGATCGTTGAGAAGCGTTGCGAGTTTTTTCAGTATAACCTTTCCTTCAGGGCTGATTTCCACACTGCCGGTGTCGAACATAAATGTGCTCACGATGTCGACTGTCAAGCCAAGGGTTCCCTTGAAAATGCGAACATCGCCCCTCTCTATCTCTTCCTTCAGTACCTTCTGAATCCGCTCTAGAGCAATGTCCATGAGCTGCACCGCCTCCTGCTGAATGCCCTCATACATTCTGAGCGTGTCATGCAGTTCCTTGTTCTCTTCCTCCAGGTCGCTTACCTTTTTTTCATAGAGAGAGTTTTCAATCTTTAACTGGTCCGCGTCCTTTTGTGCCTTACTCTGCATGCTTTTTGCCTGTTCCAGCTCGGACTTGGCCTGTTCCAGTTGGTATTTTACCTGATTAAGCTCTTTTTTTGCCTGATCGAGCTCTTTTTCTTTTGCCGCAATATTGTTTTCGAGCTGCACTATTTTCGCATCCTTTGCCTGCAGAGTTTCTTCGACTGTTTTTGAAACAATTGAAGGTTCTTCGGGTTCTATGCCGTATTTTTTCATCTCTGCAACCCATTTGTCGATCTCAGCCTGCATATCGGTGATTTGTTTCTCCAGTTTCTGCTTGTCGGCCTTTAACTCGGCAATCTGTTTTTGCTGTTCGTCGTTTCTCGCCTTTAAATCGGAATTTTCGGATTTCAGATCAGAGTTTTGAGATTGAAGGGTATCGACTTTTGCATTGCAATCGTTCAGTTTACCCTGAAGCTCCTTATTCCCTCCTGCATACATAACAAAAGACGGAATGAGCATAACCAGTACGATTAAAAACAGTGGATAAATTGATATTTTCCCCTTTCTTTTCATTTTTTCGTTACCTCCATATATTGAGCTGAATTTATTATATCTTTTTTCAAATAAATGTCAATAGTGCTAAAAATTTATTTGTGCAATTATTGGAATGAATTTTCCGTTTCTCCGTACCACGGTTGTTCGTCGTTGTTAATAATTTATATAAAGATAAAAATTGAAATAAACACATTGAACCGTTCAAATGTATGTGTTATAATGGCCGAACCTGGAGGGATGAAGTTCTGTGGAGGTCGTCGATGAAGAGATGTCATTTTTTTTGCTTTCTATACGTGGTCTGCTGTTTATTCATGCCGGCTGCCGGTGTTGCGGCAGACGGAAGGTTTACGTTCAGGAGCTACTATCCCTCCCATTCCGCATTCAACTATACGAATCTCTACCTGTACTACGGCTTTTATTCCGTTCCATCTGAAAATATATCTGTGAATATATCTCTTGTAAAGGGCTCTGGCGAGAGCGGTTATTATCCGGAGGGATATCTCACGGATTCGGAGAACGGCCTCTATGAAAACGGCAGCTTCTACGTTCTCTTGAAAAACCGCTTTAAGTTGAACAGGATTATACTCGGCAATTATTATCCGAAATTCGGCCAGGGGATTTTATACGGAGGCTCTTTTCCGATCATTCTCTCAAACCCCTACTACGACCTTGCACGCTATCGCGACGGAATCTATCCAGCCGGCTCACCCTCGAAGGCCGTTGTTCTGGAGGGGATTGCCCTCGAGTACGAGCGGCATCTATTCAAGGTGAGACCGTTTCTCAGCATGAACAGATTCGACTGCACTGCAGGAGAAAGCAGCTATTATCAGTATAACGACAACGACTCCGATGGAATAATAAACGAGGATGATGAGGACGATTTTACAGGCAGAAAGGACGCGTTCGGGGATGCCTATTCCTGCAAAAATAATATTTTTTCCGCGGTGGGGGATGAACCGGATTATGAGACTGCCGGTGATCGTGAAAAGAGAAACAATCTATCGGAAGTTATCGGCGGGCTGAATCTCTCTTCGAAGACCGAGCTGTTCAAGGCCGGATGCACCGTAAGCTTTTCCAGCTATAACAGGCTCATTGATCCGTATTATAATTTTGACCCAGGAGAGGATGACAAGACATCGTTTTATTTCAGGGGAAAGCAGTACTGGTCGGCACATACCTACTTCAAGCTGTATGAGCCGTTCGAAATCTTCGGTGAAATCGCCGGCACCTTTTACCGGAGCCTCTCCTATTACGAGGAGTTCAGCGGAAATTTCATATCTGCGGTCGGTTTTTCAGGAGGCGCGAGAAAGAAGGTGCGCAACGCCGGGATTATCCTCTGGGGACAGTACCTTCCGGCGACGCTCGTGAATCCGCACGGTCAGGAATATCCTGAAGGAATAAATAATAGTGCCGTTTGTCTAGCAGGGATTCAGTACGGAAAAGACGACAGACGTTTTGTCCACTGGCTGTACGTATACGGCGAGCTGTCTTCAACAGAGTACTCCGGAGATTTAGAGAGAGGGCTGTCATACACACAGAGGATCGACTTTCCGCTCTCCGATTCTCTTATGCTCAAGTTAAAGCAGAGCGCAGAAATAATCGATCATTACTACTACGCACCGGAGTCGCTTTCTTGGAAACTGTCCTCCAAATTTTCTCTGCGGCATGCGCTTTCAAATCATCTTTCGATGCAGTATGTGCTGGAAAACAGATTCGGCGGACCCTTTGAAGCGCGTGCCTATACGGGAACAGGAATATCTTCGGCTCTCCTGTACAGGGACAAAAGGCAGTCTTCCTCTGCAGAGCTCATCTACTACAATATCAGTGAAAGCAGGTACGCTAGCATCTATCCCTATGAGCGGCCGCTTGACAGATGGTCTTTTATTCCTGCCGCCTTGAACGGAACGGGACTTGCCGGTTCATTAGTCTTTATGAGAGACTTCTTTCCTGATTTTTCAGCAGGTGTAAAATTCAGGTATACGTTCGACTTCCGGGATATAGACGACAGAGGTTTCACCGTATATATTATTAATCAGTATTCGTTTTAAAATTGATGGTGCGGCTCTGCATTATGAATACTGCCGTCAGGCTTCATGTTTTCCGCGACACGAAAACGTGGTTTATGCCCGCTCAACCGGATTTGTCGACAAATCTTTGTGCTTGCACTGCCGACATTATCCGGATGCAAAGCGTCCTGGCAACATGAATGATCGGCGGCGTTATGCAGAGCTCCCGAGAGGAATAGATATGCCCCTTGTTACAAGCAGTGCTATACTGCAGGATGCGTATACCCGTCACTATGCGGTGGGAGCATTCAATGCGCACAACCTGGAGACGGCGCATGCAATTATCGATGCCGCAGAGGAGGAAGGTGCACCCGTTGTCGTGCAGGTGAGTATGGGAACACTCGGGTATGCGGGGACTGAAGAAGCGGCCGGTATGGTCAAAACAAAA
The DNA here is from genome assembly GCA_964521865.1 of uncultured Spirochaetota bacterium. Taxonomy (GTDB): domain Bacteria; phylum Spirochaetota; class B62-G9; order B62-G9; family DRHN01; genus CAYSRJ01. Next base: position 68,391 of record CAZFTJ010000004.1, on the reverse strand, counting down.
GCCGAACAGACGAGTGTTCCGGTAGTGCTTCATCTCGATCACGGAAAGGACATCGGTGTTTGTCTGCGGTGCCTGCGGGCGGGGTTTACCTCTCTCATGTTCGACGGTACCGAACTGCACCTGAACAGGTATATTCGTGAGAGCGGAGATCGGGCTCCTGATTTCGAGACCATCCGTGAGAAAGTGCAGTCGAGGGACGCGTTTGAAGAAAATGTGCACCAAACGGCACGGGTCGTCGAGCTATCCCACGCCTGCGGTGTGCCGGTAGAGGGCGAGCTCGGAAAGATACCGCGCCTCACGGAGCTTGCGGCTTCACGGTCCGGATTCGATGGTTCTGCAGATATTCCCGAAACATTCAGGGAGCTTACACGAAGACTCTATGCAGATCCTGAAATGATCGAGGAGTTTGTGAGCCGTACGGGATGTGATTCCCTTGCAGTTGCGTGCGGCAGTATACACGGAATGAGTGGGGCTGTCCAGCCTCTCGATATAGCTCATCTCGAAAAACTTTCATCAAAAGCGGGACTCCCGCTCGTACTGCACGGGTCATCCGGGGTTGTCAGATCAGGAGAAGAAGCACGCGTGCATGGGATATCGCTTGAAAAAAACGAGGGGGGTATAAAGGAGGCGATCGAGTGCGGTATATCAAAGGTCAATATATCGACCGAGCTGCAGGCGACATTCCTGGCAGCGCTGCGGGAGGTGCTGGCCGATAATCCACAGGAGACCGATATGCGAAAGCTGTTTCCCCCCGCGATTAACGCGCTCAGAGAGCGCGTGAGGGCTTTTATACGCCTGTTCGGCTCATCGGGAAGGGCAGGATAGGGCGCGGGAATACATCACCGTATATTCGTCCGATAAGCATTGTGGATAATCATACCGATACCCGGCCTTGTTAAACCCCGGCTATATTTTAAAACCAACGGAGGTTTCGATGAGCAGGTTAATTGCGGTTGTTGACGATGAAACGGATATAACCGGCCTCGTTGCTCTCCACCTGACAAAATCCAATTTCACGGTGAAGGAGTTTCATGATGCAGCAGGATTTTTCACATATATCAAAAAAGAGATTCCCGACCTGCTGATTCTGGACCTGATGCTTCCCGACGCGGATGGGCTTGAAATCTGCAAGCGTCTCAAGAGTGACGAAAAATACAGGGTTATTCCCATCATTATGCTCACCGCAAAGGCGGAGGAAACCGATAAGATAATCGGACTCGAATTGGGCGCGGACGACTACGTGACAAAGCCGTTTTCCCCGAAAGAGCTCGTTTCGCGCGTTAAGGCCGTGCTCAGGAGGGTGGAACAGGAAGAAGAAACGGCAATAGTGCATATAGGGAATTTTCTGGATATCGACAGCCAGCAGTACACAGTCATGCTTCACGGAAAAAAAATAGATCTTACGATAACGGAATTTAAAATTCTGCAGCTTTTTGCCTCTAAGCCGGGAAGGGTTTTTTCCCGGGACAATATCCTCGAATGGCTCTGGGGGAGCGAGAAATACGTAATCGACAGGACAATCGATGTCCATATCCGGCATCTGCGGCAGAAGCTTGGAAAATACGGACGGATCATAAAAAATGTTCGAGGTGTGGGATACAAGCTGGAGGTATGAGAAACCTTCCGCTGCTCAGAATGCTCGGCTGGCCGCAAACCGGCCGAATGGGACTTTCGGACCGCCTTCCTGGTGCCGGGCGGCGGGGTCGGATGCCGCCGCCGTTTTTCGAGCCCCATGTGCCGGGCCGATATACATACAATCGGTTTTATGCGTATGAAGAATTCTCTGTTTATCAAGATATTTACGGGATTTTTATTCATAACCATTTTAATGTCCTCCTGTTTTCTCATCTTCGCATTCAGAACAATAAAGAACGAGTATATCGAAACTTTGGCACAGGACCTTGAGAACCTCGGGTATTCGCTTCTTTTAACGGTGCTCCCCTATTTTGAGAACAGGCGGTACAAAGATTTACAGGAGCTGGTGAACGGGATAGGGGCACGTGTCGATAAACGGATAACACTGGTTATCGCTGACGGTACGGTGGTCGCAGATTCGGAAAAAGACCCGGTTCTGATGGAAAACCACAGAAACAGGCCTGAAATCGCAGCGGCATTGGATGGAGGCGCCGGAAGGTCGCTTCGATACAGCACGACCATGAAAGCCCGGATGCTCTACGTGGCTGTTCCCGTAAGAAGTAACGGCACGATTCTGGGCGTGTTGCGGCTGAGTATCTATCTGCGAAGCATTAGCGGGTTGTTAAACAGCCTCAGATTCAGGATATTTCTTATATCGATTATTATTATTGCCGTGTCTCTGATTATTGCCCTCCTTTTTTCAAGAAAGATCATCAAGCCGATACGGCAGCTGATAATGGGTACGAAACGTGTCGCTGACGGCGATTTCGATGCGAAGATACGATTGAAGAGCAGGGACGAGTTAAAGGAGCTTGCAGATAATTACAACTATATGACCGCCCAGCTGAAAAAGTATATGAAGGAGCTCTCTTTCCAGAAGGAGGAATTAAACCATATTATTTCCTCCATGGAACCCGGGCTCGTCGTTATGGACAAAGAAGATAAAATAGTGCTCAGCAACAGGAGCGCTCAACGAAAGATCGGAAGAGATCTTGCAAAGGGGCTCTATTTCCGGGAAGCCTTCAGTGAAACCGAAATCATTAAACTGGTCCAAAAAGTTGTGGAGGAGAATGTTTCGGTTCGGGATGAGATGTGGATCGGCAATGCCTATTATCAGATAACCGCATCACCCATTTCAGCGATACAGGAGATTGTTCTCATTTTTCACGATATAACCGATATTAAGAATCTCGAGCGGATAAAAAGAGACTTTGTGGCAAACGTTTCCCATGAGCTGAGAACCCCCTTGACGGCGATCAAGGGATATGCGGAGACGATTGAAGGGATGGATGAGGAGAACAGGCAGTATCTCGATATTATCAAACGGCATACGGACCGGCTCATAAATATTGTCGCAGATCTGCTTACTCTTTCCGGTCTTGAAGAAAAAGGCCTTGAACTGCAGATTGAGAGTGTAGACATCAAAACGCTGCTTAATACTATAACAAAGATGTTTGATGCGCGTATTTCAAAGAAGGGACTTGACATCGAGTACAGCATTCCTGAGGAGCTCCCACCTGTTCGCGGTGACTCCATTAAGCTTGAGCAGGTTTTTATAAATCTCATCGACAATGCGCTGAAGTATACGGAAAACGGGAAGATACGTATTGAAGCTGTTCAGAGCACCGGAGGCGTCGATGTTGTGGTTGCGGATACGGGCATCGGTATTCCTGAAAAGCACCTTCCTCGAATATTCGAGCGGTTTTACACCGTGGACAAGTCCCATTCGCGAAGGCTCGGCGGTACGGGCCTCGGCCTCTCGATAGTCAAGCATATCGTCCTGTTGCATAACGGCAGCATCGATGTCGAAAGCAGCAGAGGCAAAGGAACAACGTTCAGGGTCCGGCTGCCGGCATACGCCCAACCCTAGGATTAGACCCGCTTTTCCCCGGTTGACATCGTTTTAAAATTTTTCAGGAGCATCCTCTTTCAGCAAAATACGCCAGCTATCTTATTATATCAAAGTCACAGTTAATTCGACCTTTTATCGTCCTCCCTTGTTTAAGGATAACTATTCGGCTGCAAATGTATCTTCTAACTGAAATTTAACATTAGTTTAATAAGATTTTAAAAAACAATCTTTATTTTATGGCCAATACATAAACTTTGGAGTAAAGAGTATGGTAAAAAAAATTGCTGTATGTACGGTGATGGTGCTGACAGCAGCAGGTATGCTGTTTGCCGGTGGAAGTAAAGAGGTAAAATCGGAGTCTGCCGAAACTCCCGCTGCAGAAAAAACTGTTGGTGAATTGTTGGGAGCAGGGGCAACATTTCCGTATCCTTTTTACTCAAAAATGTTTGATGCTTATTATTCAAAAACCGGAATAAAGGTAAACTATCAGGCAATCGGATCGGGCGGAGGCATCCGTCAGCTTCTCAGTAAAACGGTTGATTTTGGCGGTACCGATGCGTTTATGGGTGATGACGATCTTGCAAAAGCAGAGGGAGAAATTCTCCATGTGCCGACATGTATGGGTGCTGTAACGGTAACATACAATCTTGATGGAGCTCCAACTCTCAATTTTACTTCTGAAATTATTGCCGGAATCTTTCTTGGAGAGATTGTTAAATGGAATGATCCCCGGATTCAGAAAGTAAACAGCGGGATATCGCTTCCTGACCGGGAAATAGTTGTAGCTCACCGATCTGACGGCAGCGGAACTACTTTCATATTCAGCGACTACCTTACAAAGGTGAGTCCCGAATGGAAAGCACGTGTTGGACGGGGGAAGTCTCTCAACTGGCCTGTAGGCTTGGGGGGGAAAGGCAATCCCGGCGTTGCAGGTATTGTAAAACAAACGCCCGGTGCAATCGGATACGTTGAGCTCATCTATGCTCTTCAGAACAGTATGTCGGTAGGAAATGTTGAGAATAAATCCGGTAATTTCATAAAGCCGTCGATTGAAAGTGTAAGTAAAGCGGCAAATGTACGTTTGCCTGCAGATACGCGTGTCTCCATAACAAATACCGAAGCTTCAGATGGATATCCCATCAGTGGTTTCACCTGGTTGATTTTCTACAAAGAGCAGAGCTATGGTGACAGAAGCCTGGATAGGGCAAAGGAACTTTTGAAACTTGTCTGGTTTGCCGAACATGAAGGTCAGCAATATTCCGAACCATTACACTATGCACCGCTTCCCGCTGCAGCTGTAAAAAAAGCAGAAGTAATTATAAACAGTGTAACATACGACGGGAAATCCGTAGATTTTAAATAAAACCTGGAACCGAACATAACACACCCATAGGCTTTGCCCATGGGTGTGTGTTCGGAGACAAAATAAATAATGAATAAAGATATAATTACTGAAAAGGTATTCAAGGGTTTCCTTAAACTTACCGGGATCGTTGTTTTAATAATTCCGTCGCTTTTATTAATGACTCTTGTTTTTCGCTCCATTCCTGCAATCCGGACCTATGGTATACGTTTTGTTTTCGGACAAACATGGGATCCGGTTCGAGAGGTCTATGGAGCGTTACCTTTCCTCACGGGAACACTTATAACAAGTTTTATTGCCCTGATAATTGCTTTTCCGTTTTCATTTTCCGTTGCGCTTGTATTAAGTGAGTATATGAAAGAAGGGATAGCCAAAACTGTTTTAAAAAGTGCGGTCGAGCTGCTTGCGGGGATACCATCCGTTATATACGGCTTTTGGGGGCTTTTAGTACTTGTTCCGCTGATCAGAAAACTGGAACTGGAAACTGGAATTCCTCCCTATGGGGTAAGTATTCTATCTGCATCGATAATTTTAGCTGTTATGATTATTCCCTATGCCTCAACGATGGCAAGGGAGGTTATGAGTATGGTTCCCGGGGATATTAAAGAAGCCGCCTATTCTCTTGGAGGAACTCACTGGGAAGTTATCAGGAGAGTCATCATTCCCTTTTCAAGCTCGGGTATCTTCGCTGGAATACTTCTTGCTCTGGGCAGAGCTCTTGGAGAGACAATGGCGGTAACCATGGTTATAGGGAATACAAACAAGCTCTCTCTCAATATTTTTGCCCCCGGAAACACTATGGCTTCGGTTATAGCAAATGAATTTACCGAAGCGGTAAGCTCCCTGTATCTGTCGTCGCTCATCGAGCTGGGCCTGCTTCTATTTGTAGTAACCGCAATAATAAATTTCATAGGAAGGCTTATAATGAAGCGGTTTGAAAAAAAGGACACAAGCGAATGAGTGGAGAAACTCAAAGAAAATTAAACACTGCCTATCTTGCGGAGATTCTTGGAGATGAGAAATCTATTGGAAAGAGGATTTTCAAAAATAAGCTTTCGGGCATAATTATATTTTCGATTTCATTCATGGTTGTGATACCGCTTGGTTTTATTCTATTTTACCTTCTTGTCAACGGAGTATCCTCTATAAGTTTGGATTTTATTACGAAATTGCCGAAACCTGTTGGGGAGAGTGGAGGGGGAATTCTTAATGCTCTTGTCGGATCCGGTATCATTTTGATTGTTGCTCTCATTCTGTCTGTTCCTCTTGCTGTTTTTGGAGGAATCTTTATATCCGAGTTTCCGGATTCCCGGCTTTCATACTGCATACGGCTGAGTACCGATATTCTTCAGGGTACACCATCCATCGTAATTGGTATTTTTGCATGGCTAATAGCCGTTGTCCCTCTGAGCCATTTTTCAGCGCTGTCCGGGAGTATTGCCCTTGGAATTATGGTAGTTCCTCTTGTTATTAAATCCACGGAAGAGACTCTTAAACGAATACCTCATGAACTTCGGGAGGCAGCTATTTCGCTGGGAGTTCCCTATCACAGGGTTATCCTCAAGGTGGTTGTTCCCACCGGGTTCAAAGGAATATTCAATGGAATACTCCTTGGAAGTACAAGAATTTCAGGTGAAACGGCCCCCCTCCTTTTTACTGCTTTTGGAAGCCCTTTTATGAACGTGCGTATAGGAAAACCAATGAGCTCTCTTCCTTTGGTTATATACACCTATGCAACAAGTCCATATGATGAATGGCATACATTAGCCTGGGGGTCTTCGCTTTTGCTTATTCTCGGTGTATTTGTCATAAATATGACAGCGCGACTCTTTGTATCAAAAAAAGAAGGTAGGTAATGGGGAAAGAAACTATCGCTGATGTAAATTCGAAAGTTTCTGCAGCCGGGAGGAGAAGTTCACTCTTACGGGTGGAAAATTTTGATGCATTTTTCTACGACAAGAAAATTATCAGTGATATAAACTTGTCTGTTGAGAAGAACAGAGTTGTTTCTATTATGGGTCCTTCCGGCTGCGGAAAAACGACTTTTATCAGATGCATTAATAGAATGCACGAAATGAGTCCCGGAGGAACAACAAGCGGTACAATCCTGCTTAACGGTGAAGATATAAATCGGTTACATACCATTATGGTAAGGAGGAAAATCGGAATGGTCTTTCAAAGACCAAATCCGTTTCCTCATATGACAATTTATGAAAATGTTGTAGCCGGATATTTGTTAAACGGAATAAGAATTTCGCGGAAACTATCAAATGATATTGTTGAAGATTCTCTTTCAAAAGCAGCTCTCTGGGATGAGGTAAAAGACAGCCTCAGTAAGAGAGGCACCTATCTTTCGGGAGGACAGCAGCAGCGACTTTGTATAGCCCGCGCGCTGGCAATGAATCCGGAGATGCTTTTGCTCGATGAACCTACATCAGCTCTCGACCCGAAAGCTACAGCGAGAATCGAGGAACTTGTTGTACAGCTGAAAGAGAATGTGACTATCTTACTGGTAACGCACAATATAGCCCAGGCAGCACGGGTCTCGGATTATACGGCGTTTATGTTTCTGGGTGAACTGGTGGAATATGGTACAACCAGGGAACTTTTTACTGTTCCAAAGGATAAAAGGACCGAAGAGTATCTTACAGGGAAATTCGGTTAGGAAAGAATATGCTACACGAAAAAATAGACGAATTAAAACATGACATTATTGCGTACGCACAGCATGTGGAGGAAATGCTTTTTAAAAGCATGGACGGCCTTGTGTCTCGGAATGAAGAAGAGCTTACCACGGTTATCGAGGTGGACGAACCGGTCGCGAATGAGAGGGAGCTTTTAATCGATGATGTATGCATAACCCTTATTGCCACGTATGAACCGAGAGCGGTCGATTTACGCAACATCCTCATGATTTTAAAAATAAATAATGATCTCGAGAGAATGGGCGATCATGCGGTGAATATTTCGGAAAGTGCCCTCTATCTGATAAAGCGGGCTCCAGTAAAACCTCTGGTAGATTTACCACGAATGTCTGAAATTGTAACCGCTATGATGAAAAGGTGTGTTAATGCATTCATTGAGAGTGATTCTAAAGAAGCGGATGCGATACGTCTGGAAGACGACAAGGTCGACCAGTTGAGGGATCAGATACTCCGGGAGCTTATCACCTATATGAGCGCCGACTCAGCTACAATAAAGCGCTCAATCCATCTTTTAAGAATTGGCACCAACCTTGAACGAGTTGCCGACCTTATCACAAATATCTGTGAAGATATCATCTTTACCGTGGAAGGCAGAGTAGCAAAACATCGTCACGACTCGGACTAAAAGAAAATGCGGGATACTGCAGCACGCTTCTTTCCGCTGTGACGGTGAATCATTATGCAGACTTCTTTATCCGGTGTCGCACCTTCCTGAATGAATTTAATGCCGCCGCCAAGCGGCATGTTCTCCGGGTCAAGCCGAAGAGTTGTAAGCGGGGGTTATGTCCACTTAACTGGATTTGTTATACGGCACGAAGCGTCGTGTAACAAATCCTGGTGCTTGCACCGGCGGTACTTTCAGTACTTTACAGCACCTGCGGCATCTTCGACATTATCCGGATACGAAGCGTCCGGACAATAGTTCTATCCTCCTTAAGATGTTTTATCCTCTCACCGGCCTTTCCACGGGCATATGCGGTGATGTCATCCATATCGACAGGACGGAGTCGAGCACCGCCTGGAGGATGACTGAGAGGAGGATACAGCGTAATTCATTTGTGTTTGTGTATTGTCATTGCTATCTTATGAAGGTTGCGGAAGCAAAACCGGAGCATAATGATATGCGGAGGGTTTTGATGAACAAAGATCCAGAAAAATCCGTCGAGGAGATTCTGTCGAAAAGAACGGACCAGCTTGTGGATACGTCGTTTGATTGTGTATGCGGAAGACGGCATAAAATCCCTATGAAGCATCTTTCAATAAAGAAGGGAGCTGTTGAAGAAGTTGCGGACATCCTTCCCCATCTCGGCATATCGGGAAACGGCGGTCTGGTGTACGACAGGAAGCTTGAGAACAGCGTCGCGAAAGACATTAAACAGGCATTGGCAGAAAGGGGTCTGAACCTCACCGATTATCGGGTGGGCGACGGGAAAGAGAAGATCCCACCCGAGATCGACCGTGCGGTTTCCCTTTCCAGGAGCATAGAAGAAAAGATCGATTATCTCGTTTCAGTGGGCTCGGGAGTGGTCAGCGACCTCACAAAAAAGGCCTCGGATCTGCTGGGTCTGCCCTATATACTCGTTGCCACCGCCCCGTCGATGAACGGGTACACCTCATCCATGGCCGCACTTACCGATAAGGGCGTCAAAAAGACGCTCCTTATCCGGCCGGCAGCCGGTATTTTTGCGGATACAGCGGTTTTGCAGGAGTCTCCGGTCGATATGGTGCGTGCGGGTCTTGGCGATATCGTTTCAAAGTCGGTGTGCAATGCGGACTGGAAGCTTTCGGAAACCGTCAAGCATACCTATTTCTGCCCCGTTCCCTTCAGAATGACCGACAGGAGCGAGCCCCTCTACCTTGGGGCAGCGGAAGAGATCGGCAGGAGAACGGAGCACGGCATCACCGTGCTGACGGACGGAATCATGCGTTCCGGGCTGTCCATGACCATCATCGGCACATCAACACCTTCGTCGGGCGCGGAGCACCTGGTCTCGCATTACTGGGACCTGGTCGCGCTTCGCGACAACAGGGAAAAGCTCTTACACGGAGCGCAGGTGGGTGTTGCAACACTCATCATTCTCAGGATATACGAGTATATGCGAAACCTTCCTGTTCGGCGTATGCTCGAAATGAGAAGGCTCGAGCAAAACTATGATACGATAGACGAGATAAACGGGTTTATCGATTCGAAGTACGGCAGGTTTGCCGGAGGTTTGAAGCAGGAGTTTGCCGGCAAGTACCTCCCGTGGGCCGAAAAGAAAAGGGAGATCGAGCGAATAGTCGATGAATGGGATATTCTATGGAACGAGCTCAATCCCTATATCCGGCCTGCAGGCCCGGTCGAAAAGGCGTTGAAGGCAGGTGGTTGTGCCGTTCACTACAGCGGCCTGGGCAAGAAACGGGAGGACGTGGTAGACGCACTGCTTCATGCACGGCTCATCAGGGAGAGGTACACGATACTCGATATGGCGTACGACCTCGGTATCCTGGAAGATGCAGTCGAAGAGATTGTTTCTTGATTTCCGGAGATTCGGTTATACCATTCCATTTATTGGGCTTCCATCCGCGCTGGCATATTCGTATAAACTGCTTTAGGAAGATGTAAGGAATAGTGATTGTCATATTATTGTGGATTTTAAAAAAAAACAAGAAGTCGTTTAACACATATAATTCTCTTTGTGATTTAATCGAATATAACTTTGGAAGAAAAAGTGATCTTATAACAAAAGAAAGTTTAAGCCCATATATTGGCCCACATATTCGGGAGGAAGAAATTTATGTCGAAACCGCCTCTTGAATATCTAAAACACATTGTTGATGAGACTTCATTTATTATTTCTAGTACTCAAGATATTTCTGAAGCAGAGTTTCAAGGAAATCCAACCGCTAGGCGGCTTTACATCCGCTCCGGCACATTGGCCGAGGCGATGAGCTTGCCTGTGCCGTCGGCGAGCTGTACCCTCCGGTAACTGTCCTTCGGTATCAGGATCATCATGTAGGGATGCGTGATCTTCTGGGCCTGAAAGCTGCTTTCAGGCGGGGTATTCAGTATGGTTTTTACCGTCACAGCGGAGGATCGTTCGTATACGTCGATTATCTCGATGGAAAACCCCGTACTTTTCTGTTCGCCGTACGAAAGGAATACCACGGAATAATTGCCGAAATCAACGGCCGGGAGCTCAGGCTGCGGTATGCGGGTTCGGTGAATCAGTCTGTAGAACGGCTCGAAAGTGCCGTTTTCGGTAAAGACCAGGATTTCAGGGTCCGCCTCCCGGATATTTATATCCTCACCCTGTTCCAGCACGCTGTATTCTATCGAACTGCCGTCGTTTTTTTTGGAAGCTGTAACCGGAAGAAGAACGAGTATCGCTGCTGAAACGATCATGCCCCTTAAGATAAACGATTTTTTTCTGTTTTTCATCGTATCTTTCCGTTTCCCTGATCATCAAGAAGCCAATTTTGAGCTGGATCCGGTATCAGTAAATGAGCTCGAAGTCGATGCCCGTTATTTTGTCTCCTTCGTGGTAGGAGATGGGCTTGACATTGAGTATTTCGGGATAGAACCCGTATGCATCGTCGATTTCGAATATATACCCATCGTTGTCCCTGTCGGTGCTCGCGCCGATGACGTAGGTGCCTGTGGGAAAACCGGCAAGCGAATACGCGAACGACTGGTCGATATTGGTGACCACGTAGTACTTTACCTCGTCGGAAGTATCGTAGTAGTCGATTGCAACCACGTACACATTCCCCACGTCTGCCGTCGGGCCGGTAAATCCGCTGCTGTTGTACAGAACATAGGCGTATTCCGTGTACGGGTTTGCGCCGTCGTTCCACGAAATATCCAACCTCTCCGTGTGCGTCCTTCCGTCGGCGACGCCCGCAGTATTGACTGAAACGGTGACCACCATTCCCGTATTATCTGCGCTGCCGCTGGAGGGGCTGAACGACAGCCACGATGCGCCCCCTTTTTTTGTTATGCTGGTTACCGAAATCGCTGTTGCATCGACGATATTCTTCAGCGTAATCTTCTGCGCCGCGGGGCTTGGGCCCTGAAACTTCAGCGTCTTGGGAAACGGGAACAAAACCGGCTTTGGTGGAGGTGGACTCACGAGCGCATTCATCACCGCAGCGTAGGTATTCAGCAGCCCGTACCCGTAGTAGTCGTCCTTGCCGGCCGTTCCGAGATCTATTGCGCTGTTTGTGAGAGCCTGCCTGACGGCGTTTGCGTTCAGGTCGGGGTTCGCAGCTTTTACCAGCGCGGCAGCTGCCGCAACATGGGGAGTGGCCATGGAAGTGCCCTGCGACAGAGCGTATACATTGACGTTATAAGAGCCGGGTCCCAGATACTCCGCCAGAGTGCTCCACACACCGTCGGGATAGGTATCGAAATTCAGGTCGTAGGTAAAGCTTCCTCCCGGCGCCGCAATCTCTATGGTGTCTCCGTAATTGGAGTACGAAGCCCTCTCTGCACCGATGGTTGCAGCGGACACGGAAATGACCTCTGGGTATGCCGCAGGATAGTATTTGGGGTTTGTTCCGTCGTTTCCGGCTGCTGCCGCCATTACCACGCCCTGCGAGGCTGCATACGAAATTGCCGATGCGAGCGTCGGATCGTCGGCCGTGCTCCCGAGACTCATATTGATGACGTCCGCCCGCTTCGACGGGGTAACGCCGCCCACCGTGTCGCCCGCCGCATACCGGACGGCTGCAGCAATATCCTCGGTTGTTCCTCCGCCTGCCCCGAGCACGCGAAGCGGCATTATTTTCACACCCTTCCCTGTCCCGCTGCCGCCTGCAACACCTGCAATGCCCTGATTGTTGTTCGTCAGGGCGCCGATGGTTCCGGCGACATGGGTGCCGTGAAAGCTCGAGTACGCGCCGTTGTCTCCCACGTCGGTCGCATCGGCGTCCCTGCCGTCGCCGTCCAGGGAGATGGATGGATCGGTTATGAAATCGTACTCGTCGACAAAGATCCCTGAAAGGTCCGGGTGGAGGTTGCCGCTCTTGGTTCCGTTGGACCGCACGATACCGGTATCGATGACTGCCACGACGACGCTTGAAAGGTCGTCAACATCTCGTATATCGTTCCACACGTGGTCAACCAGTATGAGCAGGTAGTTCCACATCAAACCCTGTGTATACAGGGTGTCGTTCGGCGTGAAGAGCGGTTTGTAAATGTAATTCGGCTGTGCGTACTCCACAGAGGGGAGACTGCCGAGCCTCTCTATCTCGAGCAGCGTCCTCTTTTTCTGAGCCTGAATGGAAAGCCCGGCCCTTTCGTTTTGGTCAAGCCTCATCTTCACCATGACGCCGTTTTCAAAGCCGCCGCTGTAGCCCGTCACCCGGTAGCCGCTTCCCGCTGCATAGTTTGCGGCGAGAGCCCGGCCTGTCCCCGGCCTGTACTTCACCAGTATCTCGTCTGCAACGAAATCGGGCTCTGCAGACAACCGGTTCGTTTCGGCGATAACCGGGGCTCCCTTTACCTTTAACGGAATGTCCAGTGGAAGATTCTGCAATGAGAGCGGTTTCCCGCTTGAGTACGATCCGGAGGTAACAACTGTGAGCTGTCCTGAAATGCTGCCGTCTGAATTCGAAGAGCCGCCGCATCCCCCGGCTATCAGGAGCATACCGAGTAAAAGTGCGCATACGCCAACCGGCAATGCCCGGTTTTTGGCGGCCGACATCTTTCTTCTCAGGATTTCCGGCTGTACAGGACCGTGATGAAAGCCGGCCCGTAAAAGATGCCCAAGTCGGTCTTTTCTAAAAGTGCCCCCGCGACGTTTCCGGTTGACTTGCATAGTTTGTTCCTGTACATTTTATTTTCATGCAGCCTTCAACTCCTTAATATAATACACTTCCTGATAAATTTCGCGACTATTTTCACTGTAATCCTCGAGCGATAATATATAAGAAATATCGCTGCAGGATAAATAATCATTCAGGATTAACGGAAACACGGGTATGGTCTGATTATGGAAGAAAACGAAAAGATGCTTATCATTGAAATAGAGGAGGCGAGAGCGAAAATATCGTACCTGAAGGATATCGATATCGGCATTCCTCCCGAAGAGATCGTCGTTCTTGCAAAAAATATCGATGAGGCGGATTCGTTTCTCCAGAGGAATACGTTTTCAATTACAAAAGACAGGCTCAAAACCTTCAAAAATCTCTTCGAATCAATCGAAAACAGATACTTTTCGTCGCTTACGCCGCGCCAGATCGACTCGATTTCGAGAAGCGACCAGCGTCCGACCACGCTCGATTACGCCCGGGAGGTATTCGATGACTTCAGGGAGATAACCGGCCTCGATGCAAACAGTCCTGATCCTGCCGTTGTATGCGGCTTTGCCAGGCTTGAGACGAACGATGTCATGGTGGTGGGGCATGAAAAGGGAGCATTTCATGAAGACTTCAGAAGGGGCGGAAGCGCGCTGCCGCAGGGGAATGCAAAGGCCATGCAGGCGATGAAAATCGCCGAGAAGTTCGGCATTCCGGTTGTATCGTTTGTCGATACACCGGGTTCCTGGCCTCTTGAGGAATTCCTGCCCGCCCAGAGGATAGCCCGCAATATCGAACAGCAGTACCTGCTCAGGGTTCCGCACGTATCGGTCGTGATCGGAGAAGGCGGGTCGGGCGGCGCGCTGGCGATCGATGTATCGGACTACCGAATAATGCTCGATAAGGCGTATTATTCCGTCATCTCCATAAGCGGCGGGGCGGCGATCATTGCACGGGACAAACGACATATCTCGGAAGATGATATTAACAGGGCGGCCCTGAACTTGAAAATAACCGCGCAGGATGCATACGAGCTTGGCGTGGTACATAAAATCATCGAAGAACCGAAGATAGGCGTGCGCGTGTCGGATCGGGATTTCTTCCCGAAGGTGCAGGATGCAATTGTTGAAGGATTGAACGCGATAAAAACGGGGGTTTCCCCATTTTTCCTGCCCCATCCGAAACTCGAACATGCATGGCGGATTGGGAGGCTGAAGGTCTCCATACTTCTCAGAAAACGGTACAGGCGGTACAGAAGAATCGGAATATACAAGACGAGCCTGTCCGACAGGGTCAGACATCTCATTGGAGAGTTGTACCGTATAAAGTGGATTCATTCGCTCTTTACACCAATCAGGAAGGGCCTTGACGGTATTAGAAAGCTGAAAGCAAAAGAAAAAGAGGAGGTGTCTCTCCTTCAGGCCCAGGAGCAGCCCAAGGCCCTCAAATATGAGGACCGGTGGGTCGAGTGCCCGAACACCGAGATTCACGGCTGCCAGGATATCTGGGTACCGACACTGTTCGAGGAGTACAACGGTACATGTCCGAACTGCGGCTATCACTTCAGGCTGATTATAGATCACTACATTAACCTGCTTGCAGACAAGGGGACCTTCAGGGAGTTCAACGAGGGTATGGAATCGATAAATCCGATCGGTTTTGACGGGTTCGACCTGAAATTGAAAAAAGCGAAGGAGCTCACCGGAAGAAAGTGCGCCATGATAACCGGCTATGCCATGATAAACGGTCATCACGTCGTAATAGTTCTGACGGATGTACGGTTCAGGGCCGGCACACTCGGCAGCGCCGAGGGGGAAAAGTTTTGCAGAGCGGTGAAGAGGGCGATGCGGGAGAAGAAGCCTCTTGTCGCCGTACATCAATCGGGAGGCGCGCGTATTGAGGAAGGGATACTCGCACTCATGCAGATGGTAAAAACCAGTATTGCAGTGTCGAGGTTTAAACAGTCGGGCGGGTTGTACATTTCGGTTGAGACGGATCCTACAATGGCAGGGGTGCTCGCAAGCTATGCGAGCCTCGGTGACCTGATGGTGGCCGAACCGAACGCCCAGGTTGGATTTGCAGGAATACACGTTATCGAGCAGACAGTCAAGCAGAAAAAGCCAAGAAATTACCAGTATTCGGATGTGGTTATGGGCAGAGGAGGTATCGATTTCGTGGTGCACAGGAGTGATTTGAAGGATGCGATAACCTCACTGCTTGAGCTGAAAAAGATAAAGGGCAGAGAATAGATGGCAATTGAAAGTGAAATCCGGAAGAGAGGCGAAAAATCCTACCAGGTAACCCGCTACTTTACGAGCCATACGGGTGTTGTCTCCCTTATGGCTGAAGAAGGCGGAATTGTCGAAGAGGGAGACCTTTTATATACCCTCACAAGGCTCGGTCTCATAAAAAAGAGGCTTGCCGCCGTTTCGGGAGTTGTGAGGAATATCAACCGTTTGATTGAGGATACATTTCTGGGGTACTATGTTCATGTGCTCGATGTCGAGCATGAGCTGACAGCCGAAGAGCTGCAGGCACTCGAGGAGGAACGCGATTACGAGTTTGTACGGGCGCCGCAGAGCGCCCAGTACTACATAACTTCCAGTCTCGGTATGCCGCCGCTCGTGAGCGTGGGAGATATCGTGCGGGAGGGAACGGTACTGGCCGTTGTAATGGTGATGAAAAAAAGGAGGGAGATTGTGTATGAGGGAAAAAGGGGCAGGATTGCAAAGATATATTTTATGAACGGTCAGCAGTGCAGGGAGGGTGACAAGCTGTTCGGTATCGTCCCGAGACCCATATAATGCCTCCCACCGGAGGCATTAATAACCGAATTACAGGATCATCTTCACACATGAATAGAATTCCTGAAAAAGAGCGGAGGCTTGCACGGTTTTTTTCTGCAAAAGGAATAACCGGTCTCGGTATATACTGTTATTCGGAAGTCGAATCGACGATGGATACGGCCTTTGCGCTCCCCGATTCGATGCTTTCCGACAGAACCGTGATTCTTGCGGAGAGGCAGAGCCGCGGAAGGGGAAGGTTCGACCGCACATGGTATGACGGTGAAGGCTCGATAGCGCTGTCTGTCATTCTCACCGATTTCGATTTTCGCATTCCCTATAGTATGGTGGCATCCTATGCCGTCTACAGCGCATTTATCATGTACACCGGCAGAGTGCGTCTGAAGTGGATAAACGACGTGCTCTGGGAAAACGGGAAAAAGGTTTCCGGTGCGCTGACCGAAGAACGAACCGGACGTACCGTTATAGGCATCGGAGTGAATATCAATACACTGTATTTTCCCCCCGAAATAAACGCAACCTCGTACCGTCTGGAAACCGGCGAGATGCTCGACCCGGAAGATTTTATCGGCAATCTGCTGACGAATCTGCTGGGTCTTCTTGACGATATACATTCAGGCGGCATCGAACCCGTTCTTGCGAAGTGGGAGAACGCCTCGAAGATGAAGGGCAGAAATGCAGTGGTCGTGCTCGACGACGGAACGAAGTTGGGCGGCCCGGTAAAGGGGCTTGATAAAAAAACGGGCGCTCTCATACTGAATGTTAACGGCAGAGAATGCGAAGTGTACGGAGGCAGCATATCATTTGAATGACCCGCATACCGTACGGTAAATTTCAGGAGGACAGGGTATTGCCGGATAAAAATGATATCGCAAATGCCGTGCTTCCAACGATGGACTGAGAATTTCTTATTTTCAGATGGTATCAGATCGGAGAGGCTTTATTGCACGAAACGGTAAAATCAACATGAGGGTTATATATCATGAGATACTCACAGGCAGGGTTGGGACGTGTTTTTGTGCTCCGGCTCGAGAATGGCGACATGCTCCACGAAGCAATCGAAGGCTTTTCGCGCGACAAATCGATTGCCTCTGGGGTTGTGATTATGGTGGGCGGAGCAGGCAGCGGAAGCAGGCTGGTGGTAGGACCGAAAAATCCGAATGCAGAGAATATAGAGCCCATGGAGCTTCTTCTCAAGAATGCCCATGAAATCGTGGGGACCGGTACGATATTTCCCGATAAAAACGGGAATCCGGTATCCCATATACATATTGCGGCGGGAAGAAGGCGAAGAACACGGACCGGTTGTATACGGCGGGGAGTAGAAACCTGGCTCGTTGTCGAGGCGGTCATCTTTGAGCTTGTCGATTCCACGGCGAAACGGATTACCGACCCCGATACGGGGTTCGATCTGCTCGAACCGTAGCAATTGCCGCCTTCTCTTTATCCGTCCCCTCATACAAGTTATGCTGTATGATTTTCTTATCGGTCTTCGACAGTATTTTTTTCCTGTAATACCGCCTGCGGCGGCGGATTTGTATCTTCCTCATTATCGTTGAACATTGAGCGATAGGTGCTATATTGTATATATCGGTGAGAGTGGGGATCGCCACCGTTTCGCGGAAAAGGATGCACCGTATCGAAAAACAGACGGACTCGACGTATAATGCTGTTGAAAATCGGGTTAGCTCGAATATAAGAGTCTATTCGTGTCAGCCGGACGCTCCCGCGTCGCGGAAATTTTATTGCCGGAGAAAAAAATGAAGAGACCTGTCTCTGTGGTATTCGCAGTAGTGCTTGTCGGAGCTCTCGCGCTTTCCTCGACCGCGTTTGCAAAAAGCGGAAAAGAATTTTCGCTGAGGGCAAGTTATTTTTCGCCCAGGGATGCTGAAGCGGGCTTTGCATTCGGAGGGAGTTTTGGATACAGGGTGGACGAGGTTGTAGGTATAGGTTTCGGAACGGATTTTCTCTATAAAACCTACACAAAGAGCACGGAGGTCGCAACACAGGATTACGAAAGTGGAATAAGCACGACAACCGTTGTAAACAATGTGCGGTATAATACGCTTATGGTGCCCATGATGGGTGAAGTGACCATAACGATACCGGTATTCTGGAAGGCCTCTTTTCTCGCCCGGGGAGGTGTCGGTTACGAGCTCCTCTGGAACAAGGAGGAAAACTTCGAAACAAAGGTTTCCGACAGCAGGTTCTATGGAGGGTTTACCTACCAGGTCGGTACAGGTATGCTGATCGGACTCGGCAGGGATTCCGGCCTGTTCGTGGAAGGCTATTACAATCATGCGAATGTGAAGAGAAACGTCAAGGATGTCGTGAAAGACCTTCCTGTGTTCGAGCAGGTCGATCTTTCCGGTTTCGGCGCACGCGCAGGCATAACCATCGGCCCGTTTTGAACCTGCTCTCTGATGCTGCAGCCTGTCGGTATGTGCCCGCTGTCAAATCGAGGGCCTGTACGCTCGAGTCATGTTCGATTCGTCGGTTTGGTTCGGACGGTCTATCCTTCTTTTTCGTACCCTTTCGGGGGATTACTTCCCGGGATTCTGAAGACCGGCGGTACGCCGGAGCTGTTACCTTACTCCATTTCAAGCTCGTCGACTTCCTGATACCACTTCACCTTCGTCCCCACTTTGCTTCTCATTTTCCACTTCACAGACTTCTGTGCTTTATCGATCTCCTTCAGAATGTAGTCGACCCGCGACCGCACGATATCCCTGTCCTCGCTTTTGAGCTGCGGGTATTTATCGACGTAATCGTTTACGGTCTTCAGGTTGTCGGTAACGGTTTTCCAGAAACCCCAGTCTTTTGACAGGTAATTGAGGATAATAGCGGTGTTTATATGATTTCGGTCCGTATCTCCAAAATCGAATTCCCTCAGGAGCATGATGGTATCGATCAGATCTTTTTCGCATATCCTTGCAATCTGCATTTTCTCGAGAAACAGCTCGGCAAGCGGCATGGTTACCGTTTCCTTTTCGAGCCTTCCTTTCAGATTGATGGTATGGGAGAACTGAAGCTGGTCCAGAAAAACGTCGATATGTCTCTCGTTCTCAAAATCGTGAAATACGAGCCTCGATGTGCCGAAGTAGTGGGTTACCTGTTTGTCCTCTTCATACCCGCATGCAGTTAAGAATTGTATTATTCGTTTTGTAAATTTACGGTATGAAATAAAATCGATGTCGGTAAAAACCCTCCCGAGTTTTTTTTGAAAATTGTTGAACTGTACGCACTTTGTATTGAATGCGAGCGCGCCGACCAGACGCATGATGAGGCCCCTGTTTTCCTTTCGGTCCAAAAGCTCGAGCAATCTGTCCTTTTCTTCGTTGAATTCTGCTTTCGGTTTTCCGTAGTCAGCCATCTTTCAGCCCTCCGGTAACGGTAATATAACACCGTTTTAATAAACATGCTGGAAAAAAAATCGAAAAAAATGCCCCAAATAAAAACCGCCCTCAAATACCGGGCGGTTTTTTTTGCCGTGAGTATGGATTGGGCGTTATTCCACAGGGATCTCCTTGTAAATCTTTGCAGTGTCGATTCCCTGTTTCTTCCTGTACGCGTTGAACCCGTAAAAAATTATCGCTGCAACACCGTAGAGTGCAAGCATGAACACGATCGAGCTTACATTCGACCAGCCGATTCCGTAGAGCGGGAAATCGAAAGGAGAAACATGGGGGTCCCAGATCCATTCGACGAGAAGCCAGTCCAAAAACCCCAGAAACAGCAATCCCGCGAAGCTTATGAGCGGCAGTTTGCCGCGGATGGCCATGCGTTTCACGATATATATGAGTATCCATATCAGCACGGCAGCGTTGCCCAGGTTAAAGAGCCACACGAGCATGACCATGACCCAGGTTAGACCATTCGCACCGACCCCGGGCAGCCCGCGCACCACCTCGATTCCGTAGTTGAATGAGATGTAGACAAGATACCCGGTTGCAGCGATATAGATGATCGTAACGATCCAGCTCAGCCATGACGCTACATTATATTTTGCGATCGGCGACCCGTCGTAGAGGTCTTTTTTGTGCCAGGGCAGAATAATACCGGCAACCGTTGTGCCGAGATAGGTGACGGCGATGACCAGCGTGGCGTCAAGAGCAAGGGTTTGAAAATTGAAGATGTTGAACGCGTAGAGATAAGAGACGATCAAAGACGGGATGACCATCAACAGCAGCGCATTTATCGGTGTATGCGTTCTCGGGTCGACCTTGCTTGCCCATTCCGGTAGCATGCGGTCAAAGGATGCGGCGAAGATAACGCGCGTCGAGCTTAAGAACACAGTTCCCGACCATCCGAACCACCAGAGGCTCATGAGCAAAATGACGATGAACTGCAGCACGGGGCTCGTGCTCATGAATGCTGCGAACAGCGCCGGATACGGCCAGAACGGCAGAGGCGGAGCTTCTTCAACATACCCCCATGTGTAGTTCCAGAAAGCGCCGTTTGCATTGTTGTAAAAATCCCACCCGATGCTCTTTGCGATAAGGGCAAAGAAAACGAGCGCAAGAACGGTTGTTACGATGATTGCCGACGTCATGCCGCGCAGGTTTCGTTTGAAATCGCTCGCCCCGCTGACCTCCCCGTAAAGCGTTGAGCCCCAGTTCGGCCACAGGTTGAAGAATACGATCATCGGTATCAAGGCGACGCTTGTCCCGAGGGCAAGATTGCCGAGTGGGGCGGTAACGGTGCCCGCAGCCTGTCCGGCCGCAAGTGTCTGCTTATAGAGGTCCATTGCCTTCGCGCCGAACATACTCGGCACAATGGTATTCAGATTATTTATGAATGTCGGCTTGTTCCCGACCGCCAGGAGGATGAAAACCAGAATCAGACCGATGACTCCTCCGAAGAAACAGAATTTCTGAACCCTCGCATACCATTTCATACCGATGGCGATATATACGAAAACGATGACATTGACGGCAATCATACCGACCAGCATGCCGCCGTTCGTGCCGGTAAACCACAGAGCGGCATGTTGTGCGCCGAGTATTGCGAGTATCGGTGTGAAAAATTCATAAACCAGCATCTGGCCGTAGAGCGGAACCCACAGCCACAGGATAAACCACCATCCGGTAACCGCCAGAATGAATCCCCAGCCCCGTCCGAGAATTCGGCTCTGCCAGACATAGTCGCCTCCGGATCGTGGCATAGCGGAGATCAGACTCGAGTACAGAATAACCTCAAAAACGGTGAAAACGGCCCCAATCACGATTGCGGTTCCTATGTTCCCCTCGAAGTAGTAGCAGTAGGAGAAGATGAATAAACCAAGGGTGATGAGGTTGATGGAGAACGTGGCGTAAATAAACGCATCAAACACAGACCATGCACGTACAAGCCCGCTTGCCTTGCGAACAAACAGTGTTTTATCACTCATTCCGAAGCCCTCCTTCATGTAATCTGTTTTGATTTTTAACTCCGGCATTGCCCACCTGCAATGCCGATACTACCGTGCTCCTTGAATCATTCCGGCACATCACGTCCGAACACAACCGCCGCTGGTGCACGCACCTGATCAACCGGGTCGGCTGGGAGTACCCCTTTCATATCATGAAAAATAGGCCGCCTGGCGGCGGTACGGCGTATGCTGCATTACTCGTGTCTCCTCACAGTTTTTCTTTACCCACCACCTCCTCCATAATAATAATTATCCGGTGGTCAGAATGTAGGTTCCGACGCTTTTCGGTTTAAGCTCGATAACGGCACCCTGCAGCACTCCCTGCTCATACATACTGCCCGGATTTATACAGAGGGTTTTACCGATTCTGTGCGTGCCTTTTCCCTCATGAACATGTCCGAATAATCCCAGGAGAGGCTGATATTTATTGACAGCATCCATAACCGATGTGCTGCCAACCGGAATCAGAGATTGACCGGCATACTTGGGCCGCAGGTCATCGGTGAGCTCCGGCGCTTCATCCAGTCCGCTGCCGTACGGCGGGGTGTGAAAATTGAATACGGCGGTGCCTACGTTGTTGAGTTTGGCTATCAACGATTCAATGCGCTGCCCGAGGGCCTCTTCCGGCTCCTCTCGGGGCGTATCCCACGGTGTTGGGTTGGACCATCCGGTGTTTGACATTTCATGATGCTTGTCAAGCGGTATAATCTCGCCTTCCACATCTCTGACATGTTTTGATTGTCTGATGACGTCGTTTATTTCGAAGGAGTCGTCGTTTCCCGGGCAGACGTAACACCGAATAGTGCTTCCTGAAAGCTTTTCATCTGCATATTTCATCCATCGATCAACTGTTTCGAGCATTTGCTCGAGAAACAGTTTGTCGAGTTTTTCTTCGGAGTTTGAAATCTCTTCGACTTCATCGGGGTCCGTAACATACGGGTAGTATCCTCTGTTCTGTATGGTCTTCACCATCTCTTCGACTTCTTCTTTTCCGTTCAGGATGCTTTCCTGATCCAGAAGGGTCACCTTGTAGGTTCCCCCGCCCTGCGCAACAATCGGAACAACGGCCTTTCCCGTCATATCGCCGCCCAGAATCAGGGCGTCCACTTCATAAAAATCACCGGCGCTGATGAACTTTTTCCAGCAAATCTCTGAACCATGCAGGTCGGATGCAAAAAATATTTTCATACGCGTCCCCTCCTGTCCCCTGCAATAATAACTGGCAGCCGACCGGCAAAGCGGAAGAAGGTCCTTACATACCGATGCCGTATGAAAAGGGTTGTTTAAAGATACTGAATTTCCCGTCTGCGGTTCGCGGGACATCTCTTAGAATACTTCGTCGGACAATCCGGTGTCAAGAAAAAGTGGAGTATCCTTTTTTACTTCAGGTGGGCATTTTGAAAGCAATCCGGGAAACGGTACGTGTTTATCCTACGTCTATTTCAGCCTTGACTGCGGAAGGCAGTTCCTTTAAAAATCGGCAGCCCCCTTCGATTTTTCCTATTGGGTTTACCGGAGAGACGGCGCGGGGTTCGGCACCGACGCTTGCCGGGGTAGGGCCGAAAAAGATGCACAGCGCATTCCCCTGCGGCCAGAGTGCTATTTCACCGACATCCATTTCCGTTCGGGCCTCATCTTCGAGATCAACTGCAATGCCGCAGTCCCCGTAGTATTCATCGCCCCAGCGCGTCATTGAGATGCGCATGGGGAGCTTTTCATAAAACAACAGGGCCGATTTGTTCTGTTTGAGAGCAGCAACACACTCATTGCCGTTGATTTTGATCCGGATTCGTTTTGCCATAATACTTCTCCTCGTTTTTTCAGATTGTTTATCTGCACCGGCCGCATGGGTTCTGCGGCGCTGTAAGTACGGCCGATTTTAACGCTGCAGGATCTGTATATGCATAAGATCCGAAACGCACTTCACTCCAGCACGCAGGATATATACATTCGGTTAGAGATCTTTTATACGCTCCAGGTGAAAAGGAATGGTGGTCTTTACCCCCTTTCCCTCGATAACAAATTCCTCCAACGCCTGTCTCATGACCCTGACCGCCGACTTTTTGTCCTTGCCCCAGGAAATAACGTTTGCGAGCAGGGAATCATAGATCTTCGAGATGTGATATGCATCTTTTTTGGATTCAATCTGCGGAATAAAAGTATCGACAATCACATTCTTTTTTTCAGGCGGCATGAACCGTTCGATGGCACCGGGAGATGCCTCGAAATCATTATCCGGGTCTTCCGCATTGATCCTGCATTCAATGGCAAACCCGTACCCCGTGAGGTCTTCCTGTGTATAACCGAGCTCTTCACCGGCGGCGATGCGAAGCTGTTCGTTAATGAGGTCTCTGCGCCAGGTCATTTCGGTTACCCTGTGCTCCACCTGTATACGGGTGTTCATTTCCATGAAGTAAAAGTTTTCATGTTCATCTACAAGAAACTCAACGGTCCCGGCATTTGTGTAGCCCACCGCTTTCGCCAGTGCTACGGCTGCATCTGTCATGGCCTTTCGCAACTCATCCGAGATGTCGGCGGGTGAATATTCGATGAGTTTTTGATGCCGTCTCTGAATTGAACAGTCCCGCTCTCCGAGGTGTACGGCGTTGCCGTAGTTGTCTGAAAGGATCTGTACCTCGATATGTCTCTTCGGATCGATCAGTTTTTCGATAAATACTTCTTCGCTCCCGAAGAGGGTTTTTGCCTGCGCTTTTACCTGACTGAGCGTGCCTGACAGCTCTTCCTCTCTGCCGACCGGTTCCATGCCCATGCCGCCCCCGCCTTCCGCCGCTTTAACAATGACGGGATAGCCGATTGAGCTGCTGACTGAAGTCGCTTCTTTTTCGGTTTTAAGCGGCGTGCGCGAGCCGGGAGTCGTCGGAACGCCCGCTTCCTCTGCGATCCTTCGAGCCTTCACCTTGTTTCCCATCTTTGTAAACAGCGCGGTGCCCGGGCCGATGAAAACACTGTAATGGTTTGCCACCTTTGCAAAATCAATATTTTCCGAGAGAAATCCTACTCCCGGATGGATTGCATCCACCTCGTACTTCTTGGCAACCGACATAATCTCGGGGATTTCATTGTACGCCCGGATACAGATGCTTTCATTCGCCTGAGTTACATGGAGAGATTTCTCATCTCCCGGGGTGTACACGGCGACAGACTGTATGTTGTTTTCTTTCAAGGTCTTTAAAATCCGAACAGCAATTACTCCTCTGTTTGCTATCAAAACCTTCTTAAACATGACTGTTCCCTGATTCCGGTATTTTGGAGCTCGCGGGTCAACATCAAGGGATTCAACCGACCCGACCGTAGTGTTTCATTCAGTCGAACGAAGGTCGGATTGATCCATTCAACCGGGTACCGGTCGAACGAGAAAACTTATCATTGCAAAACATTTCAAGAGTTTTTAACTGCTCACGGATTCGACCGGGGTTGCGATCATATTCAAGAGTGACGGATACTCTATCATCGCCGTCTGCAGGTAAAATATCAAGCAGAAAGTCAAGTGCGTCAAGCTCGAGCCCGCTTATTTCATTATGGCTGTCGACGTACACCCCGTTTTCCAGACGATGTATTCCGGATATATGTATCTCCTTTATAAGCTCGACCGGCAGCAGTTTTACGTATTTTTTAAAACTGCCGAGTATGTCGATATCATTCCGGTATTTTGCAAGGGTTTCGATGTACCTTTTATCGGTGTGAACAGGATCAAAATGTTCTGTTTGACCTGCACTGCTGATGATGTTTTCGAGCCCGTTGTATGCCGGGTGGTTTGCCGCCGTAACGAGGGCGTGTGCTATGTCGAGCACCATCCCGTCGAGCATGCCCGTTTTTATGAAACTGTGAAGGTTCTTCGAAAGAAAATCCGCTTCCTGTATGTACCGGTAGGCTCCCTTTGACAGCTCCTCCGGAATGAACTCCAGGTTTTCCAGGAGTATGCGGCTTTCCTGAAAAACCGTACGGGAAAAACGCAGGTTGTGCTCGAGCATGGAGAGGAGCTCCTCCGCCGCAAGCGGGGGCGAGCCCGCCATAGCAACGAAGGTATCGCTGTCAACGTGAATGATTTTTGCCGAAAGACCGAAGTGAAACGAGACAAATTCCGGTTTCGCAATGCGGTATGCCTCACTGAGCTCCGCGAGATAATCGTTGAAATTATCGACTGCGGGGGACAGATATCCGCCGCTTCCGTTGTACTGGATATGAAAGTAGATTGGTTTTTTCGTATGGCTCCTGAAAAAGGAGGTCTCGCCGGGGGTTATCTTTTTTATTTCAATGAATTCGGGAGTCTTCAATGAATATACGGGGAAATCGCTTTTCGCAGACAGCCCGATCAAATAATTTTTCATCGGCTTATACTCTTTTCGGTACACGGAAATTACCACCGGTCAGTCGAGAAAATCCAGCAACAGAATATCCTGCAGCGACTCCACGATTTTATCCGCACGCGTGAAATCCTGGCCTCTGGTATTATGGCACGGTACTGCAATAACATGCACACCGGCGGTTTTTGCTGCAGCTACCCCCGCCTCGGAATCCTCAAGCGCAACAGCTGCGTCAGGAGTTGTATCGAGGCGGTTGACCGCCTCATGGTAAATATCCGGTTCCGGTTTCTGACGGGGAATATCATCGCCAAAGACCATGGTGTCAAAGTAGGCGGCTATATCGATGTTTGAATCCGAGTGCCTTGTGATATTGTCAAGCACCGCCAATGAATGTTCGCGTATCGAAGAGGTAACGAGCGCCGTCCGATAGCCCTTTTCCTTTGCCCTCAGTACACATTCAACCGCCCCATCCATGGGCGATAGCGGAATCTTTCTTACAAGCTCCGCGTATCGGTCGTATCTGATCTTCAGTATTTGTTCATACCTTTCGACAGGGATGTTGTGGTCGCGCATAATTCTCTTGATATTTTCTTTTGTAGGTGCCCCGATAAAGGTGTTTACATAATCAGCGGCAAGCTCGATTCCGAGATACCCGCCCATTTCTTCGTATGCACGGACATGTATACCTTCCGTGTCCACAAGCAGCCCGTCAAGATCGAAAAAAACGGCTTCCCAGTGTTTCAACAAATCCCTCCCTGTACAGTGTGTATCCTGGTATGTGATGTACAATGCAGTCGGTCGGCCCCAGAGCATTGTACAGAAACGGAGCATCAAACGGACAATCCTCTATAATATAATAATAGTAAGATAATAGTTAAGTATAATAGAAGAACGGGAAACGTAATGCCGCCGGTGAGCGGCATGTTCTCCGCGTCAAGCCGAAGGCTTGTAAGCGGGGGTTATGTCCACTCACCAGGATTTGTTATACGGCGCGAAGCGTCTTGTAACAAATCCTGGTGCTTGCACCGGCGGTACTTTCAGTACTTTACGGCACCTGCGGCATCTTCGACATTATCCGGATGCGAAGCGTCCGGATAATATCCTGCGCCGGGGGTGGAGGTTTTTTTTTGCGGCTTTGGATCAGCTCCGGGAAAGGACTCCGGAAAGACGGATGTGTGCTGCGGTATACTCCGGACACAGGACATATTTGTCTTGACAATAAAATTCGCCAAGGATAAATTTTCGCCGATTCCTGAGCAAAAGGGCAGGGGGGTGCTTGCGGGCGATGCATAGCGACTGAATCCGCCGCTGATTTTGCCGCCCATCACAACCCCGGTATGCACAGGATAAAACAGCATGCTCTTTATGAGCCCACTGTATTTTTACTGTATACTCTTGAATGACACAGGTGTACAGCCTGAAAAAAGTATAAAACGGGAAGTACTGTCAATGACCGCGGACGACGTTCGAATAGAGGATTTATCGCGCTCGAGCAGAGATGAAATCGTACACTGCTGCCGGGCAAAACGAGGTTCATTTCCGGAGCATGTTGAAAAAAACGTTGCAGCTATTATTGCGGATGTAGCGGAAAAAGGAGACAGCGCACTGCGGCGTTATGCTAAAAAGTTCGACGGTACTGAATCAAAGGACTTCAGGGTCAACGGTCTGGAGATAGCCGATGCGTCAAAAGGCGTTGATGATTCGCTTGCTCCGGCTCTTGATATTGCTATTGAAAGGGTACGGCGCTTTCACGAGCATAATCTCCAGAAGGATTGGAAGTTTACAGATGAGCTCGGCGACGTGCTCGGGCAGAAATGCACCCCTCTCAAAAGAGTTGGGATATACATTCCCGGCGGCAAGGCCGCATACCCCTCATCTCTCATTATGACGGCTGTTCCGGCAATGGCCGCGGGTGTCGGGGAGATTGTGGTGACATCTCCTCCTTCATCATTTGTGGCCCCTTCCGCACTGTGCGCGGTTTTGCAGAAACTTGGATGCATAAACGAGGTGTACAGGGTCGGAGGAGTGCAGGGAATTGCGGCTCTTGCGCTCGGTACCGAATCCATACCGCGTGTCGACAAGATCGCTGGCCCCGGAAATATCTATGTTGCGCTTGCAAAAAAGCTGCTCTTCGGGTATGTTGATATTGACATGGTGGCTGGTCCGAGCGAGGTTCTCGTAATCACCGACGGCTCGATCCATCCACGGGTAACCGCATCCGACCTTATTGCACAGGCTGAACACGATGAGAATGCGAAGGCACTGTGTGCCGTCAAATCCTTGAGGGCTGCGGGAGAGGTTGCCGAATGGATTGCTCAACTGGCCGGACGGAGTCCACGAAAAGAAATAATTGAAAAATCGATACGGCAAAACGGATGTATATATATCGTCAAAGATGTACAGGACGCAGTCTTTCTCGCAAATGAGATTGCGCCAGAGCATCTTGAGCTGCAGGTGATGAAACCGCAGGACTATGTAAAGGATATAATTAATGCCGGGGCCATTTTTATCGGCCGGTATTCGGCGGAAGCATTCGGCGATTACATTGCAGGACCGAGTCATGTGCTCCCTACCGGAGGAACGGCGAGATTCTTTTCTCCGCTCAATGCTCTGAGCTTTATGAAGTTCAGCAGTATAGTCCGGATGTCGAAAAGAGGAGCGGATGTGCTGGGGAAACATGCGCGCATTCTGGCGGAAAGTGAAGGGCTGTACGCACATGCTCAATCTGTCGGGGAGAGGTTGGAGGAACGTGATCAGCAGGGTGACTATGATTCCCCTGTCGGTACGCAATGAAACGGTACTGCTGAAAAATCGAGTTTTGGCCCTTCCCACCGCTGATCCGCAGGCCCAATGGAGAAAGGTTTATGGATGATATTCGCATCGGCAATGTTACAAGGAAAACGAAAGAAACCGAAATCGAAGCAACTTTTAACCTTGACGGTGACGGCAGCTACACGATCAACACCGGTATCCCTTTTTTCAACCACCTGCTCGAGCTGTTTACCAGACACGGCGGGTTCAGTCTCAATCTCCATGCCGAAGGTGATATCGAAGTCGATTTTCACCATCTGGTGGAAGATACCGGGATAACGCTCGGAAAAGCTTTCAGGGAGGCGATCGGAAGCAAAGAGGGGATTCGAAGATACGCCACCGCAATTGTTCCGATGGACGAAGCTCTTGTCAGGGTAAGCATAGATATCTCCGGACGACCCTATCTCTGCTACGAGGTTTCCATAGAAGAGCCCCTAATCGTGCATTTCAATTCCCAGCTTATCGAGGAATTCTTCAGGGCATTTGTGCACAACGCCGATATTACTCTGCACATTGATGCAATTCGCGGCAGGAATGCCCACCATATTCTCGAAGCCGCGTTCAAGGCGTTCAGTGTGGCCCTAAGGGATGCGATAGAGATCAGAGACCCCGGCGGGGATGTGCCGTCGACGAAAGGTGTGCTGTAAGCGGTATTCGGACTTGCGTTCGGTTTATTGTATGAAAACTGAAACCGGATGGCGGTTCTTAAATGTCTCCGTGTCGAAACCGTGATCGACTTGCCTGCCGTGTAATAATCTGCATGCCGGAGGTGTTCGTCTGATATCGTAATGATCTTTAGGTATTTCCCGGATTTTTCTATACCACGCTACGCATTCGAAAGCAGACCGCGCAATCGGCAACGTGCAGATGATAAACGGAAGGAGTGTCTTATTTGATTACCATAATCGATCTGGGGATCAGCAACATTAAATCTATAACACGGGGATTTGTTACACAGGGCTTTCGAGTGCACATCACTACAGATCCGGCTGACGTATATGCTGCGGATTCCCTCGTTCTGCCGGGTGTCGGTGCATTTCCGAAGGCGATGAAGGTACTGCATGCAAAGGGACTGGATGAAAAAATCAGGGAGTATGCCCGTTCAGGCAGGCCTTTGATCGGTATATGTCTGGGCATGCAGCTTCTTTTTACCCGCAGCGACGAGCATGAGTTAACGGAGGGCCTCGGTCTCATATCCGGACATGTCACTCGCTTTCCTTTCGATAGGCCGGTTCCGCATATGGGGTGGAACGAGGTTCGAATAGCGAAAGAGAGTATTCTTTTCAAGGGTGTCCCGGACAAAAGCGACTTTTACTTTGTCCATTCCTACTATGCAGAACCTGATGATATAAACGATATAGTGGGATACAGCGATCACTACGGTCGGTTCGCAGCCGTGATACAGAAAAAGAACATCTTCGGGACACAGTTTCATCCCGAGAAGAGCCAGAATCGCGGCCTGCGACTTCTGAACAATTTTGCCCGCCTGACCGAATGTTGAACCGAACTCCGACAGGTGTCGGTGACGGCACTGCGGACCTGATGCAGGGTACGATAATGAAACCGACGGTGGAGGTTTTGTAATTTGCACGGGTTGAGAGGATTTTTCGACATTGTCAATGCACACGTTCTTTGGATGTTCCGTATGCCGACACAACAGTTGGGGGTATGAAGCATGGCGAGAGAAATAATTTTCAGTCTCATCGGCGGGCTGGGGCTTTTTTTCCTCGGAATGAAGATGATGTCTGAAAGCCTGAAGAAGGTGGCGGGCAACAAGCTGAAGAATACGCTGGACGCTTTGACGAGGCGGCCAATTATCGGACTTGCTATCGGAACACTGGTTACCATGCTCGTCCAGAGCTCCTCGGCAACTACAGTCATGACCGTGGGGTTCGTCAATGCAGGACTCCTCACCCTCGGGCAGGCGATATCCATTGTTCTCGGCGCAAATATCGGTACGACACTTACAGCCTGGCTTGTCTCTTTCTTTGCACTTTTCAAGATTACAAGCTATGCCCTGCCCGCAATCGGAATCGGGTTTTTTCTTACTCTGTTCGGGAAGACCCATTCAACGAGGATGTGGGGCAACTTCATTCTGGGTTTCGGCCTTCTCTTTACAGGGCTCGGGTTTATCAAAGATGCATTTTCACCGCTCCAGCAGAGTGAAACTCTGAAAAACGCCGTGCTGACATTCGGACAGTATCCCATTCTAGGCATTCTTCTCGGTACGGGGATTACGGTTTTGCTCCAGAGCTCATCGGCAACCATTGCGCTGCTTCAGATCATGGCGTTTTCCGGTGTGATAGATTTTAAAACATGTGTTCCGATCATTCTCGGCGATAATATTGGTACTACAATTACCGCGCAGCTAGCGGCCATTGGTACGAATACGGCAGCAAAACGGACGGCAATGGCGCATACAATTCTCAATACGATCGGCGTTCTCTATATGATCGTTCCGGTTTACGCAGGGTGGTATCCTGAATTTATAGAGATGATTGTTCCCGGTCCTGTTACACAGAAGAATATCATGCTCCATATAGCGCTTGCGCACAGTACCTTCAATATTATCAATTCCTTCGTTATCTTTCTGCCTCTGATAAAAGTTCTTGAGATGCTCACCGTCAAGCTCACACGCGTAAAACCCGGGGCAATCGATATGCAGCCGATGTTTCTCGAAAAACATCTTCTCGAGAATCCGCCGATTGCCCTCGAGCAGGCAAAGAAGGAAATAAACAGGCAGATGGAATGCGCCAGGCAGGCATTGAACGATTCGCTCACAGTGTTTTTCGAAATGGATTCCGGTGTTATTGACAGGGTGCGGCAGAGA
Source organism: uncultured Spirochaetota bacterium (assembly GCA_964521865.1). Lineage (GTDB taxonomy): Bacteria > Spirochaetota > B62-G9 > B62-G9 > DRHN01 > CAYSRJ01. The sequence continues at coordinate 36,875 of CAZFTJ010000004.1, read as the reverse complement.
GAGGATGTGGTCGACAATCTGCAGAAGGAGATAATTCAGTACCTGGTCGAATTGTCACAGAGACAGCTCGAAGAGGATGAAGCTGAAAAAATCCCCGTACTCATCCATTCGGTGAACGACGTCGAGCGAGTCGGCGACCATGCAATCAACATTCTGGAGCTTGCCCAGAGAAAAAGCGACCAGAAGCTTCCGCTTGGAAGAAGGGAGGTTGATGAGCTTCGTGAGCTTGTTCAGATCGTACATTCGATGTTTTCTCATACTTCTTCCGCGCTTATACAGGAGGAACCTGCCTCCGCCCGCATCGTGCTCGAGAATGAGGACCGGCTCAATACCCTGCAGGTGGATCTCAAGGCCCGGCATATCGAGAGGGTTAACCGGGGCGGGTATAATTATCTATCGGGCATCATATATATAGACTTCGTTGACAACATGGAGAAGATAGGCGATCACCTGACTAATATTGCACAGGGTGTGATGCGTCATCTCCGCTGGGATGCCGATATTTCCAATATGCGCGCGTAAAGACAGGGAGCTTTTTGACAGGGGTATTACTGATGATCTTCATCCCGGCGATTGATTTGATCGATGGGAAGTGTGTCCGGCTCTCCCAGGGAGACTATGCAAAGAAGAAACTGTATTCCGATGACCCTGCCGATGTTGCGCTTTCCTTTCAGGATGAGGGTGCGGGTTATATCCATATTGTGGATCTTGATGCGGCGAAGAATGCAGGCCGAACCAATATCGAGACTATCAGGAAAATTATTCAATCGGTCAGTATTTCTGTGGAGGTCGGCGGTGGAGTGCGAAACAGGGAACAGGCTGCAAAGCTTTTTGATATAGGGGTATCGCGCATTATTCTGGGAACCGTGATTGTCAAGAATAGTGATGTAGCTGCTGGAATTGTGGAAGAGTTCGGAGAAGCGGTGGCAGCGGGAATAGACGCCAGGGACGGGTATGTGCGGATTTCCGGTTGGACGGAGGGAAGCGGCATAAAAGCGGTTCGGCTCGGTAAAAAGGTCGGGAGCATGGGGTTCTCGCTTGTAGTATATACCGATATTGCGCGTGACGGCATGCTCGAGGGTCCGAATATTGAGGGTATTCGTACGATGGCGGTTGAAACCGGGCTCCCGGTTATTGCGGCGGGCGGCATTTCAAATCTGGATGACGTAAGATCGGTCAAGGCACTCGAGAAAACCGGTGTTGTCGGCGTGATATCCGGTAAAGCCGTTTACGAGGGGACACTTTCCGTTGCGGAGGCATGCAGATTTCTTGAAGAACAATAGTTTTTACCTCCATACAGTTCGATCAAACCAGGCATCCTGTATAATGCATGTCAGCCATTTTCAGTATATTACTGCGTGAGCGGTTGAACGGTGCCTGTTTTATGTGAATTCAACCGACAGCACCTTCATATTTCGGAGGGGTGATTTTGTTGAAGAAGAGAATAATACCGTGCCTGGATATTACAGAGGGCAGAGTCGTAAAAGGCATTAATTTCATCAACATAAGGGACGCGGGCGATCCCGTTGAATGGGCGCGGAAGTACGACCGGGATGGTGCGGACGAGCTCGTTTTCCTCGATATAACCGCAACTTCCGATAACAGAGATATCCTTATAGAAGTTGTGGAAAAGGTATCCGATGAAATATTCATCCCCTTTACAGTCGGGGGCGGTATACGAACCGTAGATGATATGAGAAAAATACTGAAAGCCGGTGCAGACAAGGTGTCGATCAATACATCCGCAGTGAAGAATCCCGATCTCATCCGGGCCGGGGCTATAGATTACGGGTCTCAATGCATTGTCGTTGCCGTTGATGTGAAGCGTGAACATGAGGGGTTCAGAGTATATGTGAGGGGCGGAAGGGACAGGACAGAGATCGATGCGATCAGGTGGTGCTGCAGGGCGGAAGAGCTCGGCGCCGGTGAGCTTCTGGTTACAAGTATGGACAGGGATGGCACCAGAAACGGATACGACCTCGAGCTTTTAAAAGAGATAACTTCACGTGTCAATATTCCGGTTATTGCTTCGGGAGGATGCGGAACACTCGCGCATCTGTATGAGGCGGTTATGGAGGGCGGCGCATCCGCCGTGCTTGCCGCATCGATCTACCACTACGGGGAGTTTACCATTCCCGAAACAAAAAAGTATTTAAAGGGGGCAGGAGTGCCGGTCCGGGAATAGCCTGTGTATAAAGCGAAATTGGGCTGCCGTATCTAGCAGCAAGCGACCGCATGTGTGGAGGCATGAAAAGGACGCCTGCTGCCGCCGGTTCGTGCGGGGAAAAATGATCATAGCAACGGAGGGGTGCGAAGCATATATGACGAATGTACCGCTTGTTATCTTCGATATGGACGGTGTGCTTGTCGATGTTTCCGGATCATACAGGGAGGTCTCGCGATTATCCGTAATCCGTTACCTGCGGCAGGTAATCGGGGCTGAGGAACTTGGTGAAGATTTCATTACACTTCAGGATATCTCGGAAATAAAGAAAACAGGCGGTCTCAATAACGACTGGGATCTCACCTGTACGGTTATTGATGCTGTTTTGAAAACATTCTTTGACGAAGTCAATTCGAATACCGCGGGAAAAATCGGGAAAGCGGCCGGTTTGGGAGAGGACCGGGCCGTGCTTGCCGGTGCCGGGCCGCTGTTAAGGATGTGTGATGCTTCGTGTATTGCACGGGGTCTTTCTCATCGACCGGTCCGTGAAGTAGTTTTAGAGTTCAACAGACAAAAAAAAAGTTTGATCCGGGGCGGGACGCCTTCTCCATTTTTATTGAACAGAGGAGATATAAAAACCGGAAACCTTGTAAAGAGACTTTTCCAGGAAATCTATCTTGGAAAGGAGCTATTCGAGAGAATTTATGGCGAAATGCCGCTTTTTTACGAAAAAATAGGGTATATTGAAAGAGAGAGACTCATTCCTGCACGCCGGGATATTGAGGCGCTCAAAGCGAACAATACACTTTCTATTGCGACGGGAAGACCGGAAGTCGAGGCCATGTATGCTCTGGAATTTTTTAGAATCAAAGACTTTTTTACCGCTGTGGTAAGTGAGGATGATGTTGTACGCGAGGAGCAGAGAACAGGCGAAAGGCGTCGAAAACCGCACCCATTCGGAATCGATCTCTGCATTGAAAAAAGCGGGTATGAAAAAAAACGGGACGTCGTATACTATATCGGCGACATGCCTGATGATATTGCTGCTTCCAAACGGGCCGGAGTTGTACCGATCGGTTTTGTCAACGACGGTGCTGAAGAAAGCGTGGAAGAAAAAAAAGGCCATAAAAAACTTCTTGTTGACCGGGGCGCATTCAGGGTTATTAATAACTATAGAAAACTTCTTTCCTTCTTCGACGGTTTGAAACGATGAATCGTATCCATTGTGCGTTATTAATAAGGAGGAGTGGGTTTTTGAAGATTTTAATAATTTTGTGTTAGCTTATAAAGAGGCAGTAATGGAATAGATCTTCTGTTCCATATCTTGATTTTTATCATAGGAGTTATTAATAAGGAAGTGAAGTTTCTATTCAACGCTCTCCCGATACGTACATAATTGAGGAGGCCTTTATGATAAAAATACTGATTTTTATGTTTATACTTGTTCTTTTATTCGTTCCGGTTATGGCTTTTTCCGACGTGGTTGTTCTTTACAGGAGCGGAGAGAGTTCCGTCGATCTGCTGGGGAACGGTACCTGGGAAAAAGCGCTGATAGATATGCGGCTTACGGACCGGTCGGTCGTCCGGACGGGTGAGAACAGCTCCCTGGAACTTGATGTAGACGGAGACGTTATTTCCATCGGCAGTAATAAAACAGTGCGCATCGGAGATCTGTTCGGAACGGTACAGACCAGGAAAAAACAGAAATGGCTGAAGGGATTGAAGAAATACACGATGAGTATCGGAGGTAAAGGATCCGGCCAGTCCGACACGGCTCTTGCAGGAGTGAGAGGGGCTCTCGCCGATGAGGATGAGCTTGAATGGTTTGAAGAGGAGGATGAGGGGAGCGCGAATCTTGCGTCAGCCTATCAACGGGGAATGGAGCTCTTCGATAACGGGGAGTTTACAAAGGCAATAGACGTTTTCAGAAATGTCATGGATACGTATGGAGAGGACGCGCTTGATGGTGCGGTTGCCGTTCATATGGGGGTTGCGCTCTTCAACGTCATGCGCTTTGATGAGGCGGTGGTTTATCTCAAAGCAGGGGTTCAACACAGTGACAGCGAATTTTATGATATCGCGCTGATTCATCTCGCGCTCTCCCAGTACTTCATACACGAGTACAATAATTCAATTGAGGGATTGACGGCCTTTCTGCAAAAGTCCAAAAGCGAGCAGCTGAGACCGTACGCCCTCCTCATGCTCGGAAAAAATTACAAGGAGCTGGGAAATAAAAAAGAAGCGAAGCGGTATTTTTCGGAAGTCACCCGCCGCTACGGCGATTCAGAGCTGGCGGAAGAAGCGGGCCGGGAAATGCAGGGCCTCTGACCCTCTGCAAAAAAAACAGCCATCTGTATGCGTCGGGTATAATAAAAAATTAAAACAGCGCTTGACTAAGCAGGTGCAAGAATTCACATTAATACTGATTCCGATTGTCATTCATAACGTACAAGATCTATAATTGAGAAAAAAATACAAGAAAAGCAAACAGAGGGTACGAGTTCTCGAATTGTTGAAGAGTACGGATTCTCATCCGACAGCGATATGGATATACGACAGGCTCAAGGAAGAATTTCCCGGACTGAGTCCGGGAACCGTGTATCGTAATCTCAACATACTGGTCGAGCAGGGATTGGCGCGAAAGATCGACTTCGGGAGCACATTTGATCGGTATGACGCAAACACCGACCCGCATTACCATTTTATATGCGAGAGGTGCGGATCGATTATCGATCTGAAGATGCCGGTTGATGAAGAATTGAACAGGAAAGTTGAAAAGCTTACACACCATATAACAAAGCGACACAGGATAGAGTTTTACGGCTTCTGTGAGAGATGTGCAGGAAAAACCGGCGGATGATATTTTTATTTTTTGATTAAGATTAACAATCAGTACGATGTCACGGATAGTTTGGTGCGGAGGGACGGAAGGCATCAGGTGCAGCATGGGGCCGGGAAAGATCTTGCACGGGAAATTGAGGATGCACCGTATGGCCCAGACCTCCTTGAGCGGGTCCCCCGTGCGTCTACCTCTTTGAGAACTGGAATTTTTTTCGTGCTTTCGGACGGCCGGGTTTCTTTCTTTCGACCATCCTGGAATCTCTCGTAAAGAACTTGTTCCTGGACAGAGTGGGTTTGCTGTCCGGATCGACCTGTATGAGTGCGCGGGCGATGCCGTGAAGGATTGCGCCTGCCTGACCGGAAAATCCGCCGCCCTTCACCGTGATGCGGAAATTCCATTTTCCGAGATTGTCGGTGACTTCAATAGGCTGGTTTATGGTGATTACTTCGGCTTTGGTCGGAAAGTATTCCTCAGGAGTTTTGCCGTTTACAGTGATGGCGCCGTTTCCTCTTTTCACCATTACACGGGCAATTGAGGTTTTTCGTCTGCCCGTTGCAAAAAAATAATCATCCGTCACGTACTTCCTCCATTTCTCCTTTTACAGGATGCGATACTCTTTATATCTCGATTTTTTCAGGCTTCTGCGCCTCATGGGGGTGACTGCCCCCGGCGTAAATTTTGACATGAAGGAGCTGTCTTCTGCTGAGCCTGTTATGAGGCAGCATGCCCTTTATCGCGTTTCTCAGTGCAAAGGTTGGGTCTTTCTGCATCATCTCGAAATAGGATGTCTCCCGCAGCCCGCCCGGATAATTCGAGTGGCGGTAGTACATTTTTTTAAACGGCTTTGTGCCTGTGAGCTTCACCTTGTCCGCGTTGATAACGATCACATTATCGCCCATATCGACATGCGGGGTATACGTGGCTTTGTGTTTTCCCCTGAGTATCGAAGCGATTCTGCTCGCCACTCTCCCGAGCACCTGGTCTTCGGCATCTATCAGGTACCACTTTTTTACGACTTCCTGTTTTTTAATCGCGTATGTTTTCATCCTGCGGCTCCAAGTTTAGGGTGAAAGATAGTATAAACTTGGGTACGCGTCAAGAAAAAGAGCATCGGGTTTCATTACCGCCGCTTCAACAGCGCATTGCTGAACATGAACATGCCCCTATTTTTCTGTTCTTTTCAGCGGTAATAATATACTTTAACTTCGTGTTGATTACGGATATAAAAGTTCAGAAGAGCAGAAAAAACAGGTTTTCAATCTATACCGACGGGAAATACAGGTTCTCGCTGGATTTCAACACACTCCAGCAGGTCGGGGCCCATGTCGGCGACGAAATCGATGAAAAGAAGATAGATGAGCTCATACGGCGCGATGAGTATGCGCGTGCGCGCGATTATGCCCTGCTGCTGCTTTCCTACAGAGACCGTTCTGAAAATGAGCTCAACAATCGACTCATTAAAAAGGGATTTAACCGTGCTGTTGTCGGGGAGCTTGTGGGCAACCTGAAAAATGACGGCATTGTCGACGACCTCGCGTTTGCCAATAAATGGGTCGACGATGCGTGTGCGAACAGGCCCCTTGGCCGTATGCGGGCTGTGTTCGAATTGAGGAAAAAGATGCTCGCCGACGGCATAATTGAGGCGGTGGTGAAAGAGAAGTTTGATGGCGATACGGAGCAAAGACTCGCGCACGACGCAGCTGAGAAGAAGATGAAATCACTTGAAAGCTACCCGCCCGACAGGGCGCGGGAGAGGTTGTACAGGTTTCTGAAGAGCCGGGGATTTCAGTTCGATATCATCGACGGGCTGATGAAGGAGTATTTTAATGATCACATCGGATGAGCTGCGCCGGATTTTCCTGGATTTTTTCAAAAAACAGGGCCACACAGTCGTCAAAAGCTCAAAGGTTGTGCCGGAGGACGATCCGACCCTCCTCTTTACCAATGCCGGCATGAACCAGTTCAAGAAAATCATTCTGGGAATCGAAAAACCGCCTTTCACACGGGCAGCATCGGTTCAGAAGTGTATTCGCGCGAGCGGAAAACACAACGATCTGGAAGATGTGGGCAAGGACGGGAGGCATCACACATTCTTCGAAATGCTCGGAAACTGGTCGTTCGGCGACTACTATAAAAAAGATGCCATACGCTGGGCGTGGCGGTTTCTGACGCAACGGCTCGAACTCCCGGCGGAGCATCTCTGGGCGAGTGTGTACAAAGATGACGATGAGGCGTACGGTATCTGGATCGAGGATATCGGCATCGATTCCGACCGTCTTGTTCGATTAGGCGATATTGAAAAGGGGGATGAGGAAAACTACTGGAGCATGGGTGATACAGGACCGTGCGGGCCCTGCTCGGAACTGTACTACGAGTATCCGCCGCTCGACGGGACAGATTTTTTCGAGGGAACCGAAAACGGGAAGATAGTCGAGCTCTGGAACCTGGTATTCATGGAGTATGACAGAACGGCTGAAGGGACATACAACCCTCTTCCGGCAAAACATATCGATACGGGCCTCGGGCTCGAACGGGCACTGGCCGTGCTTCAGGGTGTACGGTCGAATTACGAAACCGACCTTTTCAGGCCCCTGATAGACCGCATGGAGGGGATATCGGGCACGGCATGCTCGGCCGATTCGGGGACGCTCGTTTCATACCGGGTTGTCGCCGACCACGTGCGGGCGCTCGCATTTGCAATAGCCGACGGAGCGGTACCTTCGAATGAAGGGAGGGGGTATGTTCTCAGACGGATCTTGAGGCGCGCAGTTCGACATGGAAAGCTCCTCGGCGTTGACGAACCGTTCATGTATATGCTGATCGATACGCTCGTTTCGGTGATGAAGCGGGATTATCCGGAGCTCGAGGAGCGCCGGGGGGTGATGGAAAAGATCGTTAAAAACGAAGAAGAGCTGTTTTTAAAAACTCTCGATAGGGGTCTCGAGGAGTTCAATAAAACAATCGGGGAGCTTTCAGAACAGGGGAACGGTCTTTTCCCCGGCGAAAGCGCCTTTGTCCTGCACGATACCTACGGATTTCCGTTCGACCTCACCTGCATTATGGCGGAAGAGAAGGGGTTGAAGATCGACAGGTGCGGCTTTGAAAGAGAGATGGAGAAGCAGCGTCGGCGCGCGAAGCGAGATGCGAAATTTCAAACCGCAAATGACGCAAACGGCGGCGGTTCATGGGTGAAATACGGGGAGGATGCGGCAACTGAGTTCACCGGATACCGCACCATGGAGCAGGAGGGGATGAGGGTTATCCGCTACAGGGAGGAAAACGGCAGCACTGCAGTGGTGTTCGACCGCACGCCGTTCTACGGGGAGTCGGGAGGACAGGTCGGCGATACGGGTGTCATCGAAGGAGACGGAGTTGTCCTGCAGGTTCAGGACGTGAAGCGGACCGGAGATATTTTTATTCATATATGCAGAATTGAAAGAGGCGAAATACAGGATACCGTCTACACCGGAAAGGTGGAGGGAAAGCGAAGAAAGATGATCATGGCAAACCACACCGCGACCCACCTTCTCCACTATGCGCTGCAAAACGTTGTGGGTGTGCATGCGACGCAGGCGGGCTCTCTCGTGGCGCCGGACAGGCTGCGCTTCGATTTCAACCACTACCGGGGGCTTTCCGCCGTTCAGCTCGATAACATAGAGGAGATGGTGAATGAGGCGGTGTTTGCCAATATTCCGGTGGAAGTTTTCGAGAATATGCCCTTCGCTGAAGCGCGGGCAATGGGAGCGGTTGCCCTGTTCGGCGAAAAGTACGGCGAGAGCGTTCGTGTTATAAAGATAGACGATATCAGTACGGAGCTCTGCGGAGGCACTCATGCCGGGAGAACGGGTGATATCGGATTGTTCCGAATTACGCGGGAGGGGAGCATCTCCTCCGGTGTCAGAAGGATCGAGGCGGTAACGAGACAAGACTCATATCGGACGGTCAAACAGGACGAAAAAATACTGCGGGAGCTGTCGTTTCGTCTCAATACCGAAACGGCAACCACTGTACAGAAGGTGAAAGAGCTGCAGGAAACGGTGCGTGATCTTCAGAAGAAGCTGAAAAAAGAGCGTACAAAGGGTATGGGAGAGTCCGTCGATCTTGAAAGGGATTTTATTCAATCCGGCCCATACCGCACGGCCCATATGAAATTAAACGGTTTCACGCATGACGAGATGAGGGAGCTGGCCGACAGGGTACGAGCCCGTGTGCCTGACGGCGTGGCTCTTATAACCTCGGTCGAAGACGGAAGGCTGAACGTAATTCTTTGCGCAGGGGACGCTGCAGTGAAAAAGGGCGCGCATGCGGGAAACATGCTGGCCCGGGCGATCGAGAGTCTCGGCGGCAAGGGAGGAGGAAGACCGCATCTGGCACAGGGGGGCGGCATCGGACCCGCAGACGCGGACACTGCATTTGAAAGGGTGAAGGCCCTCCTGGAAGAATCGTGATTTCCTATTGAATTCCCCCATACTTCTGCATATGCATCAAAATGATACAGTTTTTCATTACACATGTTTCATTTGTATATGAAACTCACTTAACTCATTATATAATACATAGTTGACTTATCACAACACGACCTTAATCTGGTATGTTTTTTGCATTTTTATTAATAGAACAAGATTCATCACAGAGGGGTGATTATGTATGGATTTAAACAAGTTTACTGATATGGCCCAGGAAGCGCTGTCAGGCTCCCAGCTCATTGCAGGGGAGTACGGTCAGCAGCAGATCGAGCCTGAGCATCTGCTTGGCGCGCTGGTTCGACAGGAAAACGGAGTTGTGCCGCAAATTCTTAAAAAACTCAATACCGATACGTCCGTTGTTGCCGACGAGGTCGATCGCCTTCTGGCAAAAAAGCCCAAGGTGTCCGGGCCGGGTGCGTCACAAACGGTGTACATATCCGCAGGACTCAACGAGCTGCTCGCTGCGGCAGAATCCGAAGCGAGTAAGATGAAGGATGAGTATATCAGCACCGAGCATCTGTTTCTGGCGCTGATCGATGACAAGGGCGAGGCGGGCGATATACTGAAAGGCCTCGGTATTACACGCTCGGGTGTAATGTCCGTACTGAAGGAGATTCGCGGGAATCAGCGTATTACCTCGCAGAATCCGGAGGCGACGTACCAGGCGCTCGAACGGTATGCGATAGATCTGACCGAACGCGCACAGCAGGGGAAGCTCGATCCGGTTATCGGGAGAGACGAGGAGATACGAAGGACGATACAGGTGCTTTCCCGCCGGACGAAAAACAATCCGGTTTTGATCGGCGAGCCCGGTGTGGGAAAAACGGCGATCGTAGAGGGTCTGGCGCGCAGGATTGTCAAAGGGGATGTTCCGGAGGGCCTCAAGAACAAGCGTATCGTCGCCCTTGATATGGGCGCGCTTCTCGCCGGAGCGAAATTTCGCGGCGAATTCGAGGAGCGAATGAAAGCTGTGCTGAAGGAAGTGACCGATTCGGATGGAGGAATTATTCTCTTTATCGATGAGCTTCATACGGTTGTGGGTGCAGGCGCTGCGGAGGGTGCGATCGATGCGGGCAATCTTTTAAAACCGCTCCTCGCCAGGGGGGAGCTTCACTGCATAGGCGCAACGACGCTCAACGAGTACAGAAAATATATCGAAAAAGACGCCGCATTGGAGAGAAGGTTTCAGCCCATTCTTGTAGACGAACCGTCGGTTGAGGATACCATCTCGATTCTCAGGGGACTGAAGGAGCGCTACGCTATACATCATGGAATCAAGATAAAGGACAGCGCCATTGTTGCGGCTGCAGTATTGAGCAAGCGGTACATCTCGGACCGATACCTTCCGGACAAGGCCATCGACCTCATCGACGAGGCAGGGGCCAAGCTCAGAACTGAAATCGATTCGATGCCTTCTGAGCTCGATGAAATTATGCGAAGAACGATGCAGCTCGAGATCGAAAGAGAAGCGCTGAAAAAGGAGAAGGACTCCGCGTCAAAGGAGCGACTTGCAAGGATAGAAAAGGAGCTTGCGGACCTGAAGGAGAAGGGGAACTCCCTGAAGTCGAAGTGGGAGGAGGAGAAAAAACAGATTGCCAGGGTCCGTGATCTGCGGAGTGAAATCGAAAACGTGAAATTCGAGATAGAAAAGGCTGAGCGAAACTACGATCTAAACAAGGCGGCAGAGCTCAAGTACGGAAGGCTCATACAGCTCGAGAAGGAGCTAGAGGAGCTGAGGAATGCGATGGACAAAAACCAGGGCAACCGGCTTCTCAAGGAGGAGGTTGACGATGAGGATATAGCACTGGTGGTTTCACGATGGACCGGCATCCCCGTAGCACGGCTCATGCAGGGTGAGATGGAAAAGCTCGCCTCCCTCGAAGGCCATCTTCATGAGAGGGTTGTGGGGCAGGATGAAGCCGTCAAGGCAGTCGCAGACGCAATAATACGGGCCCGTGCAGGCATAAAGGATCCCGAGCGTCCTATCGGCAGCTTTATATTTCTCGGTCCGACAGGAGTGGGGAAAACGGAGCTTGCCCGCGCTCTGGCAGAATTTCTGTTCGATGATGAAAAGAACATGATCAGAATAGATATGTCCGAGTATATGGAGCGGCATACGGTGGCAAAACTCATAGGCGCACCTCCCGGCTATGTCGGGTATGATGAGGGAGGCCAGCTGACGGAGGCGGTGCGAAGAAAGCCCTATTCGGTAATACTCCTCGATGAGATCGAGAAGGCGCATCCGGATGTTTTCAATATTCTGCTCCAGATACTCGATGAGGGCCGGCTTACCGATTCACACGGAAGAACGGTTAACTTCAAGAACAGTGCGATAATTATGACGTCGAACCTCGGTTCCGAGTATATACTGAACGTCGGTGAGAATGGAAAGGAGTCGGAAGAGTCGTACCAGGAGATGAAGAAACTTGTTATGGATATTCTTCACAAAAGCTTCAGGCCTGAGTTCCTGAATCGAGTCGATGAAATCGTCGTATTCCGCTCTTTGACGCGGGATAATATAATCGATATTGCGCGTCTGCAACTCGGGTATCTGTCGCGAAGGATCGAAGAGCGTGGTATACGGCTGAAAATTACCGACGAGGCGCTCAAATTCCTTGCAGAGATCGGGTATGATCCGAATTTCGGCGCGCGTCCTCTGAAGCGGGTTTTGCAGAATAGGATCGAAACACCGATTGCCCATGAGATAATCAGGGGTAATTTCAAGGAAAAGGATTCCATCGGCGTTTCGGTGAAAAACGGCGAGTTTGTATTTGGGAAAAAGGAGTAATTCCGTCGGGAAGGGATGTTACTGTGTTCTGCGGTCGATGACCCTCCTGCCCTTCATCGACCTTTTGATTGTGCGGGGTTCAACGAGCTTTACCTTCGGATAGAAATCCAGCTTCTCATCGACTTCTCTGATTATGGCACTCTCGATTTTATCGAGGTTCTTTATTTCATCAGAGAAGAAATCCTGCGAAACTTCCACCTGAATTTCGAGCTCGTCGAGATTGTTCTTCCTGTCGATGATGAGCTGATAGTTGGGCGTTTTGTTCAGCACACAGGTGAGAATGTGCTCGAATTGCGAGGGAAACATGTTGCGCCCGTTCAGGATTATCATGTCGTCGATGCGGCCGAAGACCCTTCCCATTTTTATGAATGTTCTGCCGCATGCACATGTTTCGGGGATGAGCCGGGTAATATCGCCTGTCCGGTACCGGATAAGGGGGTAGGCCTCCTTGGTAATGGTTGTAATTACCAGTTCGCCATCCTCACCGTCGGACAGGGTTTTGCCTGTGTCGGGGTCGATGATTTCAGGGATAAAGTGGTCCTCCGATATATGCAGTCCCGCTTTTTTGCTGCATTCATACGAGACGCCCGGCCCTATTATCTCTGTCAGCCCGTAGTTATCGGTGACTGTTATATCGAAATCTTCTTCGATCTTCTTTCTGAATGTTTCGCTCCACGGCTCCGCGCCGAACAGAGCCTTGCTCAGCGCAAGTTCTGCGGGTGAGACGGATTTTTCCCGAATTGCGTCGAAGAGAAGTCCGGCGAAGCTCGGCGCACATACCAGTGCGGTTGTCCGGTAATCTCTCATAATGGTTATCTGGTCCTCGATATCAGCCTCTGAGCTCGGGATGACCGAAGCGCCCACCAATTCAGCGCCGTAATGAAATCCCAGCCCGCCGGTAAAGAGGCCGTAGGGGAAGCTGATCTGCAGTATATCGTCCCTTGTAACCCCACCTGCCGAAAGAACCCGCGCGTTGAGCTCCGTCCAGTGGTCGATATCATTCTTCGTATACCCGACGATAAGCGGTTTTCCGGTTGTTCCGGATGTGGAATGCATTCTCACGACTTCCCTGAGCGGGACGGCGAACATGTCGAAGGGGTAGGCAATTCGAAGGGTTTCCTTGGTCGTGAACGGTATCTTTCTAAGATCGCCGATGGAGGCGAGCTCAAAAGGGTCGAATCCGATCTTGTTGAACAGGGTCTGATAGTAGGAAACTCTGCGGTATACTCTCCCCAGGGTTTGCTGCAGCCTTTCAAGCTGCACCTGTTCGAGATCGGCCCTGGGCATTGTTTCATATTTTTCATTCCAAATAGGCATTGTATTCCCCTTTTCTCAACAGGCGGCCGGGATACCGGGCTTATACCGCACACGGGATATCGACCTCCCTTTTTTTACTCCTTGCCGAGGTATGCCCTCAGCACCTCCTTGTTGTTCAAAAGCTCTTCTTTTTCACCGGAAAGTATTATCTGTCCCGTTTCGATAACGTACCCCCGCTGACACACATCGAGTGCGAGCTTTGCATTCTGCTCCACGAGAAATATGGTAAGATTGGTCGTATTCTGCAGCTCGATGAGCGTGTGAAAGATGCTCTCGACGATTTTCGGCGCCAGTCCCATTGACGGCTCGTCGAGGAGGAGAAGCTTCGGGTTCGACATCAGCGCGCGGGCGATTGACAGCATCTGCTGCTCGCCGCCGGAAAGCGTACCTGCAAGCTGTTTTCGCCGTTCGCCGAGCACCGGGAAGAGCGTAAATATTTCTTCAATCTTTTCATACGTCTCCCTCTTGCGCCGTATACTGTAAAACGGATAGGTGCCCAAAAGGAGGTTGTCGAGCACCGTCATCGGGGAAAAGAGCTGTCTCCCCTCAGGCACAAGGGCGATGCCCATTTTTACGATTTCTGAGGAGGGCAGGCTGAGAATTTCCCTTTCCTCGAAGAGGATGGAGCCGGCCCGGTTTTGCATAAGTCCGGCAATGGTGTTGAGCAGTGTGGATTTTCCCGAACCGTTGGCTCCGATTAACGTGACAATTTCACCTCTTTGTACATGCAGGGATACCGACTTCAGCGCACAGATCGACTCATAGAATGATTTAACGGAACGCACCTGCAGCATTTCCTTACGTGAACTCCTTTCCGAGATACACGGCTACAACCTTTTTATCCTTCTGTATCTGGCCGGGGGACCCGTCGGCGATCTTGCGTCCGAAGTCCAGTACAACGATTTTTTCGGACACCTCCATAATGAGCTCCATATCGTGCTCGACCACCAGTATGGTTACGCCGAGCTCTCTGATTTTGTATATGGTGTCGATGAGAGACTTGGTTTCCGTAATGTTCAGTCCGGCTGCCGGCTCGTCGAGGAGTATAAGTGCCGGTTCGCCGGCAACGGCCCTGGTAATTTCGACGATACGCTGTTTCTCGAAAGGTATTTCATGTATTTTTTTATACGCAAGGCTCTTGATATTCATGAACTCGAGCCAGTGCAGTGCCTTTTCTCTGATCTCTTTTTCCTCAAGTCTGTATGCTCTGAGGTTGAACGCACAGGTGAAGAACCCGGAAGAAGAGAGTGTGTGCCTCCCGACCATTACATTTTCTATGACGTTCATATTGGAAAATAGTCTCAGGTTCTGAAATGTTCTGCTGATTCCGAGGGTCGGAATCATATGGGATTTCATTGTATCGATTCTTGTTCCCTGAAACAGTATCGAGCCGTTATCGAGCCGTTCAAGCCCGCTGATGAGGTTAAAGACTGTTGTCTTGCCGGCGCCGTTCGGACCGATAAGTGCGGTAATGCTTCCCTCATGCACACTGAAGCTCAGGGAGGAAATCGCTTTCAATCCTCCGAACGACTTGTCCGCATTGTCGATTTTCAGTATATCAGCCATTGAGTCTTTTTTTCCTCAGAGGAATTTTAATGCCGTACAATCCCTCGGGCCGGAGAAGCATAATTGCCATAAGAATGACGCCGTAGATCAGTATGTCGAAATCTTTGAAAAACCGGAGATACTCCGGAAGTATGGTGAGCAGCGCGGTTCCTGCAATCGCACCCCATATATGTTCCATCCCTCCGATCGCCACCATGGTGACGAGCAGAATGGAGAAGTTCAGGCTGAACGTACCGGGGCTCAGGAACGTGACATAGTGGGCGTATAAAAACCCGGCAAGTGCTGCATACCCCGCGCCGAGTACGAATATAAACAGCTTGAGCTGCGACGTGTGTATACCGAGGGTGGCCGCGGTTTTTTCTTCCTTGTGTATGGCACGCAGAGCACGCCCTATTCGTGAGTTGATTATGTTGAGCGAAACAAAGAGTATCAGAGCGACGACGGCCCATACGAATAGATAATACTTTAAATCGGTATCGAGCTGTTTTCCGAACAGAGAAAGAACGGGTATGTTTCCGAATCCGGAGGGACCGCCGGTCAGGGATAAAAACTCGGTAAAGACTATGTGTACGATCTCTCCCAGCCCGAGAGTGGCCATGGCCAGGTAGTGTCCCCTGAGCCGGAGCGTGGGTATACCGATCATGAATGCGATACCTGCAGTGAGAAGCAGAGATGCAGGAAGGGTCGCCGCAAGCGGCATGCCCAGCTTTGTGGTGAGAATGCCGGTAGTGTACGCACCGATTCCGTAAAAGGCGGACTGGCCCAGAGATATCTGGCCTGTGTAGCCCATGAGCAGGCTCAACCCCATGGTGATGATGACATTGATGCCGGTAAAGGTGAGTATCCCTAAATAGTATGGATTTCGAATAAGGGTTGCCAGTATGAGAGCTGCGAGGTACAGCAGACATGCCTGGGCCCAGGATTTTTTCAATGAGTTCTTCATGCAGACTTCCTTCAAACTTCCCTACAAAAAGCTCCTTAAAAACAGTATACGCCGCCGGCCGGGCCCACCCGGTATCAACACGCAACTTTTTTTGAGGCTACTTAAAAAGCTTTTAAAAGATGCTCCTCCTTCTTGGCAAAAATTCCCGCCGGTCTGAAAAAAAGAACAAGCAGAAGTATCACCAGCGCAACGGCGTCCTTATACCCGCTCGAGAGGAGACCTGCCGAGTATGATTCGAGAAGACCGATAATCAAACCCGCGGCGACCGCCCCGCCCACATTTCCGAGGCCGCCGAAAATAGCTGCTCCGAATCCTTTGAGCCCTAAAAGAGCGCCGCGATCGTAACTGACGAGGGTGATCGGCGTTACGATAACACCGGCAATGCCGCCGATCAGCGCGCTCAACCAGAAAGAAAAAAGCACCATTCTGCCGGTGTTGATACCCACTATACGTGCCGCCGTCCTGTTATACGAGCATGCCTTCATCGCCTTTCCCAGTATGGTAAACCGGTAGAACACCCCAAGGCCTGAAATGATCATCAGGAGAAAGCCGATAATCCAGAGCGTCTGGGGTAGTATGGTCGCTCCAAGAAGGTGAATGGGCTCGTCCCCGCTGAATGAGGGGAGAATATAGGCATCTTTTCCCCAGATAAACATAGCTCCTCCTTTGAATAGAATGGAGGCGGCTATTGTAATGATAATCAGAGTTATAACCGAGGGATTTTTCAGCGGATGAATGGCGAATCGCTCGAAAAGCAGACCTATGCACGAAACGGCCAGTGCCGATAATATACCGGTCGGAAGAAGATGCATATGGAGCGTTTTATGCAGGTAAACGGCAACCATGCCCCCGAGCATCACGAAATCACCCTGTGCAAAATTGATGATCCCGGTGGAGTTGTAGATTATGTTGAATCCGATGGCAACCATCGCGTAGATGCTTCCGATGGTGATTCCTGAAAGCGTATACTGTAAAAGCTGTACGCCGAAATTCATGCGTCCCCCTGACGGTTGCTTCTCGTTTGATTGAAAGAAACGGCGTTGGAAGGTTTCCCGTACATTTATCCCGCATTCAAAGCAGATGCGCAAAACCGGGTTTCCCCCGGATGCGGTCTGTATGAATGAAGGGGATGCCCGCGCTGCAGCATCCCCCTCGACAGTATGTTTTCACGTGCGCCCGAATAATAAAACAGCCCGCACCTTACTGCTGAAATATTGTAAATTTACCGTCTTTTACCGTGAGCATTTCAAACGCCTCGGGAGTAAGGCCGTTGTGGTCGGTGGGTGAGAAGTTGAATATGCCGCCTGTACCCACAAAGTTTTTAACCTTCTCGAGCTCATCTCGGAGTTTTGCCTTGTCCGGTCCGGATTTTTTCAGCGCTTCATCGAGTATCCACATCGCATCCCAGGCGTGGCCCCCGAATGTGCTTACGGGCTCATTGAACTGGGCTTCGTACATCTTTTTGTACTCTGTGAGCACCTTTTGCTGGGGATTGCTCTTGGGAACGACATCCGTGACAAGAAGTCGGCCTGCCGGGAAAATAATACCCTCAGCCGCTTCTCCCGCCGCCTCGACAAACTTGATGTTGCCGAAACCGTGACTCAAAAAAAGCGGTATATCCATGCCGAGCTGGCGCATATTTTTGGCTACGATCACCTGGGCCGGTACGATCGACCAGTTTACGATCGCCTGCGCGTCAGTACCTCTGATTTTTGTGAGCTGAGAGGTCATGTCCGTATCCTCGGGACCGTAGGTTTCATCCGCGACGATCGTAATGCCGTAATCCGACGCAAGGTTCCTGAGCTGTTCGCGCCCTCCGTGCCCGAACCCCGTCGTCCCCGACATGATAGCAATTTTTTTGATGCCCATCTTCTGCATCGTCTCATAGATTCGCAAAACGGCAAACCTGTCGGACTGGGGAGTCTTGAAAACCCATTTTTTAACAGGCTCGACAATAGTTTCAGCAGCAGCGCAGGAAATGAGCGGCGTCTGCGCCTTCTCGACAATGGGAATAACGGCCATTGTGGTCCCGCTTCTCGACGGGCCGATAATTGCGAGCACATTGTCGCTGTTTATGAGCTTTTTCACGGCGTTGACCGCTTTGGTTTCGTCACCGACGCAATCCTCGATAACGAGCTCGACAGGAACACCGTTTATCCCGCCATTGTCATTGATCATTTTTGCAACCATTTCTACGGTGTTTCTTTCAGGTTCACCGAGCCACGCTGCAGGACCTGTTATGGCGAACACAGCGCCGATTTTGTAGCTGGTGACCGCCTCCTCTTTTTCACCCGCTGCATATGCAGCGCTGAAAATAGAGATCAAAAGTAATGCGATGAAGATCGGAAATAATTTTCTCATTGATACCTCCCTCTGTCATAATTGATTTTCACTTTAAAATAAAGTTTTGTTATTGTAGTTTCTCTGTGAGAAATGTCAATGGAAAAATAATCAGCATCCCCGTAATGTTCCTATAAAATATGACTATTTCAAGAAAAATACAATAATTATGAAACGATTGATTTTCGTTTCATAATTATTATTTTTTAGCAGTATGCGATACGGATATTTATTTTTTTGAAACACGCATAGGCCTGTTACAAAATCTTTGTGTAGGGTATAGCGCATAGGGGGAATATTGTATATTATCTAGCTGTGCCGTGATTTTCATTGAGGAGGTGAGAATGAGGACTTATATTGAAACCTCATCCATTCTTCTTGAGGGAATAGATGAAATGATTCAGGAAGGATATTTTAACGATAGAACTGAAGCGGTAAACGAGGCAATCAGGGAAATGCTCGACCGGTATAAACTGGGGAAGCTCAGGATGAAGGAGCAGCAAAAAACGCTGCATAAAAAAAGAACCGATCGGTATTAAACATGCTGCATAAATGGCCGAATCTAGAAATAGTTTCGGCGAAGCCTGATTTTCTCCGGACGCTTTTTCGCAATCCACACTTCGTACATCATATGACAAGAATGCTTAAACTTCTCGCCTCCGCGGCAATTATTTTTTCCTTCTTGCCTGTACAGGCACGTCCGGAAGTAATTACTTCGGACATAAATAAGGACGGAAAGCCCGACGGCTGGACCTACGTTACAAACGGATATGTCGACAAACAGGAGATAGACATCAATTTTGACGGTAAGATCGATACGGTATACGTCTATGAAGGAGACGGAAAGATAAAGGAAGAGGTCCTCGACACCAATTATGACGGAAAAATGGATAACTGGCGTTTATTCAATAACGGAAGCCTGGTGATGGATCGCATAGACAGTAACGGGGACGGAAAAGCGGATTACTGGTTTTATGTCGATAAAGGACGAATTTATAAAATTGAGAAGGACACAAACCATGACGGCACTGCGGATTCGGTTACGGAGTTTCACTGAGGCGAAGAACGGGCATGCTTTTCTATTGTACAATATATAAAGGATGTTGCCGCAGTACCGGCGAGCGTTCTGTTCGATTTTCATTTGATATGGGCAAACAATCGTCAGCAGGGTAAAAGACTTGACGAAGATATGCGTATTCTCTATATTAATCTGCGTATTGCCGCCGGGGAGCGGTTCAGCTGCACCGGCAACATGAAGCGTCCGAATATCAACCGTTACTGTGCTGGCGTAGCTCAACGGCAGAGCAGCTGATTTGTAATCAGCAGGTTGCGGGTTCAAATCCCATCGCCAGCTCATGGGGAGGTTCCCGAGCGGCCAAAGGGAACAGACTGTAAATCTGTCGGCATTAGCCTTCGAAGGTTCGAATCCTTCCCTCCCCAAAGTTGCGAATATTCAAATAAAAGGAGATACTAAACAGCCTGCTTTTTCCTCACTTTCTGCCATCGAGTTTATAACATATTCTTAGCAAACTTATGAGCAGAAATATGAAAGTATACGTTGGCTCATAAGCCTTTCCGTGTGCATAAAAGACCTGCCGCAAAAAATAAAATGTTCAATTTTATGATGAATATGAAAACCGACTAGCCACACGTGATGCAGGAATATGCTGAAAATCAGTCCTCCTCATTTTACGGTTTTCGAGATTATATCATAAGCCCGTTTGGAGGGCTGACTTTTTTATTACTGCATGGTAACTCAATCGTCGACCATAACAATGAATGCGAGTAGAATTATTCATCGAGCGGGCTTCTCACTCCGAGAATGTTCTTTTTTGCAACATGCGTGTATATCATAGTAGTTTGAAGCTGCTTATGACCCAGCAATTCCTGAATGGTCCGTATATCGTAGCCTTTTTCCAATAGATGGGTGGCAAAACTATGCCGCAGGGTATGTACTGAAACGTGCTTTGTAATACCTGTCTTACTTACTGCAGCCTTAAATGCCCTCTGCAAGACAGCAGGGTGAACATGATGCCGTCTCACGATATGTGTGCGGGGATCTATAGAAAGAGATTTTGAAGGGAACAGCCAGAACCATCCCCATTCCTTGCTAGCATTTGGATATTTCCGTTCGAGCGCTCCAGGTAAGGCGACCCCATTGAGATTCTGCGCGCGGTCTTCGTCATACAATGGTTTAACTGAGGCAATATGATGGATTAATTCATCTTTTAACCTCTCCGGCAATACCGTTCGTCTGTCCTCGTCTCCTTTTCCCGACCTGACGATAACCATATTCTGTTCAAGGTCAACGTCCTTAATACGGAGGCTCAGGCACTCGTTCAAACGAAGTCCGCAACCGTATGTCAGCATTGCCATAAACCGATGCAAGCCTGACATCTTATCAAAGATCTGTGCAACCTCTTTACCGCTCAGGACGACGGGAAGACGTCTTTTTTGTCTTGCCCGTACTGCATTGATTGTGTTTTCAATGTCTTTATCGAGAACATGCTTATAAACAAAGACGAGAGCATTCAATGACTGATTCTGAGTAGATGACGAAACCTTCTTATCTACTGCAAGGTGACTTAAGAAATCCTGAAGATCCTTTCCCTCGAGATGCTCCGTAGTCTTCTCCTGTATAAAACCCCGAAAACGCCGGAGCCATCCTATATATGTCTTTTCAGTGCTAAGTGACCTGTGTCTCAGGCGAAGGGTTGTACGGGTTTCATCTTCCAATTCTTTCCATTTATTCGATTTACCAACCAAATATTTTTGCTTATTTTGTTGATCCAGGGAAAGGAAAAACTGGTATAGTCGCAATGCATAATCTGCCTGATTCACCTGCCAGTCTTCATGGTTTTTTGATAGGTGTTTAAGAAATTTCTGTTTTTTATCACTGGTTAACCTATTTTCAAATGGTTCAGTAAGATAGCTGTAACACTCAGAAACCCATTTCACATAATAAGGAATATATTTTTCTTTTATATGTTTTGTTGTTTGTAAGTAGGATTGAAATTCACTTATCATAATAAAAACTAAAATTATATTATATCATGATAATAATAATAATTATTAATTATATTTCATTATTTATTCAATTATGTCAAGCAATTTTCTTAATAGCTTGACATATACAATATTTTTTATGAAGTTCAGATAAACTCCTTACTATCGCATAAAAAAGAATGTTATGTGAATAAATAATAGAAAATTCTCTAATGGGTGATTTAATGAAAATTAATGCTGGAGTTCTTATTATTGGCTCATTATTTTAGGATCTTAATCAAGGAGACAACATTAATTTACGAAAAAATTGGAGACGTGATAGATTGATAATGAAAGAAAGAATACATGTGAAAGCCCCAATTAGGTATGGCCGAAGTTCAGTAAATGGAAATAGTCAGCAGTACACAATGATATTTTCCAAATCTTGCGATAACAAAAATAGTTACGGTACAGCATATGTTATTCAATTTAAGAGACGTCCAATCAAATCAATAAAAGGGTTAGAGAACCAGGCGAGATTTCTTTCCGAAGCTGAGGGAGCAAATGATAAGAAATTGTGCAAAGGAGAAAGTGAATGGTGCACAATAGGATTATTATTTAATCGTAACCTGGAATTCGGAATCAAAAATAATATATTAAATAAATGGAGAGGACTTCTATCAAAGGATGGAGGTTTAAAAGATACTCATAACTATAAAATTGGGGATGAAGAATCTATCCTTTCTAATGACGGAGAGATTTTAATAAATTGGCCTAAAGCAATTGATGATAATAAACAGAAAAAAATTGATGAGTTTGATATTATTATAGCCACATGTACAAAGCCAAATTTAACTGATTATCCAAGTATAGATGTTCTTAAAAAGGCGGCAAATAATGATAGAAGAAAATATTTTTATCAAAACATAAAGCACGGAATAACTACATTTCAGGATCGTTATATATAGAAATAATAAAGAACACATAACATTATGTGTTAAACACAAATAGAAATAAATGTAACTGAGTTACTAGATACGTTGATACTCTGAAGGCTCGCATGCAGGGGTTACTTTGGACAGCACAATTTTACTAAGAATTAATCGTATCTATTCAGCCATAGGTGCGATTGAAGAAGACGAACCAACCAAGCTTAAGGCAACCGTTATTAAAACAGAAAAGATTAAAGCCGTTATACAAAATTTTAGAGATGGTTTTAGCGACGAGGAATTATTAAATCAAGCTTATACCGTTATCCACAACATAGCGAATTTGCACGATCATCTTAGAAAATGGGCCTCACACAATGGCCACAACAAGGACAATGTTGACCAAACTGTCAATAAATGCTTCGAACTGAAGATAATTATAGATTTGTCTAACAACGACAAACACGGTTATCCACCACGCAATGGCGGACATTCTGGAAAATCACCTCACCTGACTGAAATCAATCGCGTGATGCTCTTACAAACACAGGCAAAAAAGGGTTCAATGATTGGTATGACTATAGGTCGTGATGGCGTTCCCAATTTTATTGGAGATGGCACAGCAAAGGCAGTTATAACTAGTGATGTTGTTGACAAGGACAATAATCGCATTGGTGACCTGTACGACATCGCAAATATAGCTGTCGAAGCATGGGAGAAATTATTGGTAGATTTTGGATTGACCGTCACAAAAGACGGCACATAACATGACAGTTCAGCGGACAGCTAATCGCTGCCACTGACCTCCACGTTAGGCTGCAAAAAACATGAAACAAGGCTTGAGATTTTATCAAGAAAATCACTATTTCAGAATCGGAGGCAAATATGACTTCAATTCCCGCTAATCAAACCTTTGGCGACAAAATTGCCGAAATTGTGGATTCCCGATGGAAGGGGCTCTACATTGCTGGAGGGGTAGCAGCCTTTTCCATGCTCCTTCTCATGATAATTCAGATCATCGTCTTCGTGATATGGCCACCACCTACTACAATCGAAGGTTATTTCTCCCTATTTCAAAAGAGCTGGCTTCTGGGGTTATTGAGCCTTGATCTAATTTATATCGTAGATAGCGTTCTACAAATCTTGATATATCTCGGGGTTTATTTTGTGCTTAGGAAAACGGGGGAGTCGTCCATGCTGATCGCGTTGATCTTTGGAATTGTTGGAATAGCTGTCTACTTCGCTTCAAACACAGCCTTCGAAATGCTTTCCCTAAGTAACCAATTTGCTGTGGCCAGCACCGAAGCACAAAGGACTATGTTCCTTACAGCGGGTCAAGTCATGCTTGAAACATACAAAGGTACCGCTTTCGATATTTATTATGTCCTCAACGCTATTGTCCTCTTCATCTTCTCGGGTGTGATGCTTCGTAGCAAACTCTTTAGCAGAGCGGCCGCTTATCTTGGGTTCCTGGCAGGCATATTGATGATCGTGCCATCTTCAGCGGGAATATTAGGTCTCTATTTCGCGCTCGCGTCTTTGATACCCTGGGCAGTATGGTTGGTATTGGTAGGGCAAAGGCTTCTTCTGTTCGGAAGAAGTTTGAATAGCTGATGAGTAGGGACCAAGTAATTAAGATCATGTCTTCTCTTTTAGTCAACGTTACAGAGGGGTTAATGCGGCCCAACACAGCGTGCACCTGACGCTGGGGATTCGCACCGTTTTCAAGCAGTTCCTTGCACCTTAGCTTTTTCCAGTTGGACGGCTTCGCCGTCTGCCCGCCCCAGCGCAGGTAACGCAGGCCGTTAGGCAACCAGTTTCGATTCAGGAGTTGAACATGACAATCGATCCCACGGAAATCAAAATGATGCCATTAATTATGGGTCCTCAGCAGATATCTAATGCCCATTACGAAAACATAGAATCAGTGATGCTTCAATACGAAACCGAGAAAGAAGCTATCATCCCCCTATTGCCTGAGGTTTTTAGACCAGCAGATGAGCCACTAGTAACCGTGGCATACAGCCAGAGTCAAGGTGTGGACTTCATGGCGGGAAATGGTTACCGCATATTCTCGGTGGCAGTTTCAGCTCGATATGACGGGGAGAAGGATCATTTTGAAGGGAATTTGGTCTTAGCAATGTTCGAAGATGCGGCAGTGCCTATTGTTACAGGTCGGGAACTTCAGGGTATCCCAAAGATATTTGCTGACATCTCACCCGTAAGGACGTTGAATAACGACCGCATCCGGTGCGAAGTATCTTTGTGGGGACATTTTTTGCTGGGGATAAGTATGGATTTACCTATGAAACGACAAAATGCACTGGTATCCAAAGCAGCGGGCAAACTCTCATCAAACCAGCCAATACTGGCGTACAAGTATATTCCTTCCTTGGACGGTCCACCAGACGCGGACTACCCGACAATTCTTTGGATGGACTATAGATTTGATCAATTATGGTTGGGCAAGAATGGAGAGATCGAATTCGGCGATCCAGAAGAGCGGGACGTGGGATTCTATAAAGCGATTCTAGATTCTGTTAGGTCTCTCCCGATGAAGAGAGTCACAAGAAGCAGTCGAGCGATAGGGTCCATGATTATTAGGAATGATAAAAGTGGTCGGCTAAGTTAGATCGGACATGGTTGCCTAACAACGGCTGCACCTGACCTAGCATCGCTCGGAGGGTACGCGGCGCGATTTGCTTGAAGTGCTTCTGGATGGCAGTGGCTTTGAGCCAGCGCCGCTCGGCAGGTGAGCCACACGTTAGGGCGCATGACTGACTGACCAGATCATAGGAGGCTTCAATGGGTCGAATCGTTGTGATGAACCATCTGACCTTGGATGGGGTGATGCAAGGGCCGGGGCGCCCGGACGAGGACACGCGAGACGGATTTGCGGAGGGTGGCTGGGCCAGCCGCTCTGCAGCGGCGGGGGATGCCGCGGGCCAGGCAATGGGCGAGCGAATGGCGGCTGGTGGCGGGTTGGCCGGGTGGCTGTTCGGGCGGAGGACATACGATGATTTGCTTGCTCACTGGAACCGCGAGGGCGGGCCATTCAAAGATGCGCTGAATCAGACGCCCAAGTATGTTGTGTCGACCACTCTCACGGAACCCCTACCTTGGCCAAATTCGACGCTGCTGCGCGGCGATATCCGGGAGGCGGTGCGGACGCTCAAGGCTCAAACGAGTGGCGTGCTGGCAATCATGGGCAGCGGGCGTTTGATTGAGGTCCTGATGCCCGCTGGCGTGATTGACGAATACTTGCTGATGATCCACCCACTGATTCTCGGCACCGGTCGCCGGCTTTTCCCAGAAAAAGTGAAGCTGCCGCTGCGGTTGACAGAATGCGTCACATCGTCCGCCGGTGTGGTGATCGCCACCTACGAACCGGAGAAGGAATGAAAATGAATGGCGTGTACTCGGCCGGGACTCAAACGGCATCCAATCCCCGGCGGATTGCGCCCTAACATGTCGTTCCACCCGACCGCTCACCTGCAGCTCACGGCGGGTGAACTCTTGCGTTATGTGTTTTGGAATGACTGGTTTCGACCCAAAGCGGATATTGATTCAAATAGCGTGGTTATCATGTCAGCAATTTCTTACAGTTATTAGTTGGTCATGAGTTTAAAGATTAAAGAAATAATATGAGCGCAAGAGAATTTGTATAAAGGTTAAGATGAAATACATATCTCGCCGCATATCAGTCACGAATCAGCATGGTGAAGAAATTGAATACACTGATGCTGATTTCTTTAGCATCAATGCTCCATTAATAATACTTGGTGAGCCCGGAGCGGGAAAAAGTGAATTGCTAAGATATGCCAGTGAAATAATTGATACACAAATTTATTACGGTTCTACCGTTGATGCGCTTCCAGCATTAGATGAACAACCAAATTTAATAATCGTGGATGGCATTGATGAAATAACTGCCTACGAAACAGGGATACCCGTTAATAAGATTTTGGCAAAGCTGCCGAAGACAGCTCTGTTTGTACTGTCATGCAGGGCGGCAGATTGGCAAGATACCGTCAATACAAGAATCATAAATCAAAAATGGCAGCAACAGCCCATAGTTGGGCGGGTAATGCCTCTGAATCAGCAAGAGATACTAGATTTTATAAATGCCAATGGTGAGGGGCAAAATGGGGAAGAGTTTCTGAAAGAGGCTCAACAGCGTGATATTGTTGATTTGCTGAGAAACCCTCAAAATCTTCTGTTAGTATTAAAGGCGATAAAAAACAAAGGATGGCCAGATACTAGATTAGAACTCTATGAAAACGCTAGCCTTGAACTTATAAAAGAAGACAACCCCATTCATGGCTCAATTAATAGAACCCGTCCAGCACTAGAACAATTAATTGAAGCCGCAGGTTTCGTTTTTGCTCAGCTATTACTTTCAGGGAAAATAAGCATAAAACTTGATGTGCAGAGTGACGAACAATACCCCACAGTATCCGAATTAATGAGTGAGAAGATTGATAACGAGGTTATTCAATCCGCTCTATCGACAAAGCTATTTCGCTTAATAGGGAATAATCTTTTGGAGCCATGCCATAGAACGGTTGCAGAATTTTTAGCAGCCAAATGGATAGCAAAAGCACTCAGAAATCAGCTTTCCCTTAGACGGCTGGAAGGCATTTTGTATGGAAGCAATTATATTGTACCCGCAGCACTCCGAGGACTGCATGCGTGGGTAGCTACATTGAATTCCTCACTTGCAAGCAAATTTATTGAAAGAGACCCTTACGGCTTTTTTAGGTATGGCGACCCATCAGTTCTCACAATTCCGCAATCGAAAAATCTTTTGAGCAGTTCCCTAATTATTTTCTTTGCTCAATGCCTTGATCGTCCAGCGTTTCGAACATACTTCCATCAGGAACTTAGCTTCGCCGCTTTCGATCAAGCTATGGAGGACACACTCATTGCACTGAATACAGGATTTTGGAGAACAAGGGATGGAGCGTTAATCGAAAGATCGAAAGGCAAGGCGTGTATCATTCATCCAAAATGGCGCGAAAAAATCGAAAGGATTGCAGAGATAGTTGAAGATATCAGGAAACGCTTTCACGAGCTCTTCGGACTAAATGAAATGCTTTTCCACCTTCGAGGCCCCCGTGGTGCGTATCACCGGGATCTTGAAAACTTCATGGAAGGATTCAGACATGATCGGGATTTGGGTGGATGGATGGACAAGCAACGTCAGAGTGCTATCGACATAATGAATTCGCTTTTGGGAGAGTTAGGTATTCCCGTATTGCGAGGGCTTAGAGAATGATAGATCAACATCGAACATACGGATGGAGTAGACGCCTTCTCGCTCCCTTCGGTCGCTGCGAGGGCGCTACTCATCCTTGTCGTTATATGCTTGAGAAATAGAATTGATGAAAACCAAACGAACGGAAATCAGAAATTTTCAACCATCTGATGCTGAAGCTTGTTTTAGAATTCGTTCCGAAGCTTTTATCAAACTGTTTTATAGCGAAATCGGGCCTGATGGTGTTGCTGCTGGTATAAATGCCTATTTACCAGGAAAGTATATTGAGATGGCTAAGTCGATGCCAATTTTTGTAGCTGTAAATGATGAAGAACAGGTTGGCTTCATTGCATCTCGCTTTATTGAGAATACAACAATAGAAATCCTTTTCTGTTATATTAAACTTGATTATTTACGGAAAGGGATAGGAACTAAGCTTTTAAGATATTTAGAAGAGTGGATTATTCAAAATCATCCGGAGATAAGACGAATGGTTGTTGATACGGCGGTTCCCAGATACAATCAGAAATTTTACGAAAAAGCAGGATATTTGAAAGCCGGAGATAGCAAATGCCAATATCCTGACAGGTCAGTTACAGCTGTTCGTCTGGTGAAAGAATTAAATCCGTCAATTTAAAAAAAGCATATAACCTGTCGGTTCAACCGGACGCGTGCAGTAATCTGCATGATGCCGTCGTTTAACCCATCTCATAAGAGGTAAAGAAATGCCTAACGAAGAAGAGACCATAAGAATACAAAGACTCGCTCAGGACATTAGAGGGCCGTTCAATCTTCCAATTGATCGTAAATCAGAGACTCTGTATTTCCACATGCAAACCGAATTTGTCCACATGGGCTTCAACGGCAAGCGTACTGACACGGAAACATATTTCCTCACACTCCGCTGCATTCCAGCGGCATCGTTAAGGAAAAAGCTTGACCAATACACATGTGGGGGGTTTTGTTTGCGGTTGAATTCTGATGATGTCGTGACAATTCCGGCGCTCAGGCTCTGGGACTATGAATTCGATCCGATGTCAGGGGCAGATGGGAAAGGCCCCGTGTTCGGAGTTCCTCATAATAAGTTTGAGGGTATAATAGACAGCAGGGGGAATGAACTCTCTCCGGATATTCGCTATGCCATATACAATAATTTCATCGATTTTCATGCTCTGAATGATGTATTTTCACGGCCACTGTTTGGCAGAGGGATAGAGCAACTGAAACTCGTCAGCGATCGGATTGTGCACCCAGCGGCTTTCACTGAAACTCCTGTCAATCTTGGCACTGCAGTCAAGCCTGGCTCGGTTTTTCGAAACGGAGAAATCACACTTGAGTTTAAAGGCATCAGCGTCGTTGATGGAGCCCTCTGCACATTGATTGGATATGACTCTGGCGAAAGCACTTTAAAGATGATCATGGCATCCCCCGAAGAGGCAGATATATTAACTGAAGGAGGTTCTGAATATAAGGGAGATATTTACATTGACCTTGAGACTGGGTGGGTCAGGAAGGTCACTCTTGATGAGTTTGTTGCAACTGAAACAGGGGCGGCGAACAGTGAGGCAAAGGTCAACCGATACACAGTGCGCCATCTCTTGTTGCGTTTGATTAGCCAGGAAGAGTTTGAAAAAGAACCTACCCTAATTGGCAAGAGTCTGCATTAGCGAGGCATAACACATATAAGGCCCCCAAAGTCAAGGGACAAAGGTATCCCTGATAAGCTGTTTCATTGCTGATCAACTGGTCTACATCGTTCTTCCGTTTCCCGT
Organism: uncultured Spirochaetota bacterium; assembly: GCA_964521865.1. GTDB lineage: Bacteria > Spirochaetota > B62-G9 > B62-G9 > DRHN01 > CAYSRJ01. The sequence continues at coordinate 7,506 of CAZFTJ010000004.1, read as the reverse complement.
ATCCGGCTTGGGTTCAAAGATACTGGTGCAATAACAGGTCTGCACCAAACACATATAGAGGGTCGCTCGTGGCGCCCTAGAACATCATTGGTACCCGGTCCGAATCAAAAGCGGAGCTCTGTCTATAACTCTGGCAGGCTCAGTTACTATAGCGGATCGACGCGGGGCAGACCGTGGAAATGGATTCACTTTGACAGGATTAGAAAGGGCCTTATTAATGAGTCTGGTGTAAATCATGGTTGTACGGGGATCTGAGTGCCCCAAATATTCCTGAACGAAGCGTAGATTTACTCCGGCTTCTAAAAGGTGTACGGCATAGGCATGTCTTAAATGGTGAACCGATACATGTTTCTTTATTTTAGCTTTACGACAAGCCTCTTTAAAAGCAATCTGTATACTGGATTTGGGCAGTGGTTTATCGGTATAGGGCATATGGATTTGCCCTCTGCCGGGAGCAGGGAATAGCAGGTTGGGATTGCGATGGGTCTTGTAGAATATTCTTAAGATATCTAAAGTTCTTTCGGGAAGGGGAACGTAACGATCTTTATTCCCTTTGCCGTGGTGAATATGAACAAACATTCTATCTGAGTCGATATCTCTCACTTTCAGATGTGTACCTTCCTGAAGCCTGAGTCCCAGTGAATAAATAGTGATTAAACAGACACGATGATGTTCCATTTTTAGATTAGCGAAAATACGTCTCACTTCGTCACGACTGAGTATGGGGGGTAATTTCTTCTCTTTGGGTGGACGGACTAATAATGTACATGTTGTCCATTGCTTTCTGAGTGTACGGGAATGTAAGAATTTTATCCCGCAGAGAGCAATAGTGCTTGCAGTTAGTGACCATTTTCGTATATTTTTGTTGTACAGGAAATATTGTCTGAGTTCCTCTTCGGTAATTTGGTCAGGTGATTTGTGGTAATGTGCAGATAGTTGTTTTACAGCCCGAACATACGCTTCCTGGGTGCATTCGGAAAAACCTCGAAGCTGCATGTCCTCGATCATACGTATTCTTAATGCAGTCATGATATGCCTCCTTGAGATTAATTGAGTGGTAATATGGTTAGGGGGTATATTATGACTGTTATGGATAAAATGTAAGGGCAAAATCTATTGCTTGGAGTAGAATTCGACTGCCGCTTTGCGGCTTAGTTCAACATGGCGCTGGAGCTGACCGCGTAGGGACCCATCGATAGCTTTGACTTATCAGTTTGATGTGGTCGTGCTGTCCGATTCTGCGTGGCAGATCAGCTTGACGTTAGCTGGCAATTTGCAGATACTCATGAAGGGTTTGTGTCGTTGGAGGAGTATTTATGGCCAGGCGAATCCTCATCTTGGGTGCAACTGGAATGCTAGGTCAGCCGGTTACTCGTAGTTCGGTTGAGATGGGAAATCAAGTGCGAGTACTGGTGCGCAACAGCGAAAAAGCGCACCAGATGTTCGGAGACGAAATAGAGATTGTCAAAGGGAATGTGCTAAACAGGGAAAATATCCAAGTGGCTATGACGGAGTGCGACGCGGTGCATATAAGTTTGCCACAGATATCCGAGTTGACCGCCATGCGGCATGTCATTGGTTTGGGAAAAACAACTGGTTTGGAGCGCATTACTTACATCTCTGCAACGACGGTATGTGAGGCAAACCGCTGGTTTGACTTGATTGATGTGAAAATGCGTACAGAGGCTATTCTGCGTTCAAGCGGAATAGCAAACACCGTGTTTTGTCCAACTTGGGCGATGGAAACCTTGTACAACTTCATCCGAGGAAATCGGGCAGTAGTGATCATTGGCCAGAAGCCACCCCCATTGCATTTCGTTGCGGCAGCGGATTTGGGGCGGATGGTGGCTGCATCTTATGAAGATAATCGTGCTCTTGGCAAGAGATTGTTCGTTCATGGACCTGAAAGTATGACATTGCCTGACGCATTCAAACGCTTTGTCAATGCCTGTTATCCCGGACGAAGAATAATGCGTATGAAACTTTGGCAAGCCCAATTGATTGCGAAACTAACCGGTCGCGAAGAACTGGCTGATGCGACAAGATTGATTGCTTACTTTGATAAGGTAGGAGAGCTGGGTGATCCGGCCGAAGCTAATGCATTGTTAGGAGCACCATCTATTACTCTTGACGAATGGTTTGGGATGCAGAAAACAACCGTCAAAATGTGAATGCCCGAGGAACAAAAATGCCAGCTAACCACACATACACCGAACTCGCCTTCGGCTCCGGAAAGCGCTGCGAAAAGCGCACACTTTAGCTATAATCAAAGTGCGTCGGATTGCAAAAACGGTGAGCCGGTGATGTAAACGTTATCCGGACGTTTCGCATCCGGATAATGCCGCCGGTGCGAGCACCAGGATTTGATAATTATTAAAGGCAACCCCTTCGGCGTGGGTTAAAACGGGCTTGATGGTTCCGAAATTTTCGGGTACCATCTTCCCAATACGATCTTTTAGATCGTAATCTTAAGGGGATCCCCATGCGGGTCCCAAAACCCTTAATACCAAAGGAGGTGCTCAGGTGAAATTTTACTGCGGAATCGATCTTGGTGCAAGAAAAAATCATCTTTGTTTGATCGACGAACAGGATCACAGGTTCCTGAATAAGAAGATGGACAACGATTTGTACAAGATTGAATCAACGCTTTCACCCTACAAGACTTCTCTTGAAATTGTAGTGGAATCCACCATCAACTGGGAATGGCTTGTGTATAGCCTCCAGAAGAAAGACTATGAGGTGAGCCTAGCCCATACTCTGGGGCTGAAAGCAATCACCTGGTCGAAGAAAAAAACCGACAAATGGGACGCTTTCACCCTGGCCATACTGCTGAGGGCGCAACTGATCCCTCAGGATTACATCTACCCCTACGAGCTTCGCCCCATAAGAGACCTTCTGCGGGAGCGCATCCGCCTAGTCACCAAAAGAGCCGCCGAATACGGAGCTCTTAGCCGTATGCTCCTCAGGTATAACATCCAGGGTTTCGACCGTAACGCGATAAAGCGGCTTACCGAAGAGAACATGCACCCGCTTTATCACCATCCATTTATTCGTGTAAAAGAGACCATGGGATTGGAACGGATAGAGCTCTTAACGGGGCAGATAGAGTACATGGAAAAGAAAATCTTAGAGCGAGCAAAACAGGATCAGCGCTTTCATCTTTTACAAACCATCCCTGGGATTGGTAAAGTTCTCGCTTTAACCATCCTCTACGAGGTAGGGGATATTCACAGATTTGCTCATGCCCGGGCATTCTGTTCCTATTGTCGGGTGGTTCCTGGTATTCACCAATCCTCCGATAAGGCATATCGAAGCCCCAACAGAAAGCAGGGAAATCACTATCTCAAATGGGCATTCTCTCAGGCAGCTGTCATGGCTATTAGAAATTATTCTGAAATAATGAGACTATATGACAAACTCTCGGCCAGAAGAAAGAAGGCATCTCGACTGGTAGCCCGTTCAATTATCTCTCATAAACTGGCTCAGGCTGCGTACAACGTGATGAAACACCGGTGTCCTTACAAGGAAGAGCTGTTGTTTCGGTTCCCTAAGGAGAAGCTGGAAGGGAAGGTGGTTAGCCCCTTCGTCTAACTGGTTGCTTTTAAGACCTTCGATTTGATTGGGGACCACCTTACCTGGATCAAAGGGGGATAAAAGGATTTTCATAAGCCGTCCCTTAGACACACTTTTTTAAATCCGGAACTGCCCCTGCCGGTATCTCCTCGATAACTGGGACCCTGAAAGCATCTCCTCGCTATAATGAATGAGGCCGGCCGGGCACCGATAAATTTCTGGGTTTGATAATCTTCTTTCTGATTATCAGTGCGGGTGTTACTGATACGATACCTGCATCAATCCCCTTTATATGTTTGGTGCAGATTCAGAAATGATCTACATCCAGCATAGAAATAGCGAGTCAGGATAAGGTAAAAGAGCGGTCGTCACGGTTCGGCGTTACCATTGCAAATAAGAAATTTGCTGCTTGCCTGCAGCATGGGGGAAATTTGTCTCTTGATAAAATGCCTTTATTATATGTTACACGACGCTTCGCACCGTATAACAAATCCTGTGGGGCGGACAAACCCCCGCTTACAAGCCTTCGGCTTGACGCGGAAAACATGCCGCTCACCTGTGGCATTAGGTGGCTATTCGCCATTGAATAACAATTGGTTCTCAAAAAGTTGATGAAAATGTACATTCTATTCTTCCTTTGCATATTAGGTGTAATTGCGGCAGTACCAATCCATTTCTTGTCAGTCGAACACCTGAAATTTCAAGACAAGTATGGAAGGGAGAAAGGAGCGAGGATTAGTGGGATTTTGGGTCGCTTGTCGGCGAATCTCCTGTTTTTCTCGTTGATTGGAATCTGGTTTTCACCCCAACCCAGATTTTTTACTCCGGTTTTTGAAAATACGTCAGTCACGATTCCAGTTACCAATTTCCCCATTCCATTGATTCACCTGATAATATCTGTACCTTTCGATTTGTTGGGCGTCTGGCTGTTAATCAATTCGGTAAAAGGATTGTCACGAAGAGTGTCAGAAACGCATAGGCCGGAGAAAGTTATTACCACAGGCATTTATGCCGTTGTTAGACATCCACAGCATCTTGGATGGTTATCAACACATGTGGGCTTTACTTTTCTTTTATCTGCGTTGTATTCTTTGTTCTTCACCCCCCTTCTGGTTATACTGCTTTGCCTCATCTCAAAGAAGGAGGAGGAAGAGCTAACCAGAGAATTTGGCAAAGAATATGAAGAATACAAGAGAAAGGTTCCGATGTTTATTCCAAGATTTGGGAAATAGGTTTGTATGAAACCAAGTCGGGGTAAAAGCTGCCTATCAAGGCGCTGCACCCGACCGCTATTCCGTTGCGCTCCATAGCGGCAGGTGAGCTTCGTCGTTATCTGTAAAACTAATAGCACGACTTAATCATCAGGGTGTATATTAATATTAGGGAGAATACAATGAAATATAAAATTGCCTTAAAGCACACAGAGGAAGGATACAGTGTGTCCGTACCTGGTTTACCGGGCTGTTGGTCTCAAGGTACTACTGAAGAGGAAGCCCTTATAAATATACAGGATGCAATACAAGAGTACCTCAAAGCACTGGAAGAACTCTTACGTGGCAGTGTAGTGCGTGAAGTCGAAGTTGCGGATTAATACGTGCCAAAATTACCTGGGATAAATCACCTAGATGCTGTTCTTACACTTGAGAAAGCAGGCTTTCGTATAACAAGACAGGGCAACATATAGTCATGTCTGATGGGACAAGAATATTAACTATTCCACGAAATAATCCAGTGAATGCTTACACTATGGGCGGTATTGTTCAAGATGCAGGGATCACTATTGATGAGTTTCGCAGATTATTATAAAGATTTGGACAGATAACAAATCGCTGCACCGGACTGGCTTTCTCGCACGGTTGCCAGGTTTCTACTAATACTTACGAAAAGAATTAAGGCTATTCCCTATTGCTTGGCCAGCCGGTGAGCTTGATCGTTATCCGGACGCTTCGCATCCGGATAATGTCGAAGATGCCGCAGGTGCTGTAAAGTACTGAAAGTACCGCCGGTGCGAACACCAGGATTTGTTACACGACGCTTCGCGCCGTATAACAAATCCAGTTGAGCGGACATAACCCCCGCTTACAAGCCTTCGGCTTGACGCGGAGAACATGCCGCTCACCGGCGGCATTATGCAGACTAGATGAGGATGTTAAGTTGTTTCCACTTCATCAGTTCTTGTATCATTATACTACCGCTCAAACAGCGGCCTATAAGATATTGCCAGCCATGATGTTGCGTATAGGATCGTTTCAGGCGCTTAACGATCCCCGGGAGGCAAAGACATGGCCGTTTAGGATTTACTCCAGGTCCCCAAAGTCGAATTTGCAATTCCAATCTACCCTTTTTGACGAAGTCTCAACATACATTACTAGTAAATCTCTAATCCTTTGTTGTACTAGAGACGACCCCACAGTCACAGAGCAAGATGCTGATAGAATCCTCCGTTCAGGTTTCGGTCATCCGCGGATGTGGTTGCAGTACGCAGATAATCACAAAGGAGTATGCCTTGTCCTAGACTGGAAAAAACTGCATCAACGAATTTCAACAGATTTCGGAAAAGAAAATCTATTCTACGGTCCTGTGGAGTATTTGAGTTCAACTCATGGACCTCAAAATAGTAAAGATGGTGGCGGACCTTATGATTTGACTTTTCTTGAGGACCTAATCGGTAACACTTTCAATAGTACCCTAGAAGCCCATATTAGAAGGTTCTACAAGGAGCTTTTTTTCACCAAACATTTGGATTGGCGAGATGAATGGGAATATCGCTGGGTAATTAGGACGGACACTGGCCAACCGATGTTTGTTTCAATTCTAGATAGTATCCACTCTGTAATTCTTGGAAGCGATTGTATGGAGAAAACCAGTGAAGAAATTCATCGTATATGCAATTCACAAAGCATCACGGTTTTTCGTGCGTACTTCCATGGCTGGGCTCTTTCAGTATTTGAATACTCCGCAGATAAGACAGCGACATCGCTTAATGGCGTGTCATTTAGTACGAATATTCCTTGCGGGGGCGTATTTGCACAAGGGATAGACAAAAATGGGAAAGTACGGCCAATACTGATAGAGAATAATGGTGACATAAAAATATTAGGGTAATACTGCATAACATCTCGCTTGAGTAGACCGCGAGGCGTTTGCTGGTGCGGAACGTGTACATGCATTAAAATAGCAGGTGTATGTTGAGGCGGCGCGGCTACTCAGCTCCGCGTTCGGTCAATAACAAACGATAGGAGATTGCAATGAAGGCAGAATTTACGGCAATCATAGAAGCCGCACCCGAGGGCGGCTTTTGGGCTATCTGTCCAGAGGTACCAGGCGCCAACGGGCAGGGCGAGACGATAGAGGAAACCAAGGCTAGTCTGCGTCAGGCTATTGAGTTGATCTTGGAGGATCGCAAGGCTGACATTCTCCGAGGACTTCCAGAGGACGCTATCCAAGACACGGTGATCATTGGATGAAAAGACGAGACTTAGAGCGAAGGTTGAGAATCGCGGGTTGCTATCTGAAACGGGAAGGAGCCTCACATTCACTTTGGATTAATCCGAAGAACGGAGCGATGGAAGCTGTCCCACGGCACGCCGAGATCAAAGAACCATTGGCAAAGAAGATTTTGAAGAATCTTAATGCAGATTAAACGACCTAACAAGGCTAATGCAGCCGACGCAAAAAACTGCGCGGCTGATTAGCAGTTTTATCCGGACGCTTCGCATCCGGATAATGTCGAAGATGCCGCAGGTGCTGTAAAGTACTGAAAGTACCGCCGGTGCGAACACCAGGATTTGTTACACGACGCTTCGCGCCGTATAACAAATCCAGTTGAGCGGACATAACCCCCGCTTACAAGCCTTGATGCGGAGAACATGCCGCTTACCGGCGGCATTATGCATCACAGTTGAAAGGAGATGGATATGAAGAATTTATGCT